>CASEZG010000007.1 GCA_949292375.1 uncultured Pseudomonadota bacterium | reverse complement strand
AATCTTCGCCCCGTCAGACCGTCATACGCCCTTAAGGCGTTCGCTGGCACCATTAGGGTTACACCCTTAAAGAAGAACCACCGGCTAGGCCGGTGGGTTTCTTTTTGACAAAAATTGTGGTTGGTTTTATCTCTGGCGTACTTTAATTAAAAATATGAATATTATTTAAAAATTTTACGTTATGTTTGCTTTTTTTTGTATTGCAGGTGTCGGCTTGGTTGTTGTGGCTATAGTCGGGCTGGTTATTGATAACCGTTTGGATAAAAAATATGGTGTGTCTTATGACCATTATGGAAATGAAATCGCGCATAATAGTACCGGCGGATTGATATTAGTTTGGTGTTTGCTTTGCGCTGTTGCGGCATTCATCTTAAATGAAATGAAGTTGTTGGATTAGCAAGCTGATGTATTTTGCAAAAAAACACCCTAAGACGTTGGTTGTCTTGGGGTGTAATTTTTTATTAGTTGCCTTACAGAAAACCCCGAGTTTACTCGGGGCTGAATGGCAAGGTGTTGGAACAACATCGCTCCACGCCAACGAGCGTGGTCAAACCGTAAGGTTTGTAGCTGTTATAGAACCCCCAGTTTACTGGGGGATATCTATATAAGCTCTTTTATTTTGGCTGTAGAGAGCTGAGCGCACGTTCTGCAGCACCTTCGCCGTTATCGCGGTCATAGAGCCAAGTTTCAAGCTCATCCCCGCTGATGTCAATTTTCATTACCCGTCCGCGGTAGTAATCAAAACGGGTTTGTTCTTTCACAGCCTTACGGGCTTCTTCTATATTTAGATTCTCAGGAATAAAATGGAGAAAGCCTAAACCTTGTGGTGAGGCGTTGTCGTAGAGAGCTTTAAAAACTTCAGCTTTGTCTAAGCCTTGAATGTTAAGTTTCATAATAGATAAATTTAAATTAATTAATATTGTTAACTGTGCTTTTTGTATATCATAGAATAAATGTGGTGTCAAACTGATTTTGGACAAAATCGTCAAAAAATGCGGCGTTGTGGTGGAGTGGTGCTTGTAGAGTGATTTTAACTAATATTTTATTTATGTATTTTATATGAGATTAGTATATCACTTAATAAGAGGGTAGAATGGATTATCGGTATACCGCTGTTTTGGCAACAATTTCCAATTCGTTTTCTGATGCGGTATTAGATTATGCCGTTAATAGATATAACTATCATAAAGTTCTTTTATTTACCTCATTTATTGCTTTTGTTATCCAACTGATATATGGGCTGAATGTGGGCATAACTCTTACATATTCTTCTATCCCATATTTATTGATACATGGTGTTTTTGTATTATTGGGATATGTTTGCTTTGTTAAGGCATTGGAGTATTTGCCGCTGGGGTTAGTAGGGTTAATAGAAAGCAGTAATTTGTTTTTGACACTGTTTATTGATTCTTGTGTCGGCTATATAAAGATTACGCCTTATTTTGTTGGGATGTTTGCTGTTTTTATATTCTCAATTTTTTTGTTTTGTAAAGATTGTTTGAGTAGAGAGAATTCTTGTTTTAAGGAAATAGAACGGCAGGGTTTTCTTTGGGTGTTAGGTTCGGTTCTTTTTTATGTCGCGGCTCCGTATTTGATTAAGGTTTCTGATGGTTTGGGAGCAAATGAAATAGCCATAAACTTGTCATATTATATGCTTGCGCTTCCGTATTTTGCTTATAATGTTTTTTCTGATTGTTCAGAGCAAAAGTTTAAGCCTCAAAATTGGTGGAATAGTTTGTTGTTTTTGGGCTTGGTTGTCGGAATATTGGAAAGCTTGTATTATCTTTTGGAAACATTTAGCTTTATTAACGACGCACCGACGGTGGTTATGATTATTGCTCAGATGCGAATTTTTTTGGTATTTTTGCTTTCTGTATTGTTTAAAATGGATAAGTTTACGTTTAGAAAAACTTTTGCCCTTGTTTTGGGTATTATCTCTGTTGTCGGGGTTTATTATAGTTAATAAAAAAACCGCTTGTAAAAAAGCGGTTTGATTGTGGTAAAAGAGCTCAGCAACCTCTGAGATGAGTTTGCTCTTTTGCCTCCTTTTCCTTTTTAATCATCATTTCGTGCCAGTCTTTGTCCCATTTTTTGTAGGTTTCTGCAATGTCGCTTTGGCTGTTTACCGATACGTAAACGCCTTTTAATGTGGCACAAACTTTGCTGCAGCTAGGATTGGTCAGCTTAGATATTTCTACCATATCTTCAATAGCTTTTATAACGCTATTTCTCTCACAATCAATAAAATCAACTGTTATGCTACAGATAGATAAATTTGTTTTCATAAAGCTTAGTACAAAATAATCGTTAGACAATATAATTAAATTTTTTGCGATTATAGGGAGATGTTGAAAAATGTAAATAAATTTTTGTATCAATTTTCTTTATGAATGTAGCGGGGTGGGATGATGCCGCCTTTGATGACGATTAAGTAGTAAGGCACTACCGAAAACCTTAAGCCTAATTTTTCATCACAAACCGACCAATCTACCGGTGAAGTGTCTATGTCGGCAATAGAATTTAGTTTGACTAATTTTTCATCGCAATCTTGCAGTAGTTCATTATCTAAATTTGGACGGAGAGCCGGCGAAACATAAACAGCTTCTATGAAGCCGTCTTTTTGCAGAGCGTCTAAATCAATGGCAAAAAGGTCTGCATTTTCAATAAAAGGTTTGAACATGTTTATGCTTTTTTCGGTCCATTGGATGGGCTCGGAAAAACCGCGAATGGCGCGGCTGCGGCCCGTAAAACAATTTTCCATCCACTTAACAATTCCCTTATGCGTGGTTTCACCGCCGGTGCGTTTGAGGTAATAATGCAAATCTGCCTGAGGATTGTTGGCAAAAGACAAAATTCCTTGATTGAGAGCGTTGTTGCCTTTGGTGATGTAGTGATAAAGTTTCATTTCTTTCTCCGTTGTTTTCGGCAGTATAGCATAGCTAAGTTTTTTAGAGTCAAGCGGTTTCTTTTTCGGGGTGAAGCGTGCCGTCTTTGACGGCTTGGGTGTAGAGTTCAATTTTATAGTTGATTTTGTTCATATGCTTTTGTAACTCTGCCATTTGTTGTTCTACGCGGATTTTTTGTTGTTTGAACATATCTAATCGCTGCTGAAGTGTTGAATCTCCTTCAATATACCAATCAATATATTGTTTGATGCCTTTTAAGTGTAAGCCGGTAGCTTTAAGACATTCAATAAGTTCCAGCCAGCCAAGGTCAGAGTCTGAAAAAACGCGCAAGTCGGCACTGTTTTTTTTGATGAAGGGTAGAAGGCCTTCTTTTTCATAATATCTCAAAGTATGGACGCTTAAGCCGGTTTTCTTTGCAACTTGACCAATCGTATATCCCATTAATCTTCTCCCAAAATTATTAAATTTTTTTTAGTTTAGAACTTAGAGCACACTCTAGGTCAAGCAAAAAATGTTTTTGAGATGTTTTATTAAGACAAATTAGGCGTTTTTTGAAAAAAATGTTGCATTCTTTTGTGTTATAGTTTATGTTGCCGATAAATCAGACAGCCTTTCTTTGTTGTTTGGTTGTGTGTTCGTATGTGCAGATGCGACCAAAGATGATGTAAAAAGGCTGGCTTTGTTGTAATTTTTTGGATGGATGGGATCTATGGCAAAAATTAGCCCGATTCAGTTTTTCAGACAGGTAAAACAAGAAGTTAAAAAGGTTACCTGGCCGACACGCAAGGAAGTTATGCAGACCTCTATAATGGTCATTATTTTGGTGGCTTTGGCTGCTACTTTCTTCTTCTTCGTTGATCAGATTTTCGGCTGGGCTGTTAAGTTAATATTTGGTCTTGGAGTATAGTTTTATGGCTGCACGTTGGTATGTCCTTCATGTTTATTCCGGTTCGGAGAAAAAAGTTGCCGAATCGATTAAAGAACAGGCTGTATTGAAAAAAATGGAAGACAAAATTTTTGATGTCTTGGTACCGACCGAAGATGTGGTTGAGGTCAGAAAAGGCTCAAAAGTTAATTCTGAGCGCAAGTTCTTCCCCGGTTATGTGTTGATTAAGATGGAAATGACCGATGATACTTGGCATGCGGTTATGAATACGCCGCGTGTTACCGGTTTCTTGGGCAGCCGCAACAAGCCTCAACCGATTTCGGAAGCCGAGGCAAAGCGTATTATTACGCAGATGCAAGAAGGCGTTGAAAGACCTCAAACCGTGGTTGATTATGAAGTTGGCGAGCAAATCAGAGTTATTGATGGGCCGTTCGCCTCTTTTGTCGGTTTGGTTGAGGAAGTTGACCTTGAGAAATCTCGCTTGAAGGTTTCGGTTTCAATCTTTGGTCGTTCTACTCCGGTTGAGTTGGAATTCGGACAGGTTGAAAAAGTTTAGGTATCTTGAACAAATGTGAAAGCGTCGGTTTTGTCCGACGCTTTTTTGTTAGAGGGCAGGAAGATGATTAAAGATCTTTTGAGAGAATTTAAAAAATTTACCATGCGTGGAAATGCGATAGATTTGGCTGTCGGTGTTATTATCGGGGCTGCTTTTGGTAAGGTTGTTGATTCTTTGGTGCAGGATTTGTTGATGCCGCCATTGGGATTGTTGATAGGTAAAGTTGATTTGGCTAATTTTTTTGTGGTCTTGCGGGACGGAAGCGTTGCCGGTCCATATGCATCTTTGGCTGCGGCTCAGCAAGCTGGGGCCGTTACAATGAATGTCGGTATGTTTGTTAATGCTCTGATAAGTTTTGTTATTGTGGCCTTTGCAGTGTTTGTTTTAATCAAAACAATTAATGAATTGCAGCAAAAGATAATGAAGCAAGAGGAAAATATAAAAAATGAAACAACAAAGAAGTGCCCGTTTTGTTGTGAGGAAATTGATATAAAAGCGGTTCGTTGTCCGCATTGTACTTCTGATTTGGCTCAACGAAAAGAGAAAAATGTTTTGCGAGTCAAATCAAAGGCTTGAATCAAATTTTTTTGAAGAAAATGCTTGCAAATTGAATCTGTTGTGATATATAGAGGCGACTCTTAAAGGGCAGAGTTTGCCTTTTGAGAGCGCGAATCGTGTAAATTAACGTAATTTCGTGGGAGACCAGCCATGGTCTGGAACAACCACGAACCTAACAGAGGTATGAAAATGGCTAAGACTAAAAAGAAAATTTTAGGATTAATCAAGCTTCAAATCCCCGCAGGAAAGGCTAACCCTTCTCCTCCGGTTGGTCCGGCTTTGGGCCAAAAAGGCTTGAATATTATGGAATTCTGCAAAGCATTTAATGCTGCTACTCAGAAGATGGAACCAGGTGTTCCTGTTCCGGTTGTTATTACGGCTTTTGAAGATAAATCTTTTACTTTTGAGACAAAGTTGCCGCCGGTTTCTTATTTGATTAAGAAAGCTGCCGGTGTTAAATCTGCTTCTAAGGAACCCGGTAAGACCGTTGCCGGTCAGATTACTATGGCTCAGGTTAAAGAAATTGCCGAGACCAAAATGCCTGACTTGAACTGCTCTACAGTTGAGTCTGCCATGAATATGGTTAAAGGACAGGCTGTTTCCATGGGTATTAAGGTAGTGGAGTAAGACGATGGTTGGAAAAAGACTTGTAAATGCTTATAAGACAGTTGACAAAACTCAGGCTTATGCTCTGAAGGAAGCTGTTAAAATCGTTAAATCCAACGCTACTGCTAAGTTTGATGAGACAATTGATGTTGCTATCAACTTGGGTGTTGATCCGAAGCATGCTGACCAAATGATTCGTGGTGTTTGCTCTTTGCCGCATGGTACTGGTAAAACTGTTCGTGTTGCCGTATTGGCTCAGGGCGAAAAAGCTGATGAGGCTAAGGCTGCCGGAGCTGATATCGTTGGAGCTGAGAATCTGGTTGATTCAATTTTGTCTGGCAAAATTGATTTCGACAGATGTATTGCTACTCCGGATATGATGGGCTTGGCTGGTCGTGTTGCTCGCGTTTTGGGTCCGAAAGGCTTGATGCCGAACCCGAAACTCGGAACTGTTACTACAGATGTTGCCGGTGCCGTTAAAAAAGCTAAGGCTGGTGAAGTTCAGTATCGTGTTGAAAAGAATGGTATTGTTCATGCCGGTATTGGTAAAGCATCTTTCTCTGAAGAGCAGATTTATGACAATGCCAAGACTTTCATTGATGCTATCTTGAAAGCTAAACCCCAATCTCTCAAAGGAAACTATTTGAAGAAGATTTCTTTGAGCAGCACAATGGGTGTTGGTGTTAAAGTAGATTCTTCTGTTTTGTAATTGAAGTTTTGGGAGGCAGGCTAAGCTTGCTTCCCGCTCTTTCAGAAGATATTTAAGTTCTTAAATGCTTCTGAAAAACTGTCCAAGACCGCAGGTGGTCAAAGCAAGCTTTTGTTTGAGACTTTAAATATCCTGCGCAGACGGGAGTTGAAAAATATTTATCTTTTTTTCTCCTGGACAGATTTGGTCCCGTGGCTGATGTGAAAACAAAAGTTGCGGATGTGTAAAATGGCGTTATCTAATTTAAGATAATGTTTTGTTTGGAGACAATAAGTGAACCGCGAAGAAAAAACACAGTTACTCGGTGAACTGAATGAATTGTTCAACAGCTCCGAAATCATTGTAGTTTCTCACTACAAAGGTTTGACCGTTAAGGAAGTTTCGGAACTGCGCGACAAGATCAGAAAAGCAGGTGCCGGGTTCAGAGTTACGAAAAACCGGATTACTCGTCTTGCTCTTAAAGGAACAAAGTTTGAAGGCTTGACCGATTTGTTCAAAGGTCCGACGGCCATTGCTTTTGCTAATGACCCGGTTTCAGCTTGTAAAGCTTGTGTTCAGTTTGCTAAAGACAATGAAAAATTGATTGTTGTCGGTGGTGCAATGGGAACAGGTGTTCTCTCTGTTGCCGAAATCAACAAGTTGGCTACGATCCCGTCTATGGACGAACTCAGAGCCAAGATTATTGGTCTGTTGCAAGCTCCGGGTGCTCAATTGGCACGCGTTACAAAGGCTTACAGCGAAAAAGAAGCCGCTTAGTATTATTATTTTATGCCAGTTTTGCTGGCGGATTTTTCGCTTGTGTACTGTTGCACAATGCTCAAAATCCACTTCGCATTGCTTGGCCTAAAAGATAATATTAAAAGCATAAGACGAAAGTTTTTAAGTAATTTAATTGTTTAATAAAATTTTATTGGAGAAAAAAAATGGCCGATTTAGCCAAATTAGTTGATGAATTGTCAGCTTTGACTGTTATGGAAGCTGCTGACTTGTCTAAGATGTTGGAAGAGAAGTGGGGCGTTTCTGCCGCTGCTGCTGTTGCTGTTGCTGCTGGTGGTGCTGCTGGTGCTGCTGAAGAAGAAAAGACAGAATTTGATGTTATTCTGGAAGCTTCTGGCGACAACAAGATTAACGTTATTAAAGAAATCCGCGCTATTACCAACCTCGGCTTGAAAGAAGCTAAGGACTTGGTTGACGGTGCTCCGAAGACTGTTAAAGAAGGTGCTCCGAAGGAAGAAGCTGAAGAAATCAAAAAGAAATTGGAAGCTGCCGGCGCTAAAGTTACTCTTAAGTAATTTTGAGTTTGGTTTGACGGGTGGCGGTCAAAAGACTGCCATCCGGCTTTCTTTGTAATAGATTGGTCTTTACCAAAAATTATTACTAAAATTTCTGACTTTGATTTTTTTTATTGCGCAATGATTAAAGCAGAAATGTTATTATTGAAAAAGAGGTTCCGTTTGAGGAGCCTTTGACTCGTTTAAAAGAATCTTTTTGAATAAGTAATTTCAAAAACTTAGACGATGTCTGTAATTATTTTGCAAATTCGGTTGCGGGGGCGCAAGGCCTTGTTGGTGCAGGCGGATTTTATGCTTTGAAAAAATTATGAGTTATAACCTTCCGTAATCGGGATGCAGTGTTCGCTGCGAGGATTGTTACGGAATTACACCTAGGGATGAAAGCACAATGAAAGAATCTTATACGAGCAAAAGACGTGTAAGAAGAAGTTTCGGCAAAATTGACGCTGTGTCGGATATGCCGAGCTTAATCGAAGTTCAGACCGGTTCTTATGCAAGTTTTATTGAGCAGGACAAAAATGCTGAACCTTGCGAGTTTGGTCTGGAAGAAGTATTCAAATCAATTTTTCCGATTAAAGATTTTTCAGGAAACGGTGAGTTAGAGTTTGTTAAATATGAACTTGAAGAGCCGAAGTACGATGTGGATGAGTGCATTAAGCGTGATATGACTTATGCTGCTCCGGTTAAGGCTACCTTGCGTTTGGTGGTTTGGGATATTGACGAAGCTACCGGTGCAAAGTCTATTCACGATATTAAAGAACAAGATGTTTATATGGGCGATATTCCGTTGATGACGGATAAAGGTACGTTTATCTTCAATGGTACCGAGCGTGTCGTCGTTTCTCAAATGCATCGTTCACCGGGTGTTTTCTTTGACCATGACAAAGGAAAAACCGTTGCTTCCGGTAAGTATTTATTTGCGGCCCGCGTTATTCCTTATCGTGGTTCTTGGCTCGATTTTGAATTTGATGCCAAGGATTTGGTTTATGCCCGTATTGACCGCAGACGTAAGTTGCCGGTAACTTCTATTTTGTATTCTTTGTATTCTAAAGAAACCGAAGAAAAAATCAAAAAGCTCGCCAAAGAAGGTAAGAAGATTGATCGTGTCGAAGTTAAAGGTATGGATAAAGAAGAAATCTTAAATTACTTCTATGACGTTGATACTTATGTCGCCGATAAGAAAAACTGGAAAGCCAAGTTTGTTCCGGAAAGAATGAAAGGCGTTAAGTTTGATTTTGATTTGGTTAATGCCAAAACCGGTGATGTCGTTTTGGAACAAGGTAAAAAATTGACTCCGCGTTCGGCTCAGAAATTGGCTGATGAGGGCTTGGAATTTTACAGTGTTGCCAAAGAAAAAATGTATGGTAAGTTTTTGGCAAACAATCTTGTTGATGGTAAAACAGGCGAGGTTATTGCCGAAGCCGGTGCCGAGTTGAACGAAGAATTGTTAGATAAAATCTCCAAAGCAAAAGTTAGCGAGATTAAGACTTTGTTCATTGACGGTGTTAATGTTGGTCCTTATATCAGAAATACTTTGGAAGCTGATAAAAACAACTGCCGTGAAGAGGCTTTGCTTGATATCTATCGTGTTATGCGCCCGGGTGAACCACCTACCTATGAAACAGCTGACCAGTTGTTTAAGGCATTGTTCTTTGATAATGAACGTTATGATTTGTCTTCCGTTGGTCGTGTGAAGATGAATGTGGCTTTGGACATTTCTTTTGATGATGCTCCGGACACATATCGCACTTTGCGCAAAGATGATATCTTGCGTATTGTTAAGCGTTTGGTTGAATTGCGCGATGGCAAGGGTGAAGTTGATGATATTGACCACTTGGGCAATCGTCGTGTTCGTTCCGTCGGTGAGTTGATGGAAAACCAATATCGTATGGGCTTGCTCAGAATGGAAAGAGCTATTCGTGAAAGAATGTCCTCTGAAGTTTTGAATAATGTTAAGCCGCAAGATTTGGTTAATGCTAAACCGATTGCATCAGTTATCCGTGAGTTCTTCGGTTCTTCTCAGTTGTCTCAATTTATGGACCAGAACAACCCGTTGTCTGAAATTACGCACAAACGTCGTTTGTCTGCTTTGGGCCCCGGCGGTTTGAGCCGTGAGCGTGCAGGCTTTGAAGTCCGCGACGTGCATCCGACACACTATGGTCGTATCTGCCCGATTGAAACACCGGAAGGTCCGAACATCGGTTTGATTAACTCTTTGTCTACTTACGCCCGCATCAATAAATATGGCTTTATTGAATGTCCGTATCGTAAGGTTGTTAACGGCGTAGTTACCAAAGAAGTTGTTTATTTGTCAGCCAATGAAGAAGGCAAGTTCAAAATCGCTGAGGCAAATGCTAAGGTTAAGGAAGATGGTCATTTTGAAAATGATTTGATTGCTTGCCGCAAAGCCGGTGAATTTGAGTTTGCTCATCCGGAAGAAATTGACTTTATTGACGTTTCTCCGCAACAGTTGGTTTCCGTTGCTACGGCTTTGATTCCGTTCTTGGAAAACGACGACGCGAACCGTGCGTTGATGGGTGCAAACATGCAACGCCAAGGTGTGCCTTTGTTGCGTTCGGAAGCTCCGCTCGTTGGTACGGGTATGGAAGCTGCCGTTGCTAAAGATTCTGGTGCTACGGTTGTGGCTAAGTATGACGGTATCGTTGATGCGGTAGATGCTAACCGTATTGTGGTTCGTTCCAAAGAAGGAAACGGCGCAGATATGGGTGTTGAAATCTATAAGCTGCAAAAGTTCCGTCGCTCTAACCAAAATACCTGCATTAACCAAGTTCCGTTGGTTAAGGTCGGAGATGAGGTTAAGGCCGGCGATATTATGGCTGATGGTCCTTGTACCGATATGGGCGAATTGGCTCTGGGTAAAAACGTTTTGGTTGCCTTTATGCCTTGGAACGGTTTGAACTACGAGGATGCTATTTTGTTGTCTGAGCGTGTTTCTCGTGATGATGTCTTCACTTCTTTGCATATTGAAGAATTTGAAGTTATGGCTCGCGATACCAAGCTCGGTCAGGAAGAAATTACTCGTGATATTCCGAATGTGGGCGAAGAAGCTCTGCGTAACTTGGATGAAGCCGGTATCGTTTATATCGGTGCTGAAGTTAAGGCCGGTGATATTTTGGTTGGTAAGGTTACGCCGAAGGGTGAATCTCCGGTTACGCCGGAAGAGAAACTCTTGCGCGCTATCTTTGGTGAGAAAGCATCTGATGTTCGCGATACGTCTTTGCGTGTTCAGCCGGGTATTGAAGGTATTGTCGTTGACGTACATGTCTTCTCTCGCCGCGGTGTTGAAAAAGACGAACGTGCTTTGTCTATTGAACAGGAAGAAATCTCACAGCTGGCTAAAGACCGCGATGATGAAATTGCCATTATTCGCAGAAACTTCGATGCTCGTTTGAAGTCTATGTTGCTTGGACAAGTTGTTGTTGATGCTCCGAAGGGTATTGCCAAGAACTCTACCATTACGGAAGAAGTTTTGGCTTCTCAGCCTTCTTCACAATGGCGTAAGATTGTCGTCAAAGACGAAGATGTTATGGCCAAGATTGAAGAGTTTGGTGCTGCATTTGATGCTCGTTTGGAAAAAATCCAGAAGCATTTTGACAACAAGGTTGAAAAAGTTCAACGAGGTGATGATTTGTTGCCGGGCGTTTTGAAGATGGTTAAAGTCTTTATTGCTACAAAGCGTAAGATTCAAACAGGTGATAAGATTGCCGGACGCCATGGTAACAAGGGTACGATTTCTCGTGTATTGCCGTTGCAGGATATGCCTTATATGGAAGATGGTACGCCGGTTGATATCGTATTGAACCCGTTGGGTGTGCCTTCTCGTATGAACGTCGGACAAATTCTGGAAACACACTTGGGTTGGGCTGCGCGTGAGCTCGGTAAACAACTCAATGAGATGTGCGAACAGTATAAACGCGGTGAAAAGACTATGGACGAGCTCAATGCTGAGTTGAAGAAAGTCTATGGTGATAAGCAATACAAGAATGATATTGTTCCGTTGTCTGAACCTGAGAAATTGGAAATGATTTCTAACCTCAAAAACGGTGTGCCGATGGCAACTCCGGTATTTGACGGTGCTAGCGGTGATGACATCAACAATATGTTGACGATGGCCGGTTTACCGACTTCTGGTCAGATTGACTTGTATGATGGTCGTACCGGTGAGAAGTTTGACCGCAAAGTTACGGTTGGTATCATTTATATGATTAAACTGCACCACATTGTTGACGAGAAGATGCACGCTCGTTCAGTTGGTCCGTACTCTTTGGTTACTCAACAGCCTTTGGGTGGTAAAGCTCAATTTGGTGGTCAACGTTTCGGTGAAATGGAAGTTTGGGCTCTGCAAGCTTATGGTGCTGCCTATACCTTGCAAGAAATGCTCACTGTTAAGTCCGATGACGTTAATGGTCGTACCAAAGTTTATGAAGCAATTGTTCGTGGTGATGACGGATTTGAAGCCGGTATTCCGGAATCCTTCAACGTTTTGGTTAAGGAAATCAAATCTCTGTGTCTGAACGTTGAGTTGCTGAACGAAGAAGTTTAAGGTAAAGGAGCTTAGTTTACATGAATGATATTATGAAATTTTTTGGTCAACAGGTCGCCGGTGATTCTTTTGACCAAATCAAAATCTCAATCGCCTCGCCTGAACAGATTCGTTCATGGTCTTACGGTGAAGTTAAAAAGCCGGAAACCATTAACTATCGTACGTTCAAGCCGGAAAGAGACGGTTTGTTCTGCGCTCGTATTTTCGGTCCTGTAAAGGATTATGAATGCTTGTGCGGAAAGTATAAGAGAATGAAATATCGCGGCGTCGTTTGCGAAAAGTGCGGTGTTGAAGTTACTCTGTCTAAGGTTCGTCGTGAGAGAATGGGACATATCGAGTTGGCCGCTCCGGTTGCTCATATTTGGTTCTTGAAATCTCTGCCGAGCAGAATCTCTATCTTGACCGATATTCCGATGAAGTCATTGGAACGCGTATTGTACTTTGAAAGCTATATCGTTATTGAACCGGGATTGACTCCGTTGGGTGTTAACGAATTGTTGACAGAAGAACAATATCAGGAAGCCATTGATGAATATGGTGAAGATTCTTTCCGTGCCGGTATCGGTGCTGAGGCTTTGAAGGAAATTTTGGCCTCCATTGATTTGGAAGCTGAAAGAAAAGCTATTCGCGAAGAGCTGAAAGACAATGCTTCGGAAGCTAAACGCAAAAAGCTGATTAAACGCCTGAAGATTATTGAGAACTTTATTGATTCCAATACAAAACCGGAATGGATGATTCTTGATGTTCTGCCGGTTATTCCGCCTGAGTTGCGTCCGTTGGTTCCGTTGGATGGTGGTCGTTTCGCAACATCTGATTTGAACGATTTGTATCGTCGTGTTATTAACCGTAACAATCGTTTGAAGAGATTGTTGGAACTCCACGCTCCGGATATCATTATCCGCAATGAAAAACGTATGTTGCAAGAGTCTGTTGACGCTTTGTTTGATAACGGTCGTCGCGCTCGTGCCATTACAGGTACAAACAAACGTCCGCTGAAATCTTTGTCTGATATGCTCAAAGGTAAGCAGGGTCGTTTCCGTCAGAACTTGTTGGGTAAACGTGTTGACTACTCCGGTCGTTCAGTTATTACGGTTGGTCCGGAACTCAAACTTCATCAATGCGGTTTGCCGAAGAAGATGGCTTTGGAGCTCTTTAAGCCGTTCGTTTATGCAAAACTCGAACTCTATGGTCATGCGACAACAATTAAAGCAGCTAAGAGAATGGTTGAAAAAGAGCGTCCGGAAGTATGGGATATCCTGGAAGAAGTTATTCGTGAGCATCCGGTTCTCTTAAACCGTGCGCCGACTTTGCACCGCTTAGGTATTCAGGCTTTTGAGCCGGTATTGGTCGAAGGTAAGGCTATTCATTTGCATCCGTTGGTTTGTACTGCGTTCAACGCCGACTTCGACGGTGACCAAATGGCTGTTCACGTTCCTTTGTCTGTTGAGGCTCAGTTGGAAGCACGCGTTTTGATGATGTCTACCAACAATATTTTGTCTCCGGCATCAGGTAAGCCGATTATCGTGCCGACACAAGATATGGTCTTGGGTATTTATTATCTGACCTATGATGCAGACGGACTTAAAGGCGAAGGTTCAATCTTTGCAAATACAAACGAAGTTGAAATGGCTTTGGATGCTAAGGTTGTTGATTTGCATGCTAAAATTAAATGCCGTATGGAATATATGACAGATGACGGTGAACTCAAATATGGTTTGGTTGAAACAACTCCGGGTCGTATTTTGGTATCGCAAATTTTGCCAAAGCACAAAGATGTTCCGTTCTCTTTGGTTAACCGTTTGGTTAAAAAGAAAGAAATCGGTGAAATTATTGACATCGTATATCGTCATTGCGGTCAGAAAGAAACCGTTATATTCGTTGATAAAATTATGACTTTGGGCTTCACCAATGCTTGTAAGGCAGGTATCTCGTTCGGTAAGGATGACCTTATTGTTCCTGATGCTAAGAAGACCTTGATTGCTGAGACTGAAGCACAGGTTAAGGAGTTTGAACAACAATATCAAAACGGTTTGATTACCAAAGGCGAAAAATACAACAAGGTAGTTGATATTTGGGCTGCTTGTACGGATAAAATCGCTGATGAAATGATGAAAAACATTTCAAAGGCTGAAAACGGTTACATCAACTCCGTTTACATGATGGCACACTCCGGTGCTCGTGGTTCTGCCGCACAAATGCGCCAATTGGCCGGTATGCGTGGTTTGATGGCTAAGCCGAGTGGTGAGATTATTGAACAGCCGATTATCTCAAACTTTAAAGAAGGTTTGACGGTGTTGGAATACTTTAATTCTACCCACGGTGCTCGTAAAGGTTTGGCCGATACGGCTTTGAAGACCGCTAACTCAGGTTATTTGACCCGTCGTTTGGTTGATGTTGCTCAAGATGTGGTTATTACCGAAACCAACTGCGGTACGGAACGCGGTATTATCGTTCGTCCGGTTGTTGATGGCGGTAATGTTATCGTTTCTATCGGTGAACGCATTTTGGGACGTACAATTCAGGAAGATATTCTGCATCCTGAGACCGGTGAGGTTTTGGTTCAGAAAGGCAAACTGATTGATGAAAACGATGTCGACGTTGTTGAAAAAGCCGGTGTTGAACAAGTTAAGATTCGTTCTGTTTTGACTTGCGAAACCAAAAACGGTGTTTGCGCCGCTTGTTATGGTCGTGACTTGGCTCGCGGTACGCCGGTTAACATCGGTGAAGCTGTCGGTGTTATTGCTGCTCAGTCAATCGGTGAACCTGGTACACAGCTGACGATGAGAACCTTCCACATCGGTGGTGCTGCTTCTAAGTCTGCCGAACAGGCTTCTGTTGAAGTTCCGTTCGCAGGTGTCTTGAAGCTTGAAAATAATCACTCGGTTGTTGACCAAGAAGGACATGCGATTGTTTTGTCTCGTAACTGCGAAATTGTTATTGAGGATGCTAACGGTCGTGAGAAGTCTCGTCACCATGTTCCTTACGGTACAAAGATTTTGGTTGCCGAAGGTGCTAAGGTGAAGAAAGGTCAGAAAGTTGCCGAGTGGGATCCGTTTACAATTCCGGTTATTACCGAAAAAGAAGGTACGGTTGAACTGGTTGACTTGATTAATAATGTTTCGGTTAAGGAAAGCGTTGACGAAACAACCGGTATTGTTTCTAAGGTTGTTATTGATTGGCGTTCTGGCTCAAGCAGTGCCGGTTTGAAGCCGAGCATTATCTTGAAAGATGCCAAAGGCAAACCTGTTACCTTTGATAACGGTAAAGAAGTTCGTTATTATCTGTCGGTTGATGCTATTTTGACAGTTGATAACGGTGCTGAAGTTAAGGTCGGTGACGTTATCGCTCGTATTCCGAGAGAGAGCTCTAAGACCAAGGATATTACCGGTGGTTTGCCTCGCGTTGCTGAGTTGTTTGAAGCTCGTCGTCCGAAAGACCAAGCCATTATCTCTGATATTGATGGTATGGTTGAGTTCGGTAAGGACTATAAGGCTAAACAACGTATTACCGTAGTTCCGAAGAAAGGTGAACCGATTGAGTATTTGATTCCTAAAGGTCGCCATTTGGTTGTTCAAGACGGTGATATCGTTAAGAAAGGTGACTTGTTGGTTGAAGGTACTCCGGCTCCGCATGATATTTTGCGCGTTTTGGGTGTTGAAAAACTCGCTGAATATCTGGTTAAGGAAGTTCAGGACGTTTATCGTCTGCAAGGTGTTAAGATTAACGATAAACATATTGAGGTTATTGTTTCTCAGATGTTGCGTAAGGTTGAAGTTACCGTTCCGGGTGATACAACCTTCCTCATCGGCGAGCAAGTTGACCGCGATGTGTTTGAGGAAGAGAATGCCAAAGTTATTGCCGAGAACGGAACTCCGGCTCAAGCCGACCCGATTTTGCTCGGTATTACCAAGGCTTCTTTGCAGACTAAGTCGTTTATTTCTGCAGCATCTTTCCAAGAGACAACTCGTGTCTTGACCGAGGCGGCTGTTGCTGGCAAGGTGGACAAGTTGACCGGATTGAAGGAAAACGTTATCGTTGGTCGTTTGATTCCGGCTGGTACGGGTACTGTTCTCCGTGCTTTGAAGAAAGTTGCAGCTCAGAATGATAAAGAAATTTTGGCTTTGAAGGAAGAAGCTGCTCAGGCAAATGCTCATGAGGCTTTGCCGAACGCAGAAACCGATGAGACAAAAGAAGCAGAATAAGTTCTGAAGTAACTTATGTTGTAAGAAAATCCCCTCTCCAAAGAGGGGATTTTTTTGTGGTGTGTCTGATTTTGGTTGACTTTTTGTGTTTTTTGTCCAATATTGGCGTCTGAAAAATATTAATTTGGATATTATGTTTTACTCTAAATATTTAAAAAAATGGAAGATTTAAAAGTTTTATTTGCCATCGTATTTTTACTGGCAGTAATTGTTGTTATTCAGTATTCAAAAATTAAAAGTCTTGAGATTTTGCTGAAAGATTCTGATTCTCAGAAGTCTTGGGCAGAATTTGAAACCAAAGAATCTCAAGATAACTCTTATTTTCAGGATAGTGTGATAAAAGAATTACTGAAGGAATTTTCCCCAAAAGAGCTTGAGCGAATTCAGAGTAAAATGGAACGAAATATCCGTCGCATCTCTGAGATGGAAATTCAGGATCATGATAAACTTATAGAAATGGATATTTATCGTTTGTGCCACAGATATGTGGTTCTTGAAGCGCAAAAGAGAGATAAAGAGCAGAACCAGAGCGTCAATAACTAAAATTTTGTGCTATGGACTATCTTATCATTTTGGGGGTTCTCTTTCTGATAATTGTTTCCGTGTTGGCGGAGGAATTGGTCAGAAGTAAGTATAAGGTTAAGCATTTGCAAGAGGTTATTACTAATCAGATTGCAGATATGCGGCGAATGGTTTTTGAGCTGGAGGAATGGGAGACTTGTGTCGGATTTATGATTAAGGAAGACGCGGAAAAGGTACTTGAGATGTTGGAGGCTAAAATTAAAAGAGCCGAAGCGGAAAAGTGCTTTTGGGAGCCCAGAAGGCTGAATCTTATAAAAGAAAATTATTTGAAAAAACTTAAAAACAGTGCTTATGAAGACAAAGAAGTATCTGGAGAGACTGCTGAAGAGTGAAGCGGTTCTCAGTGGAAACGTGGCGCAGTTTGCTTACCGAAAAGTTGATTTTGATGTTGATGAGGCTGTACGGTTTGCAGAAACAACAGCTCTTAATATCTTAGTCAGACTTAGCAAATTGGCAAAAATCTTTCAAAAGTATTATGCCGAAACTTTTTCGGAAAATAGTTTGATGTATTTGTTTCGCTATTTTAGGCGGAATAAAGCCAGACAGTTCTGGAAAAGGTTTGGTGAGGAAATTGAAAAAATCCGGACGCGGAAATTGCTTGAAGCCTTTGTTAACGGCGGTAAACATGTGCGACGGAATAACTTAGAAATTAATGAGTTTGCGGCAAGAGATTATTATCTTTCTTTGACAGAAGAAAAGAGAGTGACATTGCTCGCAAACATCAGCAAAAAAGCGGATAACTCATTTGAGCTGTTTCGCGAAAATGTTAACAGGACGGACCTTTGTTCTGCGGAAATTGAAAATTATCGTATCAGTGCTTTGTTTTGGAGTGAGGTATGGGAATTTTTAAGTCGGATTAAGGTGGCAGCCTAAAGTTAAACTCTAAAAACATTTTTTTATGTTGTTAGCTGGATTTATTATTTTTATTTTTGCTTTTATCTTTTGGGGCGTTTATCTCGTGGAGAATAGTCCCGCATTTAGAAAGAAAGAGAAAAAGTGAAAGTGTAAACGATTTAAGCGTTCTTACTCGGAAGAGTAGGGACGCTTTTTTTGTGTGTGGATGTTTTTTTCCTTTGTACCATTTTGAGAAAGTCGTAAACTGTGGTTAGTATTTTTAACAAAGGAGAGAATTGATGAAAAAATTGATTTTGTCGTTGGTTGCAATTTGTTTTTTGTCGGCTTGTGCAACAGACCCTTATACAGGTGAGAGCAAAGTTTCAAAGACTGCATGGGGAACAGGAATCGGTGCGCTTGCCGGTGCCGGAATCGGTGCATTAGTCGGTGGTGAAAAAGGAGCTTTGGTCGGAGCTGGAATCGGTGCTGCCGGAGGTGCCGGTGTCGGTGGATATATGGATATTCAGGCCAGCCGTTTGCGTGAAGAATTGGTCGGAACAGGTGTGCAGGTTCAAAAGGTTGGTGAAAATGTACGCTTAATTATGCCGAGCAATATCACTTTTGATACGGATTCTGCTGTATTTAAGCCTGTATTTAACAATATTCTAACATCGGTTGCTAAAGTGATTAATGAATTTGATAAGACAAAAGTTCAAGTTGCCGGCTATACTGACAATACAGGTAGTGCCGCGTATAATGACAAATTGTCTATGCAAAGAGCTCAAGCCGTAGCAAATTATTTAAAGCTACGCGGGGTTAATGCTTCCAGACTGATGGTTTATGGTTATGGTGAGAATAATCCGATTGCTTCAAATGCAACGGCTGCCGGCAGAGAGCAAAATCGTCGTGTAGAAATTACGTTGATTAATGCTCAATAGCATTTCATAAATTAAAAAGCCCTGCATTGTGCAGGGCTTTTTTGGTTTATAACGATAATAATCGGCAAAATTTACTTACTGCGACGTAAGAAAGAGGGAATTTCTAAATTCAGTCTATCTTCTTCGTTGTAATCGTTATCTGAAAAAGAGGGGGATACAGAGTCTTGGATTTTTTCCTCATGCTCCTTTAGTCTTTTCCGATTTCTTTTGGCGATGGAGAAACCGGTTACTCTTTCAATCAGAGTAGGCGTGTATTCTTCTTCATCGTTGACAATCAGCTGTTCAGGTTCTTCAATTTTGCGAACGGAGAACGGAGCAGGATTGTGGTTTGGGAATAATTCCGGCTCTTCTTCAACCGTACGAAGTGAAGTTTTGGCCGTAAAACTGTTTTCGTTGGAAGACAGAAGGCTTTCTAATTGAGCTTCAGCGTTGATGTCTTCCGTTTTGTTAATAATAGCTTTGAACAAAGAAGATGCTTTAGGCATTTCGTTCATAGTTGACGATGTTTCCAGAGAATCGAATTCTTCAAGTTTTTCATCAGAAACGGATGTCTGAAGTTTTTCTTCCGCCGGCGCAGAAGCTTCTTGTTCTATGGAAATTACCTCAGCTTTGCTGATGGTTTCCACGGGTTCTTCAGCGATTTCGGTTTTGGTTGCTGAAAATTTTTCTAAGTTTGAATCGAGCTCTTCATTAGGAGTGATGATGGTTTCTGTGCTGTAGCTTTCTTCAATGTAGCTCGGTTTGATTAAGGGTTTGCTTTGAACCTGGCGCGCAACGTTTTCACCAATACCTGTTGCAACGATTGAAACGCGAATCTTTCCAGCCAAAGATTCATCAAAGCTTGAACCGAAAATGATGTTGGCATCTTCGTCTACTTCTTCCTTGATGCGGCTTGCCGCTTCATCAATTTCAAATAAGGTTATGTCTTGTCCGCCGGTGATGTTGATAAGAACACCTTTTGCTCCACGCATAGAGCAATCATCCAATAATGGGTTACTTAAAGCTTGTTCCGCGGCTTTCACAGCTCTATCTTCGCCTTCAGCTTCTCCTGTTCCCATAATGGCTTTGCCTTTGTCTTCCATGATGCTTTTGATATCGGCAAAGTCAAGGTTGATTAAGCCCGGCATCATCATCAAGTCCGTAATGGAACGAACACCTGCGTACAAAACATTATCTGCCATGACAAAGGCGTCGGCCAAGGTGGTGTTTTTGTCCGCAATTCGGAAAAGGTTCTGGTTTGGGATAATGATGATACTGTCTACTTGTTTGGTAAATTCTTCAACTGCAGCTTCTGCGGTTTCTAGACGTTTGCGCCCTTCAAATTGGAAAGGTTTGGTTACAACGCCAACGGTTAAAATGCCTTTGGATTTGGCTAATTGTGCAACGACCGGAGCTGCTCCTGAACCCGTTCCGCCACCCATGCCGGCAGTGATGAATACCATATTGGCACCTTCGAGTTCTTTTTCAATTTCATCTTTGGCTTCTTCGGCGGCAAGTTTACCGATTTCGGGTCTGGCTCCAGCACCTAGACCTTGTGTCGTTTCTAAGCCTAGCTGAATCTTGCGGCTGGCAGAAGAATGAGCCAAAGCCTGAGCATCTGTATTGGCAACAATGAAGTCAACGCCTTCCAGATTCTGCGCTATCATGTTATTTACGGCATTGCCGCCACCGCCTCCGACACCAATGACGGAAATCCGAGGTTTTAGGTGCATTACAGTTTTTTCCGGTACGGCTAATTTGATTGACATTGTATTTCTTACTCCAAAATTTTACTTAACTTTGTTTTTAGAATAAGAAAAAGTGATTAAGTTTTGGTTACTAAAAAAATTTTTTTTAGAAATTTTGCTTTAGCCAACCAAAAATGCGGTTGAAAGCAGAGTTGCTGTTGCTTTGCTTTTGAATCGTTTTGGTGGGCTTTTTCTCGGTATAGTTAAGTGCGAAAGATAGAAGCCCGACAACAGTTGAGAATGCCGGATTGTATAAAATGTCAGGTAGGTTGGGGATGCTTTTGGGGCGCCCTAAACGAACTTGCTTGTCTAAAACCATTGAGGCAACTTCTCTGATGCCAGATAGTTGGCTTCCGCCACCGGTTAGAACAACACGATGACTAGAGATGTCTTTTAGACCTTGTTCGCTGAGTTTTTGATTAACCAACTCAAAAATTTCTTCAATTCGGGGGGTGATTATACTGATAAGTTCGGATTTCGGAACTTGTTTTATTGAGCTGTCGTCTTCTTCACCCACGGGATAAACATTAATTGTTTCTTCTTTATCTGCCTGTGTTAAAAAGGCACAGCCATGCAATGTTTTTAATCTTTCGGCATGCGTGAAAGATGTGGTTAAACCCCAAGCAATATCATTGGTTACATTATTGCCGCCAACGCCTATGGAAGAAAAATATATCGGGTGCCCATGTTTAAAACTGGCGATACTTGTTGTACCTCCGCCAATATCTATAACCGTGGCTCCGATTTCTTTTTCGTCTTCAACCAAGCAAGCTAAAGCTGAGGCATAGGGCGAAAAGGCTTTTTCGGCTGTTTCTAAGTGAGCATTTTCGATGACGGTGGATAGATTGCGGTACTGGACTTCGGGTACGAGCCCTAGCAAAATATCTACGGAAAGGCTTTCGCCAAAAATGTTACGGGGATCTTTAATCTCATCGCCCATATCTAAACGATAACTTGTCGGAAGACAATGGATAAGCTCATGTTCATCAACATTGATTTTGTTGATGCCTTTCTCAATGACTTTGGTTATGTCGGCTTCATTGACTGGGCGGTTTTTGTTAATGGCAATTGTGGCGTCTTTGATGATGCTTTTTATTTTGTCACCGGATATATTAACAATAATTCGGTCAATGCGTTCATTTGCCATTTGCTCGGCGGCTTCTACGGCGTTGCAGACTGAAAGAGTGGCTTGATTGATGTCTGTTACAATACCATTTTTTATGCCTTTGGAGGCATTGTAGCCATAGCCGACAACGTTAATCCGTCTGTCTCGGCTGATTTTGGCAATGACGCAACAAACCTTAGATGAACCGATATCTAAGGCGGCGATGGTTGTCAGTCGATTAAACGAATGTGTCAACTTATGCTCCTCTGGTTTTGTCTTTTTTATTTTCTTTGAGCTTCTGTCGCTCTTCTTCTGTCATTTTGCCGAGTTTGACGATGACTTTATTTTTTAATCTTAAATCAATGAAGGTTAATTTACGTTTAAGAAGACCTTGCGTCTGATCTAATTTTATTAATTTTTTCCAAGCCTGCTCTATATTGTCTTCCGGAAGTTTTATGGTTATGCCGTTTTCAATATCATCTAAAATCAGATTCCAACGGCGTTTAGATATGTAGTTGGCAACTTTTACACGAGGCCAGATGTCATTATCCTTTTTAATAATGCTTAAGAGCTCATTAATGTGTTGAGGAGCTTCTTCTCCAACAATCAGCAGAATTGGACGTGTTGGCTTGAAGGGGGCATCAATTACATTTCCTTCCGTATCTATGGGATGGAATTTTTCGGAGATCTGCCAGATGGAGGCGACTTTTCTTTCTTTTAGGCTGATGTATAAAATATTTGGAAAATAGCTGCGACGAATTTCGGCATGTTTAATCCATGGGAGTGTTTCTACACGGCTTTTTAAATCATTTAAATCAAGAGTTAGAATATTATCTCCGCGCTTTAAGTTTAAAACTTCCAGAAGTGCTTGTTGTGAGGTTTTTTTGCGTCCTTCTACCAGAATATCATCTAATGTGAACCCCAGTGTGGTGGTTAGATTATAAAATTCTTCCGTAAGATAATCGATTTGTCTTCCAACGAGGTTGGTGCGGATGGTGACAGTAATGAATGAGATTGAAAAAATCAGTGCGATAATCAAAAGATTTCCGAGCATTCGCATCGGCCATTCACAAGGCAAGGAAACTCGATTGTTTTGAGAGGGTGTCGGTTTTATGTTTTCAGCGTTATTGGTCATTTTTACTTGTTTATTCCCATACGCTTGATTTCCCATTCTAGGGTTACGGAAGTTTGTTCTTGAACTTTTTTGATGATGGTTTCGCCTAAGGTTTCAATATCAGCAGCGGTTGCTTTGCCCGTGTTTATCAAAAAATTGCTGTGCTTTTCCGATACTTTTGCTCCGCCAATTTGTAAATCGGCACAGCCTGATTTTTTGATGAGCTCCCATGCTTTTAATCCTTCAGGATTTTTGAAGGTTGAACCGGCTGTTTTTTGATTATAGGGTTGATTTTTCATCCTATAGGTTTTTTGTTCATCCAATTTCTGTTTGATGTTTTCGGCTGTGTCTTTTGTGGTGCGGAAGGTTATGCTTAAAATTATCCAGTCATCAGGGAAAAAGCTACTACGATATGAGAGCATTAAATCTTCGACAGGAACGGTTTTGACATCTCCTTGTCCATTAATGATTTCTGCTTCTTTGATAACATCTTTGACCGAGGAGCCGAAACATCCGGCGTTTGTTTTTACGGAACCTCCGATAACTCCGGGAATGGAACATAAAAACTCAAGGCCGCCGATTTGTTTCTCTAGCATAATTTTCTTGAGCTCAACATTCTTAACACCTGCGCCACAAGTGATGGTGTTTTCGCCAAAACTTATTTTGCGGAAGTATGCAGAGTCCAGACGGACGACGACACCGGGAACACCGCCATCTCTGACTAATAAATTTGAACCACCGCCAATAATGCAGACGGGGAGATTGTGGGGTTTATTTTTTAGAAAATAACTTAGGTCCTCTGTGTCGGCCGGTCTGTATAAAACCTCAGCAGGCCCGCCAACCCCAAACCATGTATATTTGGCTAGGCTGACGTTGTATGCGTATTTTCCTCGGACGGCGGGAAGAATATCTGCGATGTTGGATTTAAACAGTTTTAGGCCAAACATTTCTTTTTTCCTAAAGTTTAGATTTTGTGATAATTTCTTTTTCAACGGCATCAGCAAAACGTGCGGCGGCATCTGTAATGCCTATGCTTTTAGCATTTTCTGACATTTGTTGTAGTTTCTTTGGCGAAGACATCAGCTCTTTAAGAAGTTCGCTTAGTCTGGCTTGGGTGAAGTCTTTTTGTTTTACAACAATTCCCGCTTTTGCATCATTAATCTCTTTTGCATTCATGCTCTGATGGTCATCTGCGGCAATGGGTAAAGGTACTAAAATTGAGGGAAGGCCAACAGCTGTGATTTCGGAAACGGAAGATGCTCCGGCTCGTGAGATGATTAAATGAGTTCCGGCATAAAGTTCCGGCATATTATTGAAAAAATGAGATATGGTAATTTCGGCTTCACAATTGTTGTAGGCTTGTTTTACGTCTTCAACATCATCTTCGCGGCATTGTTGAAAAATGCGTATTTTTTTCTGTTTTGCCGGAGTTAATTCTTTGATGACGTTCGGAATGATGTCTCCGAATATTTTTGCTCCCTGAGAACCGCCCAGAACCATAATTTGGAATTTGTCTTCTTTTCCCAGCGGTGGGTATGGGGTGTTGCGAATGTCAGCAATGGTTTTTCGGATGGGCATGCCGGTCAAAATTGTTTTAACGCCATTGGGGGTATATTTTACTTTTTTGAAACTTTGCGCAATCAGAGCAGCATATTTGCTTAAAAATCTATTGGTGCGACTCATAACGGAGTTTTGTTCATGAATGACTAGATTGGTGCCGAGCAGGATGGCTGCCATACAACTCGGAAAAGATGCATAGCCTCCAAAACCTATAACACAAATAGGTTTCTTTTTAAAAATGAGATAACCTGCTTGCAAAACTCCTAGGCCGGTTTTAATGAGACTTTTTATTTTGAAAAGTTTGCTCTTGCCAACCAAAGCTCCCGCTAAAACTGCGTGATTGGGGATTTCGCCCAAGCGACCTTTATAGTTGTTTTTGCCTCGGCTGTCTGTTATGAGTTCAACACGGTATCCGCGGTTGATGAGTTCGTCTGCTAAAGCTTCTGCAGGATAGACGTGCCCGCCGGTGCCTCCGGCAGTTAGGATAATGAGGGGTTTTTGAGGCTTTTTGTTCTTTTTAGTCGCCGACATCTTTGTCCTCCGCATGAACATTTTTTCGAGTTATGGCCAAAAGCATTCCCATTCCTAAAGCTGTGGCAAGTAATGATGAGCCACCATAGGAGATGAATGGCAGGGTCATGCCTTTGGTCGGCATTAGGTGTAGGGTTGAGGCCATATTGATAATTCCTTGTAGACCAAAGGATGCTGCCAGTGCTGATGCTGAGAGAATGATAAACAAGTTGTTGTCTTTCATCGATGTCAGCATTGAACGCACAACAATTGCTGCATATAAGCCTACTATAACCAGACATAAAAGCAAGCCAAATTCTTCAGCAGCAACAGCAAAAATGAAGTCTGTGTGTGCGTCAGGGATGTTTAATTTTACAACGCCTTCTCCGGGGCCTCTGCCGAATATGCTTCCGCTTTCAAAAGCTTCGAGAGACTTTTTGACTTGATAGCTTAGATTGTTTTCTGAATCTAAAAATTGTTGAACGCGCGTATGCACATGGTCAAAAGTAAAGTATGCCGTAACAAGAAGACCTATGCCGACGAGCCCTAAAATGGTTACTAACAATAATGAGAGACCGGCTAAGAAAAACTGAAACAGCCAAATGAGAGATACAACAATTGACATGCCGACATCAGGTTGTGCCAGAAGTAAGACTAATGTGAAGGCAAAAAGGCATGTGGATAGGATGTTGCCGGGAAAGTCACGGTATTTTTGTTGTCCATCAAATAGCCAGGCAGCGACAACCGCAAAGCAAGGTTTAATGAACTCGGAGGGCTGCAAGGAAAAACCAAAAATGTGAATCCATCTTGAGGCACCTTTGGTTTCTTCTCCCCAAAAGAGTGTGGCAATCATTAGTAAAATAGTTACCGTATATCCCAGAATTGCAATGCGACGAATCGTTTTTAGATTTTGCATGGAGAGAAAAATCATCAGCATATAGGCGATGGGCAGGAAAAATAATTGGCGTTTGATGAAGTGGAAACTTCCTGCCCCTATACGATTGGCTACAGCAGGACTGGCAGAAAAGTTCAAGAAAATGCCGATAAGGATGATGATGGTGATAAGTGTTAGCAAAACTTTGTCTACAGTCCACCACCAATTAGCAATAATACTGCGGCTATTTCTTGAAAAAGATATCACGCTTGTCTCCTAGAGTTCTATAAATGTGGTTAAGCCTAAAATGCCAAGAATGAGGGCAATAATCCAAAAGCGGACGACAACAGTGGTTTCTTTCCAGCCAAGTTGTTCAAAATGGTGATGAATGGGGGCCATTTTGAAAAAGCGTTTGCCTCCGGTTTTTTTGAAATATGCAACTTGAATCATGACGGATAAAGCCTCTATAACGAATACGCCGCCAACAATGGCCAGTAAAATTTCGTGCTTGGTCATGACCGAGATTGTACCGAGTAAAGCACCTAAAGCCAAAGAACCCGTATCTCCCATAAAAACTTTTGCAGGAGGAGCGTTAAACCACAAAAAGCCAACGCAACCACCAACGACAGCCATACAAACTATGACGATTTCTGCCGTATGTGGAATCGGCATTAAGCTAAATAGAGGCGCAAATTCCGTTCCGCAAAGATAAGCGACAATAGCGAAGACCATGAAGGAAACAACTAATAAACCGGAAGCCAAGCCATCTAAGCCGTCGCTTAAATTTACGGCATTTGAGGCTCCGGCAATAACGACCATGGCAAAGGGAATGTAAAACCAGCTTAAATTTAAGGCAAAATTCTTAAACCACGGAAAGGTTAGTTCAAAACGGCTACTTTCCGGTGTGGCTTGGGAGATAATCCAAACGGCGGCCAGAGCTGTTGTGAATTGTAAAAATAATTTCATTTTTGCGGTCATGGCATTGGCTGTTTGTTTGGTTACTTTTACATAGTCGTCAGCAAAACCGGTCAAGCCGTAAACAAATAGAACCAAAATGCTTATCCAGACAAAAGAATTATGCAAATCTGCACAAACCAACATACTGATGATTGAGGAACCCAAGATGAGTAATCCGCCCATGGTGGGAGTTCCTTTTTTGGTTAGAAGGTGGCTTTGAGGTCCGTCTTCTCTGATTGGTTGGCCTTTAGCTTGGTGGCAATGCAAAAAATTGATGAGTTTTCCGCCGAAAGATAAAGCCAAAATTAAGGCTAGAAAGAAAGCTATAAAACCGCGGAGTGTGACGGAGTTAAAAAAGTCTGATAAGTACAGCAACATTGTTCGTTCCTTAAATTTGTGATGATGTTACATCATAAATTTAATATCTAAAATAATCCTTAAAAAAATGAGGAATATTATATATTTTTGAGCTTAAAATGACATCATACAGCGAAAGCTGCTGCGACTCTTTTTTTTGATTTTAACAAGCTCTCCGGTGGCAAGGTGAACCCCGAGGGCTGATTTTTTGTCTTCGGCATAGTCTGAAGCAGTAAAATAGGTATCTTCCTTTAGCGGACGTGCTGATTTTATTTTTTCTAACTTTTGGTTTAGGTATAAGAAAGTGTGTGGGCCAATGCGTTGTTGTTGTAGTTTGTTTATGGGAAACAGTTGTAGGAAATCAGGCAGAAACCAGTCGCCGGATTTTGTTCCGATTGTTTGATAAACACGGCAATAGGTTTGAGCTTTTTCCCAGTTTTTAGACCCCGGTTGCTCCAAAGACATTATTAGTCCGCCGTCTTTGTTATTGTTAACTTGCCAAACAATGCCGACGGGAATTAAGCCATCTAAAAGTTTGGCATTAAAAGTTTTGTTGCTATAGTAGATGTCGCCAACTTCTACGGCAAGGGTTGAGAAAGGGTAGAGAAGGCAAAACAGAAACAAGCACAGTTTCTTCATATTATTCCTCCGCTTGAAGAACTTCTCCTCGGGGAGAAATGAATATTTGTCCTGATGCCGTGGTATGGTTGCTTAATTTGTGCAGATTGCGGGAAATGCGCTCCGCAGACGGGAGAGAATCGCCCCAAGCCGGAGATGTGTTCTCATAAGTGAAAATCAATAAATTAAGCGCATCATACAGGTTTGAGCTACAAGAGGCGGGGAGTTTGCCTGTTGTGTTAAAAAAAGTTTCAGTGAATTTGTCTGTGTGATATGACAGATAATGATTGAAATTATATCGGCCATCGCTTAAGTCATTGCCTATTGCACAAGTGAAGTGAATGCGGCGAAATTTATCTGCTAAGGGAATGGCTTTTTGAGCTGCAGGTGTCCATAAGGTTATGATTGCTGCAGCGTTTTGTTTTTCAATCAGGTTGGACAGGTTTTTTCCTGCCTTTTCAGGGTCGCCCGAATCATCTTGGTAAAATAGGCGATATTGATAGCTGGTTTTTCGGTTTTTCCATTCTTTGAGAGCTAAATTCATGGCATCTTGAGCTGCTAAGCCTGTCTCCGCGTTTTTGCCGCTGAGAGGAAGAGTTATGCCGATGTTGACAATTCCGCCTTTTTTAGATTGGGCTTGCTTGTTGTATAAATGCCAAGTTCCCCAAAAGACAAGAATGAGCAATATGAATGAAATTAACTTACGCATTTAGCTGTCCAGATAAAGTGTGCTTTTTTTGTAGTTGTCTATAGCATGACGCAGCAGGACACCGATGACAGCAGCAAGCGGGACGGCAATCATCAGGCCTAAGAAGCCGAGCAGGACACCGCCGGCAAGCAAGGCAAACATTACCCAAACCGGATGCAAACCTACATTTTCGCCAACCAGCTTGGGCGTGAGGAAGTTGCCTTCCAAAAATTGTCCGGTGGCAAAGACCAAAACTACTTGCAGAATGGGCATTAGGGAATCAAATTGCGCAAAGGCAATACCGATGCTGAGTAAGAATCCGACAATGCTTCCAACGTAAGGAATAAATGAGATTAAGCCGGCAATGAAGCCAACCAACAAGCCTAAGTCAAGCCCGACGAAATATAAGCCGAGGGAATAATAGGTGCCTAAGATAACGCAAACGCTTAGTTGTCCTCGGATGAAGCCTGCCAAAGTTCGGTCAATCTGACGAGCTTGTTCGCGAATTGAGGCTTTCGATTTGCGGGGCAGCAAACCATCTACTTTAGCGATGAACATATCCCAATCGCGGAGCATATAGAATGCAACAATCGGAGTGATTAAGAGAAGAGAGATAAGATTGAAGATGGCAAAACCGCTGGTAATTATGCCGCGTAAAACACCTCCGATAACCTTTAAGGTATTAACCAAATTATTGCGCATATATTCGCGAATTTTTTCCGGCTCTAAAGAAGGGAAACGATTGTGTAATTCGTTAATAAAGGGTTCTATTTTTTTCAAAAAAGCACTGATGTATTGTGGAACGACATTGATGAAGCGGCCGAGTTGCTCATCAATAACACCGATTAAAAGAATTAAGGCCGGAAGAACGACAATTGCAACCAACAACAGCACCAAAAAAGTGGCTAGGGTTCTGTTCATGCCCCATTTTTCAAATTTTGAAGCAAAGGGATCTAATAAATAACCGATGATTATGCCGGTTACAAAAGGAAGGAGTACCGAACGCAGAACATAAACCGAGATGCCAAACAGCACCAAAAGTGTCAGCCAGAACATCCAGTTACGATTGTTTTTTACGTTAGCGGGCATATCCTTTAATCCTTTCATATTTTTTCGATTATGTAAAAATCACCGGCATTTTTGAGATTGTAGTATTTGTTGCGTAAGGCTTCTTGCAGCCTGTCGAAGCCTCCGATAAAGGTAATTTTGAACTGAACCCTTCCTGAGCCGACGGCTGATGTTGAGATTTTACTGATATAATCAATTGTTTTCAGTTGTTTTTCCAACATTAGCCAATCTTTTAAATAGGCATAGGAGTAGAGAACGGTAATCTCGGATTTGTTTTGTCTGTCAATGACGTTTTGTGTTTTGATTTGGTTGTAGATGTGATCGCTTATTTTGTTGATGGCGTCAATAAACAGCTGAGGCGAGCGGTCTCCCGCAACAGAAATATTTTCTACTTTTCCGTTACGATATGTGTAGAGGGTGATGTCTAAACCTTCTATTCCGTTGTAGGTGGCGTCTGCGACATAAATGTCTTTGGTGTTGTTGATGAAAGCTATTTTGTCGAGGGCTAATCCGTTCATACTTAAAGCTTTTTCTGCATCCAAAGAGGCATAATTTGAACCGTTTGCCGGAATGCTGTAAAATTTTGCAGAGCCTATTGTCCGAGGGTTTTGTTCCCAGGCTTTGCGCCAAAGGTTGCCAGCCTCCCAGAGCATCGGCATATCTGTCTTAAATTCTCTGAATGTTGGAATAATCAGAACATTTGCCATTGAACTTATGACAAAAGGAATGTCGTTTTCCTGCATGTAGGTTTTGAGGATGTGTTCGTTTATTGCAACATTTAGGGTTGCGATGTAACGTACGTTAGAGGCTTTCTCCGAAATGATGGAAACTTCTTTGATGAAGTTTAGTATCTGTGCGTCATTAAGTTCATTTAACTTATTGACGCCCTCGGCCGTCGTTACTCTTTGGGCAACGGTAGTGTAAGCTTGGCGGTTGGCTTCCGTCATGGCTTTTTCACGAGCGATTGATGCGTTTTCAGCCGTCACGTCAACCGTGATTTCGGCACTATAGGTCATGTCTCCGGCAAAGGCGGCGGAGCTTAGAGTTATGGAAATAAGAAAAAAAGCAATAAGACGGAGAAACACGACAAACTCCTTAACTGACGATTTCTATATTAGAGAAAAAGAAGTTGATTTCTCTTTTTGCACTTTCGGGAGAATCTGAGCCATGAACCGTGTTCTTGTCAATGGAGAGGGCAAAGGTTTTGCGAATCGTTCCTTCATCAGCAATGGCCGGATTGGTTGCTCCCATAATTTTGCGGTATAAAGCAATAGCATTGTCTGCTTCTAATATTTGGACGACAACGGGGGCTGATGTCATTTGCTCAATCATATTGGTAAAGAAGGCTTTGTCTTTGTGTTCCGCATAAAATTCTTCGGCTTGTTTCGTTGTCAGTTGTAGTCTTTTTTGAGCAACAATGTGTAAGCCGGCCTCTTCAATCATCGTGTTAACTTTACCGGTGATGTTGCGCGAAGTGGCATCTGGTTTGATTATTGAGAGGGTTCTTTCCATATGATTTATCCTTATTGAAAATGATGTTTTGTTCAAAATTTATGCAGATGGTATATTATTTTGCCGTAAAAAGCAAAAGTTTTTATAGACTTTTGCGCTCAAGCGTTGTTTATTAAAGATAATTTTGTTTAAACATAAGTAGAAAGGGATGCCTCAATGTTAGAGAGTGCTTATTTGAATGGTCTTGTCGCAAGAGCAAGAAGCGATGTAAAAACTATTGTGTTACCGGAAGGTGAAGATGAGCGTATTTTGAAAGCAGCTCATCTGATTACGGCTGAAAAGGCTGCAAAAATAATTATTTTGGGCGATGTCGAATCGGTTAAAAAATATTTTGCCAATAATAATTGGAGTATGGATGATATTGAGCTGATTAATCCGGCAGAATCGGCTAATTTAGAAAAATATGCGAAGCTTTTGTATGAGCTGCGCAAAGAAAAAGGCATGACCGAAGAAGAAGCTGCTAAAATGGCTTTGAACCCGAATTATTTCGGAACGCTTATGATTAAAGCCGGAGATGCTGATGGTATGGTTTCGGGTGCTAACCATTCAACAGCCGATACTGTTCGTCCTGCTTTGCAGATTATTAAGGCTGCTAAAAAAGGTGCAAGCGTTTCCTCTTTATTGATATTGGTTCATAATGATAAGCCTTATATCTTAGCTGACTGCGCCATCATTATTGACCCGACGGACAAAGAAATGGCGGATACAGCTCTTGAGGCAGGTAAAAACGCCATTAAGTTTGGTATGGAGCCAAAAGTTGCTATGTTAACCTTCTCAACAAAAGGTTCCGGCAAAGGCGACCAAGTTGACAAAGTTCGTCGTGCAACACAAATCGCTTTGGATGCTTTGAAGAATGATCCTGATTATAATACATTGAATATTAAACTTGATGGTGAGTTGCAGGCTGATGCCGCTTTGGATGCTGTTGTGGCAGCTAAAAAAGCTCCGGGCAGCGAAGTTGCGGGTCAAGCAAATGTGTTGATTTTCCCTGATTTGGCATCCGGAAACATCAGTTACAAAATGTTGCAGAGAATTTGCGGTTGCGAAGCCTATGGCCCGATGTTGCAAGGCCTAAACGCACCGGTTAATGATTTGTCTCGCGGTGCTTTGGTTGAAGATATTGTGGGAATGATTGCGATTACATGCATTCAGGCCCAAAAATAATTTGAAAAAATCTAAAAAATAAGGACGTAATGATGAAGAAAATACTTGTTTTGAACTCCGGTTCATCTACGCTGAAATATCAGCTCTTTAATGTGGATGGCGATAAGTATGATGTTGTTGCCAAAGGTAATGCCGAACGTATCGGGCGAGAGGCTTCTTTTGTGGGTATAAAATATGCCAATGGTGACAAAAAAGAAGTTAAAGTTGATTTGCCGGATCATAAAACCGCATTGAATGAGGTTATGAAGCTTTTGTTAGATGGTGTTATAGGTAGTTTGAACGAGATTGCCGCCATCGGACACCGCATCGTTCAAGGTGGTTCTATTTTTAAGGGGGCTGTCGTTGTTGATGAAAAGGTTATTGAGGATATTGAATCCCTTTCAACTTTGGCTCCGTTGCATAATCCGGCGGCTGCTTTGGTTATTCGTGCCGTTATGAAAGAGCTGCCTACTGTTGCGCAAGTTGTGGTTTTTGATACGGCTTTTCACCAAACAATGCCTGCAGAGGCTTATGTTTATGCTCTCCCTGAAAAACAGCGCACGACCTATAAAATTCGTCGTTATGGGGCGCATGGAACATCACATAAATTTGTGGCTCAGAAAGCAGCGGAAATTGTCGGCGAAAAATCAAAAATCATTACATGCCATATTGGCAGCGGTGCGTCAATTACGGCGGTTAAGGATGGCAAGTGTATTGATACCTCTATGGGTATGACCCCTCTGGCCGGTATCGTTATGGATACGCGTTGCGGCGATATTGATCCTTATATTCCGCTTTATATTATGAAGACACAGAATTTGACACCGGATGAAGTTAATGAAATGCTTAACAAACAAAGCGGTAAATATGGTTTGACCGGATATAGCGACTCTCGTGATTTTGAGGCTGCTTATAATCGCGGTGAACCGAAAGTTTTGGAAGCTATGCAGGTTTATATTTACAATATTGTTAAATATATCGGTGCTTATATCGCGGCTTTGGGCGGTGTTGATGCCATTGTCTTTACGGCAGGTGTTGGAGAAAACTCTCCTATTGTTCGCAAACTGGTGTTGGAGCGTTTGGCTTATTTGGGTATCAAAGTCGATGAAGCAAAGAATAACGAACGTGGTGATTTTGCCGAAATTACCACGCCGGATTCCAAGGTCAGAGCCTTTGTTATCCCGACAAATGAGGAGTTGGCAATTGCTCAAGATACGGTTAGCTTGACTAATTAGTATTTTTGTGGCATAAAGGCGGGGTGCTATTATGATAGCACCCCGTTTTTTTATCTCAGTAACAACATAGGAAAATATATATGAAGAAGATTCTTGTACTGAACTCCGGCTCTACTACTGTAAAATATCAGCTATTTTTGATGGATGGGCAAAAACATCAAGTATTGGCGAAGGGTATGGCTGAACGTATCGGTATCAATGGTTCAAGCGTCAGTATGTCGGTTGGCGAAAATGAAAAATTGGTTAAGGATGTTCAACTGCACAACCATATTGAAGCAATTAAGGAAGTTTTGAATATGTTGCTTTCCGGTCCGATTAAGTCAGTCGAGGAGATTGATGCGGTTGGGCATCGTATGGGACATGGCGGAGAATATTTTGATAAGTCTGTTGTTATTGATGAAGATGTTTTGGACAAGGCGCGTGAAGCCGGCGATTTGCTTCCGTTGCACGGCGCTGCCTTTTTGTATGGTATTGATGCCATTACGGAGCTTTTGTCCAAAGTTAAGCAAGTGGCTACTTTTGATTCTTCTTTTCATCAGAGTATGAAAAAAGAGGCTTTTCTTTATGCTATTCCGTTGGAGCAGTATGAAAAACACAAAATCCGTCGTTATGGGTTTCATGGAACATCACATAAATATGTGGCGGAAGAAGCGGCTAAAATGCTTGGATATAAAGGCAAATTTATCAGTTGCCATTTAGGCGGCGGAGCTTCGGTTACGGCGATTGAGGATGGAAAGTCGGTTGATACTTCTATGGGTTTTACGCCGATGGCAGGAATGATTATGGGAACGCGTTGCGGTGATATTGACCCCTATATTCCGTTGCATATTATGAAAACACAAAACAAAACCGCTGATGAAGTTAATGCCATGCTTAATAAGGAAAGCGGTTGGTATGGTTTGACACGCGGATATACGGATTTGCGCGATATTGAGGAACAATATTTGGAAGGAAATCAGGATGCTATAACCGCGGTTGATGTTTATGTTCATGCCTTAATCAAATACATCGGTGCATATATGGCTGTGCTTGGCGGGGTGGATGCCATTATCTTTACGGCAGGAATCGGTGAAAATTCTTCCTTTATTCGCAAAAAAGTTTGTGAACGTTTGAAGTTTTTGGGAATTGAACTGAATGAAGAAGCAAACCATATTCGTGGTCAGGCAACAGAAATTACAACACCTTCATCTAAGGTTAAAGTTTTGGTTGTTCCGACGAATGAAGAATTGATGATTGCGGAAGATACGTATGCTTTGCTTCATGATAATGTTGTCTTGATGGAGAAAGCATCTTAATTTTCCCTCTTGGATTTTGATTTTAAGCTCCTATTTCTTTAGATATGTATTTCTAAAAAATGGGAGCTTTTGTTATGAGAAAAATTATCTTTTTGATTAATCTTTTATATGCTTTTTCTGCAACAGCAAATGACAATGATACGGTTATATACGGAGCTTCAGAGACCGCTCCCGGAGTGTATGACAATGCAACGGTTCAGTTGACTCCGGAAGAGGGAAATATTATGGGGCAGCCGATTGTCGGCGATGGTTTTCAGTCCGCTTTGGATAGCGCATCATCAGATATGACTGATGAATCCTCGGCAAATAATTTGAGTACAATCAATGTATCTATGCCATCACAAATGGCGCCAAGCAATGTTGTTTCCGAATCCTTGCCGCAGAATCCGCAAATAAGTCCGCAAGAATCGCCCCAAGCTGTTAATCAGCAGATTCAAAATACCCTATATGAATCCGGTGGGCGCATATATGATGTTCAGTCTTATCCTACCTCGGATGTCAATATCATAGAAGAGCCTAATATACAGCCTACGATTACGACTTACCCCTCTTATTAAAAACTCGTATAATGGTCATCTAGTACAGAAATTTTAAGACAAAAGTGTACTCACGTACGTTTATGTACGCTGCGGTACTTTTGCCTTTATTTCTTACTATATGCCTCATTCTCCGAGGTTTTACAAACTTTATATAATGGGCTGCTAATACAGATTTTATGGCAGAAAATTTTAGTTGTTTACGGTTGACAGATGTGGGCAAAAGGCGTATAGCTCACAACTGAGTTTTTTATCTATTAGTTTTTTATAATTCTAAATTTTAAATCTTATGGAAAAGCAAACTAAGAAAGGTACACAAAGCGTATCTGTTAACAAAAAGCATGTTTACGAAGGTCATACTTGTCCAATGTGTGGTTCTCATGAGTTTTCAGAAGAAGCTGCCGGTGGAAGATGTTATGAATGCGGTTATTCTTACGGTTTCCATGGTACGGGTGAAACACATTTGCCGGACAAAGACCAAGAATGAACTTAAACAAATTTTAGTTTGTTGTAATAAAAAAGCTCTGAAAGTTTTCTGCCTTTCAGAGCTTTTTTCTATATTTTTTCAAAATCTAAAAATACCGGTTTTCGTCCTTCGCGGATAGCTTTGCGCTGGTATTTTGTTTCAACCCAGTCAGCAGGCTCATGTTTCCAATCATTGCCGCAGGTGGCTGTCCAGCGAAAATCAGGACAATCATGTAATTGATGCAATGTCCAGCTTTTATATACCTTATGGTCGGTGGCAACTCTTAAAATTCCGCCTTTTTTCAAAATACGCGCTAGTTCTTTCAGATTGTCGGGATTGATGAATCTTCTTGAGGCATGGCGTTTTTTGGGCCAAGGGTCAGGAAATAAAACAAAAACTTTATCCAGAAATCCGTCAGGGATACGCGGAAACAGCAAACGCATATCATCGTCATAAACGCGGATATTGTCTTCTCTGTCTGCACTTAAATTGATATCTTCAGGCAAATTGCTGCCTTCTTTAATGCCGGTTATCAGGCTAAGTAAATTGGCAACACCATTTTGAAAAACTTCTGCACCGATAAAGCCAATATTGGGATTGTTTTTGGCTTGTCCGGCTAAATGTTCGCCATTGCCAAAGCCTATTTCCAGATAAACTTTTTCAACCTTTTTGCCAAACATGGTTTCTTTATCAAAAGAACAATCATCTTTTAGGCGGATTTTAGGTAAAAAAGCGTCCAGTAACGTGGTTTTTGCTTTGCGGATGATGCGCCCTTTACGCCGGCCGAAAAATTTTGGTTTTTCACTTAAAAGCATTTTACCAACTCCTTGCTTAAATCTGTTTTTTCCCAAGAAAATGAACCGCTCTTTTGCGGAGCCCGTCCAAAATGGCCATAAGCAGCCGTTGGTGCATAAATCGGACGCTGCAAATCCAGGTGTTTTATAATTCCTTTGGGGGTTAAATCAACCATTTCTCTTAAAATTTTTAAAATCTTTTGTTCGTCTACTTTGGCTGTTTGGTTGCAGTTGATATAAAAAGACAGGGGCTCGGCTACGCCGATGGCGTATGACAACTGCAAAAGGCACTCTTCGGCCAAGCCTGCGGCAACTACATTTTTGGCAAGATAGCGGAGAATATAAGCGGCAGAGCGGTCTACTTTGGTGGCGTCTTTGCCGGAGAAAGCTCCGCCGCCGTGCGGTGCATAGCCGCCATAATTGTCGACAATAATTTTTCGACCGGTTAAGCCGGTATCTCCGTCCGGTCCTCCGATAACAAATCTCCCGGTTGGGTTGACTAAGATATCTTTTCTTTGAGGCATCCAGCCTTGGGGAAGATTTCTTTCTATTATTTTTTCGACAATTTCACGAACATCGTTTTGGGAAAGTTTTTCCGAATGTTGGGTGGATAAAACAACTTTGGCGATGCTAATGGGTTTGCCGTTATCATATTCAACGGTTATTTGACTTTTTGCATCCGGTTCTATGCCCTTGATTTCGCCTTTGTGTCTGGCTTCGCTCAAGTCTTTTAAAATACGGTTGGCCAAATGAATTGCCAGAGGCATATAATCACTATCAAAACCATCTTCTTTCTTGGCATAACCAAACATAATTCCTTGGTCGCCAGCCCCGTCGTTATCAACACCAAGTGCAATGTCTGATGATTGGTGGTGGAGCAAATTTTCAATGCTGACAGTGTGCCAACTGAAACCTTTTTGGTCGTAGCCTATTTTTTGAATGGCGTTTCGAACTGTGTCTTCTATTTCAGCTTGGCTGATGTAGGCATTGCAACTGGTTTCTCCTGCAATGATGACACGGTTTGTCGTGGCCATAGTTTCAATGGCGGTGCGCGCATTGGCATCTTTACCGATAAAAAGGTCTACTAATGTGTCTGAAATGCAGTCACAAACTTTGTCCGGATGGCCTTCGGAAACAGATTCTGATGTAAAGAGATATTTCATTTTATCCTCTGTGTTAAGTTATGAGAGCAGTATAAAAAAAAGCCGGCTAAAAGCCAGCTTTTTTAACTATCTATACAGAAGATTATTTTTCTTCGTCTTCATCTTCATGATTATTGTATGTTGTTTTTGACATGGCAATAATCAGGTCAAACATACATTTTGCAGCCTTACGATTTGGAATTTTGTAGTAAGCTTTGACCAATTCGATGGTTTCTTGTCTGTGCATCGGGTCTAGGTCAATGTCTTCCGTATCTTCGGCTAGAGCCAAAGGTGTGCTGTCCGGCAAAGAAAACATACGCGGACTTTGGTTGGCGACATCTTTGTCCATGTCTTCATAGAAGAAACCGACAGGAACTTCCAAAACTTTACCGATATCCCACAAGCGGCTAGCACCAACACGGTTCATTCCTCGTTCATATTTTTGGACTTGTTGAAATGTTAAACCAAGCAGAGACGCCAACTTTTCTTGACTCAGCCCGAGCAATGTACGGCGTAGGCGAATCCTGTTTCCTACATGTACATCAATCGGATTGGGTTCTCCGTCAGGGGTTCTGCCACGACTTGATTTTTTGCTAATATCTGCACTCATTATTCGTTCCTTTAAATTAGTCTATTACCCTATAAATAGGCTGTAATGGGGTTTTCGTCAACTGATTTTTTATATAATATTTTATATTCTGAAGGTATATTTTTTAAAACGCTTCCAAAGCCTTAATTTTCAAGAAGTTAGGATTTCTTTTGATAGATAATAAAGGCTATTAATATATTCAAAAAGCATAATGTAAGCGGAATCAGGTTGCCATATTTGCCATAGAGCGTGTCGGTTGAAAGCTTTTGGGGCAGGGAGACATCAAGAATACCTTTTTGATTTAGTTGCAGCTTAGGGGAGAATTTTCCGAAAGGTGATATGACCGTGCTTATGCCTGTGTTGGCAACACGAATAATGGTTATGCCTTCTTCTATCGCTCGTAGTTGGGTGCTGACTAGATGTTGGTGCGGACCGGCGCTGTCACCGTACCAACCATCATTGGTAAGATTTACTAAAAATTGCGGCTTGTTTGAACGGTCGATAATTTGTGCGGGAAAGATAATTTCATAGCAGATTAGAGCTCCAAATGTTGGATAGTTTTTTAGATGAAAAAGTTTGTGAGGTTTGCCTGGCTTAAAGTCGGATATTGTTTGAGTTACGGGACGTATCCAGTCCGGCAAGAAGCGGCGCAGTGGAATATATTCGCCAAAAGGAACCAGATGGCTTTTATCATAGAAATCGATAATTTCTCCTTGCTTATTTAGAATAAACATTGAGTTTAGCGGGTGGTAGTTGTATGAATTTTCAAATTCGTATCTAACTAATCCCGTAATCAGGTATCCTTTCGGCGGGATGGCTTCGGTTATTAATTCCCGATATTGTGTTTCTATGTCTAACGGGTAAGGTGTGGCCGTTTCTCCCCAGATAACAAAATCTATGTTATCTAAGGGTTGGGATTTACTTAAGCGTATATATTCCAGAAAATTGTTTTCAAGCGAAGCTTTATCCCATTTCATTGTTTGAGGGATACTAGGCTGAACAAGTCTGATTGTTATATCAGAAGTTTTTTCCGGTATACTCTTTGTTCGTTGTTGCCCTAAAATATATATGAAGGCGCAAATACTGATAATTGTTGTTGTGCAGATATAAATGGATTTTTTATTGCGGTATATGAAAAACAGGGCAGGGGCTGAACATCCAAGCAAAACCAACAAAGAGAGCCCATAGGTGCCAAAGATAGAGACGCTTTGTAAAAGTAGAGGGCTAAAGGATAAAACCGAGCCCATCAAATTCCAGGGGAAACCAGTGAGGATAAAACTGCGTATCCATTCAAAAATAACCCACAATGCGGCAAATGCCAGCCATTGGGCGTAGGCTTTTTTGAAGTAATGTGTAAGAGCTGCTGGAATGCCGATAAATAGACCGAAAAAAGCTCCTGAAGCAAATAAGGTTATCGGATATAGCCAGCCTAGAGCAGCAGCATCTATTAATAGTGCATTTCCTATCCATGAAAGCCCAAAAGCAAACCAACCAAAGCCAAACCAATATCCATAAGCAAAAGCTTTTTTGGCTGAATCTGCTTTGGATATGGAAAATAAGAGATAGCTGATGCTTATGAAAAGCAGTGGAAAAACATAATATGGCGGCAAAGCTAAGACGCTTATTGCGCCTATAGCAAAGCATAGGCTTTTTTTATGTGTTGCCAGCCAGTTAAGCATTTGCAGCTTCTTTTTTGTCCTCTTTGGGCATAACAATCATTACTTTTTTGATGCGTCTGGGATCTACTTCCAAAATGCGGAATTTTATACCGTTCGGACCTTCAATTGTTTCGCCTCTGGACGGAATGCGTTGCGCTAAGTGAAAAACATATCCGCCAAGCGTGTCAATCTCTAGCTCATCACAGTCAATGTATTCGCTTAAATCTAAATTTGCGGCTTCTTTAATCTCTTCAAGCTCGGCTCTGGCATCGGCAATGACTAATCCTTCGTCTTGAAGCATGATGACATGCTGTTCTTCCGAGTCATATTCATCTTCAATGTCACCAACGATTTCTTCCAACAAGTCTTCAATTGTTACCAAACCGTCGACACCGCCATATTCATCAACGACCATAGCCATATGTATTTTGTTTGCCTGCATGTCGCGCAACAAATCCATAACCCGCATTGAGGGCGAAACAAATTTTACTTCGCGATTGACAATATCTTCTACTTTGACATTGTCTTCATTTTTGAGCAGGCATTTGGCTAAATCTATAATGTGAATGATGCCTAAAATGTCATCTAATGAATCTCCGTAAATCGGAATACGCGAATGGCCTTTTGTTACCATTAATTCAGCCAATTCTTTAACCGTGCCGCTTTTGTGAAAAGCAATAATGTTTGCCCGAGGTATCATGGCATGACAACATTTTTTATCTTTTAGATATAAAATGTTGTTTAGCAATAATTGTTCATGTTCCGTAAATGGGCATTCTCCCTCGGAACTGGCTTCTTCAATCAAATCTTCAATAGTTTCTCTGACTGTTTCCAGTTGTTTGCGCGTGAAACGACATTTTAATTTGTGCCAAAGTGATTCTTTATGATTTTCATCAGTCATTGTTGTTTATTAATCTCCATAAGGATTTTTGATGTTTAGTTTTTTTAGAATATTGATTTCAAAGTCTTCCATATATTCGGCTTCAGCTTCTTCAATATGGTCAAAGCCTAAAAGATGCAAAATACCATGTGTGAAGAGGTGGCAAAAATGGTCTTTTAGGGATATGTTTTTTTCTTTAGCCTCACGCTGCATCGTTTCAAGTGCAATGATGATATCTCCTGCTTCAATATCGTCAAAAAGTTCCAAATTCCTGTCGAAGTCAGGGTCATCAATGGCAGCAAAAGAAAGAACATTGGTGGGTTTGTCCATCCCTCTGAAATCGCGGTTTAGGGTATGAACCTCATCATCATTGCTTAGGCAGAGGTTGAAGTTGACGGTTTTTTCCATCTGCAAAAAGTCAATATCCTCGTGCTCGTTGACATAATCTAGAGCTGTAATGAGGACGGAATTGGCCAGATTTTGTAGGTCGGGAATTTCTGATTCCCAACCATTTTCATTTAAGGTGATGGAGAGGTTTGTTTTAGTCATAGCCGTGTTGTTTTTTACCTTTCTCTTCATAAGCTTTTACGATTTTGGCTACCAGACCATGACGAACGACATCATTGGCGCTGAAAGTTACAGAACTGATGCTATTGACATTTTCCAGAGTGTCTAATGCGTCCTTTAAGCCGGAAATTGTGCCTCGCGGTAAGTCGACCTGACTTAAGTCGCCGTTGACGACCATGCGTGAGTTTTCGCCCAGACGGGTTAAGAACATCTTCATTTGCATCGGTGTTGTGTTTTGAGCCTCATCCAAAATAACAAAGGCATTTGATAACGTGCGGCCGCGCATGAAAGCCAACGGGGCAATTTCGATTTCGCCGATTGCTAATTTTTTATCAACTTGTTCGGCCGGCAACATTTCATACAAGGCATCATATAGCGGGCGCAAGTACGGGTCTACTTTGTCTTTTAAGTCTCCGGGCAGAAAACCTAAGTTTTCACCGGCTTCAACCGCTGGACGAGATAAAATAATCTTGTCTATTTTGCCTTCAAGCATCATGGAAACAGCTAAGGCGACAGCTAAATAGGTTTTACCCGTACCGGCAGGGCCTAAGCCGAAAACCAACTCGTTTTTCATCATTTCCTGAATATATTTTGCTTGGGTGGCTGAACGCGGGTAAATGTGGCGTTTCTTGGTCTTTAAGACAATATCATTGAGGTTTTGCTCATCAATTTTTGCGGGGCCTTCATCGCTCATGCGTACTGCGGCTTTAACTTCTTGTTCGCCGATTTCAATGCCTTTGCTGACTTTGTTGTAGAGTAAATCTATGGCTGTTTTGGCTTGTTCTACGGCGTCATCATTGCCTTTGATGTTTATTTGGTTGCCGAAAGAACTAATCTCGACGCCTAAAAGCTGTTCAATTAATCTTAAGTTTTCATCAGAAGCACCGACCAACTGTTGTACGAGTTGGTTGTTGTAGAGTTCAAAATTTACTTCAGCCATGGGTCTTCTCCTTCTTTTGTTTCTGTTCAGACTGGTTCACCGCTGAGCGAGTTGGTCGTTACGTCGGTTACTTTGACATTGATTATTTTATTTAAATTTTCCTTATCCAATTTGGCATGCAGATTTTGCATATATGGTGTGCGGCCAATGAGCTGACCTGCGTGCCGTCCCTTGGTTTCAAATAATACAGGCATTATTTTACCCAAACATTCTTTATTAAACTTTAACTGATATGAAAATAACAAGTCTTGCAGGATTTCCAACCGTTCTTTTTTGACTTTTTCTTCTACCTGGTTAGGCATTATGGCGGCCGGAGTTCCCGGACGGCGACTGTATTTGAATGAAAAGGCTTGAATATATTTCACTTTATTAACAACATCCAACGTGGCTTTAAAATCTTCGTCAGTTTCTCCGGGGAAGCCGACAATAAAGTCAGAGGACATTCTTAAGTTAGGGTTGGCTTGTTGTAATTTTTCGACAACTTTTAAATAATCCGAGGAGTTGTGTCTGCGGTTCATTGCCTTAAGGATTTTATCAGAGCCGGACTGTATCGGCAAATGCAGATAAGGCATCAGCTTAGGTAAATCTCTATGGCAGGTTATGAGGTCATCATCAACGTCTGCAGGATAAGAAGTGGTATAACGCAGGCGTTTTAAGCCGTCAATTTCTGAAATACGGCGGAGAAGATAAGCCAGATTGCGCTCTTTGCCGTTCTCATCTTCGCCGTGATAAGAGTTGACATTTTGGCCAAGTAAATTGATTTCAACACTGCCGGTTTCAACCAAATGGCGTGCTTCTTTCAAAACCTCCGCAACGGGACGAGAGTATTCTATGCCGCGGGTATAGGGAACAACGCAATAAGTACAGAAGTTGTTGCATCCTTCCTGAACAGCAAGGTAAGCAAGACCTCCCTCGGCTTTGTTTTCTGGAAGAAAGTCAAATTTTGCAATAGCCGGAAATTCGGTGTCAATAATACTTAAGCCACGTTTCCTTGCTACTTTTGCTAAAATTTCAGGAAGACGGTGGTAAGTAAGGGGACCTGTGGCAAAATCAACAAACGGGGCGCGTTTGGAAATTTCTTTATCTTCGGCTTGGACTACGCAACCCACAACACCGATGATGGTGTCTTTACCTTCTTCGGCACGTTCTTGTTTGATGAGGTTGATGCGGCCTAAGTCAGAGAAAACTTTTTCTGCTGCTTTTTCTCTGATGTGACAAGTATTTAATATGACCAAATCGGCATTTCTTACCGAGGAAGCTTCTTCATAGCCGAGGTTTCTAAGAATGGCTGCAATTCGTTGTGAATCGTAAACATTCATCTGGCAGCCGAAAGTTTTAATATAATATTTTTTTACCACGTTTTTCTCTTAAATAAAATTTATCTTTATCTATCAGTTTAAGTTAATGTGTTATGATTTTCAACGAATTTTTAGAAGTTTTCACGTTTTCTGTATGTTTATTTTGTTCGTGGGGTGTTTTTTGTTGCGTCTTGGCTAAATATCTAGTATCATTTGCACAAACAAAGGTATTAAGGATATAAAGTAATGGCGGAGCTTATAATGGAGCAAAATATGGAAGTTTTATCTAAACTCAATGAAGACCAAAAAGTGGCTTTTATGAAGGCTTTTTCTCGTTTGGCAGCTGCAGATGGGCATCTGGATGAGGATGAGCTGGCATTTATTCGTAAAATGGCAAAAGTTTATGGTATTACGGATAAGCGCGTTGATGAAATTTTGAAAATTGATAATGATGAAGAAGTGGTCAATGCCGTTAAGGTTATTGATAATCGTCGCGCTGCGTTGGAATTGATTAAAGAAATGTGCATTTTGGCTCATGCAGATGACGAACTCTCTGATGAAGAAACCCTGCTTATCGGCCGTATCGGGCAGGCGATGGGGGTTGAACTTGAGAAAATCGAACAAATCAGTAATTGGATTATAGATAGGATTATTTGGCTGGAACAGGCAAAAATCATTTTTGAGGAAGTTAAGTAACTGGAGGCTGTTATGCTTGAACAACCGCAAAATTCTGAAAAACTTGAACATTTACGCCGTATGAAAAAGGCTATTAATACGGGGTTGACTGATTTGAACCTTAGTCAGCAGACGCGTGGACGTTCGCCACAAGAGATTATCAGCCGTGCCGTACAGAATCGTTTTAGAGTGGGAAAAGAAGAAGGCGATGTTTTGGCTCGGCAGATAGCTTTGGCTCCGAAAGATATTAAACTTAAGGTCGGAAACCAGGATTTACGCGTCGATGAAATGCAACATCAAATTGCTATGGATGTCGGTGAGGACTTGCAGTTTATGTTAGCTGATTCTTATGAGCAGATTAATTCTGAGAGTACGTCAAGCCGTGAATATTATCGTTGGATTGATGAGACGGAAGACATTATTAAACATATGAATGATGGCTTTGTGTCTCAGGACGATTTGCAGGAACGGAATGATTTCTTGGATATGTCTTATCAGCGCGAAATGGAGCTGATGGTTTGTATTTCTCTTTATCAAAACAGTGTGTTTAAGGAAGCTAAAGAGAAGTGTAATGAGCTTTCCTATAAGCTGATGAAACTTCGGCAGATGCGGAGTATGATCCAACAGACAACCAAAGACAAAGCAGACAGAAAAGTTGAAAAAGAAGAATATGAAAAGGCTTTGGAATATTATCATGTTTTGAAGCAAATGAAAAAGCAAGATTTGTATTGGATGCCGCAAGAAGTTTTGCAGAATTTGGGGCGCAATGCGTATGAGGCCGGGATAAATCATGGCTATGATGATAACGGGTACGGCGTTTATCATGCTACAGACAAAGATATGCAATCAAACTTTGTTTGGTATGATTGGTTGCGGGAACAGATGGTGCGCTCAATGTCTAATAATCAGTATCAGACACAATATGATCACAGTATGGGTGAGATGCTGATGCTTAAACGTATGGGAAACGAGAATCGGCAAACCAGAGAAAGTTTGGCAGCACATATTGAACGGTTGAGCGGTCGGCGTCCGCCTTTGAAGGATGCTCCGGAGTATAATTATTCCGAGGTTAGAAGACGTGCGTTCGATATGACGCGTTTTCGCGAGCTGCAGGGAAGAGAGTTGTAAAAGTTCTTGTGGCGAAAATGGATATTGAGCTAGACAAAGAGAAAAATAGTGATTATCTTGTCTATTGAATGTTTTAATTTGTAAGGAGTTTTTTCTATGGGTGTTTTGTTGGAGCCATTTTTTTACATCATTGCTCTGGTGGTTGACATCTATTTTAAGATTGTTGTCGTTGAAGTTGTTTTGCATTGGTTGATTCATTTCAAGATTTTGGAAGCGAATAATAAATATGCGCAGAAAACAATGGAGATTTTAGAAAAAGCAACAGAGCCGGTTTATGCGAAAATTCGTAGCAAAATTCCGCCGGTTTCTGGTTTTGATTTCTCGCCCTTTATTTTGCTGCTTGGTTTGTTGTTTGTAGGGCGGTTGGTTTATCGTCTGTCCGAATTGGTTTTGTAGAAAAACTATTTGGTAAATAATAAGACGAAAATTTTTGGGCGAAAGTTTTGTGCGAATTTTTGTTTGTACTGCTTTCGCTCTTTTTGTTTGTGTGAAAGTTAAGGTAATTTGTTTTTTGAGAAAAAAGATAATGTTCTTGTTTTGAGAGTCAGGTTGACGCCGAATGCTTCTGTTTGTGCATTCAAAGGAGTTTTTGTAGATGCTGACGGACAAGAGTTTCTTAAAATTAATGTTGTGGCAATACCTGAGAAAGGTAAGGCTAATCAGGATTTGATAAAATTTTTGAGCAAAATGTTTAAAATGCCCAAAAGTGAAATTAGTTTAGTCAGTGGCGAAACTGACCGTTGCAAAAAGTTGCAGTTGCCATATTCGGAGAAGCTTGTGGCGGAGTTGTTGTCTTTGAGAGAAAAGGAATAAATTATGGTAGCGAATCTGATTAAAGGTAAAGAAATTGCTCTTGCTTTGAGAGAAAAACTTGCACAAGAAATTGCAGCTCATGGGGATAGACCTCATTTGGCCGTGATTTTAGTGGGAGATGATGAGGCTAGTTTGATTTATGATCGGAACAAACAAAAAGCAGCCATAGATGCGGGTATGGATTGCGATCTTCATCATTTGTCGGAGCAGACTTCAGAGGAAGAAGTATTGGCTCTGATTCAGCAATTAAACGAAGATAAAAATATTCATGGGGTTATGGTTCAATTGCCTTTGCCTAAGCATATAGATGCAAGAAAAGTTCTTGATCATATTCGTCCCGAAAAAGATGTGGATGGTTTTACGCCACAAAATGCAGGATTGTTGTCTGTTAAAGATGAGAGAGCTATTGTTTCTGCAACACCGGCCGGAATTTTGTATTTATTGAAAACAGTTCATCAGAGCTTGGCTGGGATGCATGCTGTTATTATCGGACGTTCAAATATTGTCGGTAAGCCCTTGGCAGCATTGCTTTTGAATAATGATTGTACGGTTACGGTCGTGCATTCTAAAACACGGAATCTACCAGAGCTGACGAGGCAAGCGGATATTTTGGTTGCGGCATGTGGTTGCCCCAAAATGGTGAAGGCTGATTGGGTAAAAGATGGAGCAACGGTTATAGATGTCGGAATTAATCGGATTGATGGAAAGTTGTGTGGCGATGTGGATTTTGATGATGTTATCAATAAGGCTGCATATATAACGCCAGTTCCCGGCGGGGTTGGTCCGATGACAATTGCAATGTTGCTTGAAAACACTTATCAGGCTTATAAACAAAGCAAAGTATAGACGGAGATTTTTGTATGAATCTAAATAAGACCGGAAAAATATTTATTCTTGATGATGATTTGCTTTTTTTAGATCTTTGCAAAAGTATTTTAGAGGCACGTGGGTTTGAAGTTTTTGCCACGGCGAAAACAGATGATTTTCTAAAAAGAATTATAAAAGAAAAGCCAGATGTTGTAGTTTTGGATATTAATTTGCCAGATGTCAGCGGATGGGAAGTCTTGGGTATTTTGCGTTCGGTGGTTAAGGAGTATATTCCGGTTGTTTTAACAACTATAGAAGCAGATAAAGAGTTGGCTGCCGCAAAGGGAATAGCACATTATTTTGCTAAACCGGTTGATATTGAGCGTTTTGTTGCCGTTATGGAGGCTTATTGTATCGGCGGAAAAAAACATGATGTGCTAGTGGTTGAAGATTATCATCCTTTTGAAATTCCACTACGAGAAGAAGTTCGAAATAAGAATTGGTATTGTTTTGGCGTGTATGACTTTGCAGCTGTGGAGCTTTATTTGCAAAAAAATTCACCTAAAGTTATTTGTGTGGCAAAAGATAAAAAAGAATTAGAAGCTTTTAAGCAAAAAGCAAAACATTCTAAAATTATTTATGTGGAAAATCGTCAGGATATTGAAAATTTAGCTTTGCATCTTGGATAATGATGTTATCATCTTTGTGGTTATAAAAGGAAGGATGAAAGATGTTATTGCGCAAAGTATCTGATTATTTTCATGCCTTGGTTAAGGCCACTTACGATTATATGCTTAATTTGGCATCTCGGCCGAACGCCATGTATTTTTTGTTTGCCGTTGCCTTTATCGAAAGTTCGTTTTTTCCCATTCCGCCCGATGTTATGCTTATTCCG
>CASEZG010000006.1 GCA_949292375.1 uncultured Pseudomonadota bacterium | reverse complement strand
AGATAGCCTGAAAAGACTATACCAAAAAAACGTCCGTGCTCAAAAAAGCACACGAACAACAATTATCCCACACCTATCAGAGTCAGGATATAATGAAAATAGCAAAAAGTCAACACCTAATGAAAGAAATGATGTTTTTGTCAAAGATAATATAAAAATTAAGTATAAGTTATTAAAAAAACAAAAAAAACACCTTATTTGCGGCCGGCAAAACAGGTGTGTTTTTTTCATCATAAGAGTTTATAAACTCTCTGTTTAACTTTGCAAACGCGGCGAGATTTAACCCCATAACAGCAGATTGCAGCAACTGCAAGGAAAAAACCGAAAACCAAGCAGTAAACATTAATGCCGAAATGACTCAACATACCGATTGCAGACAAAAAGGCCATCAACAATACGGTTACACAAGTTTGCAAATCATAAAATCCGTAAACGGGAACTTTTTTGTAAAGAGCAAAAGCCATTAAAATAACCAATGCAACAATTAAGAAAGTAGCCATAATATATAATAATTTTAAAAAGTTAATACTCAGGTAAAAAATCATAAGCGCAAAATAATCATCAACATACTAAAATGATATTCTGCGCTTATTAATTTTTACTTAAAACGAACTAAAAAATTATAACTTTTGTTTCAAATATTTTGCAGTATAGCTGATAGGGGACTTAGCCACTTCTTCAGGTGTGCCTTTGGCAATAATTTTGCCGCCGCCGTCGCCGCCTTCGGGACCAAGATCTATGATATAATCTGCGGTTTTAATCACATCAAGATTATGCTCAATCACTACTACCGAGTTTCCTTGGTCAACCAAAGTATGCAGAACCTTAAGCAAGCGATTAATATCTTCAAAATGCAAACCGGTAGTTGGTTCATCCAAAATATACAAGGTCTTACCCGTTGCGCGTCTGGAAAGTTCTTTGGATAGCTTAATACGCTGCGCTTCGCCACCGGAGAGTGTTGTTGCTTGTTGTCCGAGGTGGATATAACCAAGGCCGACTTTGCGTAGCAAATCAAGTCGATTTTTGATTGATGGAATAGCATCAAAAAAGACATAAGCCTCATCAACGGTCATATCCAAAACATCGGCAATAGATTTGTCCTTAAACTTAACCTCCAAAGTTTCACGATTAAATCTTTTTCCTTTGCAGACATCACATTCCACATAAACATCGGGTAAAAAGTGCATCTCAATTTTGGTAACACCATCGCCCTTACAAGCTTCGCATCTGCCACCTGCCACATTAAATGAAAATCTTCCGGCCGTGTAGCCGCGAGCTTTCGCTTCAGGCAAGTTGGCAAACCAATCTCTGATATAAGTAAACAGGCCGGTATAAGTGGCAGGGTTGGAACGTGGTGTGCGCCCGATAGGAGATTGGTCAATATCAATAATTTTATCAATATTTTCAGCCCCGATAAGTTTGTCATACTTTCCTGCTGGTTCGCGGCTGCCATTAACCTCTTTGTTAAGAGCTTTGAATAATGTTTCCAAAATAAGCGATGACTTTCCGCCGCCTGAAACACCCGTAACACAGGTGAGGGTGCCAAGCGGAATTTTAACATCCACATTTTTAAGGTTGTTTGTCTTTGCGCCTTTAAGCCCTATAAATTTGCCGTTGCCTTTGCGGCGTTTGGCCGGAACGGCAATAAATCTTTCGCCGTTTAAGTATTGAGCCGTCAAACTGTCGGGATTTTTAAGCACTTCTTCAACCGTGCCTTTTGCCATAACTTGGCCGCCTTTCTCTCCTGCACCGGGGCCCATATCCACCAAATAATCAGCTGCGCGAATAGCATCTTCATCATGCTCAACAACAATCACGGTATTACCGATATCACGCAGGCGTGTCAGTGTTTCCAACAAACGGTCATTATCACGTTGATGAAGACCGATGGATGGCTCATCCAAAACATACATAACGCCGGTTAGTCCAGAACCGATTTGCGATGCTAAACGAATACGTTGAGACTCACCGCCGGACAAAGTTCCGGATTGTCGATTAAGTGATAAATAGTCAAGTCCGACATTATTTAAGAAACTCAAGCGGTCAACAATCTCTTTAATGATTTTATGCGCAATCTCGGCTTTTTTCGGGGAAAGAGTTTTTTCCACGCCCATAAACCATTCATGCGCTTTTTTAATAGACATTTCGGAGGCTTCCATAATATCAAGCCCGTTAACCTTCACCGCCAAAGCCTCGGGTTTAAGTCTTTTACCGCCGCAAAATTCGCAAGGAGCAGCGGATTGATATTTTGAGAACTCTTCTCTGACCCAAGCGGAATCCGTTTCCAAAAAGCGTCTTTCCATATTAGGAATAACCCCTTCAAAAGGCTTGTCTGTCATAAAGCGGGAATAATACATCGGCACACAGACATTACCAGAGCCGTATAAAATAACTTTTTGCGCTTCTTCGGGAATATCTTTCCACTTGGTAGATGGCGAGATATTTAAGAATTGGCATAAGGAGTTAATCGTCTGTCCGTAAAAAGAAGAATGCGTTGTGTTCCAAGGTGCAATAGCTCCCTGAGAAAGAGACAAATTCGGGTTAGGAATAATTAAATCTGGGTCCATATAAAGTTTTGCGCCGATACCGTCGCAATGCGGACAAGCTCCGAACGGGTTGTTGAAAGAAAATAATCTTGGCTCGATTTCTTCAATCGTAAAGCCGGAAACAGGGCAGGCGAACTTAGAAGAAAAAACGGTGTGTTCTTTACTTTCCGCATTTTCGGCATAAACAATACCGTTGCTGAGCTTTAAGCCGGTTTCCAAAGATTGAGCCAAACGTTCGCTGATGCCGTCTTTGACCACAATACGGTCAACAACGACCTCAATGTCGTGTTTGAAGTTTTTGTTGAGCGAGGGTAGGTCTTCAATCGTATAAATTTCGCCGTCAATTTTCAGGCGTTGAAAACCTTGTTTCTGCAAAGACTCAAATTCTTTCTTAAATTCGCCTTTTTTGCCGCGAGCAATAGGGGATAGGAGCAAGAGTTTTGTCCCCAAAGGCATCTCCAAAATACGGTCCACCATTTGGGAAACTGTTTGAGATTCGATAGGCAAGCCTGTTGCGGGAGAATAAGGTGTTCCGGCACGAGCCCAAAGCAGGCGCATATAGTCATAGATTTCCGTAACCGTTCCAACCGTAGAGCGCGGATTATGAGAAGTTGTTTTTTGCTCGATTGAGATTGCGGGAGAAAGACCTTCAATGGAGTCAACATCAGGCTTTTTCATCAGCTCTAAAAATTGGCGCGCATAAGCAGACAAACTTTCCACATATCGACGCTGCCCCTCAGCATAAATTGTATCAAATGCCAAAGAAGATTTTCCTGAGCCGGAAAGCCCCGTGATAACCGTCAGTTTATCTTTGGGAATATTGATGTCCACATTTTTCAAATTGTGCTCTCTGGCACCTTTAATTTCAATAAATTTTTCGCTAGCCATATCACCCTCGCTTAAATCGAAGATAATATAGATAATAGTGCATATAAAGGCAAATAAAATTTTGTTGCAATTTATACTGATTTGAATATGATAAGCAAGTTGTTTGAACAATAAGAATTTGATTATATGCTTAGGACTTTTACCCAAATAATCTCAGCTTTGAGTTTGTTGTTGCCTTCTGTTGCATTGGCAGATGTCAATGTGGCTGTTATTGCGCCTAAAGCAGGAGAGTACAAAACGCTTGGTGATGAGATTATTTCCGGTGTCCGTATAGCGGTTGACGATATCAATGCGCAAGGCGGACTAAAAGGAGAAAAGATTAACCTTATTACGGTAGATGACCAATGCGATGATCGCTTAGCTGTCTCCACAGCGCAAATGATGGCGGTTAACACATCTCCCAAGGACAAAATGTCATTAGTCATAGGTCCTTACTGCAATAATGCTTTTGATGAGATTTCAGACATTTATGCTAAGGCAAAAATCTTTCAAATAATTCCGACCACTTTGTCAGCCAAAGAGGCAACAAAAAATCAAAAAGGTCTGGTTAAAATGGTCGGCTATAAGGATAGACAAGGCAAAGATTTTTACAATTACTATAAGCAAAACTTTGCCAACAAGAGGGTTGCTTTGGTTTATGACAGCAATAATCGTGAGGTTGTAGAAATTGCCGCAGCCATTCAGGGCGAGTTTCGCAAATCAGGTGATGCAGACAAACTTCGCGCTTTCAGCTTTGAAACTTATAATAATAACTATGGCAAGCTAGCCAAAGCTATTTTTAAGAATAATATAGATTTAGCCTATATTTTGGGTCGTTCGGAAAATATTGCCAAATTATCTAAAGAGCTGAAGTCTGAAGATAAGGATTTTGTCATTTTCACCAATCGTTATCAGGCGCAAGAGGATTTCAACCGCATTATGGGCGATTTGGCGGAAGGTTCTTATTTTATAGGTCTGCCATCGTTAAAGGACAATCCGAATTTTGCCGAGACTTTGGTCAAGTTGCGTTTGTTGGGGGTTGAACCTAAAGGTTTGGCAGTCTATGGCTATTCTGCAGTAAAGCTCTGGGAAGAATTGGTCGAAAAAGCCGATTCGTTTGCCTATGACAAATTAGCTTCCGTATTAAGCACACAAAAGCTGGATACAAGCTGGGGAGAAACGATGTTTAATAACGGAAATCCTGAAAATTCAGTCAATTATGGTATATATCAACTTCAGTCCGGCGAATATACACAGGTCTATTGATTTTGGTTTTAATCTCATTTTTTTCATATTATATTACACGATAGTTTTTAATTCATATAAATAAGGTAAAATCTGTTATGGTTGGAAGTATTAATAAAGTCATTTTGGTTGGCAATTTGGGTACAGATCCGAAAGTCAGCAACACCGCAAGCGGCACAAAGATTGTTAACTTGAACATTGCCACGTCTGATAGCTGGAAAGATAAAGTCTCCGGCGAAAGAAAAGAGCGCACGGAATGGCACCGCGTTGTCATTTTTAACTCTCAGTTGGCAGATGTTGCGGAGAGATATCTGCGCAAAGGTTCAAAAGTATATCTGGAAGGTCAGTTGCAAACCCGCAAATGGGAAGATAATAACGGACAAGAAAGATATACGACAGAGATTGTTTTGCAAAACTACAGCGGCAATCTGGTAATGTTGGACGGCAAGGGCGATGGTGTTCCGGCCGGCGGCAATGACGTATTTTCAGGTTCAGCAGGCAACGGTTGGGATTCAACTCCGTCAGCAGATGCTGCCGCATTGGACGACGATATCCCGTTCTAAAAACTATTTTTTTTAAGAAAAAGCTCGGGATTATCCCGAGCTTTTTCTATTTGTAAAACAAATATTCCATCCCTACTAAACTTATAAATAAGCAAACAAATATAAAATTTAAGACCCACAACATAATTCTCTACATGCTTCATAATTTGATGAAGAAGGTTCTCCAGAATGACCACAATAATCAAAAGCCGGAGATGAACAAGAATCTATACTATGATATTCATTTCCACAGTAACAGGTAATCTCATAACCAGTTTCTATATACCAATCACCAGAATCAAAATCTTCCCAAGAGTTATCCCAAAGACTTACATCAACATCGTACTCACAAACATTACAAGTATCAACGGAGCAAAATCCACCTCTATATTCGCCATTACAGAGAGCTTCATTGTCACATTGATAAGGAAACATATCATAATCACAATATTCACTGCACATGGAAGAATCCGCAGGACAGGTAGATCCCATACAATACTGCCAAGTCCCGCCACATTCATAATATCCCTCACAAGGATTAACACAACGATTTCCTGTCTGGGTGTAGCCAGAATTACAGCTCCAAGAACTAACCTCTTTAGAACAATCGTCAAAATATTGGCAAGTTGCGTTTGCCGGACAAGATGAGATAACCGCTGTTGTATTATGACAATTATCAGGATAAGGTGTTTCACATTTAGTATCACAATCAGCCCACCATTTCATACAACCATAAACAGAAGTATCATCCGTTCTATTATGACAATTGTCTGAATATGCAATCTTACAAATCGAATCACAAGGAGATGGATAATACTCCTCACAACCAAATTCTCCTTCATCAACACCAGTCGGGCAAACACATTCAGTATATTTTCCCTGGCATTCATCTCCCGTTGTTGATTGCGGATAAGAACAATTATTAGCATCATATTGATATTCTGACTTACAAACACAAGATTCATACTTTCCGCCACAACTTACACCTTGTCCAACTTCTTTAGACGAGCAAGCAATAAGGGTTGGGTCGCATTTACAAGAGGCATACTTGCCATCACAACTCTCACCTTCACCAACTTGTCCTGCCGGACATTCAATCAGATTAGAAGCACATTTACATCCTCGTCCGTAAGCAGAGTTATATGGACAAACGCCATCTATAACCTGAACAGAGTTACAGCTTTGTTTTGTAAACCCCTCATTCAAACATTGATTACCAGTGTTAATATCAAAATCTTCATCATCACCACCACCGCTGTTTGGAGCTGAATCAAAACCGGCACTAGGAGCGCAATCTCCGACACCCAAAAAACAAATACCGGCAGTCTTTGAAACCGCCGGTACCACAAGTAAAGTTACAGTTGATAAAAGCAAGTTTCGCATGGCTATTCTCCCATCATTCAAATATTGAAACCCATATCTGAATACTAGAATAACCTAATTTCCGAAGAAAGTCAACTATAGATGAAAGAAATGTTATTTTTGTCAGAAGTGAATTTTTTCATAATGATACGGATTTTGTTAACTTTTATAAACTGAGATTTTTAAAAAATCAATTTTAAGGGGCTTTTTTTGCCCGTAGAAAAGAAAATGGTGTTTATAAGTCAGATAAAAAGTTAGCGAAAGAAATGTGTTTTTGCTATATTAACGTCAGTTTAAAATGGAAAGGTATGTTTTATGACTGATGAAATTGATAATGAGAATGAATTAGATAATCAGATTACGACGGTCAGAGAAAGCGGCGAGGACATTTCGCCCATCTCCATTACGGAAGAAATGCGCCGTTCTTATCTTGATTATGCAATGAGCGTTATTGTTTCGCGTGCATTGCCGGATGTTCGAGACGGCTTAAAGCCGGTGCATCGCCGCATTATTTATTCAATGTATGAAAACGGCTATGACTATAACCGCCCGTATCGTAAATCCGCCCGTATCGTTGGTGATGTTTTGGGTAAATATCACCCGCACGGCGACAGCTCTGTTTATGATGCTATGGTTCGTATGGCTCAGCCTTTTTCAATGCGTTTGCCGCTTATAGACGGACAAGGAAACTTCGGTTCAATGGACGGAGACTCAGCCGCTGCCATGCGTTATACCGAAGCGCGTTTGGAGAAAGTTGCTCATGCCTTGATTGAAGACATTGATAAAGAAACCGTAGACTTTATGCCCAACTATGATGAAACGGTGCAAGAGCCGACGGTTTTGCCTGCACGTTATCCAAACTTGCTGATTAATGGTGCCAATGGTATTGCCGTAGGTATGGCGACCAACATTCCGCCGCATAACTTAGGCGAGGTTATCTCTGCTTGTTGTGCCTATATTGACAATCCGGAGATTACTATTGATGACCTGATTTCCATTGTCCCCGGACCGGACTTCCCGACAGGTGGTATGATTTTGGGCTACGGCGGAGCAAAGTCTGCTTATTATACGGGACGCGGCTCGGTAATGATGCGTGCCAAATGCACGATTGAAGAGCTGCATAAGGATAAAGAGGCGATTATTGTCCACGAAATTCCATATCAGGTCAATAAGGCAGCTTTGGTGTCTCGCATTGCCGAGTTGGTTAAGGACAAGAAACTTGAAGGTATTTCGGATATCCGCGACGAATCCGACCGTCAGGGCGTGCGAGTTGTTATTGAGGTTAAGCGTGATTTTCAGGCCGATGTTGTGCTTAATCAGTTATACAAATATACACCGTTGCAGACCAGCTTTGGTATGAATATGTTGGCAATTAACGGTGGCCGCCCGATGATGATGAACTTAAAAGACATCATCGCAGCCTTCATCGAGTTCCGCGAGGAAGTTATCCGCCGTCGCACGATTTATGAGCTAAACAAAGCGCGCGACCGTGCACATACTTTGGTTGGTTTGGCTCTGGCTGTGGAGAATCTTGACCCCGTGATTGAGCTCATCCGTACATCGCCGAACCCGCAGGAAGCTAAGGATGCTTTGTTGGCAAAAGCTTGGCCGGCAAAAGATATTGAGCCTTTGGTTCAGCTGATTGATGAGCCGGATAGAAAGGTTGAGAATGGCTTATATCACTTGTCTGAAACTCAGGCAAAAGCCATTTTGGACTTGAAACTCCAAAGATTGACAGGTCTGGAAAGAAACAAGATTCATGAAGAGTTGATGAACATTGGTGAGGATATTAAAGAATATCTGTCCATTCTCTCCAGCCGCGAGAAGTTGTATGGCATTATGCGTGATGAACTCGTTGCCATTAAGGACGAATATGCAACACCGCGTCGTACCAAGATTGAAGATATTGAATATGACACGGATATTGAATCTTTGATCCAAAGAGAAGAAATGGTTGTTACCGTAACTGAAGCCGGCTATATCAAACGTGTTCCGCTGAATGCTTATAAGGCGCAAAAACGCGGCGGTAAAGGCAAGTCAGGTATGGCAACCAAAGATGAGGACTTTGTAACTCGTCTGTTTGTAGCCTCAACCCACACGCCGGTTCTGTTCTTCTCCTCCAAAGGTTTGGTTTATAAGATGAAAGTTTACAAGTTGCCGCTAGGTTCTCCAACCTCAAAGGGCAAACCTTTCATTAATCTGTTGCCTTTGGATGAAGGCGAGACCATTACGACGATTATGAAGTTGCCGGAGAACGAGGAGGAGTGCAAAGACTTGTCCATTATGTTTGCCACAGCTCAAGGCAATGTTCGCCGTAACTCATTAATGGACTTTGTCAATGTTCAAAGCAATGGTAAGATTGCGATGAAATTGGATGAAGGCGACAAATTGATAAATGTACGTATTTGTACGGAAGACAACGATATTATGTTGGCAGCGCGCAGCGGCAAATGCATCCGCTTCCCCGTAACGGAAGTTCGCGTCTTCGTCGGACGTAATTCTACGGGTGTTCGCGGCATCAAGCTGGCTGACGGCGATGAAGTTGTATCTATGTCCATTCTGAACCATAGTGATGCCACATCAGAACAAAGAGACGAATATGCACGCATTTCCTCAGCCATTAAGCGCATTCAGGCTGAAAGAGGAAGCGAGGCAGAAGTTTCGGCAGAAGAAACCGGAGAACTGAATATTTTGACGCCTGAGCTCTATAAAGAGATGAAGGATAAAGAACAGTTTATCTTGTCTGTAACCTCTACGGGTTATGGTAAGCGGACATCTTCTTACGAATATCGTACGACAGGCCGTGGCGGACAAGGTATTGCCAATATGGAAATGTCTGCCCGCAACAAAGAGATAGTCAGCTCGTTCCCGATTGAAGATGATAACCAGATTATGATGGTAACCGATGGCGGCAAATTGATACGTATGCCGGTTGAGGATATCAGAATTGCGGGCCGCAAGACCCAAGGTGTCATTCTCTTCCGCACGGCAGAAGATGAAAAAGTTGTTTCCGTAACCTGGCTTGATGCTGACGCCGGAGACGATGAGGAGCTGGAGGAAGAAACCGGAAGCGAAGTCTTAGGCGAGAGTGTTTCGGAAGTTGATGAAGACTTAAGTGATTCAGTCAACGAACCGGAAGCCGAAGAAGACTTTGAATAGTTAGCTTAAGCAACAGAAAACCCCGTTAGTTTTAATGGGGTTTTCTTTAATAAAATCGATGTTGTTTAGAAGAAGTCATCTGAGTTAAAAGAATATATTCATCCAAAGACATACCATTATAAAATTGAGCAATTCTTTTCTGTGGTTTTATTCCGTTAGAAACGAAATCAATATAAGTGCTTATGTTATCAAAGACACAGGTTTTAACTTTGGGCTTATTATTATCAAATATTGGTTTTCCCTCATTATCACGGCAAACAAGTTTTTGAAACACGATTTTGTCGCCGCTCCCGCCGATACCTCGTCCCGGCTTTCTAAATTGCTCATCTTCGGGGCAGGGAACAAGTTTTTTAAGCTCATCAATATAGAACAACACAGCTTGTTTTTCGGCAAGACTTTCTTCCGACTTAAGCCTTTGTCGCAAAGTTGCGATACCTTCGTTGAATAACTTAGCTTCATCCATATTTTTTCTCACATAGATTAGACAATGCGAAAAATATATCGCTATTTTTGTCTAAAATCAAGCGTTAATAAATTTTAAAATTATTTGGTTTAATTTGACCCAAAACGAAGGAGAAAAAGATGCAAAAGCTCAAACAAGACAAATGGAAAGTTCTTTCGCGCAAATATTTGCATACGCGCCCGTGGTTAACGGTTCGGCAGGACAGCTATGAGCTACCGGACGGCCGAGTATTGCCGGAATATTATATTTTGGAATATCCCGAATGGGTAAACACTTTGGCCATAACCAAGGATAAGAAATTTGTCTTTGTCAGCCAATATCGTCCGGGGTTGGAGCAAAATGATTATGAGCTTTGCGCTGGGGTGAGCGAAAAGACGGATAAAGATATGGAAGCGGCCGCCCGCAGAGAACTGCTGGAAGAAACGGGCTTTGGCGGAGGAACATGGCGAGAATATATGGTTATCTCGGCCAACCCATCCAGCACCAATAATCTGACGCATTGTTTTGTGGCAGAAGATGTTGAACCGATTGGCGACAGACATCTGGACGCCTCGGAGGATTTGCAAGTTCATTTGTTGAGCCAAGACGAGGTGAGGGAGCTCTTGGTAACGGACAACATCAAACAAGCCACCCAAGCCGCTCCTTTATGGAAATATTTTGCCGAAAATAAACTTTTGTAATTTTTTTAGACAAAATGCTTGCAATTTTGCCAAAATGAGGGTAGATTAGACCTCATATTTCAGTATAATTGTAGGCAAATTTATTATAATTTTTATTTTTAAGCATTGTAATGCCTGCAATTTTCTTCATTTTTTTGATTTTATCACCTTTTAAATAATAAAATTATGAACCAGAAAAAAAGAGAATTAGTTTGGCATTACGCCAACTTGATTCATGAACATTTGTGCTTAAAAACCAACTGCTTTAACCAAGATGGCAGTTTGGTTAGTGTCAAATACATCGCCTGCATAGACGACGACCCAAAGTCGGCTGTTTATGCAGCGTGGCTGTACCATAAGGCCAGAGCAGAAGACCAAAATCCAAAAGTTTTGTGCATCGGCGGTCTAGGGCTTTTATCAAAGCACCTCAAACCAAAGGATGCAGTTTTTTATTCGGAAGCCTTGCGTTTGGCGGACGTCTGTCTCGACCTAGGCGTTCCGATGGAAAACCTAGTCATTCTGGATAACGGAACCAACAGCGGAGAAAACGTCCGCGATGTGGCATCTCAGATGGTAAAAGAATTGGGCGACATTGTTTTTGCCGTAACCAAACGCTTATCCCTGCGTTGGGAGCGGACATTCAAAAAGCAAATAGCCGGAAAAATGGCTCAAATCTTTAGTGAAAAATATCACCATGAGTTTAATCATAAGATGATAAAAACACCAAATGATTACTACTATGTGATTGATGAGACACTTGAGGAAGCCTGCTGCTGGATGAACGGCAAGCGCGTAGGCAATTGCCAGATGATGTTCCACGAATTGGCATCTATCTATGACCGCTGTGTCAAATACGCAGGAACCTTCCAACTTCCTTTGGACTTTGAGCCATCGGATGAGGTAAAAGAAGCCGCGGCTTATCTGGCAAAACGCTACCGCATCAAAAACGGCAAAATGGGCTTGCGCGAAATCTGCCAGTACGTTTACTTGCTGACAGACCTGAGAAAGCACCTGCCGGATATGAGAGAAGAACAAAAAAACGTAATTGCCCAGAAGCAGCTTGAGTTTTCAGCTGAGTTTGGACTAAATTTTTAAGCCTTATGTGTAATCAAGTAGAATTAATTGAAGCGTTGAACGCAATGGGTTTTGACGCTCTTTTTGCCGGCACTTTGCTGGTGGTAACAGTAAATAACCGTAAGGATGTCCCAACGGTTATCAAAAAAACGGTAAAGGATGCCAAGTCTTTGCCGGTGTTTATTAAGTTCAGAGACCAGAGCATTGAGCCGATGTATTACGGCAGTGCGCTGGCTATCGCAAAAATTATTGGCAAATTTGGTTGCGGCGCAGATATGGTTTGCTGCTGGCGTGCCGACAAAAAAATTAATTATGATGAGCTGGAAGATTTCCTGAAGGCACTTCATAATCGTTAAAAGAAACAAAAAAAACGGTTCGGTAGTCTTTAGACACCGAACCGTTTGGCTTTTTAAAACACCATAAATAAAACATTCTGATATATCCACATCTTCCGATTAGAGTTGTAATTTGAACAAATCAGAGTATTTTTTTATATAACTGATATTCTGAGGAGGAAAATATGTTCGGACTAAAAGTATTTACCACAGCTTTGGCTGTTTTAACAATAAGTGCTTGTAAGGATGAAAATAATCAGGCAGCTGTTCCGTCATCGGCACCGGTTGTTGAGGCCATTAAGGTTGAGCCGCATAATGTCCAGCTGAGTTTTGAATATGCTGCCCGAGTTCAAGGTTCCAAGGAAACCGAGGTTAGGGCGCGTGTCGGCGGAATTTTGCTGAAAAGAAATTATGTAGAGGGTTCCAAGGTCAAAGAAGGAGATGTTTTGTTTCAGATAGACCCCGAACCTTTTGAGGTAGAACTCTTGCAGGCCAAAGCCGAGCTCTCACAAAATCAGGCGAATTTGAAGGCAGCGGAAACCCAATGGGAACGCGTTTCCAAGTTGTTTAAGGAGCGCATTGTCAGCGAAAAATCAAGAGATGAGGCTCTGGCCAACCTTGATTCCTTGAAAGCGACCACAGCTTTAGCAGAGGCAAAAGTAAAGTCCGCTCAACTTAACTTAAACTATACCACGGTCAGAGCTCCGATTAGCGGTATGACCAGTATGGAAACCCAAAGCGAAGGCTCACTGATTGCGGTCAATACACCAATGACCACCATCACACAGTTTGATCCTGCCTATGTTATTTTTTCCGCCTCAGAAAACGAGATTTTTAAGTTAGGAACGATGGTGGAGCAAGGCTTAATTGTTAACCCGCGCCACTCCAAAACCGTTTATGCCAAAGTAAAATATGGCAATGGCAATATTTATGGCTATGACGGAGAGATAAACTTTGTCAATCCGAGCATAGATGAAACCACAGGCACATTAAAACTTCGTGCCGTATTTCCCAATCCGGAAGGCAAACTTGTTCCAGGTCAATTTGTCAGACTTCTTTTAGAAGGCCTAATCCGTAAAGATGCCGTAGTTGTTCCTCAGGAAGCTGTTATGCAAAGCCCGACCGGTTCATCTGTTTATCGCATCAATTCGCAAGGTCTTGTGGAGGCTGTGCCGGTAACCGTGGGCTTGACCACTCCGGAAGGCAATTGGATTATAGACAAAGGCCTCAATGCCGGAGATGTTGTTGTTATCAATGGCTTGATGAAAGTTCGTCCGGGAATGCCGGCAAAGGCAGAAATGAAGGAGTTTTCCGTACCGAGTGTATCAGAACTTCCCGCGCCTCAACCGGCAGAACCTGAAACAAATGTTGACGAAGGTGCTGCCAGCAATGATGACATTAAAGTTGAATATCTGCCTTTAGAAAATGCCAATGATGCAAGTGTTGAGGAAACCATAAATCCATCTGATGATAAGAGTAAAGCATCGGAAAATATCATAATCTTGGAAGAAGTTCCAAACAGCAATATTAAAGAAAAAGAAAGTTCAGCCGAAACGGAAGTATATACCGACAAAGTATTAAGCCAATCTGAAAGTGAAGTTTTAATCGCCGGATAAATAATAAGCAATCAGGAGTTGCCATGTTTTCAAAATTTTTCATCAATCGTCCGATTTTTGCCACGGTTATTTCTTTAGTTATTGTTTTGGCAGGCTTGGTGTCTATGAAGGCTTTGCCGGTTGAACAATACCCCAATATTGTGCCGACCGAAATCCAAATTACCGCCACATATCCCGGAGCCACAGCCGAGGTTTTGGCTGATACGGTTGCCGCGCCGATAGAACAGGAAATAAACGGTGTGAAGAATATGATTTATATGTATTCCAACGCCACTTCAAGCGGATATTTAACGATTGGTGTCGTTTTTGATATCGGCACAGATCCGGACCAAGCCACGATAGATGTCAACAACAAGGTTCAGGCGGCAACGCCGAAACTTCCGTCAGAGGTAACCAAACAAGGCGTAACGGTTAAGGAAAAATCCAACTCCATTTTGCAGATTATTACCATGCGCCCCACCTCAGATAAGTATGATACGGTATATGTTTCAAACTATGCTCTGCTAAACGTTATTGATGAAATAAAACGTATCAAAGGCGTTGGCGATGCCTCGCTGTTTGCTTCGCAAGACTACTCTATGCGGATATGGCTCAGTCCTGATAAATTGGCGGATTATGACCTAACGCCGCAAGATGTTATTTCAGCGATTCAGGAGCAAAACTCGCAGTTTGCCGCCGGACAATTTGGTCAACAGCCAATGGGCGAGTATCAGCCTTATACCTATAGTGTAAATACTAAAGGCCGCCTTGTTGATGAAAAAGAGTTCGGCAACATTATCTTAAAAAGCAACAATGACAGCGGTGCTTTGTTGCGCTTAAAAGATGTTGCAAGGATAGAGCTCGGCGCGCAAGATTATAGCGTTGTATCTAAGTTCAACGGCGAGGATGCGGTTGCTTTTGCCATATATCTCCAGCCGGGAGCTAATGCTTTGGAAACGGCAGAGCTGATTAAGAATAAGATGGAAGAGCTTTCAGCACGCTTTCCTGATGGTATAGTTTATGATATTCCATATGATACAACTTTGTTTGTAGATGTTTCCATCAACGAGGTTATTCATACGTTTTTTGAAGCGGTTCTGCTGGTTATTTTGGTTGTTTATTTGTTCTTGCAAAACTTCCGCGCAACTTTGATTCCGATTTTGGCAGTTCCTGTGTCTATTATTGGTGCTTTTGCCGGAATGTATTTATTAGGTTTTTCCATAAATTTGCTGACCTTGTTCGGTCTGATTTTGGCGATTGGTATTGTGGTGGATGATGCCATCATTGTTCTGGAAAATGTAGAACGCTTAATGACCGAGGAGGGCCTGTCGCCGAAAGATGCCGCGATTAAAGCCATGGAAGAAGTATCAGGTCCGGTTGTTGCGGTAGCTTTAGTTTTGTCTTCCGTATTTTTGCCGATTGCCTTTTTGGGCGGAATGACCGGCGTAATGTATCAGCAATTTTCCGTAACTATTGCCATCTCAGTCTTAATTTCGGCTTTGGTTGCCTTAACGCTGACTCCGTCTTTGTGCGCGCTGATAATCAAGCCGCATAAAGAAGGACATGAGCCGGCAAAATTTTTCCGTTGGTTCAATGCCTTTTTTGACAAAGTAACCGAATGGTATCTAAGTGGTGTAAAGCTATTTCTGCGTTGTCGTAAAACGGCAATAATCTGCTTTGTCGGCGTTTTGTTAGGCATCTGGGGATTGTTTAAGATTGTCCCGGGCGGCTTGGTCCCGATGGAGGATATGGGCAATCTGTTGATGGCTTATGATATGCCGCCGGCATCATCACTGCCGAGAACCGAGAAATTTACGGATGCTGTCTCGGCAGAAATCTTAAAGGACAAAGATGTTGCGGATGTCTTAACCATTAATGGCTACAATATTTTGTCTTCTTCGCAAAATACTTATTCCGGTGTAAGTTTCATCACCTTGCAAGATTGGGATAAGAGAGAAGGCGTTGCCAACTCCGCCTCGACTTTGGCAAACGTGTTTACACGGATAGGCCTCAGCCGTCCGGAAGGCATTGGTTATGCATTCAGTATGCCTCCGATTATGGGTTTGAGTATGACCGGAGGTTTTGAAGGATACATCCAAAACCGCGCAGGCAAAACCTCAGAGGAGCTGATGAACAAAGTTAACGAGTTTATCGCTGCCGCGGAAGAAAATCCGGCATTACAGAATGTCAAAACAACCTTTTCGGTTTCAACGCCGCAGTATCGAATTGATTTGGATAGAGAAAAAGCGCGTATACTTAATGTTTCCATCAATGCCATTTATGCAGTGTTGCAGTCAACATTTGGCAGTATGTATGTCAATGACTTTACCTACATGGGGCGCAACTTCCGTGTAACTTTGCAATCAGAGGACAGATTCCGCCGCACGCCGGATGACTTACGTTATGTTTATGTAAAGTCAAACAATGGCGAGCTGATTCCGATAAGTACTTTGATAACTGTTGAACGTGTTACCGGACCTGAACTGGTCAACCGCTTCAATATTTTTCCGGCAGCCAAGATTATGGGCGATCCCGCACCGGGATATAGCTCAGGTCAGGCGATTCAGGCGATGGAAGATGTCGCCAAGCAAGTGTTAGGTAATGATTATTCTTTGGCATGGGTCGGTTCCGCTTATCAGGAGAAATTGGCCGGCGGCGCAAGCACACAAGCCTTTGCTTTTGGTTTGATAATGATTTTCCTGATTTTGTCGGCACAGTATGAAAAATGGTCTTTGCCTTTTGTAGTTCTGCTTTCTGTACCTTTTGCGGTTTTGGGAGCTTTGCTTGCCGTATGGTTAAGAGGTATTGAGAACGACCTTTACTTCCAAGTCGGTCTGGTAACCTTGATTGGTTTGGCTGCCAAAAACGCCATCCTGATTGTAGAATTTGCCGTGATGAAGGTTGAGGAAGGCTTAAGTTATTCCGAAGCAGCTGTTGAGGCCGCCAAGCTGCGCTTCCGTCCGATTGTAATGACCTCTTTGGCCTTTACCTTCGGTGTATTACCTTTGGCAGTCTCTACGGGAGCCGGTGCGGCCAGCCGTCATGCTATCGGTACGGGAATGATAGGCGGTATGATATTATCAACCTTTGTGGCAACTTTATTTGTTCCGATGATGTTTGCCATAATCGGCGAAGCTTTTGCGCCTAAGAAGAAAGGATAGAAAAATGACCCAAGCTATTATCCTGACTATGGTAAACAGCAAAGAGCAGGGAAAACTGATTGCGCATAATCTGGTTGAGGCAAAACTGGCTGCTTGCGTTAATATTATAGAAAAAGCCACTTCGGTTTATTGGTGGCAAGGAAAAGTTTGCGAAGAGCCTGAGCTTTTGCTGATAATAAAAACCGAGTCTGCAAATTTTGCCGAGGTCAAGGAGCGAATACTCAGCCTACACGAATATGAGCTGCCGGAAGTCATAATGTTTAACATAGACAAAGGTTATGATGAGTATTTGAAATGGATAACGGCAAACAGTTAAAAAAAATTCCCTCGAAAGAGGGATTTTTTTTGCGTTTTTTTACCATTTATTAAACTTGGATGATGTAGCTTACAGACAGTATTTTACAATTATAACTAAGTTTCTGTCTTAAGCTTTTGTTCGTGTCGATTCATCGCTTTATTTGTTCTGATTCCTCTTTAAACCGATGATTTTCTGACCAGATTATTTGCTAGCTTCAAACATTTAGGTTGTCGGATAAATGTTTGCGAAAAGCCTGATTCCCCATCACGCTTTTATTTTGGCTCCGTGTTCATATCTCTGAACAAGTCGGAGAAGTTACACGGCAGCATTTCTCAAGTCATCTGAATTTTTTCGTAATTGCAAGTGCGAAAATTTTTGGAAGACAATCCCCATAAATTCAGTTCCGGCCGGACTGCTATTTATAAAAAATTAGTTGGTTGATTATTTTAGTATATATACTGTCAAAAAACGCTTCTGAAACAAAAACCGAGAAGCGTTTTTTTGTTTTTAAATATTGCAATTCGGGCAGATTTCCGTTAATCCTGAAAAAAAGGACCATGCCCATGATATTCATAAAATCTCGCCAACGCCGCAAAAAAAGAAAACGCTTAATAAGAACACTGTCCGTTGTTTTTGCTGCAGTGCTGTTTTCTGTTGTTGTGTCATATTTATTTTTGTCAGGATTTAACTATCTGGAAAATTGGCTTGGCTGGAAGAAAAATATTATTGCCGGTTTAATAACGGGACTGATGGCTTGCTGGTGCTTGCTCGGAGTAATTATCCGTTATGTGGCGCAAAACAAATATCATAAGTTTTATGATAAATTATCTTTGGGCGTATATGGCTTTTTGTTTGTGGGGCTGATTGTTGCTTTCTTCCTGAACTTTGGGGCAGGGATAGGCATAAGTTTTTTGTGTTTGAGCTTGGTAGAAAGTGGTGCGGTTTGGTGGCATCAGGCGGATAAAGGTGCAAGAAAAAGACTAAAACGCCGCTTGCCGTGGATTTTTTATCGTTAAATCATAAACCAAAGCCCCTCAGCGAGGGGCTTTTAAATATAAAATTACAAGTCGGCAATCACGCTCATACTGATAATCTCATCAGGGTCATAAACCGCGCCGTTTTGTCCTTCGCCACGTTTGATGAGGTCAACAAACTCCATACCGGAAGTAACTTCTCCCCAAACCGTATATTGTCCGTCCAGCCAAGGACAATCGGCAAAGCAGATAAAAAATTGGCTGTCGCCGGAATCTGGATTCATCGCGCGAGCCATAGAAACCGTGCCGCGCTTGTGCGGGTTGCGGTTAAATTCAGCCTTGAGCTTATGCCCCGTGCCGCCCGTGCCGTTGCCGTAAGGACAACCTGTTTGCGCCATAAAACCGTCAATAACACGATGAAACTTAAGACCGTTATAAAAACCGGCACGAACCAATTCCTTAATCCGCGCTACATGGTTTGGCGCATCATTAGGATACATTTCAATAACTACATCACCGTCTTTGAGCTTAAGCAAAAGAGCGTTTTCCGCATCCTTAACTTTGTAGGAATGCTTGATTTTCTTAGCCCTCGTTTTGCTGACCGAAAGTTTTTTTGTTTCATTAGCTTTCAGGCTCTTGGTTGAAGGCTTACTAAGCTTTTTAGCTTCGTCATTTTTAAGCATTTTTGTTTCTTTCGCCATAATTTATTCTCCGTTAATAAACAATCTCAGAAAAGTATTCATTATTAATATAGTTATCAATAGCGCGTTTTGCATAATAGATTGCCGATGAGTTTGAAACGCTCGCTCATTTTTCCTCCTTAATGCCTAAAATCTCATAAATATCTTTACCGCATTTGGCATCAAAATAGGTTTTTAGTTCATATAGGCATTTTACCATTGAAGCAATTTTTTCCGGCAAAATCCGATATCTTTTACCGACACTATTCATTCGATACTCAATGGTACAAGTTTTTCCCATGTCATTCATCACATCAGCCAGTTGGATAAGCCTGTCATAGTCATCATATTCAATATTTGCCAAATATCTCTTAGCTTCCAAAAGTTGCTCTTTGTTTTGCGAATAAGTGCTGATATCGAAATCTTTATTGTAAAAACAATGTGTAACCGAAATTTTGGCAATCTCCGGCAGATTTTTTTCCATCAGATAATGATAACCGATAATTCCGTGAAAAGTGTTGCCTCTGGGTTCATCCTCAACTCTGCCGGCATCATGCAAAAGACCAAAAATATAGGCTTTATCAATGTCCAAATCAGGACAATTTGCCGCAATTGTTTCGGCAATACGCGCCACAGCCGCACAATGTGCTCGAAAAGTTTCCTCCATATCTCCTTCAAAAGGAAGCTTGCTGGCGTTTCTTTGAGCAACAACTTCTTCAAATAAGTCTTGAGCTTGTTTTCTGGTTAAGTCCATTTTTACTTTCCGGCCTTGTTTAAGACATAATCCACACGCTCTTCGGGAGAAAGTTTCTTGGGATAATACTTATCAATTTTTTTCAAAATTTGAGCCAAACCTTTGCCGTTTGCAATCTGAATCGCCAAACCGGGGCGAGCATTCAGCTCAAGCATCATCGGTCCTCTAAACTCATCAAGGACGATATCTGCCCCCAAATAACCCAAGTCGGTCATTTCATAGCCTTTTGCCGCAATAAGCAAATGCTCGCGCCAGAAAGGAACTTCCAAAGTAGAGAGGTCGGCATTTGTATCCGGATGAAATTCTATCGGCATATTCCACATAACGCCTTTAAGGCTTTTTCCGGTCTTAATATCCAAGCCAACCCCGACAGCACCTTGGTGCAAGTTGGCGCGTCCGCCGGATGCTTTGGTGGAAAGGCGCATCATAGACATCGCCGGATAACCTTTATAAACAATAACGCGCACATCCGGCACACCCTGATAGCTATATTCCGAGAAAATCGGGCTAAAATGCACCAATTCCTCAATCAAAGCCACATCATATTGTCCGCCCAAACTGTATAAGCCGCTTAAGATATTTGATATATGTTGGTAAACTTCATTAAAGGTCAAGAGCCTGCCTGAGGTTGTCTCAAATTCGGTCGGTGTATAGCGTTTAATGACCAAAACACCTTTGCCGCCGCTGCCATGTGCCGGCTTAACCACAAATTCTTTGAATCCTTTAACAATCTCCAACAGATTTTTAACCTCATTCTGTACGGAAACCACGCCGATAAGGTGAGGGGTGGTAATACCGACTTTCTGAGCCAAAAACTTGGTCTGAACCTTGTCATCCACTAAAGGATAAAGGCGGCGGTTATTGTATTTTGAAATTACGTTAAAATTACGTCTGTTCATACCGAGCACACCGGCTTTTCTAAGCTCGGACGGAGAGGCAAAATTTTTCAGCCAGCCAAAGCCAAACATCACATTACCCTTTCTTAACCAAAGGAGCAAAACGCTTAAGCTCGGTCAGTCTGTAACCCGTATAAGTACCCAACAGCATAACAAGGAACAAAATAACCAGATTCAGTTCATTGAATGCGAACATAATATGGCGGATATACTCGTTACAAATGACGAAATAGGTGATAATGGCAACTAACACGCTGAAGACAATTTCTTTGGTCGCATTCATAGCACCGTCTTCTTCCCACGTAATTGAGGCGCGCTCAATAATCCAAGCAGTAATAATAATTGGGAAAAATACGGCAGAAGCAGCAATATCAAGTTTGAGCTGATAACCGCAGATTGTTAAGGCCTGCATCATCAAAATCACCACAATCACAACCGCCGAGATTCTCGGAACCAACAGCAAGTTCAGTTTAGAGAGTAGGGCTCGGATAAGCAGTCCGATAAAGATGATAAAAGAAAAGCAGATTAAGCCGGACCAAAAACCGGTCTTAACCAAAGCCATAGAAATCAGCATCGGCGTAAAAGTTCCCATTGTCTGCACACCGATAACATTACGCATTAAGACAATAATCAAAATAGCCAAGGGGAAAATCATCAGCCATTTAAGAGTATTTTGCTCAGCCAAAGGCAAGCTATAGATAGAATAATCAAACCAAGTTGTCTGATTGGCAAGCTTTGCTCTGTGGCGAGCCAAATTGAAAGAAGAACTGATAGATTTTAAGACCGAATATTTAACTACGGAGTCTTCTCCTCCCTCAACATCAAGCAAAGAATCTCCGCCGCGCTGAATAACCACAAAGTCTTCAGGCAAGCCCTTTTTGCCGGTCTTAAGGCTATAAAGCGTCCATCTTCCTTCCGTATAAGCCTCAATCATCAAATCCGGAGTAAAGGACTTTTTGTTTTCTTCCAGCTTAATGCCGCGCACCAAACGAGTCGGCACGTTTTTAAGAGCCAAAAGGTTCATAGTTGCTTCGGCAATTTCTTTCTGGTTCTTTTTCATCGGCAAAAAGGCCAACACGGTCGCATCAGGTGGCGTCTGGTTTAGAAGACGAATAACTTGTTGCGGCACATTACCCGGTTGCTTTGCCGAAAGTTCCAAAAGCTCTTTGGCAACGGCCATCTTTTGCTCGTCAAGAATCGGTTTTTCAGGGTTGGACGGAACGGGAGCGGGAATTTTACCTTTGCCGTCTTCATTATCAAACAACAAAATCCGATAATAAAGTTGCTGTTTTTCCTCACGTGGTTGAGAAGATAAGACAATGCGGTTTTCCTTAGTGTTTTTGCTAACCTCATAGCCCTCGGCCACAACATCTTCGTCCAAAATCTTATATTCTTTGCTAACCTTAGGTGTTGTTAAAGAAACCTTAATCGGTTCTCCGTTAGGCATAAAGCTGATTTGAGCCTCAATTGTCCATACAGTTGTAGATTTTTTCGGAGCCCAATCAAATCCCCAATAGCGAATTTTATAATAAATACTGTAAGCAGCAAAGCAAACAGACAAAACCAACCCAATTGTTAGGATAAAACGAACGGAAATAAATTTTTTAAGCATAACGCCACCTTAAGAATGCAGGATAATTTAGTGAAGAGTATTTTCCAAAGCCGTATCAACAATAGCTCTTCCTGTTAAGATATTGCGACCGATAAGAGCCTGATACTCAAATTTTTCACGATTAGCCAACGAAAATTCAGCAGAAACAATTTCGTTGCCAAGTTTAACATCAAGCATAACGACCAAACGCTTTTCATGAACATTAATACGCGTGATTGTTGTCTGGCGAACAACTTCCTTTTCAAAGCGGTGTGTTTCACCCGTATCTCTGTTAACAATTGTAAAAGACACCCACTTATCGCCGTCGCGTTCAAAAGATTTCAGGTTAGAAACATCAATAGATGAAGTCTCAGCTCCTGTATCAATACGCGCAGCCAAGGGAGCCTTCATAGGCAACACATAAACAGGTTCAACTGCACCGATGATACCGAGCGAGTGCTTGGTTACGAAAGGTTTCTCAGCTTCAATTTCAGCTGGCGGAACAATGGCTGGTGTAATAGTCTGAGTTTTACAAGCACTGCACATTGCAATAACAATTCCTAAAAACAAAAGATTAATATATTTCATAGCTTTACCGCGTAATTTTCTCAACACAATTTATCTGCTATTTACAAACAAAAAGCACCAAAAGTAAAGCTAAAATATCAACTTCTGCATAAAAATTTAATGATTTATTGCATATAATTTGCTATAATAAAAATACAGTCAAGGGCAGAGCAAATGAACGAAAAAATTGAACAAAATTTTTTGCAAAAGCATAAAAAAAGTCTGAAGGAACGCATTCAGATTAGAAAAAATATGCTTCTTAGAAACTTAAAGAGAATAACTATGTATGCTGCGATGCAATGTGCGGCAACCCTGCCTCAACCCGGAAACGCGCAAGGAGAAACTTTATCTTCCCAACCTGATATAATCGGAAAAGAGAGCCTCATCTCAAAAGAAGAAAAATTAAAGCAAGCAATGCAGGAGCGCAAAGAATGGCTGATTAATAACGAATTTTTTTCAAAAATCGTAAAATATCAGGATATTTTGAAATCAAAATCACCGCAGGAAAAGAAAAATTATATTAAGAAAAACTTTTTTGACACCATTTATCCCATCGGAGGCATTCCCAAAGGTTCAAACTATTGTATTGCCGCGGCAATGCGTTGCCTCTATGACATAAATCAAGAAACGGGGGATTTGGAAAAATTTATGCCTGATGGCAATACCATTGAAGGCCACAGTATGGTATCTTGCCCGATGTTTAAGGAATATATTAAGAAAAATTTTCCGGATTGCATTATTGAAAATCCAAGCAAAGATGAAATAAATGCCTTAGAAAACGGAGATTTCATTATTTCGCGTTCCAATAGTCGCAATACGACAAGCGGCTTGCATTTTACTACGGTTTATGACGCGCAAAAAGGCTTGGAAGCAAGTTTTAACACAGACGGCATCAGAGCTTTTAAGCCCGAAAAGATTGAGAGTATTGTGAAGTTTGGCAAAATCATAGATATTTGCTTGCAGGAGAAAGTAAAGCAAATGGATGAGCATTCTGCTTTTCTGGCAATGAAAAGCGGTGTTAAGGACAACAAAGATTATCAGCTCACCGCTATGAACTTTCGCCAAACCTCACAAAAATCAGCCGATAGGAGCTAACTGTTTTTAGAAGAAGAAAGTTGCGCGCAAGGACACAACCGTTGCGTAATCTGACTTCGGGTTTTCAGCCGGATCAATATAGAACTGGACATCAGGCGTTAGAGTCATCCATTTAGAAAAGCCCCAAGCCCAGTAGGCTTCAATAACTTTTTCGGCATCGTGAGAAAGCTCGCTTCCGACAGCTTCTTCATCAATTTTGTTGTAAGCAAAAGCTAAACCGATTTGATCAAGCGGGTTGCGGTCAAGCGGGTTGTTGTAAACACCGCCTAATACCCAAGATTGATTAATTGTTTCTACATGCCCTGACACACCGTTGATTCTGGCAAAAAGATTAAGTTTTTCGCCAATATTTTGAGAAAAATTCAAAGACCAGCCGTTGGTGGTTTCATTTTGCTCTTCAACTGCCGGCATATTATATAATAAAACGGAATATTGTCCGGTACCCAAGCCTTTAATATTTGGGGTGTAAGAGATAGAACCGAAGGTGGCATAATGCTCTTCATCCAAATTATCAAAACTAACGCTTGGAGCATCTATGTTAGTAGCATCTTGTGCACCAAGAACAAAAGTCCAATCAGAGTTTGGTGCAATCTGCACATAAGAGCCCAGACCGGCAGTAGCATAAGAGGCACTTGTGTTTTGAGATAAAGCATGGTTGATGAAATTGACTTCTTGGTTAGAATCATAGGCAGAACCATCAAAATTAGAAAACGGAAATTGCCCAAGCCCAATAGTCAACCAATTCAACGGTCCACTAAGCTGATAAGCAAAAAGCAACTCATCAAAACTGGTAGACGGATTATCAGAATCATTAATCGGTGTTGCCACGCCAATATTGTTATTAAGCGTCTGAGCCTGAATACCGCCATATTTGGTAACACTATAAGCAGCCGTAATTGTTCCCGTCCCGTATTCATTTTGAAAAGCCGTCCAAGATACGGTCGGATAGATTACAAATTGCTGCGAGGATTTTTTGCCGTTAGGTGCACCGCTTTGCAACAGATACGTCATATCAACCGAATAATCAAAGTTATATTCTTTGCTCAGATAATCCTTAAAATTCGTATAATCGTCAGCAAATTTTTTGCGCAATTCTTCATTCGCGGCAATACGTTGGTGTACGCTCTTTGTGGCAAAGACATCAGATGAATCCGCAAAAGAAGAGTGGATTATGGCCACACTGCTGAGCCAAAAGGAGAGTAAGAATAATTTTCGGTTCATTTTATGTATCCTAGCAACAAAAACAAAGACTGCTTTTTATCTAAACCTTGTTTTTCAAATAAAAAGAGCTTAAGAGAATTTTTTTGCACATAAAGATTGACGGAAAAGACAAAATAAGCTATATTTGTCGCAATCAAATAAGAATTATGTCAAACCCATATATATATTAAATTATGAAGCGCAACATCACCATGGGACAGATTGAGCAGCGTTTGGCCGATTTGTTTCCAATGCAGAAGTTATCTAACGTTATCCGTTTTTCGGCAGCGGATTTCAAAGTCGGAGAAGAGCAAATGCACAAAGAGTTGTGTATTTTGTTTAACTTCAGAAACAGCAATATCCAATATTGCTGGGACATAGACAAGAACATCATCTTCGCCAACATTACGGAGGTGAATTTCAAGCCGATAGAGCCCGGAAACACCATCCACCTCAGTGGCAAAGCATATCGGGCATACCGCTTTGATAAAGAGATATACCTTGAGATTAAAGACGAGCCAAAGCTCAAATCTTTAGCCGATGTCTGGAAGGTTTGGAAGAAAATAGAAAAGGACTACAAGGAAGAATTTAAGGGTCATTTCTATCCGACTTTTGTCAAGGCACTAGTGGATGGCAACCAAGGCTGGCTGATTGCGATGAAATACGCGGACAATGGTTACCGCGATATTTTATTCATCCGCGCCGATGATGCCGCAGACATTCGCATCCGCCACGCCAAGAGGCTGGTACATTATGTATATTTAGATACCCCGTCCAAAACAATGGTGAAATATCCTAATTACATTAAATAAAAAATTTATGAACCAAGGGTCGTCCGTTTACGGATGACCCTTTTTTGTGGTTAAAACAAAACCCCTCAAAGGTGAGGGGCTTGATTTTAGAATTTATATCCCATACCGGCGCTCAGGGCATAACCGTCGCTTTCCTCCAAGAACTTGTTAGCTTCAAAGTAGAAGTCAAAGCCCTCATGCTTATAATCCATACGGAAGGTGAGGATACCGCGGTCACGTTCGGCATCATAGCTATCCATCTGGTAGCTGCCGACCATTCCGGCAATTCTGGCTCTGGCGGCTTGATAGGGGTTATTGAACTCATGATACCAACTTCCGCCGGCGCGCAAGGTTAAATCATTTTCATCCTTAATGCTGAATGACTTGCGGGCATAAAGTCCCAAACCGCCTTCAACCGAAAGATTATTTGCCGATTTAACTTCTAAGCCGTCTTTTTCTTTGGTGCTGTCTTGATACATACCCAAAACATTAAACTCAGCAGTCGGTTCCAAAACAATGGCACCTAAGTCAAATTCTTTACGAACTTCATTGGTAATGCCATAGTAATAGTTCTTAGTATCCGCATCATACTCAAGCCCGTCGGCGCGGCGTTTATACTCACCCCAACCGATACCCAAACGAGGCATGGAAACAGCGCGTAAACCTTCTGTCGTATAGATTAACGGTGTCAAAATTTGAGCAATAACTTCATCGCGTTCAGAACCGTTATCATAATCACTTTCATATTTTGTAAAGCTTACACCCAGACCCAAACGAAGATTGCTACTATACTTACGGTCAAATAAAGCATAAGCACTTGCAGCTTTGTCCTTATAACCACTGAGCATATCAACATCATTCTGATTACGATAATCATAAACCAAATCAAACATAGCCCGAATCTCTTTCTCATTCTGATTTGAGAACAATGTTTGGCTCATATGACGATTAACGGCTTTGACGATATCCATATTCTGCTTAGCAAAGCTCGGAACAAGGTTTACCCCCATTTGCTCGGCAACGGCAGTGGTAAAAGATTTTGCATCAGGAGCAGACTTCAAAATGCCATACATATCCATATTATTCGCGAGAGCATAGTTAGAACTCAGGAAGTTTGCAACACTTCCGTTATCAACCACGCTGTCAAAGGATTTCATGGTCATAACCACATCTTGGTTACCATCAGCATTTGTCTGCAAAGAAGCATCAAAGAGATAAGAACCTGAATCTAACTTAATTCCCGTATCTTCACCGATGAATGAATCCTCATTAACATAAGTTGTCTGATTTCCTTCAGCTACAATATTTGAAGATGCCGTGACATTTCCTGAAATCTCGGGAGCTTCATAAGAGCCGCCTCTACCAATCATCATCACGCCGGAATTATCAACAGACATCAAAGAGAAATTCATAGCTCGAGAGGAAACAACTTTGGCATTATTTACAAAGGTTGCACCGTTTGCAACTTGGATAAAGTTGCCACAACCACCATCAGAACAGCTTCCAACAGCACTACTAGAGGAGCTTCCTGGGTAAGTTGATATAATAGAGTCCCCATTTATAATAATGTTACCATTATTTGTAATAGTGCTTCCATTTCCAGTTGCATACATACCAACAACATTACTACCGGTCATCTTAATTGTACCCTCATTAATCAGCTGAGCACCATTAGAGCCATACATACCATAAGATGTTCCAGATCCTGTTACATCAACCTCAATCGTTCCAGAGTTTGTCGCTGTTCCACTACCTCTCATATCCATACCGTTACCCTGTGTTCCGGTAACTTCTATCTTGCCGCTATTTTGAAGCGTACCGCCTATACCAGACATTCCAAAAGCAAGAGTAGAGCCATTAACCTTAATTGTACCACTATTTTCAGCCGTACCACCCGATAAAGAGCCAGAAGACATTCCATAAACAGAGGCACCCTCAACATCAATCAAATTTTCATTTATCAAACTAGAGCCTGTTGATCCATGCATACCATAAGCGGAGTTATTTCCCGTTGCATCAACCTCAATTGTTCCAGAGTTTGTAGCACTTCCCGCATCAACAAACATTCCTTCAACAGCAGAACCCTTAATATAAATCGACTTGGTATTTTCTAATGTGGCAGTTTTATTACCATACATACCATAAGAGCTACTGCTTCCTGTCGCGTTAACAGTAATATCATCATTATTTGTCGCAGTTCCGCTATCAACATACATACCCTGAACAACAGAGCCACTGACATCAATTAAATTATCGTTTTCTAAAATAGCCCCATTAGAGCCATACATACCATAAGATGTATCACTTCCGGTTGCATCAATATCAATTGTTCCGGTATTCGTCGCAGTTCCGGTGCCGTTCAGAGCCATACCATAACCTTGTCCGGAGGAAACCTCAATTTTCCCCGTATTATTCAAAGTACCCTTTGCACCATACATTGCATAAGATGCACTGTTAGCATTTCCTGTGACACGAATTGTTTCATTATTGGTTATTGTTCCATTGGCATTATCAACGCGCATACCATAAGAGTTTGCGGAATAAACATTAATAATACCTTCATTTATTGCTTCTCCGGCAATAGTTCCGTCAACCAACATACCGGTATTATTATTATCCGAAGAACTAAGAGCCGTTCCAACATTAATTGTACCGAAAGTATTTGTCGTAGCATCACCATAGTTCGTTGCCGTTCCACCTTTTGCCACATGCATTGCATTAACATTGTTAACACCGTTAGTGATTATCAAAGTACCTTGGTTTAATAAGTTTCCGCCTTCCGCGCGCATATAATCGGTATTGCTCTGCATATTAGAAACAGTACCTGTTTTTCCATTAATGGCAGTTCCCGCCAAGCTCAAAAAGGCATAGGAATTAGAAGCAGCATTATCAATATAAATTGTTCCATTATTGGTTATCTCTCCATCAGCAGCATTGCTTTGCAGACCAACAGAACCACTAGAGTAAATATTAATCGTTCCTTGATTGAAAGCCTCTTTGCTTCCGGTTGTTTGCATACCGATAGAGTTAATGGAAGAAGTAATAACTCCATCTTCAGATTTTGTTCCAATATTGATTGTCCCTTGGTTGGTCATTTTACCACCGGAAGAGGTCATACCTATATTCGTATTTCCGGTTAAAGAAATGACCCCATTTTCCCCGTTTGTCAAAGCGTCTGTATCGGTGGCTCCGACATAAGCCATGCCTGTGCTGTTACTTCCGGCAATAGTAATCGTTCCGTTGTTTGTAGCCGATCCCTGGTTAACATAAATACCGAAGGCTTCAGCCAACATCATAGTCGGAGAGGCGTTGCTGTTAATAAAGATTTCTCCACCTGCCGCGTTTGTTGCAGTGGCTCCTCCATCAACATAAAGACCATATGTAGCAGCCTGTGAGTCATTATCCGGAACATTAATGGCAATTTGCTTGTAGTTATTCAATTGTCCGCCGGCTCCGTTAGCGTACAAGCCGATACCTCCGGCATTCATAATAATTGAACCGCGGTTATTCAGAGTACCCGTCGTCGTATACATAGCCCAACCGGACATTCCATCAAAAGTAATACTTCCCAGATTATTAGCCGTACCATCAAGGATAGAAATACCATAAGCTTTTTGCTGTGAGCTCAAAAAGTCATCACTTCCTTCAAAGCTTATTTTTCCATAGTTATTGATATTTGCATTAACCGCAGATGCTCCGGCTTTTATACCATAAAAACTATCCCCTTGACCATTACTCGTTATGGATATTGTTCCGCTCGTTTCACCTCCGATAGCTGTTCCGTTATTGGCAGATGCATCTTGTCCGGTCAATTCAATACCCGTAACATTCCTTCCGGTAAGATTAATTTGGTTATAATTGTTAACTTTAAGACCAGCTTTAACACCTGTTGAACCGTTACCATTCGTAATTGTAATCGTTCCTTCATTTGTAATTTCACCGGCCTGAGAAACAATACCAGTACTTGCAGCAGTATTGTTGTCATTAATTATAATGCTGGCTCCTTCGGTATTGAAAACATTACCGTTAGAAGAAGATATACCGGTACCGCCTTGTTGTAAATTAATCTTTCCCATATTAATTACACGGCCTGAGGTTGTGGCAATACCCGTACCTCTGGTTCTGAAAATAATCTCACCAGTCACGCCATTGGTAATATTTGCAGAATCACTATAAATTCCATATGAATCAACGCTGGTCGAACTATCTTCAGAAACCAAAACATTCATATCAATCTTACTATTATTTTGTACGGTTCCTTTTTCAGCCTTAATACCATAAGAGGCAGAAGTAGGCACTCTTGATGTATTTGTAATAAAAATACCATCTCCTGCGTTTGTGGCAGTTCCATCCTCAAGAAAGATACCTTGTGCACCATCAGCATTGTTAATTGTAATTGTACCTTTATTTATAGCCTGAGCATTACTCAAGTCTTGCTTGCTTGGGGCTCCTGTTTCTCCCGTGTCTGCGGTGGTAGCTGTTCCGTCTCCTGATGTATCGTCTCCACCCGATGTGTCACCACCCGATGTATCGCCACCGCTGCTTGAACTATCAGTCGTCGGATCACCGGACTTAATAACCATACCTGAACCGCTATTTTGTAAAGTAATGGTGGCACCTTCGTCGTTTGTCAAAATACCATTATTTGTTCTCATACCCGTTCCGGTATTATTCAAGCGAATAGAGCCATTATTTGTAACTTCACCGCCATTAAACGATGCCATACCAAAGCCGTTTGTACTAGTAACAACAATGCTTCCGGTTTCTCCATTAATCAAAATAGGCATAAGAGAATCTATCTCAGCATTACTTCCTTGTCCGCGAACGCTGAGCATTCCATAGTTTCCGTTGCCACCGGTTACGGTTATGGTTTTGTTGTTGGTAATAGTTCCCCCATGGACGGAGAGCATTCCGGCAGCGGCATTATCCACACCTGAAGATAAGGTTAAAGATATTGTACCATCATTTTCAGCCTGTGTTTTAGCGTCTGCGCGCATACCGACAATACCGCCGTTTCCTTTCAGCAATGTATTCTCATCCGGCGCATACGACCCTGAGCCTGTCAGCGTATAATTAAGCGTAATAGTTCCGTTTATGCTGTTATAAAGATACAAACTGCTGGCACGACTGATTAGTTTAGAACCATCTAAAAAGTCCTGATCTAAATATCCGCCCATACCAATCAACGAGGTTTTAATGGCAGCAGAATCACTCTGAGCTCCTAAGGTAATTTTGCTGTTATTTGTAGCAGTGGAGAGTGGCGTGCTGCTAGGGTAGGGAACTTCATCAACCGTTCTTACTTCCATACCAATCATAGTACCGGCGTTTGCCGTCGTATCACCCGTACCTGAACCGCCGGTATTGATTGTATTACCGACGATATTACCGAAGTTTACAATAGAGGAATAGGTATCAGCATACATTCCGATAATTGTATCTTGGTTGTTAATTCCCTTAAACTGTAAACTAATATCTCCGGACTGATTCGTAGCAACTGAGTGGTTGCCGGCCACCATACCAAACGCGCCGTTTTGGGCGAGTACTTTAAGAGTTCCGTAATTTGTGGCTTTACTGGAGTCGTCAGCGGCCATACCGATAGATGCTTCTCCAATCGTAATCATCGGAGCCGTCGCACCATCTGCAGCTGTACCATTAATAACGGTTGAGCTGTTGCGAGCCTTCATTCCGACCTTCAAATAAGCGGCATAATCCAAAATATTTCCGTTCAAATCAATAATATCAATAAGCTTCTGTTCTCCTTCCGTACCCTTTATAGAAGAGTTATTGCTTACGGAAAAGTTGTTTGGATTAGAGCCGTCCACCTGATTAATTATTGTTGTATTATTATCGGCAAAATAAGTAATTGGCTTATAAGGGGTTGCCTCCGGCAAGTCAGGAATAGCAGTTCCTGCAAATTTAGCCAAACTGTCGTCAGGTTCCGTATACGGAGCAAAATAAACAGCACCGCCGCCACCGCCGCCACCACCGCTTAAGATGGCAACCAACCCGCCGGCAAGCAATATTCCGCCGATAACCCACGTACGTTTTGCAATAATAAACTCGCCTTCATTAAATTTATTATAAGCTTGTCTTGGGGTGTCATCAATATTCGCGGTGCAGCTTCTGGACATAAAACGATCATATTGCTGAACAGGAATGTTTTGAATACAAGGAGAACGCGGGTTAGCACCGCTTGCTCTAAAAGCATTATAAGCCGTACAGTTGTTTTGCAAAATGGCATGACATAGCCCCGTATTTCCGAACCTATCGCGGGAGTCGATATTTAAACCGCGTTGAACCGCTGCACGAAGAGCTCTGACATTTCCACTTGAGGCATATGAATACATCTGTGCAAGACTAATCGGCGGCAAACCATTAGCCTGAACCACAGGAGAATAAGCAAAACAGAACGCCGCTAAAGATACGAGCGTGATTGCTTTTCTAAATAAAAACTTAATCTTCATATCCCCAAATTTTCAGATTAAAGTTACAAAAAACACTTTTATACTTTCCAACTTTTATCTGAGCTAAGAACTTTCGTCAACTCAACATCAAAGGTTATGCAATGTTTTTTAATGTTTTGTTAAGAATTTTTGTTCCGCGCTTGAAAATTCAAAGACTTAAGATATTATATGAAAAATATTTATGTTGGAGAAAACAGATGAATTTGAATAAGAAATTATCCGAATGGGTTTCGGCCAATCTGATAACTCAGGAACAAAAAGAAAAATTGCAAAATTTTGAACAACAACGCCAGAAAAATGCATCTGTAAAAGCCATTCTTCTTTTAGCAAGCATTGCTCTGGGTTTAGGCATAATCTCCCTAATAGCTCATAACTGGGTGCAAATAAGCGTTACTGTCAAATTAACAAGTTATTTTACTTTGTTATTTGCGGTGGTTGCTTCAAGCATTTGGGCTTATCTCAAACAAAAAGATGTTCTTTTTAATACAGCCTTGTTTATTTATGCCTTGTGGTGTTTGGCCGGTATCGGGCTTATTGCACAGATATATCATCTTTCATCACTAAACCTTGAGGCTTTGCTGTTTTGGTGTTTGCTTACTTTGCCTTTGTTGCCGCTGGTCTCATATAAATGGCTTCCTTTTGTCTGGTTTCCGACATTTGTTCTGTCTTTATTTGATGTCTTAATGTCAAGACCGGCATTGGCTGACTTCATAGACCAAATAAAAAACTCATATCCGGGAATTTGGGAAATATCTGAATTTTTCTTTTTAGCTCTAGTTCTGCTCTTGACCGAAAACAAATTCAAAATCATCAATGGTGCAATTCGTTGGTGGACCTATGCTTTCGTTGCGCTTTATGTTGCCTTAACGGATATTAGTGGTGATTATATTTATACTTCTTCGGCTACAAATAATGTATATACCTTTGTTTTCTGGGGTGTCATTGCATTCGTTGCTTGCATAATTTGTTTTATTAATCGTCAAAAAGGGCATAAATATTGGAGCACAATCTTGAGCCTATTCACGTTTTTTGTCTTTATCGGCAGCTTTTTGCCTGAAAACAAAACATTATACCAAATTTGGAGCGCGGCATTTAGTCTAAGTATGCTTTGGGTCTTGGCTGCTTATGCTCTAAAATCCGGTCAAAACAGATTATACAAATTTTTTGTTACGCTGATAGCTTTGCGCTTTTTTATGATTTATGCGCAAGTTTTCGGCTCTCTGCTGACGACGGGAACAGGCTTAATCGTAACCTCAATATTGTTGTTTGTTGTAGCCTATGCATGGAATAATCGTCAAAATTTTCTAACGAAGAGGGGATAAAAATGAAAAAAAGCATATCCATTCTTTTGATGGCAATACCATCTCTTGTTTTGCTCGGCTGGCTCGGAATGTTATATTTTCCATATATTTCAGCTCCAAAAGTTACAATAGCCGTATCCGGCTATGACCCAAGAGACTTACTTTCGGGTCATTATCTGAACTTGCGTCTTAATTGGGATAAGACTGATTGCAAACAATTTGCTGACAATGTTTGTCCCAAAGAAAGGTTCAAGGAAAATTATCGTTATTATCTTCCTGCAGAGGAAGCAAAAACAGCAGAGAAAGACATTTTTGAGCAGGGTACAAATGCTTTTCTTGAGTTTTCATTTCCTGCAAAAAGCGAACCATTAATCAAAAATTTTTATATAAAAAAATCCCCGTTATAAGCGGAGATTTTAAGTTTACTCAGCGGGAGCACATTCAAGCCCGATACCTTTTTGCTCTTTTTTCTTTTTCCATTTAAGTTTAGCATAAAGGCGCATATCCGCCACTTGGTCGGTTTCATCAATAATTTCGTTGCCAAGGATGGTTTCAATAACATCCTCCAGAGTGATAATACCAACCCAGTTTTCAAACGGGTCTACAACCAAAGCCATGTGGTTGTGGTCATTGAGCATAGAGGTCAGAACATCTTCCAGTCTGGCATCAGTAGAAAAGCTAGCCATCGGGCGAGCAAAATCCTCAACCGGACGATTATCATCCTCAGCTCTGTAGGAACTTGACTTATGGATATACCCCAAAAATTTCTGCTCAGCTTCATCAACAATCGGAAAGCGAGAGAAAGGGGTTGATGCCAAGAATTTATCAAATTCTTTAATGGTTGTACCGGGTTTAACCGTATGTACAACGGTACGAGGAGTCATAACATCTTTTACTCTAACCTCTTGTAGATTAATAACATTTCTGATGACGCGATATTTGTTTTCATCAATAACCTTTTCATCACGTCCCATCTTAGCCAAAGCCTTAATCTCATCCTTGATGTTTGTCGGGTCGTCATCGTTCCCGAACATTCCCATAATAAAGCTTGAGATATAAAGGAACGGGCGCAAAATGATAATCATGATTTTTAACGTAACACACATAGACGGAACAAGTTTGCGCCAATATTTTGCGCCGATAGTCTTTGGCAAAATTTCGGACAAGACCAAAATAGCCAAGGTCATAATAGCAGAAGCCAAACCCAAATAGGATTGTCCGTACATTTCGGCAACCTGAGCACCCACACCGGCCGCACCGACGGTATGAGCAATGGTGTTAAGGGTCAAAATAGCGGCCAAAGGCGTATCAATGTCTTGTTTCAAGGCATTAACTTGTTTGAACCATTTAGGGCTTTTTTCTTCAAGTTGAGCAATATAGCTCGGGGTGATGGATAATAAAGCGGCTTCCATAACCGAACACAAAAAGGAAATACCGATTGCCGTTGTGGCAAAAAATATTAAAAGAAACATTATTAAAAAAATAACCTCATGTTGTTAATTCCAAACTTTAATATAGCATAAATCTTTATAAAAAATAAAGAATATTTATATATAATAAACAAAAACCTTAAAAGAGGAGGGCGCATGAAACAAAAAACAGCTTTTATAAGCGACTTTGACGGGACGATAACCGATGATGATTTTTTTGCTTATGCCACAAAAGCTTTTTTTGATGATGAGGCTTTGGAGCCATGGCGAAGGTTTAAGTCAGGTAAACAAACACATTTTGATGCCTTAAAAGAGATGTTTGCCAAAATCCGCGTTCCGCAAGAAAAGTTAGATGCCTTTATGCGCAAAATTCCGGTGGATAATGGTTTTATTGAGGCTGCGCAAATCTGTAAAGAAAAAGGCATTCCTTTTTATATCTGCTCGGCAGGTTGCGATTATTATATTAATTTCTTAATCGGTGACATTTTGCAAAAATATAACATCACCTTAGTAACCAACCATGGTGAGTATAGTCCAGAGCAAGGGTTGATGATGTATAAGCCAGAGCAAAATAGTCCGTATTATGATGAAAATACAGGCATATCCAAAGCCGCAATCGTGCAAAAACTGCATCGCGAGGGATATGAAGTTATTTATGCCGGAGATGGCTTGCCGGACTATGAAGCCGCTTGGAACGCCGATGTCGTTTTTGCCCGCCGCGATTTACTAAAGAAATGTCAGGAAAACGGCGTAAAGGCACATCCGTTCAAAGACTTTGGTGTTATCAATGCTTATCTGAAGGAGCTCTGAAATGTTTAACCAGCCTTATATCAACAAACAAATCAATATTCCTTATCTTTTGAAAATCGGCAATGGTAAGATTTATAAGATTGGCAAATATCTGATAGATAAAAACCTGCAGAATATTGCACTTTTTTTAGGTGAGGGAACGGAAGAGCTTATTGGAGAAAAGCTCTATCAAGGTTTTAAGGATAATAATATAAATATTGCGCACAAGCAAATTATCAATGACATAAGCATTGAGGCCATAAACAAGACCGCCTTTCAGCTTCCGCCCGAAACGGATGCCATTATAGGCATCGGCGGCGGCAAAGCTCTGGATTTTGCCAAATATTCGGCGCATCTGCTGGACCTCGACATCGAATGATGGCTTTTGCAGTCCGACATCTTCGCTTACGGTGGATGGAAAGCGTAAGACAGTCAAGTCAAGCATTCCTTTCGGCGTTGTCATGGATTTAGATGTCATCAAAAGCTGCCCGCCGATTTTCTTTTATTCCGGCATCGGCGATATGGTTTCCAAGATAACGGCTCTGGCCGATTGGAAGGAAGCCGCCAATCGTAAACTTGAGCGTTACAGCGACTTTGCTTCCATGCTGGCCTATAACTCACTTGATTTATTGTTTATAAAACATTCTTATGATATTAATGCACCGGAGTTTCAGCGAAGCCTGAGCACATCTTTACTGATGAGCGGTATAGCAATGGAAGTTGCAGGCACATCCAGACCGGCAAGCGGTTCGGAGCATCTTATATCTCATGCTCTGGACAGCATTTCTGCTCGTCCGCAAATGCACGGTTTGCAGGTCGGAACGGCGACTTATCTCTGCGCTTTACTGCAGAATAATCCCAGCACGGACAGCCTGCGCGAGATTTTGCATAAAACAGGTTTCTTTGACTTTGTAAAACAAAATCCGTTCAAAAAATCCGAGTTTGAGGCAGCACTTAAGCTAGCCCCGAGCATCAAGCGCGGATTTTATACCATTCTTTCGGAGCAAGATAGCTATGACAAAGCCTTGAGCTTAATCAATACCGACCCGATACTGCAGGAACTGATAAAATAAACAGTTGACGAAATAGCTGATGGATGGTAAAAAGCTCCGGTTTTCACCTCAAAATCGGAGTTTTTACTCATGTCTGTTGTTTCTGCTGGAATAGATTTCGGTACGACCAACTCAGCCATAGCCGTATCTGAAAACGGCAATCTTCCGAGGCTGATTCCTTTTGCCAACCATCCCACCATCCCAAGTGCCATATTTTATCCCGCCGACAAAAGCGGTGTTTTATTTGGCAATCAGGCAATTCAGGCTTATTTGACAGGGCAAGAAGGACGCTTTATGCGTAGCCTGAAACGCGTACTCGGAACGGATTTAATGACAATCGGTACCACAATAAACGGACAACAACGCCGTTTTGAAAATATTTTGGCACAGTTTGTGGCTTATCTGAAAGACACGGCGGAACAAAGCCAGCAAGAACCAATATCAAGAGTTGTTATGGGCAGGCCGGTGCATTTTCGCGATAATGATTCGGTAGGCGATGCCAAAGCAGAAAAGGAGTTGGAAAATATAGCCCGTTCGGTCGGCTTTAGTGAAATCTGCTTTCAGTACGAGCCGATTGCCGCCGCTTTTGCACACGAGGCCAAACTCCAAGAAGAAAAGCTTGCCTGTGTTGTAGATATCGGTGGCGGAACTTCAGATTTTGCGCTTATCCGCCTCGGACCAAAGTCGGCAATGAAAAACAATCGCAAAGACGATATCTTGGCTTCAACCGGCGTACGCATCGGCGGCAATGATTTTGACCGAGATTTGAGCTTGCGTTGCTTTATGCCGAGCTTTGGCTATCAGACAACTTATGGCGCGCAAAATTTGTTTGTGCCTTCTTCCCAATATTTTGAGCTTGCGGAATGGAGCCGCATAAACTCTGCTTATACTTATAAAAATCTAAAAATTGTCAACGAGGTTTTGGCAAACGCTCATCAGCCGGAACAATACGCACGTCTAAGAGATATTCTCGTTTGCGAAACAGGGCATAAGATACTTAATGATGTAGAGCAAACCAAAATTGAGCTGACAGAAACGGAATGCGTAAGCAAAACTTTGGCCTATGTGGCGGGCAAGCCGACAATTCAGGCGGCGAGGGCAGCGTTTGATACAAGCATAGCTAAAGATGTCGAAAAAATTTCTGCCTCTTTGAATGAATGCTTGATTATGGCAAGCGTAAAAGCAGAAAACATCGGATTAGTTATTTTAACCGGTGGCTCAACCGAAATTCCGCTGATAAACAAAACAATGCGAAACATCTTCAAAGATGCTGCATTTTCATCAGGTGACAAATTATCCAGTGTTGGCTTAGGCTTGGCCTATGACAGCCGCCGCCGTTTTGCCTGATTAATCCAAATATTCTGACTTTACACTGCCGTCCGCATCTACATAGCTGCTTTTTGTTCTTTTGGTATATTCATCATAACGCATACCGCTGTAGTTATAGAGAGACTTGTCCGCGCCTGCAGCAAGCAAGATGTCAACGGCCTCCTGATTTCCAGAGGCAAAAAACAGCGGTGTATTTCCTTGTGCATCCCGAATATTCACATCTGCACCTTTGGAAATCAAATACTTCAATATCTCTAAATTTGTAGAACTTGTTCCAACCAATGCAGAAAAGATAACCGGTTTGCCGTCAGAACCTTTGGCATTCACATCAGCACCATTTTCAACCAACAAAGCTACGGTTTTCAATACATAGTCGTCCGCACTTTGCGAAGCAATCTTGTAAGCCTGATTAATCTTATATTTCAAAAGGTCCAAATCTTCCTGTGTTACGGCATCACACGGCTTGGCAAAATTAGCAATACAATAATTGTTATCCGCACCTGATTTTATCATATCTACAAGAACATTATAAAAAGCTTTTTCATAATCATGAATTTTAAAAGGAATATGTATGGCGGATTCTAGCGGCAAAATGCGCAATTTACTTCCGCTTTCTTGATTGGGGTTTGCACCGGCCTCTAATATAATCTTAACTTTTTCCAAGGCGTTATCAGGAGAAATTTGTGATGTAAGTGCTCCAAAAGCATAAGGGATATTGCCAATGGCTTTGAACAAAGGCGTTGTCCCGTTATAAGTAAGATTAACATCAAAACCATCTTTAATAAGTTTGTGCAAATCATCAGGCGAGCCTTCAAGCATAATTTTTCTGAATTTTTCATAAGTTTCTTTGCTCATTTCATTTTGCGAGGCAGGCGCAATAACGCTATTCTCCGCACTCAAGCTCAAAGAGAGCGGTGTAAGGCAAAATATTCCCGACAAAGCCAAAGCAACAAAAGACAATTTTTTCATAAAAACGCCCCGCAATTACTTGAAAACAATTTTAAGTAATTCTTTATATTCTTTGTTTATTTTGTTGTAATTGCTTAATTTATTATTCAATAATTCTCCGATTGTTTCATAATACCAATGTTGGTCTTCTTTTCCGGAGTTATAATCTTGCCACATACTTTCGCCACAGTCTTGTAGAGTTCTGTAAAAAGACCGCAGATTAGAGAGCTTGTCGGCGGCAATCAAAAGCATACCGTTTTTGCTTTTTGTGCGCTTAAGGTAGCCAATTGTTTCCAATTTGCGCTGTTTCCATGGCATAGATTTATCTTTTTCGGTGTCTGCCAAAACAAGTTTGATAATCTCTTTGGCTTTGGAAGGAGCAAACAAACATTCCATATCCGCAATTGTCTTGTTGGTGTCCTCCAAAACATCGTGGAGTAGGCCGGCAATAACCAAGTTTTCACAAGCTTTGTGCTCCATCAAAATACCGGCGACTTCAAATAAATGAGAAACATAGGGAATATCTGAGCTTTTGCGTGTTTGACCGCGGTGAGCCTCCATCGCAAACTCTGCCGCCACAATCATCGGAGCAGTCAGCTCATTCTGATGTTTTGCCAAAAACTCCTGAAACAACTCAACCGCCCACTGATGATTATATCGCATTTTTTCTCTCCAATCAGTCGTTAATCACAATCTGCCAAGGTTTTCCTTGAGGTTCATATTTATCAAATAACAAGTCCGCCATAAACTTTGTAACCGCTCGCTCGTTATATTCGGTATGAATTTTTTGCCAGCCTTTGCGCGCTACTTTCATACGCTTTTGCGGATTTTCTTTAAAATACCGAAGGTTATCAAAAAATTCTTCTTTAGTATCATAAAAAGCGGCTTCATCTTCTTCAAAGAGCGTAGAAAATCCGTTTCTTCTGTCAATAAAGGCTAATTGTCCGTCTGCCATAATATGCGCCAACCTGTCCGAGCTGTACAAATATACATCGTTAACACGGCTCAAATTCAAGCCCATAGCCGCTTTGCCTAAAGCCTCAATATATTCGTAGCCGTTGAGGTTAGGGTTCCCCTTCAAACCGGCCAAAAGCCATTTCAGATTCGGAACTTTTGCATTCGCTTCATCAATAACTTGCTCAATTTCCTCATCTTTTCCACAAAACTGGCGTTTGCCCGTATTTGTACAAAGCATAATGTCATAGGGTAAGCTTTCTTTCTCAAAGCAACGGTTTGTTTCAATAGAATTATCAGCCATATTAGGAAGATAAGCCACTTTGTTGCGAGGGAGCTTAAATTGACGCAGAAGCTTTTCATCTCCGGTTGAAATCATCAAAACATCAACCACATCCAAATATTTCTTTAAGGCGGCAATATTGCGCTCAGCCAACCCCGGAACAATCCAATCACAACTCCATTGCATAATGCGAAGGTGAGGGAAAATCTCTTTGATTTTTAAGAGAGTATCTGCTTCAATTAAATCTGCATGCCCGATAAGCAAGGCATCTGGTTTAACGGTTTTGCAATAGTTGATGAGGTGCTGGTTGAGTTTTCTCTTGCCCCAAAAATTCATATGTCCGAAACCAAACATCCGACACAAATCTCTGTCCGGATAGTTCAAAACCGCATAACCGTTTCGAACCAATCCATTAGAAATTTTAATCGGAAAACCGTTTTGAAAACAACCCTTTAGGCGCATAAGATTAAAGTTAGAGATATGGACAATATTCTTCATAATCAACACTCATTGCTTGAATAACAACATAATTTTTGCTAAGACTTTAAATAAAGGCCGCAAAAAGCGCGGAGCTTGCCCAACGGCAGAAAACATAACCGCAATTCTGTGAATATTGCAGTCTATGGCTACCCCCATACGATGATGTCCTTGGTTGAGTGTATCTTGCACCCCCAAAATCCGACAAAGCATAATATCAATCGGAAAACGGTCGTTATATCCGTTGGTCATCATACTTTCTTTAAGTTTTTCATACATATCCAGCCTTTCGGCTTTGGCTATTTTGTGTTTAGGGTTTGTAAACTTGTAAGCATTTTCTTTTGTACGAAAGTTTCTCTCAATTTTTTTTGCCCTGATTTCAAAGGGATCAATATGATAGATGCGAGATGAATAGAATTTGTGCTTGTATCTTAATACGCGAATAAGCGGCGATAAAAAGTCAAAACGACTGATTTTTGGCACAAAAGCAATTCTTACCGGAATAAAAGCTTGTTTTTGCTCAATAGCTTTTTTTACCACCTCACGTCCACGTAGAAGAGTGTCTGCGGTGCCGGTTGATTTATCAATCCAAATCGGATTATGTCCAATGAGTAACATAACTTCATCTGAAACATTAACTTCATCTTTTATCTTGCTGTCTTTTAACGAAATTAAATCGTTTGGGTCGAGATGATATATTTCAGATGAATAACAAATACAAGACATTAAAGAGCTCCTTTTCTCACCAAAGGTACAATAAATATGCTTTTGACGCAAACAAAATTTGCTTACATTCCCACGCTTTTTTACCCAAAGAGTTTTGTTACGTTTTTGTTACAAAATAAGTTGTTATGTGCCTTTGTTTGTGCTATAATTAAATTATAATATAATTATGGACGGAGGCTTAAAATGAGAGAGATAATTGAAACTCCGGGCATGACCTTTTTAAGAAGATTGGACATTGCCAAAGAAAACAAAACGACACTATTTGCGTTTTTGTATCAAACCCTTCAGAAAAACAATCCGTCAGAAGACAGCAAAAATTTGAGCAAAAAGCTGGATGAGGTCAGCGACTTAGACGCTATGGTTAATTATCATGGTGTATTAGCCGAGTTCCAAATCAAGCGCAATGAAGAAGCCATACAACATTCTCAAAAACAATTACGAGGCCTACGTTGTTTAGGGGATAATAGCTTTGATTACGAGGCTATGATGCAGCGTAAAATTGCCGTTTTATCAAGTTTTAAGCCGGAAGCCAAAGATTGCATATATCTGTCTATGCTGCGCTATGTAAGAGATAAAAAATATGGTTCCGCCAAAGATTTCAAACGAGAATTTAAAAATTATATCAATTTTAACAACAGAAATTATATGATGCAGCAAAACTACACATTGCAAAGAGAAATGAGCTAATCTTTTCAAACAAAAAAAGCTCCGGATTTGGAGCTTTTTTTGTTGCATGAAAAATATATTATTCCTGACCGACAGATGCCTTAATCTGTTCAGCCAACTGGCGCATCATATTTTGCAGTGCGACCATATATTCATCTTCGCTGAGCATACCGTCATTATCAGTGTCAAAACCCTTAAACGTATTTTCAGCTTTGATTTTTGTCTCTCTGGTTGAATAATCGATAAATTCATCTAAAGAGACAGCACCGTCACTGTTTGCATCAACATTGGCAAATTCAGCCTTAACCGCTGCTTTTAGTTTTTCCTGAATTTCTTCAGCGGAAGGCTGTGCTTGCTGGGTTTCTTGTGCGCAAACAACATTAGCCGAGAACAAAAAGGCAAAAGCGGCAGACAATAACATCAAACTTTTCATGATTTTCTCCTTATATGAAGGGGTTAGTAGCTTCTGGCGTAGATAACATCAATAGTTGCGTCAGGTTTACCCGTAAGCAAACACTCACCCTTAGTACCGCTCTGGTCAAACGGAATGCAACGAATGGTTATTTTCATAGCCTTCAAAAGCTCTTCTGAGTTTTCATCACCGCTCCATTTACCGCGAACAAAAGCAACTTTTCCATCCTTGCCTTCTTCAATCCAAGAGTTGGAGTTAGCAAAATATTCCTGAAAATCTTTTTGCGTCTTAATATCGGTGTGTACGTTTTGTTCAAGGCGAGCCTTAGCTTTTTCAAACATTTCTTTCTGAATGCCTTCCAAGCGTTGTGCAATCGTTTTAACAAATTCGTCTTTATTAAGTACAACCTTACCCTCCGGCGTACCGAGACGAATACGTTCTTTAACCATAACATTGTTTTCTGCAACATCGCGAGGACCAATTTCCAAAATAACCGGTGCGCCTTTGCGTGTCCATTCCCAAAACTTGTCAACACTCTTGCGGTCGCGTTTATCAAGCTTAATGCGAATTTTCTCGCCAAACGGTTTTTGAGCCAAAAGTTCAGTCTGTAAGCTTTTGATATAAGTCATAACTGCATCTTCATCACTGTCATTTTTGATAACAGGAACAATAACTACTTGATAAGGTGCAATTTTGGGCGGAACAACCATACCTTCATCATCAGCATGTGTCATAATAACACCACCGATAAGACGTGTTGAGACGCCCCAAGAAGTTGTATAAGCAAATTCCGGTTGGTTGTTTTTGTTAACAAAAGAGATATTAGCAGATTTTGCAAAGTTCTGTCCGAGGAAGTGAGATGTTCCGGCCTGCAAAGCTTTACCATCTTGCATCATCGCTTCAACACAATAAGTATCAACGGCACCGGGGAACTTTTCGTGCTCAGGCTTGCGGCCGCAAATAACCGGCATAGCCAAAGTTTCTTCACAGAGTTCACGATAAGCCTCCAGCATACGTTTTGTTTCTTCTTCTGCTTCTTGAGCGGAAGAATGTGCCGTATGACCTTCTTGCCATAAAAATTCGCGTGTTCTCAAAAACAGGCGAGGGCGCATTTCCCAGCGAACCACATTTGCCCATTGGTTAACCAAAACCGGCAAATCGCGGTATGATTTAACCCATTTCGAGAAAGAGTCGGCAATAATAGCCTCAGAGGTCGGACGGACGATTAAGGGCTCATCCAATTCTGAATCGGGAGTGAGTTTGCCGTCTTTCATAGAAAGACGAGAATGTGTAACCACAGCCATCTCTTTAGCAAAACCATCCACATGTTCAGCTTCTTTTTGAAAAAAGGAAAGTGGTATAAACATTGGAAAATAGCAGTTTTCGTGGTCGGTTGACTTAATTTTTTCATCAAAAACATCGCGAATACGTTCCCAAATACCATATCCCCAAGGTTTAATAACCATACATCCCGGACTGGATGAATTCTCGGCCATATCAGCTTCAGCCACAACGTTTTGATACCATTCCGGATAATTACCGGCTCTTGTATTTTTCAATGTCATATCTAAATTCCTTTTTTAATATCGCAATTAAAGACCCGCAGCCCCAATGCCGCAGGTAACGCCCCAATCTAACAAAGAATTTTTAATTTGTGAATAGCTAATTTACAAAAAAACAGCTCTGGAAACTAACAGAGCTGTTTAAGAAAGTATGGAGTTTTTTTATAAAATATCATCAACTTCTTTGACGGCTTTTCGGTTAGATTTATCTTTCATAAATTCAGCACGATAAGATTCTCTTGCGGCTTGATGTTTCTTTCTTAGCATATTGATTTCTTCAGCTTGTTTGGTTGCCAGATTTTTGTTTTCATTGGCTTGTTGTCTGAGCATATTTTTAAGATTTTCATTTAATTGCGACTTTTCAATTTTATAGATAGCCTTGTCATACTGTTCTGTAATATCCTTTTTTTCTTTAGACAACCAATGACTTTCGGATGAAAAATCGTTTTTATCGGTCTCGGCTTTTGCTACAGATATTGAAACAACCAACGATGCCAAAAAAACAAAAAAAATCAAAGATGATTTTTTCATTCCTAATCCTTTCCGCAAGTTAAACACATTAACAATATAATAATGAAAAAGAAAAAAACAACCACTAACAGCTTAAAGTATTTTTTTGTAAATTATCTTGCCAAGATATGAGAACTATATTACTACTTTAAAAGTAGTCGCCGTTAAAAAGCTTCTATAAACAAAGCGTATCAACCTGTTTGTGAAAAGGATAAAATTATGGCAACAGGAACAGTAAAATGGTTTAATAACAAAAAAGGTTATGGCTTCATCACTCCAGATGAAGGCGGTAATGATATTTTCGTTCACATTTCGGCAGTTCAGGCCGCCGGTATGAGAACTCTTAACGAAGGAGCCAAAATCAGCTACGAATTGGCTACCGAAAGAGGTAAGACCGTAGCAGGAAGCCTTAAAGTAGTCGAGTAATTACCGGCCATTTTACGGAAAATTAAGCTCCACAATTTTGCGGAGCTTTTTTTTATAAATTTTTCAAAACTTCTTTCTTATCATTAAAAGGCAAAACCTTACCCTGAATAATTTGTCCTTCTTCATGACCTTTTCCGGCAAGGAGAATAACATCGCCTTGAGCAGCTTGTTGCATAACATATTTAATAGCTTCTGCTCTATCTCCAATTTCAAGCGCATTCGGCGCGGCAGCCAAAATCTGCTGACGAATATCAGCCGGATTTTCAAAACGCGGGTTATCATCCGTAACAATAACTTCATCGGCCAAGGCTGTTGCAATAGCACCCATTTTCGGGCGTTTTGTTGTGTCTCGATTTCCGCCGCAACCAAAAGCGATCCAAAGTTTTCCTTTTGCATGGTTTTTTAGAGATTTCAGCGCATTTTCAATGCCGTCCGGTGTGTGCGCAAAGTCAACATATATACTGGCACCTTTAGCAGTTGTACCGACAAGCTCCATTCGTCCTTCAGGATTTTTGAGCTTAGATAAAGCATTAACGGCATCACTTTCGTTAACGCCTGTTGCCAAAGCCATTCCAAGAGCGCAAAGAGCATTCCAAGCCTGAAAAGCACCGGTGATTTGTGTCGGAACAGAATATTTTTTACCCAAAATCTCCAAATCCAAATCTTGTCCGACTTGGTGGAGATTTTGAAGAGTAAGTCTCAGCTCTTTTCCTTTTTTGCCGTAAGACCAAACCGTTAAACCCAAAGATTCGCATAATTCTTTAATTTTTTCAAACTCTGGAATATCTGCATTAAGTACAACCGTAGCACCTTTTTCCATATAATTTTCAAAAAGTTGCATTTTGGCATTAAAGTAGTTTTCCATCGTGTGATGAAAGTCCAAATGGTCTTGCGTAATATTGGTAAAACCGGCAGTTTTAAACTTAAGTCCGGCAAGGCGGTGCAAAGTTAAACCATGGCTTGAGGCTTCGATGGCAATATGAGAAACACCTTTAAGGGCAACCTCGTTTAGCTTCTGATACATTGTAACATTGTCCGCCGTTGTCCAGCCGGTATATTCTGTTTTTTCCTTTGTGCGAACGCCAAGCGTTCCGAAACTTGCCGCATTAAGTCCAGCAAAATCCCAAATTTGACGTAAAAAAGACACAGTAGATGTTTTGCCGTTTGTGCCTGTAACTGCAGCGAAAACCTCGGGCAGGGGCTGATGTAGTTTTTTATTGATTTCGCCCAGCAAAAGAGGAGCATCATCACGACAAATAACCGGAACAGACAAAGCAAGAGAAACATCGTCTGTTAAAACCGCAGCCGCACCTTTTGCAACAGCGTCTTCGGCATATTTTTTATTGAGATCGGAATCTCCCGTAAATACGGCAAATAAATCACCTTTCTCAACTTTGCGAGAGTCAATCGCGGTTTTTTCAAACTCAATATCACCCAAAATATCAGACAGCTTCATTATAAAAGTCCCCAAAACAAAAAAACTTCAAACATTCTAATCCAAAATTGTGTTTTTTAAACTATTATTTTAAGTTTTATAGAATCAAAAAAAAGCCCCTGCAAAGAGCAGAGGCTTTCTTTTAGGCAGATATAGATTAAAATTCTTCCTGCAATTCAAAGAAATATGCTTGCGGATGGTCGCAAACAGGGCATTTCTCAGGAGCTTTGGGGCTTTCAACTCTGTGGCCGCAGTTAGCGCATTCCCAAATAACTTTTGTCGGGCGTTCAAAAATTTTGCCTTCAACCAAAGAATCCAACAAAGCTTTATATCTTTCTTCATGACCCTTTTCAATCTTTGCAACAGCCTCAAAAAGGTAAGCAATTTTTGTAAAACCTTCTTCGTGAGCTTCTTTAGCCATACGATCATACATCGTTGTCCATTCATAGTTTTCACCGGCAGCAGCATCTTTGAGGTTGGTCATTGTGTCTGCAACAGCACCGTCATGAAGCAACTTAAACCAAATCTTGGCATGTTCTTTTTCATTGTTTGCTGTCTGCTCAAACTTGTCGGCGATAATATTGTAGCCTTCTTTCTTTGCCTTAGAAGCATAATAAGTATATTTGTTGCGAGCCATGGATTCGCCGGCAAATGCTTCCATCAGATTCTTTTCGGTTTTAGATCCTTTAAGTTCCATAATTTTCTCCTTAAAAAGTAGTTAGTTATGTTTTTGACAATGCTGACAAATACCCTTGAAAGTAATGTCATGGGTGATTACTTGTAACCCCGTATGCTTCAAAACTTCATCATTTAAGTTCGGAGCAACTTCATAAGGCACATCGTAAACTTTATTACATTTAATGCAAACAAAATGATAATGGTTGTGTGTATTATGATCAAAATGGACAGAGCCTTCCAAACCCTCAATTTTACGAATAATTCCGGCCTCTGCAAGCTGGTTCAAATTACGATAAACCGTTGCCAGACTGATATTGGGCATCTTTTGCTTCATTTTATCATAAATAAAGTCAACAGTAGGATGGCACATATTTTCTTTTAGAACCTGGAGTGTGAGCTCTCTTTGACGTGAATATCTCATTTTGTTCTCATAAACGATAATGATTATTGTTATTGTTTATATTTCATTTTAAATTATTGTCAATAACAATTTTTCAGATTATCTATATAACAACGCAAAATACATTTTAAATTAAGGAGAAGAAAATGAACGGCGTAGAAATAAAAAAGGATATTTATTGGGTCGGTGTTAAAGACTGGAATTTGGTGGAGTTTCATGGTTATTCCACACCGCACGGCTCAACTTATAACTCATATTTGATTATGGATGACAAAATCACTTTGGTAGACGGTGTAAAACATTATATGTCTGATGAAATGATTGCCCGTGTTAAAAGCTTAACAGACTTCTCCAAAATTTCCTATGTTGTTGTAAATCATGTCGAAATGGATCACTCCGGCAATATTCCTGAAGTTATGAAACTTGCTCCCCAGGCAAAAATTGTTACAAATGCCGCAGGTAAAGCAGCTTTGGAAGCCCATTTTGATACGGAAGGTTGGAACTTTGAAATCATTAAAACAGGAGATACATTAAATATCGGTCAAAGAAATTTAGCTTTTATGACCACCCCAATGCTCCATTGGCCAGATTCTATGATGACTTATGTCAAAGAAGATAAATTATTGTTATCAAACGACGGATTCGGTCAACATTATGCATCTGACAGCATTTTTGTAAAAGACGAACCCTTTGATGTGGTTATGCAACATGCCAAAAGTTACTATGCCAACATATTGTTTCCTTTTGGAGCACAAGCTTCCAAAGCTTTGGATACAGCCGGCAGCTTAGGTTTGGATATTGACATGATAGCGCCTTCTCATGGCTGCATTTGGTCAGGTGAAAAAGAGGTTGATACCATTATCGGTGCTTATTCATACTGGGCCAGCGGAGAGAATAAAGGTAAGGCTGTTATTGTTTATGACACGATGTGGGGTGCAACTGCAACTCTGGCTGAAGCCGTAATGTCAGTCTTTCAAGATGCCGGAATTCCTGTTGTTAAGCATTGTTTGGCAGTCAAGAATGTTTCAGAAGTTATGGTAGACTTTTTGGATGCCAAATATATTTGCATCGGCAACCCGACACTTAACAATCAATTGTTTCCGCGTGTTGCAGGATTCTTAACTTATATGAAGGGTTTAGCACCCAAAAACAAAAAGGGTTTTGCTTTTGGTTCTTATGGCTGGAAACCAGGTGTGGTTAATCAAATTCAACAAGTTTTTGAAGAACTGAAATGGGAAACCATTGCACCTTTTGAAGAAAAATATACCCCCAAAGGTGATACTGTAGAAAAAATCAAAGAGCGTGTTCGCGAAATGATTGCTTAAAGCAAGTAGGCTTTAAAAACATAAAAGCCCTCAGAATCTATTGATATCAATAAATTTTGAGGGCTTTATATTATTTATTCTTCTTTGCTTTAAAGAAGAAGGCTCCTGCAGAAGGATATCCATTGAAAAACCCCTTTTCTATCAGGAATTCTTGATAGAACATTATACTGTTACCTGCACGTAATTTATGAAAATTATATGCAATAGGCAGTATAGATTCTTGTACATACACTCCATCCATGCCTTCAATTAATTTCACCGGCATCCAACGCCCGTTGGAAATTTGTGTTGCGGACACATTCATTCCGTTTAGGATGTCCTTTTTTGCCTTAAAATGCAGGACATTAAGCGGATATCGATAAATTTGTCCATCTTCTATCCTAATGATTAGATAATCACCTTCCAGATAAGATTGAACAACAGCATATCTATATTCACCGCTTTTATCTTTTCTGTAGAATGAATTTTTGCTTTCATACAAAGCGAGCCCAGCAGAGATAACACCTTTATCTGTCGGCTTTTCATCATATTGAGGATTAAAATCATCCTCTGTAAAAAAGAAGCGACCTTTATCGTATACTTGATTGGCCATTTCAGCCAATCCATAAACAAACATTCCATTATAAAGTACGGGATAATTCAAAGTTCTTGAAATATCCTGATTTTTCAGAATACATTTCAAGTTAAATTCTCTGCCATCTTTATGTACGACAGGAGGGTCTTCATAGACTATATCGCTTTTTTCTACAACGGCAGGGAAAAAGTCGCCCATTGCTTTTAATAGGGTAACTTTATTTTTCTTCACCCTGTCAATGTACTGTTCTTGAATTTCTGATAACGGATAAGAATGAAACTGCCCGTTCAAATCAATGTTCAGTGTTTGGGTTGCAACATTATAATTTGTGGTGCAAACCCCAAAATCACAAGATCCGTTCTTGTACTTTTTGAGCAATACTATTGAAACATTGCTTTCAGAGCTTTCTTCGCTGCTTCCAAAAAAAGAAGAACCTGTAGAAGAAGTACAGGCGGTAGCGACCATGATCAGACCTACCAAGAATAATAAATTTTTCATAATATAATAAAATATTTAATGGTTATGAAAAATATATAACACGTTTTTAGAAAAAATCTAGACAAAAGTTGCAGCAAGTGACTGATTTTTTTTCAAAATTAAAAATAAATTTATGTCAAAATAAATAAAATCAAGGATTTCAGCGAAATAAAAAAATAAAAATTTTTGTGCATTTCTTCGGAACTTATTGACAAGTAGAAGCAAAAGAGTATTCCTAACGCCGGAATTTTTCAGAAAACTTTTTTCAAGAAGAGAAACAATGTATACATATATCCGCAAGCTTTTTACATCTTATGGGATGAATTTTGCCCCAAAACTCTACGAAGTAATCAAAACCAAAGGTTATAATATGGAATTTTTCCGGCGCGATGCGATAGCCGGCCTAACTTTGGCAATTATCTCCATTCCTCTGGGAATGGCATTTGCCATAGCCTCGGGCGTAAGTCCTGCGCAAGGGCTGTATACGGCTGTTGTGGCTGGTTTTTTCATTGCATTGTTGGGTGGTTGTCGTTACCAAATCGGCGGTCCGACAGGTGCTTTTGTGGTCATTATTTTTAACACCCTTCAACAATATGGTTATGAAGGACTGACCATGACTATGGTTGTTGCCGGATTCGTAATGATTTTGGCCGGATATCTAAAGTCGGGTACTTATATAAAATACATTCCATATCCTGTTGTCGTCGGCTTTACTTCAGGTATTGCCGTTTTACTGTTTTCTACTCAGGTTAAAGATATGCTTGGACTGGATATTGCATCTGTTCCGGCGGAGTTTTTGCCCAAATGGAGAGTCTATCTTGAAAATATGAGCAAATTTAGCTGGACGGCCGTGTTCATTACGATTTTGTCTTTTGGCATAATATTTTATGTAAAAATTCGCAAACCAAAACTTCCGGCATTTTTATTGGGTGTTGTCGGTTCGACCTTATTTGTTGCTCTGTTTTCCTTAAATATCGATACGATAGGCAGCAAATTCGGCGGAATCCCGCACTTTTTACCAATGCCGCATATTCCGGAATTTAACATTGATTTAGCCTTAAAAGTAATGCCTAGTGCTCTGGCTATCGCCTTTTTGGCGAGTGTGGAGTCGCTTTTGAGCGCAACGGTTGTTGATGCTATGAGCGGTGACAATACCAACGCCAATGCCGAGCTTATAGGCGAGGGTGTTGCAAATCTGGCAAGTGCTTGTTTCTTAGGTATTCCGGCAACCGGAGCCATTGCGCGCAGCGCGACCAATGTCAAAGCCAAGGCTTATTCACCAATGTCCGGCATTATGCAGTCGATATTTATTCTGCTGTTTATGCTTCTGCTTTCGCCTGCTGCCAAATATATTCCTTTGGCATGTTTGTCTTCGGTTTTGATTATCATTGCGTATAATATGTTCAATTTCCCGAAGTTTTGGTACTTATTGCAAGGCCCTCGCGGCGACAGATTAACGCTGATTGTTAGCTTTTTGTTGACCGTAATGGTAGATTTGAATACAGCCATCAGTGTCGGCTTTATTATGTCGAGCATTATTTTCATGCATCGTATGAGCCGAGAAATTGAGGTTGCAAACGACGAGAGCGTACTTGAATATGTATCCAGAGGTCAAGATATCAGTGACGCCTTAAATGCTCAGGGTGTTGTTTCCATTCGTTTATCCGGGCCATTGTTCTTTGGCGGAGCATCCAGAGTATCAATGTTTTTCAGAAGAATGACGGATGCCCCAAAAGTTATCATCTTTCGTATGGGGTCTGTTCCTGTTGTGGACGCAAGCGGTGCCAATGTTTTGGTAGAGTTCATCAGAAAGCTCAGACAACACGACACCAAGATTATCTTTTCCCACCTAAAATCTCAACCGCGGCGTGTTTTGCACGCAGCATTAACGGAGGAGGGGTTGGTCAAAGATGTATCCACAGCCTCAAATTTTGAAAATGCCGTAAAAATGACCAAACGCTACTTACGCAAACTAGATAGTGAAAAAACGGATAATTAAGTTGATTTTTAATCAATTTAAGCAATAATGATAACAAATTAAATGAAAGGATTAAGAAAATGGCTTTTGTTTTATGTTTGTTACTTTTGTTGGCTGTAACTTTTCCGGCTTATGCTAATCCGGCTTGCGCGGTTTGTACCATTGCCGTCGGTGCTTCCTTGGAAATTGCGCGTTCTTTAGGCGTGGACGATAGTGTCGTCGGCGTTTGGGCCGGTGCATTTTTAACCTTGCTCGGCTTCTGGTGCATTAAGTGGTTTGATAAAAAAGGCTGGAATTTTAAGGGGCGCGATTGGACTATAATTATTGTTTCCGTAGCTATGATTGGCTTTATGTACATCAGCGAACTTGAGTATCACTCGGAAGTCATTGGTATTTTATACCTTGATCCATTCTTGTTTAGCACGATTGTCGGTGCTTTGGTCTTGATTTGGTCTTCGGACTTTTATCAGTGGATGAAAGCCAAAAATGGTGGGCACGCGCATTTCCCGTTTGAAAAAGTTGTTGTCCCGGTTGTTGCTTTGTTTTTGGCAAGTGCTTATTTCTATTATTTCCCGATTTGTCAGGAAACAGGTGCCGAATTATATAATTTTTAGGAGATGAAAATGAACAAAGCTAAAAGTGTGAAGGAATTTGTAGAAAGAATTGATAGTTCAAAAAAAGTAAATCCTAAAGATTTGTCTTCGGATCAGGATTTGACAATTGCGATTATGAACCTGATTTCCATTGAGGAGCACTTGATGTTTTCAGGGGCTAAAACGGGCAAGACTTCCTTTTATGACCTGATTGAAGAGATTAGGGAAACTCGCAAAACCCTTATGCAGAAGGTTATTCCGGCTTATGAGGGCGAAGTTTGGTGTATATCTAAGCACTTGCTGGCTTCATCTATGCGTTTGATGGAAGTTGGTACCAAGCAGCAAAGCTTGGGTAATAAGGAACAAGCTTATGATTTGTTTAATAAGGCTTATGATCTTTATTGCCTGTTCTGGGGCTTAAATATGAATATGCTCAATGTTGACGATGTTAAGTGGATAAAAGACGATGTTGAAACGGTCAAAAAGCTGACAGCCAAAGTCAACGAAGCTACGGCAGAAGAGAGGGAGGCTGAAGCTCCGAAAGGTGCTTTGGCAAAGATGAAAGCCTTTGTCCGCAAAGCCGTAGATTGCTGCATTGAATAAAAAAACTTATTATAAAAAGAGAAACCCCTTCGGTCATCACGACGAAGGGGTTTTGTTTTCTGCAATTGTATGACTTATTCACCTTTTTTCAAAAGCACCGCAGAAATAAGCGCTTTTGTTTTTTTCTAGTTCGCTAGGGCTGATAAAAACGGCGATTTCATCGCCTTTTTCTAACCTCCATGCGCTCGGGTTTTTGTCCCGATGGAAGTATATTTTTTGCCCGTTTTCTAATTCAACTTCTCTGCTCCAGCTCAAGAAGCCGCCGGAAACAGATTTAATTGTTACGGTCGGAGCTACATCTAAATCCTCCTCAAAGAGAGAAGAGGTAAAAGCTTCCATACCGCGCCAGCTACCTGTCATCATAAACAAATAACCGGCATAAATAAAAAATAATACCACTGCCGCAGTAAGAATTTGAGCGGCTTTTTTTACAAAATTTTTCATTTTCATTATTTTTTAGTTCAACATATTTTCAAAAAAAATGAAAAATCAGTTTGCAAAAGTCTTAAATAAAACTCAAGAGTTTTGCCTCAACATCACCATAATCAACATACTAATTTTTCACATAGCAAGGATAATAGCATATTTATTCAATAGTGTCTAGACAAAAAAGCCAAAAAAAATACCTCGCTTTTTTACGAGGTATTTTAAGAAGAGAAGAGGGTACTTTAATCAGCCAAACCAATCAGCCGATATTTCACCCGAACATCATAATCTTCGCCGAAGCTATTGACCAAAGCGGCCGCGACATCTTGGCTAAGGTCTATCTTAACCCGACGTTCAACGCCAAAGGCAAGTTCCTCATCAGGCTTTTCGTTCTTGCCGATAATTTTGTCCGTAACGGCAATAATCTTTTCGTCACCTTGCGTAATAAGCTTTGGTTCGCCGAGGCTCTCTTGAAACAGCTCAATCATTGCAGATTGAGACAATCCCTCAAAGCTGCCGCCGCGGTTAAGCGGTTTTGTCGTCTTAACATTTAAGCCGAAACGTTGCGCAACTTCGTTAATTTTGTCGCCGTTTTCAAGGTCGTGCATAACATCGTTGACAATTTCTTGCGCAATAGCCGAACGCTCGTTAATCTCCCACATTTTTTCAATTTCGCCACTAACAGCCTCAACCGGCAGGGGATGTGCATCGGCAACTTTATCAACTCTGGCAATAACAAAGCCATCATCAGTTTCCACAATTTGGCTAACTTCATTTACATTATAAGAGAAAGCCGTATCAACAAATTCGGAAGATTTTAAGGTCTTGTCATAACCCTTAGGCGCAGAAGCATAATTGCCGTCTTCACCCAAACCTTTGACAACCATAACCTTAGATTTCATTTCTTTGGCAATATCATCCAAACTAGCTCCGCCGCCGATTTTGTCCTCAATCTCAGCAGCAACGGTATAAGCCTCGTCATAAGCACGTTCTTTTTTCAATATATCCGTAATCTTCTTCCGAGCTTTTGCTTTGTCCATCTTGGAACCGGCTTTGATATCGGTCAGCTTCATAATATGCCAACCCAAGTCAGACTTAACGGGACCCAAGACATCACCGGATTTGGCTGCAAACATATCATCAGCCATATCGGCAATCAGCATATCTTTGGCAACATATCCCAAATCTGTTGCTTCTTTGGTTTGACCGGCAACTTCCTGAGCAACCTTATAAAAGTCTTTACCCTCATTAAGCTGAGCCAATGCCTTATCAGCATCTTCTTTTGTATCAAAAGCCATTTGCATGATTTTGCGTGTTTCCGGAACCTCAAACTGCTCAATATTCTCGGCATAATAAGCCTCAATCTCAGCATCATCAAGAACCATATTCTGCGCCATCTCGTCTACAGACAAAACAATAAAGGAGACATCGCGTTTTTCGGGTTCAATAAAGTTTGTGCTGAAATCAGCATAATATTGCTCAATCTCTTCAGGGGAAATTTTGCGGTCAACTTTAACCTTTGCGGGGTCAACCACAATATATTTGAACACGCGGCGCATATTCTCAACCTCAGCCAGTTTGTTGAGCAAAACGTCAGGCACATTCATATTTGCTGAAGGATTTTGAATAAGCTGTTGTTTAACAATATCTTTTTTCAAGGCATCGATATAACGTTGCTCGGTCCAGCCTGAGGCAGAAAGAACCATACGCAACCTATCCAAGCTAAAGTTGCCGTTAGCATCCAAAAATTCGGCCTGAGAATAAATAATTTTGCGTACCAAATCATCACTGATATGAACATTAAGCTTTTCTGCGGTTCTCTCAATAATGGCGTTTGTCAGCTCTCTTTGTACCAAACCCTGCAACATTGCATTTCTCATCTCATCATTTATTTGGATGCTGTCGCCGAACAAGTTGCGCGCCATCTGCTGTTCTTGCTCAAAAAGCTGAGCAAACTGTTGCTGAGAAATTTTAATCTCATCAACTTTTATAACCGGTTTGTTTCTTGCCGCGCCGGTCAAATATCCCGAAACGCCGAACAAAGACATAAAGCTCAAAGCCGTCAAAATCAAAACCAATTTTGCCATCCAACTTTTCTGAGCTTTTGCTAACTTATCTATCATTATTGAAAATCCCATCAAATTCAAAAAATTCAAACTTTCCGTATTATATGGTAATTTTAATAATTTATGCAATCTTATAAATATTCGTGTTGAAAAGTTTTTTTAGCTGGAAAATATATTTTTGTTGTGCTACAAAGACGACAATGAAAATTTATAAGTAAAGGATTATAAATCATGGCAAGAAAAAAACTCATTGCAGGTAACTGGAAAATGAACGGCCTTATGGAAGATGGCATTGCTTTGGCAAAAGGCATTGCTCAAGAAGTTAAGGCTTTTGGCAAATCCGAATGCGAATTTTTGGTATGCCCGCCGTTCACATTGTTGGCCTCGGTCAAAAAAGCATTGCGCGGAGCAAAGGTTGCTCTCGGAGCACAAGATGTTCACTTTGCGGAAAAAGGTGCTCACACTGGAGATATCAGCCCTTTAATGCTCAAAGACTTGGGTTGCACTTATGTCATCATCGGCCACTCTGAGCGCAGAGCAGATCACTTCGAATCAAATGAGTTGATTTGCAAAAAGGCTGTTGCCGCTCACGCTGCCGGACTTAAAACCGTTATTTGCATTGGTGAAACCGAAGCTCAAAGAGATGCCGGCAAAACCATTGATGTTTGCAAAGAGCAGATTTTGGGTTCTGTTCCCGATGATTCTACCGCATCTGATACGGTTATTGCTTATGAACCTGTTTGGGCTATCGGCACAGGCAAAACCCCGACAGCTGAAGATGTTGAGGAAGTTCATGCCGCTGTTCGCAAAGTTTTGGCCAAGAAGATTGGTAAAGGCAACGCCAATAAAATGAAGATTTTGTATGGCGGTTCCGTAAAACCCTCAAACGCCAAAGAATTTTTGTCTTTGCCGGATGTTGATGGCGCCTTAATCGGCGGTGCCAGCCTGAAAGTTGCTGATTTTATGGCTATCGCCAAAAATGCTAGTGAAAAATAAGAATAAGGAATAAAAATAATGGAAACAGTTTTATTAGTGGTTCATCTGCTGGTAGCGATTTTCTTGGTTGCATTGATTTTGATGCAACGTTCCGGCGGCGGTGCTTTGGATGGTTTGGGCGGCGGCAGCGGTGCAAGCTCAATCTTGAGTGCACGCGGCACAGGCAATATGCTGACCCGAACCACAGCTATTTTAGCCACAATATTTTTCTTAACCAGTATCTCGCTCTCAATCTATTATAAGAGTGCCGAGCCGCAGCCAACCTCCATTTTGGAGCAAGCTCCGGCAACATCATCGGCTCCTTCGGTTCCGAGCGCACCGGTAGCGGAAAAATAAATGATACAAATTATCGGACATAAGGCACCTCTCAAAAGAGTTGGTGCCTTTGTCACTTTTAAACAACCGAAATATAGATAGGAATTATAGGAATGACTGAATTGTCAAATCTAGATAACGTATTGTCAAAGAAAGCAAAATTTATTTTTATTACGGGAGGTGTCGTATCATCTTTAGGTAAAGGATTAGCTTCGGCATCTTTAGCATCTATTTTGCAGGCGAGGGGCTTTAAGGTACGTTTACGCAAACTTGACCCTTATTTAAATGTAGACCCCGGAACCATGAGTCCATACCAACATGGTGAAGTTTTTGTAACCGATGACGGAACGGAAGCAGACCTGGACTTAGGTCACTATGAGCGTTTCTCAGGTGTGCCGGCCAAACGCACAGATAGTATTACCACGGGCAAGATTTATCAAAGAGTTATTGATAAGGAACGCCATGGCGATTATCTGGGCGCAACTATTCAGGTCATTCCGCATGTAACTAACGAGATTAAAGACTTTATTTATTCTGATGTAACCGATGAAGATTTTGTCTTGTGTGAAATCGGCGGTACGGTTGGTGATATCGAGGGACAACCATATTTGGAGGCGATTCGTCAAGTTGCTTATGACTTGGGACGTGACAGAATAATGTTCATTCATGTTACTTTGCTGCCCTATATTCCGGCTGCAGGAGAGCTCAAAACAAAGCCGACCCAACATTCTGTTAAGAAGTTGCAAGAATATGGTATTCAGCCGGATATGTTGCTTTGTCGCTCTCAGACACCGATTCCGCAAAATGAAAAACGCAAGATTGCTTTGTTCTGCAATATTAGAGAGGATAATGTTATTGCCGCACTTGATGTTGATACCATTTACCAGGTACCTGTAGCTTACTCTCATGAAGGAATGGATGCGCAAGTCTGCAAACATTTTGGCTTAGATTGTGGCAAAGAGCCGGATTTAAGCAAATGGGAAAATATTGTCAACACGATTCGCTGCCCGGAAGGTGAGGTTAAAATTGCGGTTGTTGGCAAATATACGCAGCTTTTAGAGGCTTATAAGTCTTTGAATGAAGCCATAACCCATGGCGGAATTGCCAATAAATTTAAGGTTCGTATTAAATGGATAGATTCTGAGCTGTTAGAGCATAATGACCCTGCGACCTATTTGGCTGAAGTTAACGGTATCTTAGTTCCCGGAGGTTTTGGCGAAAGAGGAACGGAAGGAAAAATGTTGGCAATAAAATATGCACGAGAGAATAATGTTCCTTTCTTAGGCATTTGCTTTGGTATGCAGTTGGCCGTTATTGAAACTATGCGTAATGTTGCCGGAATTAAAACTGCGGGCACGACCGAGTTTGGTAAGGCTTGCGAACCGGTAGTAGGCTTAATGACTGAATGGGACAAAGACGGAGCCAAACAAATTCGCCACAAAGACGGGGATTTAGGCGGCACAATGCGTCTGGGTGCATATGAGTCTGTTTTAAACAAAGATTCTTTAGCGCGCAAAATTTATGGCAAGGATAAAATCTCTGAGCGTCATCGTCATCGTTATGAAGTTAATATTAAGTACGAGGACCAATTACGCCAAGCCGGAATGATTATTGCAGGAAAATCGCCGGATGGAAAATTGCCGGAGATTTGTGAGCGTCCGGATCATCCGTGGTTTATCGGTGTGCAATTCCACCCCGAACTTAAATCCAAACCTTTTGCGCCACATCCTCTGTTTGTTTCCTTTGTCAAAGCAGCAATTGATAAAAGCCGGTTGCTCTGATGGAAAACATTGAAGAACGCTTAAACGGTTTGCAAAATAATGACTGCGAGGTGTTCGGCTTTACCTTGGATAATGCCGAGCCCTCGCAACAAGAGCGGTTTATTGTCTTACTTTCTCAAGCAACAAGATTGGAAGTATTAGGTTTAACCGCTCTTAAGCCATTAACAAGCATAGACAATGATTGGCTTCACTCTCAGGCCAGTAACTATCGCAAAGAAAAGAATATCAGCGAAGATGCGGCTCGTGTTACTTATTTTTATGAAAAAATTCTGCCGCAAATGCTCAAAATTTTGCCAAATTTGCCAAACTTACAGGAATTATTGCTGTGTAATATCAAACTTTCTGCTGAAAACAGAGCAAAATTGCAAAAAAATCTTAAAATTGTAGAAATTTAATATCTAAACATTGCTAATTAAGAGATTATTTGCTACAAGATACAGTATCTGTAAAACGTAAAAAGGAACCGACTATGGAACAAAGAACAATAGAGATTGGCAATTTTAAGATTGGCAACAAACTCCCGATAGCTTTATTGGCAGGACCCTGCCAAATCGAAAGCCGTCAACACGCGATAGATATGGCCGGAGCAATGGTTGAAATTACCAAAGAACTCGGGATTAACTATATTTTCAAGGCTTCTTTTGATAAAGCTAACCGCACCTCAATCAACGGAGCGCGCGGTGTTGGTCTTGAAGAAGGAATGTTAACCTTTGAAGAGATTAAGAAACTCTATAACAATATTCCGATTGTTACCGATGTTCACGAAAAAAAGCAGTGCGGTATTGTTGCGCAATATGTTGATATGCTGCAAATTCCGGCATTTTTGTGCCGTCAGACGGATTTGGTCGTAGCTGCAGCCAAAACAGGTAAGGTTGTCAATATCAAAAAAGGTCAGTTCTGCGCTCCATGGGATATGAAGCATATTGTAAAAAAAGCAGAAGATGCAGGAAATTCTAACGTTTGTTTGACAGAGCGCGGTGCAAGTTTTGGTTATAACACTTTGGTAACAGACTTTCGCGGATTGCCGACAATGGCAAGAGAAACTGGTTGTCCGGTAATTTTTGACGCCACACACTCGGTTCAACAGCCAAGCGGTCAAGGCGGAACATCTGGCGGACAAAGAGAGTTCGCACCGGTCTTGGCTCGTGCTGCTGTTGCAGTTGGTGTTGCTGCCGTGTTCATTGAAACCCACGATAATCCGGACAAAGCCTTGTCAGACGGTCCGAATATGATCCCCTTAAAAGATATGAAAAGGGTCTTAAGTGAACTGATGACATATGATAGCGTAACCAAGTCAATCATTCACGATTATTAAGATTAATTCTCCCCGAACTTTAACACTCGGGGAGAATTTTTAAGAGTAAAGTAATGAAAGATTTTTTAAGACAAAAGGGAACCTGGCTGATATTGCTATGTACATTACTGGCAATATTGTCAGCTTGGGAGTTTGATAAAAACCCGCCCAATTGGGTTTATGAGGTAATGACGAGGGAATAAGTTGCAGTTTACGGACGAAGGCTACATCATAAACGTCAGAAAGCATGGCGAGAGCTCGTTGATATTAACCATCATAACCAAAGAGCATGGTAAAATAATCGGTTATGTTAAAGGCGGACACAGCAAAAAAAATTTAGGTGTTTATCAGCCGGGTAATCTGATAGCCATAGATGCCTACGCGCGCTTAGAAGAAAATATGCTGACTTTAAGGGCCGAACTCTTAAAGCCGATAGCCGTGCATTTTATAAGTGATGCCAAGAAGCTGGCAACTCTGATGTCTTTATGCGAACTTTGCAACGCCTGCATGCCGGAAAAAGCCGAATTAGAGCATTTTTACTACATGATAGATAGTTTTTTTAATCTAATAGATGAAGATAATTGGCTAGCGCATTATTCTTATTTTGAATTTTATCTTTTAGACTTTTTAGGTGTGGGCTTAGATTTAAGCGAATGTTCCGCTACCGGCACCACAGAAAATCTGGAATATGTTTCACCCAAAACCGGCAAAGCCGTGTGCGCCGAAGCCGGAGAACCTTATAAAGCGCGATTATTCAGATTTCCGCATTATATTGTGGATAAAAACTATGCGCCAAGCCTTGCAGAAGTAGCAGAACTCTTAAAAATGACCGAGTTTTTCCTCAATAAAAACTTTTTTCAAACTCATAACTTGAAATTCCCGCCAAACCGTGCTAATTTGCTCCATAACTTAGGCCTATAAACGATTTTAGAGTAATTTTTTATGGAAGAAACAGAAGAGAAAATCAGAGATGTTCACCTCTCGGAGGAACTGAGCAAAAGATATTTGTCTTATGCCATGTCAACCATTGTTGACCGTGCATTGCCGGATGTTCGAGACGGCTTAAAGCCTGTGCATCGCCGCTTGCTTTTCGCTATGCGCCAACTTCATTTAGACCCGAAGTCCGGCTTTAAGAAATGCGCACGTGTAGTTGGTGATGTTATCGGTAAATATCACCCGCATGGCGATAGCGCGGTATATGGTGCAATGGTGCGTCTGGCGCAGGATTTTTCAGTGCGTTATCCTTTGGTGGACGGACAGGGAAACTTTGGTAATATTGACGGAGACGGCGCAGCCGCCATGCGTTATACCGAAGCCCGCTTGACCGAATTTGCTATGGCTCTGATGGAAGGCTTGAATGACAATGCCGTAGATTTTCGCGAAACCTATGACGGCGAGGAGGAAGAGCCTGTTGTTATGCCCTCAATGGTACCAAACTTGCTCTGCAACGGTTCGGCCGGCATTGCCGTTGGTATGGCCACCAACATCCCGCCGCATAACTTAAGCGAAGTCTGCGATGCTTTGCTTTACCTGATTGAAAAACCGGACTGTGAGATGGAACCCTTGGTTCGCCGCATTAAAGGACCTGATTTCCCGACCGGTGGTGTTATTATTGACAGTTTTGAGAGTATTTTAAACACCTACAAACAAGGCAAAGGCACATTCCGCATTCGCGCTAAGTGGGAAAAAGAAGATTTAGGCCACGGACAATACCAAATCATCATCACGGAGATACCTTATCAGGTTATCAAATCCAAGCTGATTGAAAAGATTGCTCAATTGTTAATGGACAAGAAACTTCCGATGTTAAATGACATCAGAGATGAGTCCACACATGATGTCCGCATTGTTTTAGAGCCCAAAAACCGCACGGTTGACGCCAATCTGTTAATGGAGCATTTGTTCAAAAATACGGATTTGGAAAGCCGCTTTGCCATGAATATGAACGTCCTGGATTCAGATGGCGTTCCTCGGGTAATGTGCATTAAAGATGTTTTGGTTGAGTTCTTAAACCATCGTCATGAGGTTCTCAAACGCCGCACCCAATATCGGTTAGATAAGATAAACAATCGTCTGGAGATTTTATCTGGTTACCTTATTGCTTACCTAAACTTAGATGAGGTAATCCGCATCATCCGCGAAGAAGATGATCCCCAAGCGGTTATGATGAAAAAATTTGAACTGACCGAAAACCAGACCGAAGCCATTTTGAATATGAAATTGCGTTCTCTGCGCAAATTGGAAGAAACCGAAATAAAGCGTGAGTTTGATGATCTTTCGGCTGAAAAAGGCGAATTAGAGGCTTTGTTGGCTGATGAGAGCAAACGTTGGCAAGCTCTGGCCGAAGAGATTAAGTTAATCCGTGAAAAATTCGGCAAAAAGACCGCTTTAGGCAAACGCCGTACCGAATTTGCCGAAGTCTCGGAAGATATAGAAGTTCCTTTAGAGGTCTTTGTTGAAAAAGAACCGATTACGGTTATTTTGTCACAAAAAGGCTGGATACGTTGTATCAAGGGCTATGCTGATTTGAATGATGACTTCAAGTTCAAAGATGATGATGCCTTACAAATTGCTTTGCATGCTCAAACGACAGATAGAATTATTTTCTTTGACACATCAGGAAAATTCTTCACCGTTCAGGCTTCGGAGATTCCGAGCGGCAGAGGTTTCGGACAACCCTTGCGCTTGATGATAGATTTGGGCAACAATGATAAGATTTGCGAGGCTTTTGTCTTTGAACCCAAGGCATCATATATTATTGCTTCCAACACCGGTAAAGGCTTTATGGTTGATGAAAACCATATTATCGCCCAAACCCGTAATGGTCGTAAGATAATGAACTTAGGTGAGGGCGAGGTTGCCGCTTTTTGCGTCAAGGTTAAAGGCGACAGCGTAGCCGTTGTCGGTGATAACCGCAAGCTGCTTATCTTTCCGGCGGAAGAGATTCCGACTATGGCCAGAGGCCGCGGCGTAACTTTGCAAAAATACAAAGACGGCGGCTTGGCAGACATTCAGAGCTTTAATGCAGCAGAAGGTTTCTCCTATGCCCGAAGCGGCGGCGTAAAAGTTGAGACAGATTTACTGGCTTGGCTCGGACATCGCGCACAGGTCGGCAAACTTGTACCTTTTGGCTTTCCGAAAAACAATAAGTTTATGGGGAAATAATGGCAGAAATCTTGTTCGAATTTGTGCGGGTAGGGCATAGTGTAAAGGTAACGGCAATCGAGGCTGAAACAAAGATTGAAGCTTCGGTTGTTGTGCCGGACACGCTTTCTCAAGATCAAATGAAGTTTCAGGCCTTAAATCGGTTAAAATATGTTCTGAAGAAGAAAGAGGAAGAATAAAAATTTACAAAATTGACAAAATATGTTATAACTTAAAACATATTTTGCCGAGGAGTTTGTAATGAGTTCAGAAATAGGAATTGGCCGCAGAGACTTAAACAGCCCCAATCATTGGGATGAAAATGTGACTAAAGATTGCTTTTTGCACGGCAAAAATCTGTTAATCATCCCCGGAGACGGCACAAATGACGAATATGATGCCAACGCCATTTGCAAAGTTGCCGAAAATTTTCTGCATAATAATGGAATATCAGACTTTGACGGGCATATATACAGTTTATTTTATCCCAATTCTTTCAACTGCCAGACACATCGCCTAAACCAAAAAGCAGAACTCAATTTATTAGATGACAGACTTTATCCCGTAATAAAAAAACACCAAGACTATTATACCAAATTTTTTAACACTTATATGTTGCCTTTAATATCTGATGACAATGGTCAAAAAAGGCTCAGCACGGAAGAAGCAGGCAAAAGAATGCGCAATTTGCCGATTATCAGCCATTGCCACGGTGGCCCGGTGTTTTTTGAATTTGAAAATTTATTTCAGCAAAATATGGAGCGTTTAGGCTATTCGGATGACGAAAGAAATTTCATACAAAAACAAATGTTTGTCTTAGATGTTGCTTCCGCAATGCCATATGGACAAACGAAATCAACTGTCCTGCATATTATTTCTCAAGGAGATGAAGGCGCAGTAAAGAACTGGCGGCTCGGAAGTCTGAATAGCTACACCCAAAACCACAAGCTCAAACAATCCGTGAATGCTCTGTTGGAAGTTTCTCCAAACGAAAATATCCTTGTGCTTTCTCATCTTTACGACCAAGAAAGATGCACCGCACAAGATGTGTTGCACCCAAGCGAACATACTTCGGACTCATATTTAGATATTAAGAAAAATGACGACCTGAAAGATGGCTTGGCGGAAGAAATCTTAAAAGAAGCACACCAAGCAAGCATAAAAGCCATATCAGGCCAAGATAACCTAACGGATATAGCTTTGTTGTTTCAGAACTCGGCATTAATAACGCAGCTGCGCAAAACCGGACAAACCTTTTTATCTTCATTTCAACAGTTTAGAGCCAAATTGCTGGATGTTGAACTAAAAATGTTTGCCGGCGTTCATGCCCAAGATACCGAGTTGTTTAAAAAATTGAAGCTCAAAGAGCTTTTGTTTAGAAGAGATTTTGCTCAAAAATCAGCCTTTGAATATATCACACAAAGCGGCAATGCCGAATTTGTCGAACAAATGATGAAATATTTAAATAGTGGAAATTCACCCAAGGGCACGATTCCGGAACGCCTGATGCAAAACGCACTAAACGACAACTTTCGCCAGAAAAACTTTGCGGTTTATAATGCTTTGTTAGGGCAGAGCTATCATAATCTTCCGGAACAAATCAGAGCCGAAAATATGGCTGCGGAAGATATCCCGCAGATTTTGCCGATATTAAAGAAATGCCAACTAAGCAACCAAAGTTTATACACGCTGTTGCCTATTTATCTAAAAGCAGCAAAAATAAAAGATGAACAAACCAGAGATGAAACAAGAACCGCTTTGTTTTCCATGCTCACACCAAAGAAGCTGGAAACAAAAGACGCCTTCTTACTTTACCAAAAATTGAGTCAAAATTCAGAAGGTAATCCCGAAAAACTGCAAAAAGCCTACCAACAACAAATCTCCGCAAATGTATTGAGCAAAAATAAGTTTTTAGAGCTTCAAGCTATTGAGGAATCAAGACAAACAGATGGTATAATGTATTCATTATTAAGCTCCAAAGCCAAGGAACATCTAGAAGAAGTCTGCGGAAAAGAAAAAATAAAAAATCTTAATACTTATGCTTCGGGAATGTTGCGTTCGGGAAGTTTATCCGAACAAAAAAACTACACGCCTTTATACACGAGAGAGCTAGACAAGCAAGGAAAACAAAAATTCATAGAGCAAATTGAAGAATTTCACCGTCATAACCGTCTAAAAAGCAAAAGTTTTGCAGATCTCTTAAAAGAACTCAAACAATACATAATAAATCAAAATCCGGATATGAAGCAAAATCAGATGGTTGGCAAACAATCAACTCAGGACAACAGTGGTCGAGAATAAGCTTGTGGATAAGTAGAATCTTTTCAGCCTAAACGCTTTGAATTTATAAATTTTTGCTATATTCTGAGCCAAATAATTTTTATATTTGGGGAAATATAGGGGATTATATTTATGTCAAACCAAAATCCGGAAACCAAAAACGGTTCCAATCTGCCTGCGTTTATGTCAGAAAACAGCAAACTCGGATATGTTGAAGAAACAGATACCGAAAACTCATGGTTAAATAACAATCTTCACAAGTTGATGATTTGGGTAAGTGGTATTTGGTTTGCCATAGTTCTCATTTATATCACCCAATTTTTCGGTTGGTCTAATCTGTTTTTGATGATGCCGGATGAGTTTGGCGGATTCTTAGCTGGCGTAACTTTGCCTTTAGCTATCATATGGGTTGTTATGGCCTACATTGACCGTGGTTCAAGCTTCAAAAGAGAGGCAAAATTTTTGCGCGCTTACATGAACCAATTGGTTTATCCTGAAGAAGGTGGGGCAACCACAGCCAAAGCCATGGCCGATGCCATACGTTCTCAGGTTGTTGAATTGCAAGAAGTAACAAAGTTGGCAATTGCGCAAACCGAAAAAATTAAGCAAGAACTGGGTGGTAGAGTTGATGACTTTGCAAAGCTTGTCAGTGTTTTGGACAATTATTCCTCAAAGACCATGACAGAACTGACAGATGGCGTAAAGACACTAGTTAAAAGTTTCGACTATGTTTCGGAACGAGCCGAAAATTCAACGGGAATTTTCAAAGAACAAATTAACGATTTCGGCAACGCCGCTCTTCTAATTAAAAATGAAATTTCAGACTTATTAAAAGAAGTCTCACCGAAAATTAAGGAAATTAAAGAATCTTCTGAAGTCCTAAACCATATTGCAGAAAATAATAATACCAAACTAGCCAAAGCTAACGAGCTATTGCTCGAATATGGACACAAAACCGGCGAAACCATAGCCCATGTATCAGAAGTTTTATCCGGACAAAGCGACCGTTTAGAACAAGTATCGTCAAAGGCCGTAAAAAGTTGCGAAGAAGTTTTTGCACATTTAGATAACGGAATCAATCGTATTGATACAACTCTACGCGGCCAAAGCAAATTTATAATAGACCATATTGAATCCTTAAACCAACAAAACGATGCTTTAAGCAAAAGTTTTAGCCGACAAGGTGAATTTATCGCGGCTGAGGTTGATAAAGTTATGGCTCGCGCCAACGTCATTGAGGAGAGCATCTCAAACCAAGTTCGTGAACTAGATGGTGTTTCTGACCATATCTTGGATAACTTAAATAACGTTAGTAATGTCATAACTGAAAAAACAACAGCCCTTGAACAAAAATCAGAATCTGCGGTAAGCCACATTAATGAAGTTGTTGGAGCTCTGGATAATGAGGTAGCCAAGCTCGGGGCTTTAACAGATATAACGGTTGAAAAGACCGGTGCTGTCGCCTCCGACATTGAAAACAAGCGTATTCAGCTAAGAAACATCAGTGAAGAAATATCATTAAATCTCCAAAACCTCAGCCAGCAACTCTCAACAAATACGGAAAATGTTAGCGAGCAAACACAAAATGCTCTGGCCCAGCTGGATAAAGTTGTAGAGGTTATGAGTAAACATAGAGATAATTTGGTTGAAGCTACAAATATTGTTGTTGCTCAAAGTAAGGTTAGTGAAACATCTTTAGCTCAACAACAACGCCACATCTCAGGCTCGGTTAATAAGATTGAGGAAACCAAAGCTGAACTCAAACGCCAGATAGAAGAGTTAACGCGTGCGGCTGCCATTATCGACAGTGAAGCAGGTTCCGCAATCGGAAGACTTCAAACACAAATGGAACAAGCTCTTAAAGCATCGGAAAATGTGGTTGTTCGCACCAAAGATATTGGTACAAATTTGCAAGAACAACTTGAGATTTTTGATGATTCAGCCGCAAATACATTAAGTAAATTTAGCCAATTTGAAGGAATGGTTGCGGAACAACACGATAAATTGGAAGCTGTTTCTAACAAAGTTACGGAAAGAGCTACAACGATTGCGAGTGTCTTAAACAACCAAACAAAAGTAATTGATAATTCAACAGAAAGAGCTAACCAAATTTATAATGATTTATTGCATTCATTTGAGACGCAATCAACCATCTTAAATTCTGCAGCGGAAAATACAGTTGGCTATGTTTCGGATGTCGTCCGAGCTTTAGATGAAAAAGCCGAGGCAATAAACTTGCTGTTCAAGCATCAAGAAAATGAGTTCTTTGATATCTGTGACCGAATTTCCGAAAACACCAACAATATTGGCAACTCTCTGAAAAATCAGGTTGCTGTTATTGAGCAAAGTGCAGACCGCGTCTTTGCGCGTATGGCTCTGTTGGAAGAAGATGTTGCCAAACGTTCGGAAAATGTCGTTGCCAATTCAACAAAATCAATTGATAGATTAGCCGAAATTGATAAAACCGTTGCTGAACAAAATGCTGAAATTAACAAATTTATGCAAGATATGGCAGAAAAACTCAATAATGTTACAACCGAGTTTAGAGGCAATCTAGATAACTTTGCCAACATTGTCAAAGATGTTCGTGAAGAATCAAATACAGCAACACTTACATTGTTAAATAACAGTGAAAAACTGAAACAATCAAATGCTGAGTTAGCAAATGAGACACGCAACATCTCGACCCAAATTGATGAGCATATTAAAGAAATAGATCAAACAATTGTTAAGACACAAGCTCAGGCAGACACTCTGCGTGAAACATTTGATCATCAAAAAGAAAGCTTAACAGACGTCGCCAACGTCGTTGCTACCCAATCCAGACTTGGCGAGGCTTCAATGGCACAACAGTATAAATATCTGTCTGATACGGCTGCAGAAGTCGCCCAAAAGATGAATGAGATTAATGCCAAATTCAAAGAGAATACGGAAAATGTCGTCAATATATCATCCAAAACCGCTTATGAATTTGATGTTTTGGGCGACCGCTTATTAAAAGTAAACGAAGACATTGCCAAAGCGTCAAAAAATTCAATAAAAAATATTGAACAAGTAAACTTAAGCCTCAATCAATGTGCTGAAGACTTGGCTGTTTCCGTTGACAATTCAAGCAAAAAGCTCGGTGCAACGGTCGCAGACTATGAAAAATATATTGCTGGCTTCAATACGGTTACGGCGGAAGCAAGCAGCGGCGTTGCCGAAATCAGCAATATGATTGCCGATCAATCAGATAAAATGATAAAAATCTCTGAAGATACCAAGGAATTGGTTGATTGCTTTAACGTTGTGCTTATGGATACATCAAAACAGCTTTCCAACAGAGCAAATCAGGCCTATGACAAAGTAAAAGGTTTGGGCGAGAATCTCAAAACACTGAGTTTGCAAGTCGAAGAAGCCGCCAATATGAGTGCACAACACTTTGAAAATTCTGGCAACAAATTGCGCGCTTCAATCAGTGAAGCCGCAGCAAATGCCGAAAGAATTTCAAACGAGATTAGAAGTTCCGGTGAAGTGTTCTTAAAACAATCCGGTGTACTGGTTGCCGCCACGGATGATACTTTGCAGAAAATAAACAATGTCATGGATGTCTTAAATACATCGACAGAAGAATTTTCGCGTCGAGGAAATGAGCTGGTTAGCAAATCCGGAAGCTTTAACGAGCTGTTCAACAAACAACTCAAAGTTCTTATTGAGACCTCGGATAAAGCAGATACCAAACTGGCAAGTTTGCAAAAACAATATGAAGGGATTAAGGTTGATACGTTCCTTAAAGATGCCTCCTTCATCATTGAAAAGCTGGAAACAGCCGCAGTAGATATCAATCGTATTTTTAATCCGGATGCAGAAGAAGAGCTATGGAAAAAATATTATAATGGTGATACGGCAGCCTTCGTTCGCCATTTGGCAAAACATATGAGCAAGAGTCAGATTTTGGCCATCCGCTCCGAATTTGAAAAAAATCTTGAGTTCAGAAATATTGTTACCAAGTATTTATCAGAATTTGAAAGTCTGGTTAGCAAAGCTCAGGAGAACGAGCGTTCGGGGATTTTGCTTTCGGTTATCTCCGGTGCGGATATCGGAAAATTATACTACATTCTGGCACGCTCACTAGACAAACTAAACTAAGGTGGAATAAATGCTTTCAGCGGTTTTAAATAACCATATACCTGATTTTTCCGGTCTAACCGCCGAGATATCTCGTTCGGTTAGTCATATAAAGGAAAAAGCAGCTCAAAGTCCAGAAGCAAATTTTTCAACCACTCAGGCGCAAAATAACGTTTTCTCTTTCAATGGTTATGCAGTATCATATCTAGAGCCGCAAGCACTCTATACGGTGCAAAAAATGGCCTCAGATATAACCGGAGAAAAACTAAACCGCAACAGGCAAGAAAAAAATGTCTTAAACGAAGAACAGAAAGCCCCTCAGGAAACGGAAAAAAGCGAAAATCTGACAAGCTTTTGGGAAGAATTATCAAGTTTTGAAGATAATTCATTGCGCTTGTATGGTTTTTCGGCTTATGGACTAAAGGTTTCAACGACAGACAAGCTCTTTGGCGTAATGCCCATAACGCAAAGCATAAGCACATCATATGCCTCTGAGGCTTACAATTCGGTTGCAAACCTAAACACCCCGCAGCAAGTCTTAATTGACTTTATGCACGAATTTAACCGCAGCTTTGATTATACGATATGAGTTTTTTTAACGGATTTGACAGCAATATATTTTTAGCTCCTATGGCAGGCATCACCGACAAGCCCATGCGCCGGCTCGTTTCATCTTTAGGTGAGGGAACAATGGTATCCGAAATGGTTGCCATAAATGCCATTTCGCGCAAAAACCCCAAGACCTATCGCATTGCAGATGTTCGAGATGAACCTTATAAGGTTGTTGTCCAACTTGTTGGCGGTGATGAAAAATTATTTGCAGATTCCGTAAAGCTAGCGGAAGAACTGGGGGCTTATTCCATAGACATCAATATGGGCTGTCCGGTCAAAAAAATTGTCAACAACCATTCCGGTTCTTGGTTGATGAAAGACATAAATCAAGCCTCAAAAATAATTAAGAGTGCCGTTAACGCAAGCAAACTCAAAGTCAGTGTAAAATTTCGCAAGGGCTGGGATTGCAGTTCCGTTAACGCGGTTGATTTTGCCAAAATGTGTGAAGACAGCGGAGCTTCTTATATCACAATTCATGGTCGAACAAGAAGCGAGTTTTATTCAGGCAAAGCAGATTGGGGCATAATTGCCGCGGCAAAACAAGCCGTAAAAATTCCGGTAATCGGCAATGGAGATATTAATAGTCCCGAAGATGCTGAAAGAATGTTTAACCACACCAAAGTCGATGGTGTAATGATTGGGCGCGCCGCACTTGGAAACCCTTGGTTGGTAGGACAAATACACAACTATATCAACAAAGGCTTAAAGCCTCAAAAAATAAGCATACCCGAAATAAAATCGACACTGTTAACCCATATTAAAGAGTTAACGACATACTATGGAGAAAGAATGGCGTTGCCTTTATCACGAAAATATGTCTGCTGGTATTGTAAATCCATGCATGATGCCAAACGTTTTCGTGAAACTTATAATAAGATTAATGACTTTTCTGAAGCAATTGCAGAGATTAATCGCTATTTTGATGCTTGTGCGGAAAAAGAGCAGGGAGAATAACAAAGATGAAGATTATTGTATGCGGAGCCGGTTCTGTCGGGCGCAGTATTGTTTCATACTTGAGCCGTGGCAACAACGACATCATAGTCATAGACAAAGATTCTCATAAGCTTGATGAAATTTCGAAAGAGTGGGACATTCAACCGGTTTTGGGTATAGCCTCTCATCCTGATGTTTTGGACAAAGCCGGAGCATCCACGGCTGATATGCTCATTGCCGCCACGGATTGCGATGAAGTAAACCTCGTCTGTTGTCAGGTTGCTCATAGTCTTTTTAATATTCCTAAGAAAATCGCCAGAGTCGATTCTGCTTCTTTTTTAGCTTCGCAATGGAATATGCTATATAATGAAGAGAACATTCCCGTCGATTTGGTTATTTCGCCGGATTTAGAAATCGGCAAAGCCATATTAGAAATATTAAAAATCCCCGGAATGTCTGAAGTTTTGAGTTTTGCTGATAAAAAGGTTTATCTCTTGGCTTTCCGTTGTCCGAATAATTGCCCTCTAATTCAAACTCCCTTGGTTCACTTAGAACAATTAGCCCCGGATTTAGATATAAATATTGTGAGTATTGTGCGTGAGGGCAGAAGTTTTATCCCGAAAGGGAAAGATATATTACTGCCAGGGGATGAAATTTATTTTCTGGTGGATGCAGAAAAAATCCCAGACACAATCCACAATTTTGGTATGGAACGAACACCTAATGAAAAGATTCTGATTTTCGGCGGAAACCAAATTTCTGGATATCTGGCCTATAAGCTCGAAAGAGATGACAACATCCAAACAGTACGCATTATTGATGAGGATGAAGAAAGTGCACGGAACTTGGCCGATTATTTAAACAATACCATCGTCATACACGGCGAGATGATGAGCGACGTTATTTTGACTGAAGCAGGCATCCATTCTGCAGATGCCGCTATCGCAATAACATCACATGACAAAGACAATCTTCTGGCCTCATTACTAGCCAAGAAAAGCGGAGTTGCTTCAGCCATATCTTTGGTTAATTCTCGTTCATATGACAACCTTATAGACAATGTTTCGGACAACATCTTAATAGACCGTTCATCCGTAACCATTTCCAGTATGTTGCAAGAGCTGCGCAAAGCCAAACTAAATAATGCTTATTCCTTGGGAAGAGGTTTTGGCGAAATATGGGAAATTAAGGTTGATGCGGATAGTTTGATATCAGGACGCCCAATTTCAGAAACGGGTCTGCCGAAAACGAGTATGATTGCGGCAATTTTCAGAGATGGTTCATTGATTTTCCCAAAACCCAACGAGCTTATAGAAGCAGGTGATTTGCTCATTGTCTTCGTCAACACCAAAGACATACGTAAGGTAGAACATCTTCTAAATTAAATTATCCCCCAAATGTAATCAATGCTTTACTAATAAAACAAAGAGTTTAGAATAAAAACATAAAAACAAATAAAAAAGGATACGACTATGTCTCAAAATGTTCAGGAAGACTTCTTAAACGATCTCAAAAAAAACAAAATCTCTGTAACTGTTTTTTTGATAAACGGCGTCAAACTTCAAGGAATTATCACTTGGTATGATGACAACTCTTTGCTTTTAAGAAGAGATGGACATACCCAGCTCATTTACAAACACGCAATTTCGACCATCATGCCAGGCATGGCTGTTGATATTGCTATCCCCGAAGCATAAATGGCTTATATCGAAATCGACCAAAATCAACAAACGCATACAGCGGTCGTCTTACCGAGCGTAATGTCAAAACCGACCTTTTCCGACGCTGAAAGCAAGTTGGCGGAGGCCATTGGTCTGGCTCGGGCCATTAATTTGGATGTATCTTATACGGAAATTGTCCGCCTGAGAGAAGTAAAACCGGCAACTTATTTCAGTAAGGGTTTTCTTGACCGCGTAAAACCTATTTTTGAAACAAAACAAATAGACCTGTTGGTTGTAGATGCATCTTTAACGCCCATACAACAACGCAACCTTGAAAAAGCCCTAAAAATAAAAGTAATAGACCGTACGGCCCTAATTCTGGAAATCTTTGGTGAGAGAGCGCAAACCAAAGAAGGTAAATTACAAGTTGAACTGGCTCATTTAACCTACCAACGAAGCCGTTTGGTTCGTAGCTGGACACACTTGGAACGCCAACGCGGCGGAGCAGGCTTTTTGGGCGGCCCCGGAGAAACTCAAATCGAATTGGACAGACGTATTATTGATGACAAAATTGTCCGCATAAAAAAAGAATTGGAAAAAGTAAAAAAGACAAGAGAACTTCAACGTTCAGCCCGCAAAAAAATCCCTTATCCGGTTGTGGCTTTAGTTGGCTATACCAATGCCGGAAAATCAACCTTATTTAACTTTTTATCCTCAGCCGGGGTTTTCGCTGAAAATCTGCTTTTTGCCACACTAGACCCCACAATGCGCAGAATAAACCTTCCGAGCGGAAAAGAAATAATTTTGTCTGACACCGTTGGTTTCATCTCCGACTTACCGCATGAACTGATTATGTCTTTTCGTGCAACTTTGGAAGAAGTATTAGAAGCAGATGTCGTCGTCCATGTTCGAGATATGTCTAATCCGGATAATTCTTTACAAAAAAAAGATGTCTTAAATGTTTTGCATAATTTAGGCCTTAAAAATATTGAAAATGACCATAATTACATAGAAGTTTTGAATAAAACAGACTTATTATCCGATGAGGATAAGGGATATTTAAGAGAAACAACAGCTCGCAGTGAAAATTCCGTTGCCGCCTCAGCCATAACGGGCGAGGGAACGCAAACACTTTTGCAAATGATAGATAAAAAACTTTCGGCAAAATTTCAAAACATTGAAACCACCATTAATGCTGCAGATGGGAAATTGATTGCCTGGATTTATAAAAATGCCGAAGTCCTGTCATCAGACATACAAGAAGAACATCTGATATTATGCCTACGTGCAGATGCTGCCACTGTTTCCAGATTAAAAAACAAAGCAAGAATTAAAACTTTAGATTAAAACCTATTGCAATTTCTCTCTTAGTGACTAAATCAAGCCCAAACAATCGTCATCAGGGAGAATTATAATGTTTATGTTATTCTGCTTAATGTTTCTGAGCTCTTGCTCCACCACCAGCAATGATAATCTCAACCAACAACTGGAAAAATGGGTCGGAATGAGCCAAGAAGCCTTATACTATAGTTGGGGAGAGCCCAATAACGTAGATAATCCGGCTCCTGACATGACAGTTGTCACCTATAACCAAGTCTATGATGGACCGATAGGTGGCGACCCCGAACCTTATTCCGATAATGTTGTATATAGTGCCATTTCAGATGACAACTACGGCCTTCCGCCGCAAAACGATACCTACTATTGCAATATATCTTTTACCATTCAAGACAATCAGGTAACAGATTATAGCTATAACGGGGACGATTGCGTTGCAACTTCTTCCGATTAAGTCTTAAGAAGGATTCTTAATCCGCCGAACATTAGGCAAATCTAAAAATACCTTCTGCATTTTTTTCAAATAAGCAATATCCGGCATCGGCTTACTGAGTTTAGACAGCAAATACTTAAAGAAAATCGGCTTTACATATGGAAGCAAAGAAGTCTTTTTTACAAACTTCCAATAAGCCGACAAAGCCCGAGAATAGAGCATTTTTTGGATATCAGCAGGCAAATGAGGGTTATCCAAAATCATATAACAATAAGCCATAAAACGGTCATTATCCAACTGAATCTTGTTGCCCGAAAAATTTCCAAGCTCTTTGGGAACCAACACCACATTGTCATGAATTTTAACAATTCCATGCGCATACATAGCCGCTCGTAAAGGAATAGACTCATCTTGAATAAATACGCGCTCATCCGCACCTTTGGCCTTTTGCAAAACTTCGGTTTTAATCAGTTGTCCCATACGGGTAAAACGTCCGTTCAATACGGTGCGTAAAGCATCTTTGCCAAAATCATAGGTAAAATTATCCGTCATAAATTCGTGCTCTAGCTCTTTAGGTTCTTTTCCCGTTTTGGTAAAGCAACCATAAACCATATCAGCAGAGAGCTCTTCAGCAAGCTGTTTCATCTTCTGGGTTGAGTCGAGAGGAAAGATGTCATCAGAGTCAAGCATACGCGTATATTTTCCTTGAGCTGCCATAATACCCTGATTAATACGTACACTAATACCCCTGTTTTCCGTATTGGCAAAGATTTTAACATTTTTGAGACCTTTGGTCATTTCCCGAATAATTTCGACAGATTTATCCGTGGACACATCATCAACAAAAATATACTCCGGATTTTCCAACCCCGTCTGGTTAATCAAAGCATTGATAACCGAGGGAAGATAATATTCTTTGTTATAAACGGTCATTACAAAACTGACATCAATCTCGTTTTTCATTTCAAACCTCAATATAAACTGATTCAATGCGTTGAGTTTAAACTTAAAAGAAAATAAAAACAACAGTCATTTTTTGTTTTTTTCAACTCAGAAAAAAGGATTATAGGCCCACTGAAGCAAGGCTTGTCTTTGTCTTGGACGGCAAGTTAAGTCGCCGATAAAACAGTTTTTCACAACTTGAGCCCTGTGCCTTTTGAAACTCCGCCATCTTTTAATCTGAATAGCATCGATTTCCGGAAGTCTTCTTCCCAAATAATAACGGCAATACCACTGAAACCACCCGCGAGGGTCAGGCTCCAATATCCAACCGTGCTTTTTCCACTCACTTAACGGGAGTCTGGATTTTACAGAAAAACAATTTTGCGATAAATCAGGCACATCAGACAATCTGGCCTCAACAAACCAACTTGACGGAAATTCATTCTGGCAGTCATTTAAATATTTTCCCTCAAACACACCCAACTTAAGCATTTCAACAGGGGTTAGTTCTGACATAAAATCGGGAGCAAAATTCTTTCCGCAAGGTTCAACCAGCTGATAAGCATAATCTTGTTGCATCTTATCTTTTACATATATCACATCACCCAAGTTAAAAGAACTCATTTTTCATCCCTCCTAAAAGGAAAATAATATCTTTTACATATAAAAAAACAGCACCGAGACAAAATCGATGCTGTTTTTTGCATAAATGCTATTATTCTTTTAATGCTTCTGCACTCAGCTCCGCCTCGAGAGCTTCTGTTGCATCACTTTGGCTGCTGAAGTCAATAAACTGATCTTCTTCATCTTCAGGCAACACTTCAGGAACAGAACCTGCTTCTTCTTCCATTTCTTCATTGTCGGAAGGCGCAGAATCTTGTTCACCAATTTTTTCAACTTCCAAAGGTTGCTGAACCTCTGGTTGCTTTGGCAGCTCAGTAGCAGGCGGAAGCTCTTCCCAATCATCACTTTGTTGAGCCGGTTCGACTGCTTCCGGAACATTATTTCCGTTTTGTTCTTGCGGTTCCTCAACAATATTCAAAAGTGATTGCGGACCGCTTGTCGATGTTGCCTCAAGTTCCAAAGGCTCATCCTGCTTTTCAGGTTCTGCAGCATCTAAAGATATCGTTTCATCTTCGGCTTTTTGTTCCGCGACCTCAGCCGGCTGAGTATAATTTTCTAATGTTTTATCTTCTTCAACTACCTTGAATGCTTCATCTTGCTCAACAGATTTTTGCTGTTCGGTTTCTACGTTCGTCAAATCCTCAGAAACTTGGTTTCCGGCTTCTTGTTTAATATCAGCCAATCTGGGCAAAGCATCTCTTTCCTTCAACTTTTCTTCGGAAAGGAGTTTTGTCGGGTCGACTTTCGTATCAATGCATTTCAGAAGCCAAACATCATAAATCGGGTGTTCAACCGCATTAAGGGCAGGGGAAGAAGACATCATCCATCCCTTAAAGATATTAAATTGCATTTTTCCGAAAGAACTATCAGCCACATCAACAAAAGCATAGTTTTCAGGCGTTTCTTCCGGCGGAGTCGATTTGCAAGCCCGAACAACGATTGAGAAGCTGCCGAAAGAAACCTCGCTATTCACCGGAACTTCTACAACGCTGACACGCCCCGTAATTTTATCCATTGCCTGCATTTGAGCCGTATTTCGCTCAATCTCGGCGGCATTGACTTGCCAACCAAATAAAAGCGAACCTAAAGCCGTTGCTGCAAAAAGCTTATTTTTCATCACCATTGTCTGTCACCATAAAGATAATTTCGCCGACCATATCTTCCAGAGTCTTAAAGTCTTTAGTATTTGATACAACATCGCCGTCAGCAAGCAACTCTTTATCTTTTCCCGGAGTGATTTTGATAAATTTATCTCCGACCAATCCATCACTCACAATGGCAACAATGCTATCCTTAGGTAACTTTATATCAGGGGCAATGCTCATCTTAACTTCGGCAATATAATCCGTCGTATCCAGCTTTTGAGAAACAACGGTACCAACCTTAATACCATTGATTCTGACATCAGAACCAACATTAAGCCCGCCGACTTTCAAAAACTTTGCCGTAATTTCATAACCTTTAACAACTTGCAAATCTGAAACTCTGTATCCAAAATACAGGAAGAATGCTGCAACCAAAACAACAACAATTCCCATAATAGTTTCAACCGGTTTTTTATTCATTAACCTTCTCCTCAACTCAAACTAATTTTTATCTGCTTCAGGGGCATTTTTAGCCGCATTTTTACTTCTGTTTGCCTTACCGATACCGATGATACGGTCAACTAATTCTTCTAAAACCATAGCATCTTGCGTATAAGAAAATTCACCGCCCGGCTGCAAATAATCCATTGACCCGCCCGGTTCAATCTCAATATATTTAGCCCCCATAATTCCTGAGCTAACAATAGATGCACTGCTGTCATCAGGAATATTAATTCCCTCTTTAAGTTCTAAAGTCATAATGGCATTAAAATGATCATCAAACTTTGCTCCGACCACACGTCCGACATTAACACCGGCCATCCGAACCTTATCCCCAATCATCAAACCATCGGTTCTGCCAAAACGCGCATCAAGGGAATAATAGTCACCACCTTCATCATGCTCAATCTCTTTTCTCTGTGAAGTAAAGAAAAAGATACCAACAATTAAGGCAAAAGCCACATAAAGACCAACTTTTAAGGACTTTGCTTCTTCTTTTGAATATGTTTCTTGCAAAATAACACTCCGACTTAAAAATTTATGCCTGAGTATATAAATAGAATAAAATAACCATTTTGTCATCAATCATTTTGAAAAATGAAAATAGTTGTTAAAATTTAAAAATAATTTGTTAGTATGTAGGACAAGAATAATATAAAGAGAGCCCAAAACAATGATTGTAGCCAAAAACCTTTCCAAAAGCTTTTCAGACATCAAAGCCGTTGATGATATTAACTTTTGCATAAAAAAAGGGGAGGTTGTCGCACTCTTAGGCCCGAATGGAGCCGGAAAAACCACACTTATGCGGCTTCTGACCGGCTATCTTCAGCAAGATAGCGGCGAAACAAACATTTATGGCATAAATATATCCGAAAACAGAGTCGATGTTCTCAAGAAAATTGGTTATGTTCCGGAAAATGCTCCGCTTTATCCGGAGATGAGTGTTTATGAATATCTGCATTTTGCAGCATCTTTACGAGGTCTAAAACACGATGATTTACACATAAACCTCGCAGAAGTTGTCACTCAAATGCAGCTAAAAGATGTTCTAAATCAAAGGATTGACACTTTATCAAAAGGTTTTAGACATCGTACAGCCGTAGCGGGAGCCTTAATCCATAAGCCAAGAATTTTAATTTTGGATGAACCAACCGAAGGCTTAGATCCAAACCAAAAGCATGAAATGCGCACATTCATCAGACGATATGGTGAAAAAAACATTGTCATAATCTCTACGCATATTATGGAAGAAGTTGAGAATGTTGCGTCTCGAATTTTGCTGATGAACAAAGGAAAGCTCATCTGTGATACAACCCCGACGTCTCTCAAAAACCTCTATCCTGATAAAAACATAGCTGAAACTTTTCGTTTCATGACTTCTGAAAAATAAGGAGCGTAAAATGAATATTAAAACCATATTTTTCAAGGATTTTTATGCGCTGTTTCGCAGCAATAACGCATACATTATTTTGGGCATATACGCAGCCTTATCTTTTGCAGCCACTTTTTATGTCGGCGGGTACTTCAGTTTAGATAACAGCTCTTTGGTGTCATATTTTTATTTTCAACCCAATATTCTTATTCTTATGCTTCCCGCCGTAACAATGCGCTCTTGGGCAAACGAATACCGCTTGGGAACAATTGAATATCTGCTGACACAACCCATAAATTACGTCGATGTTGTTCTGGCAAAATATGCTGCCGCTTGCCTGTTTGGTCTGTTGATGTTGAGTTTCGGAATACCATTCTGGTTTATTTCTTCTTTTTTCATAGAGTTAGACAATCTTAATATCATTTCCGCATATCTGGCTTGCATTTTAAGCATAGGCACATTTTGCGCTATCGGCTGTCTGATTTCAGCATTCAACAAAAACACCGTGATTGCCTACATTATAAGCATCTTCATCTTATGGTGTTTTTTAAGTCTTAATTTTAACTTTTTGCTCACCTCAACCCAAAACTTTTCGGAAGAGATTTTTGCAAAAATAATACGCTCCTTAAACTTTGAAAAACATTACCAAGATGTTATGAACGGGCAAATAGGTTTAGATAATCTTATCTACTTCTTTTCCATCATCATTTTATCACTCTGGCTTAATATCATAACGCTTGAATATAAGAAAAAATAAAGGGATAAACTTATGTTAAACATCGTAAGACAACAAAAAATATACAAAAACTACAGTTTAGTCCTGTTTATGTTGATACTTTTTATATCATTTGTTTTCATAAACATCGGCAGCGGCTTATTTTTCTCAAGATGGAAAGCAGACCTAACTAACGATTCTCGTTATACACTTTCCCAAGCCAGCCGCAACATCATAAGCGAAATAAAGTCTCCGCTTTATATCCGTGTTTATCTATCCTCCGCAATCAGCAATGATTATCCGGCACTTTACCAATATTCTCAAACATTACTGAGACAATTGGAAAGCTACAAAAACCTTAATCCCGACAATATTGCAATAGAGATAAAAAATCCGGAACCATACTCACCAACTGCAGAAGAAGCTAAAAAATTAGGATTAAAAAGTTTTCTGAGCGCTGACAAGCAAAATGAGCTCTATTTTGGTGCAGTTTTAGGTAACGACAACGGAGATACACGCATAATAGAGCAATTTTTGCCAGCCCGAGCCGGATATTTTGAAAGCGACATCAGCCGCGCCATCAACGCTCTAAACAATCCTCTGAAAAGCAAAATCGGCATTATATCCGAAAATCTCCAGACTGCAAAACAAGCTTACGGACAAGGCAAACAACAAAAGCCAGGATTCTTACGCTTGCTGCTTAATGAGTATGATGTGGTACAATTACCTTCCTTAACAGCAGAAATTCCTTATGATATAGAAGCACTGATTGTTGTCGTGCCGCAAAAAATGTCAAACCTTTTAGCCTATGCCATAGACCAATATCTTTTGCGTGGCGGAAGAGTTTTATTTTTGGCAGATCCATATTCCGAGACAAATAAGCACGCACAAGGAGATGAGAAGAGCCTCAAAACCTTATTCCAAAATTGGAAAATTCAAATTAACCAATCAAACGTCATAGGAAACACGGGGCAGGGCAAAACCTTCATAAATGAAAGCTCTCATGGCGAAATTGCGTATACAAATCCCTTATGGATAGATTTAAACAAAACAAATATCAATTCGGAACTCCCATTTACTAAAAATCTGGATAACATCATTTTGCGCAGTGCCGGAAATCTTAAGATTGAAAAGGCTGAAAACATTAAAGCAACACCTATTTTCAAAATCCAAAAAAACAACGGAACAATAAATTCTGAAGAACTAAAACTTCTTGACGATACAATGATTGCAAGTCGTATTAAGCCAACAAAACAAGAATTTACAGCAGCCGTAATGCTTGAGGGCACAACAGATTCTTCCTTTATGGAAAATCCGCTAAAAAACACAGCCTTCGAGCAAGAAATGCTTCCATTCATTCTGACCTCAATCAAAGCCGGAAAACTGGTAATTATAGCCGATTCTGACTTTTTGAATGATAACGCATGGATTAATTCTCAAATAAGTGGAACAGGAAATACATATGATATTGTTCCATATAATCAAAATGGTGAATTCCTGCTAAGGGTAATGGACTATCTGACCGATGCTAAGGATACGGTCTACTTGGGCAGCAAGAGATTAACACCGCCTCAGATGAGCGTTTCACAAAAAATTTACAATAAAAATTTCCAACCATACAAAGCACAATATAACCAAACAAAAAATCAATTATCCAAACAAGAGGAAATATATCTAGCTTGGCTTGAAATTATTCAGAGCAACAGTTCTGCCATCAATATGTCTTCTCTCAAGAAAATAGAGCAAACCAGACAAAACATAAACAACTTGCAACAAGAGCTGAAAAAAATTGAATATCAGGTTAGACAGGAAACGGACAGAAAGACAAAAACACTAATCTGGACAAACATTATCGCAATTCCACTGATTTTGCTTGTTGGAATATGGATAATCAACATTATCAGAACAAAGAAAACTCAAAACAAAGTTCGGGAGATTATTAATGAATACAAAATTTCTTAAGCAATCCTTTGTTTTGCTGCTTTTTTCAGGAATTTTTGCCATCACGGCCATCACATATATGTCGCTGCAAAAAAAACAAATTTACAGCGGAGAGAAGGTTTTTAAGCAAACTAACGCAAATCTGGATAATTTGGCAGCAATAACAATCAAAGACTCAAACAAAAAAATAAACTTACAGCTAAAAGATAATCTGTGGAGAGTAGCTGAAGCTGATGACTATTATGCCGGCTACAATCAAATAAATAACCTTTTCACCAACTTTTCCGAAGCCTATATTTATCGCCGCAGAGGAAAAGTATCTCCCCAAGAAGAGACGGAGTTTGGTCTGGGAGCTGAAGCCACAGTGCTTCAAACTCAAGATAAAGAAGGCAAAATTCTTGATTCTGTCATCATTGGCACCCCCACCTCAAACGGCTTATACCGTTTTGCCAAGTTTCCTGATGAAGATGATGTTTTTCTCATAACCGGAAAATACAACTTCCCGAAAAAAACATATTCATGGTTACAGCAACCCTTGCTCTCCATTGCTCCAAACGAAATAAGAGCCTTAAAAATCGGAGAACAAAAAGTCTCACGCCAAGACATTTTGCTGCCATTCATATTAAAAGGAACAACTAAAGAAATAAACATTAGTCGATATCTGAATTTATTTGTATATGTTGCGGCACTTGACGCAAAAAGACAAACAAATTTCACCCCCGATGCATGGAAAAAAAACTCCTATATACAAATAACAACCTTTGACGGTTTGGTTGTAGACATCACTGTTTACAGCGGAGAGGCTGATGAATATTGGGCTAACTTAAAAATTTCTGCCAACAATCTACCAAAAACATATATTAAGGACTATATAAATGATAACGCTTTTTTATACAATGATTGGTATTTTAAATTAGATAAACCAACTGGAACAACTTTATTAAACGCTTTTATTGTACCCTAAGATGTTAATAGAACCTGAAAAACTTTTACTCAAACTATCCACCAACCTGTTCATCATAACAGATGCAGAAGGAATGATAAGCTATGCCAGCCCCAAAGCCATATTGCTTTTAGGTTTGTCAGCCAATAAAGATATCAATATCTCGCGCTTTTTAGAGGAAGGGAACTGGAAAAAGCTAAAAGAACATCTAAATAAGGTTTTAGATAGCAATATTCCCGAATTTTTTCCCATGCGCCAACAAAATCGCATTTTTAATATCTACATACACAGCCACGAGGGAAAAGCTTTTCAATGTTGGGAAGACATAACCGAAAGGCGACAATTATCACAAGCTCTGCACAGAACATCTGAAAGAATAGAGTTTGCCGAAAAAGCGACTCAAGTAGGATATTGGGAGTTAGATATTCAAGCCAGAAGACTATATTGGTCGACAGAAATGTATCGCCTTCTAGGCTTAGATGCCCGCACGACATCATATAAACAAAACATCATCAGGGATCACATTCTTGAGGAGGATTATCCGGCCTACAAACACCAATTGCATGAACTGATTTTGACAGGAAAAGAGTCTGAAGGCATTCTACGCCTCCGCCGAGAAGACGGAAAAATTATTTATTGCTCTTTTAAGTCTGCATTTTTTAGAGACGGCGAGAAAGACAAGATTGCCGGCATCTTTCAAAATATAACCAAACTGATGGAAATGCAACAAGACCTAGAAAAAGCCAAACAAAGCGCAGAGGCATCAAATCGCTCAAAATCATACTTTTTAGCTCAGGCAAGCCATGACCTGCGTCAACCAATGTTGGCTTTGCGTATATTTATATCCGCCTTGGAAGAAGAGAAGTTAAATAAACATCAAAAAGATTTGCTCAATAAAATCTCTTTTTCAGCCAACAACCTAACAACAATGCTTGATAATCTGTTAGATATGTCAAAACTTGATGCCGAAGGCTTCAAAACCCATGAAAATACATTCAATATCTCAGACTTGCTACAAAATATCTTTTTTGAATTTCACGAAATAGCTCGTTCAAGAGGAATAGTCTTTCATACAACTTTGTGTCATTATCGGGTCAAAAGTGATGCCTTGCTGGTTGAAAGGGTGGTCCGCAATCTTCTGAGTAACGCCTTCAAATTTACCAACAACAAGGTTTTGCTCGGTTGTAAAAGAGAAGAAGATTTTGTTAGAGTCATTGTCATGGATAATGGTTCAGGGATAGAACCGGATGAAATAGACGGAATTTTTGAAGAATTTTACCAAAGCAAAAACATTAATGAAATAAATCGCAAAAAAGGAGCCGGATTAGGCTTAGCTATTGTTAAACGCATATCCGACGCTCTAAAATTAGACATTCAGGTAAAAAGCCAACCGGGGCAGGGAAGCAGTTTTAGTTTTAAACTACCTTTAGCCAAAAGATTATAAAAAGAAAGCTCCCGATAAGGGAGCTTCAAATTTTTATTCAGGATCATTTTTTTGTGCGCTAATAACATTCTGAATTTCTTTAAGTTGTTGCTGAGACAACTCCATTCGGCATTGTTCTCTGTTATAATCTTCACTGCCACCACTGTTTTTTGCTGCCTCAGCCAATAAATCGCAATAATTATTCCGATAAACCAGCCAAGCATTGTAAGTATCACGCACCCGACCTTTAAACATTCCCTTACCATTGTTCCATTTGGAGTAATGGGTATCATTAGCTATTTCGGTATAAAGTTTTTGGATTTCAGTCAAAAGACGAGCCGACTCTTTTTTCATACAAACAGCATATTCATAATCCCCGACAGGACCAACCTTTTCCATCCCTCTGACACAATCATCAAAAGGAGTTGAAGGAGCAAAAGTAGCACTCAAAGCATTCCCTGAAACCAAACAAAAGACACTAACAAAACCGAAGATAAAAGATTTTAACATATAGGACATCCTTTTCTAAAAAGCTTTACTTTGCAAGTATTTTATGCCAACCTATACAAAAGTCAACGAAGTTTGTTCAATGGAGGAAAGAATATGGATAATGTATCAAGCATAGCCGAACTCATTGCCATAAGCTGGGAATATATCAGCAAACTTCTAAGCTTTGTAAATATCCGTAACGAAGGTTACGCAATCATCAAACGCCGCTGGGGTAAACCCGTTAAAGTCTATGATCTATCGGAAAGATGGTGCTGGAAATGGCCTATTGCCGAAAAATTTGACATTGTAGACATCCGAAAACAAGTAATATACCTCAATGCCCATTCCGTCAAAAACGATGATGGTCACCAAAAGCTAATTCCTTTTAATACGACGATAGATGCTCAATGTGAGTTTCGCATTGTAAACCCGAATGTTATTTATAAAATATCAGATGACATCGTAAAAACCGAAAACAATTACACAACAATTGAAAGCTACGTAGATAATACGGTCCATATTCTGATTTCGCGAATTATCTGTGAAAATGGTTTATCAAACATAAGCAATGCAAATATTCAAAAATTAATGGATAAAGAATTGGCAAAACATAACAAAGGACACCCTCAAGGTTTTGAAAAAGATTTTGATTTCAAAGTAAGCCATGCGATTCTGATAGAAAATGTTGTTATAGTTTCCTTTGATAATAATATTTCCTTACGTCAAACCGAATAAAATTTCCGGTGACCGAAGCGAAGTTGTTGAGCCAAAGGCGAAACTTACGGAGCAAGACGAACCCTTGGGTTCGAACCCCGATATTAAAAAACAAAAAAGAGCCTCCATCTAAAAACGAAGGCTCTTTCTAATGGTAGGCGCGTGGGGCCGGAGGCAAGAAAACAATCCTGTGAATTGTTTTCTGCCGACGGAGACGGAAATGTTATGGAAGCACACAAGCCGTAGTGAGCGGACATTAGATTTCCGGTGACCGAAGCGAAGTTGGTGAGCCAAAGGCGAAACTTACGGAGCAAGACGAACCCTTGGGTTCGAACCCCGATATTAAGAAACAAAAAAGAGCCTCCGTCTAAAAACGAAGGCTCTTTCTAATGGTAGGCGCGTGGGGGTTCGAACCCCAGACCCACTGATTAAGAGTCAGTTGCTCTACCAACTGAGCTACGCACCCATAACCATGGAACAAAACGGAATATAAACCGCAATTTTTTTAATTGCAACAACTTTTTTCAGTATATGGAGCATTTTTTTTATAATTTAACATTGACACTTCATTAACAAAGTATTACGTTGTCTTCGAAAAAATTATAGATCTGTCATATTATTAGACTATAACAACCACAACTTTTATTCCGTTTATTTATCTATATCGTCTGATGTAGTTATAGTGGTTGTATATCGGTTTTAATGATATGACAATTTGCCATTAATCAGTCATCTTCTGTGAAGAAATATGGCTGACATAAATGATTGTTAGTGATTAAATTAAACACTAGAAAGAAGAAGCCCTCTGTGAAGATCGCTTCTTTTGCCAAGATTACCGTTAAGACCGAAATATCGGGAAGAAGATTATCGGAAACTGTAAACCAAAGATGTTTACGCGAAGCCCGATAAAAAGCTTCCCGACCAATACGAAAAAGGTGTCAGTTTTGTTTTTGTTAAGCACAAAAATAATCTGCACCTTTTTTGCTTTTAAAAAGCTTTTAGTTAATACTTTACAAAATCCTATTTTGCGTTAAATCTATATCTATCTGTTAACAAAAAGGGAGAAACACAATGAAGAAAAGATATATTTTTCTTTCTGTTTTGGTTGTAATCATTGCCGGTGTATATTTCTTTGCGCCGTCATTGGAATCAATCGTCCAGAAAATCGTTCATAAATACGGAAGTGAGATTACAGGAACAGATGTTAATCTGAAAGGCTTTAAGCTAGGTCTTGCCAACGGCGAGGGAAGTATCAGCGAAATTACGGTTGGCAACCCCAAAGGCTATGATGCCAAAAACATTTTTGAGCTTGGCAACATTTATGTTAAAGTGGATATCAAAAGTCTAACATCTGACACGATTATTATTGAAGATATTGAGGTCAGCAAACCAATTATTAATTACGAAATGCTTTCTTTAACTCGCAACAATATTACAGACATTCAGGAAAACATCAAGAAAAACACAGCAAAATCATCTTCCGCAAAAACAGAAGACAAAGCCGAAGAAAGCAAGAGCGAAGACACAGCCGCATCAAAAAAAGTAATCATTAAAAAATTGAGTATTAAGGATGGCGAAATAAATGCGATTGTTGGTAAGGAAGAAGCTGTTTCTGTCAAACTGCCGACCATTACCATGACCAACATCGGTGAAGACAAAAAAGGTGAATCGATTACGACAAGCATATCCAAGATTATCGGAAAGATACTTACAACAGCATCCAATGCTGTTGTAAACAGCAAAATTTCCGACTTAAAAGGAGTCGCCGAGAAAAACCTTGAAGACATAACCGGCGGCGTCAAAGACCGCATTAAATCAATCGGAATTTTTGGAAAATAAAAATAAGAAAGCCGCCTCAAAAGGCGGTTTTCTTTTACTTTATATAATCTTTCAACACTTGAGGGGTTAGCAATTGCGGTAATATAACTGGTTTTGCAGAATCTGCCGCATAATAGACATAAAGCGGAATGGAGTTACGCCCGTATGAGGCCAAAGCCTGAGCAATTTCCGCACTTTTATTAGTCCAATCAGCCTTAAATGTATGAATCTTGTGCTTTTTAACCAAAGCATCAAACTCTTCCGATTGCAAAGCAATTTTCTCATTAGCCAAACAAGTAATACACCATTTAGCCGTGAAATCCACAAAGACATTTTCACCATTAGCAATGAGTCTTTCAACTTTTGCCGCATTATATTTCTGCCACAAAATTTCGCTTGGCAAAACACCTTTACGCTCACTAACCTGATTAAACAACACCCAAAACAGCCACACAACAGTCAACAAAACCGGAATGGAGAAAATCTTTTTCAAAATATCCATCCATTTTCCTGGTTTGGGTAAAAAGCGATGAACAAATTTTGGAAACAATCCGGCCAAAACGAAGGGCAGGGCATAACCGACACTCAAAGCCAAAAAGACAGGGTAATAAACATAAATCGGCTTAGACAAAGTATAACCTATGGCGATTCCCATAAAAGGTCCCGTACACGGGCTGGCAATAAGCACGGCAAAAAAGCCCGTCATAAAAGCATTAATTTTCTGACGCTTGAAAGAGATACGCCCGACCTTGTTGGCAAACGGATTTTTCAGACTTACAATATCCAACAACATTAAGAAGATGATAGAAAATATAACAATCATAACTCCGACAAAAATCGGCGATTGAAGCTGAAATCCCCAACCGATTTGCTCTCCCTCTGAACGCAGCCAAACCAAAATTGTTGCAATCAGGAAAAAAGAAAATACCACACCGAGAAAGTACAATAGCGATTCTATGCGCGCCTTATAGCGATTATAAGAGCCTTGCGCCAAAGCAATAACCTTAATGGTTAAAATAGGGAAAATACATGGCATAAGATTAAGGATAAGGCCGCCGACAAAAGCCATCAGCATAATCATCAAAAGCCCAAATTCATCATAATTAATCTGTTTATAGATTTCCAGATTTTCTCCCTTAGAAAAAACAAGTTCATAGGCGTGGCTATAATTTTCGCCCACCAATAATAAAACTCCAGACAAACCATCAATATCCTTGTCATCGAGCAAAATCTCTGCAGAAAGCTTACCTTTGCCGTCAAAACCTATTTTTTGCGCTACGACATTAGATATTTTATCTTTTTGATGTGGAACAAACAAAATCTGTTTAACATTCTCACTAAAATCAAATTGCTTAGCATCTATGTTAAGCAAAAGTTTATCATCTTTAATTTCATAAAGAGCAAGCCACTGCGGTTTAGCCGGAAAAGTTTTTTGCGCCACAGTGTTTTCTTTAGTCCAATCCGCCGAAACTTTAGTCTGAGAGGAGAAGGGAAGAGTAAAATCAAGCCGAACGCTTTCCGGCACACAAACATCTTTACAAGCCAACCACGAAATCGTTGCCGAAAAACCTTGCAGGGAACCTTCTTTAATATTTCCATCCGGTGTTTTAATTTTAGCTTTCAAATAGGCTACATCGCCATATCCATATTGCACCATCTCTTCAAATAAAATTTTTTGAGGAGCAGAATATTCAAGAGATTTTTCCTCAAACTTTTCAGGCATCCGCCATTTAATCTGAGTTTCTAATCCGGCATCACCGGGGTTAAGCCAATATGTGTGCCAACCTTCAAACATATCCAACCGTACAAGAACCTCAAGATCTTTTCCGGCAGATATTGTATCATCATTCGTATACAAAGAGGCACCGACCTTATCCGTACTGCCTTTCACGACAAGAGCCGAAGCTTCGCCGCTCATAAACAAAAACATCAAAATCAGTGCCTGAATGAATACTTTCATAGTCACCCTTATTTTTCTTTTTTAACTTTTATAGCAATAACAAAATTATAATAAGCGGCAGCAATAACGCTCAGAGCTTTAACCAAACTTAACACACCGAGAATAATCGCAATCGGCATAAACCATACCGGAACAATACAAAGAATGACTAACGCAATAAAAGTTTCAAAACCTTGAGCTATTCCGCCAAGATAAAAGGGAGATTGGTTAAACTCCAACTTGTCCTGAGATTTGTTCTTATATGCCACAACAGCATAAGCCAACAAGGCACAAGAGGAGGAAGTAAAAGCAAAGAGCAGAAAGCCGGCAGCAACGGCATTATCAACAGGGTTAGCCAAGGCAAAGCCAAAAATAACACCGGCATAGAAAATATAATCCAAAGCAGCATCTAAAAATATGCCGAAATTCGTAACTTTTGAGTGTCTGGCAATAGCACCATCCAAAGCATCAAAAGCGCGATTAATTAAGATGCAAAGCAAGGCATAACCATACATTTCCATAGCCAAAAAATTAATGGCAAAGATACCGATAACAAAACCAAAAACTGACACCCAATTTGCCGAAATGCCGCTTTTACCAAACTTTTTCCCAAGCGTGTCAAAAAACTTATACAACAAAGCATAAGCTTTTTTAACAAAGCCACAAATAGATTCTGACAACTGATTAATTTTGAGTTTTTCAAAAGTCCCTGAAATATGTAAATTGTTTTTTATTGATTTAATTTTATCAAGCATTGTATAATACCCTCATCAAAGATTAAACTGACTATAATTAGTTTATAATAAAATAACCGAGTGTAAAACATAATATGAGAATTTTGCGCAATTTTTCAATATTGTTGATTTCTGGCGGACTTATCTGGTTTTTTTATAATTCCGGAACACCATATCAAACCATTAGCGGTGAAACAATGGGGACCTATTACAACATAAAAATACGCACCCCTAAAGAAAATAATATGCTGCCGCAAAAGATAAAACAACGTCTGGACGAAGTTAGCCAAAAGATGTCTGTTTTTGCCCCCGATTCCGAAATAAATAAGATAAACCAAGCCAAAGCAAATGAATGGATTGATTTATCGGCAGAGATGTCTTTGGTTCTACAAGATGCACATAAAATATGGAAGTTAAGCAACGGCAATTTTGACCCGACTGTTGGAAAACTAGTCGATTTATGGGGATTCGGCGTATCTAAGCCCCAAAACACCCCAACCAAAGAACAAATTAAAGATGTTTTGAAATACACAGGCTTTGACAAACTAAGTTTTAATAAGGATTATACCCGCGTCAAAAAGAAACATGACAACACTTATCTTAACCTGTCTGCCATAGCCAAAGGATATGGTGTTGATAGCATTGTCCGCCTTTTGGAAGAAAACGGCTACAAAGATTTTGTTGTTGAAATCGGCGGAGAGGTTGCCGGCAAAGGCAATCGTTCCGAAGATGAAAAGGGCTGGAAGATAGGTGTTATCAGACCGGATGATACTCACGAAAATGCCTACATCATTCCTCTGAAAAATTATGCCGTAGCCACCTCCGGAGATTATCGTAATTTTTATTATAAAGAAGGCCAGAAATATGCGCATACCATTTCTCCGCAAACAGGCTTCCCTGTCAAACACGGACTAACATCAGTAACAGCCTTAAGCAAAAATTGCATGGATGCAGATGCCTTAGCAACCGCTGCCATGGCTATGGGTGAAGACAAGGCCCTTGCTTTTGCCAACAATAACAACTTGGCAATGATAATGTTTGTGCGCCAAGATAACGGCGACCTAAAAGCACTCATATCAGAAAAAGCAAAGAAACTTCTGGGAGAATAAATTTGCCCCATATTGAACACGCTGCCACAATAATCGCCATCAATAAAGAATATATAACCGCTGAACTTTTAAGCCACTCAGCTTGTGCGGGTTGCAGTTTAAAAGAAAATTGTTCAATGTCTGAAAACAAAGTACGCAAATTTCAAATTCCTAAGCCGCAAGATTTTCAGTATCAAATCGGACAAAATATCACCATCGAAATATCCTCATCAAGCGGATGGATAGCCCTGTTTTGGGCATATATACTGCCTTTAATACTAGTTTTAAGCGCACTCTTAACAACAATATTTCTGACAAGAGACGAAACAATTGCCGCTTTAAGCAGCTTGAGCATTTTGTTACCTTATTACGCTATTCTTTGGCTTTTTCGGCAAAAATTCGCAAAAAAAATCAATTTCAAAATCAAAACCTAAACGTTTTACTTGGGTGTAAGCCTAATATTTTTCTTTGTTTAGATAAAAAATGTGCTATTTTGAGAGCAATGTTTTTTGCAAATGGAGAATATTCATAATGTCCGGCATAATCATTTCAAACATCCTAATTTTAGGCGGAACAGCCTTGCTTGCTGCTGTTGTTTTATATTTCATCGCCCAAAAATTCAAGGTGGAAGAAAACCCTAAAATAGAACAAATAGAAGCATTGCTTCCCGGAGCCAATTGCGGGGCTTGCGGCAAAGCGGGCTGTCATGCTTTTGCCGTTGCTTGCGCCAACAGCTCAGAAACTGAGTTCAAGGAGCTGTTTTGTACGGTTGGCGGACAAGCTGTTATGGATAAAGTCGCCTCAGAGATGGGATATATTGCCGCAGTCAAAGAACCCTGTGTTGCCGTCCTAAAATGTAACGGTACTTGCCAGAATGCGCCGGATAAAGTCATTTATACAGGGATGAAGAGTTGCCGCATGGCCAACCGCATTTCAGTCGGCCGCAGCGGTTGTCCCAATGGCTGTTTGCGCTTTGGTGATTGCGTAAAAGCTTGTCCTTTCGGAGCAATCAAGATAGATGAAGTTACGGGAATTCCTGTCGTAGACGAAAACAAATGCACTTCTTGCGGGGCTTGTGTCCGCACTTGCCCGAGAGGATTATATGAAATCAGACCCAAAAACAACGGTGTAAGAGTTTATGTCGCTTGTAGCAACACACAGAAAGGTGCTCTGGCTCGCAAAAACTGCAAAGCAGCCTGCATCGGATGTATGAAATGCAGTAAGATTTGTGAGGCGGTTAAGGTAGAAAACAATCTTTCATACATTCCGGCAACGGTTTCAGCAGAAGAATTTGGCGCAAGTTTAGCCGAAAACTGCCCGACAGGAGCCATCATCTGCACCCAAAGTTCATCATCCGCAGAGGTAAAAAATGAGCAATAAGACATTTCATATCGGCGGCATCCACCCCGACAAACACAAAATCACAACAGATAAGCCAATAGAAGACGCCGGATTACCGGAAATTGCTTATATTCCGGTCAAACAACATATCGGAAGTCCGGCCAAGATATTGGTTAGCAAAGGAGACAAAGTCAAAGTCGGCACACTTTTGGCTGATGCTGATGGTGTTGTTTCAGCTGATGTTCATTCTTCTGTTTCCGGCGAGGTTTTAAAAGTTGAGGAAATTGAAGGAGAATTTGGCTATCTGGAGCAAATGATAACCGTTAAGGTTGAAGGCGATGAGTGGGAAGAAAGCATCGACCGCAGTCCGGATATTGTAAGAGAAATCACTCTTTCGCCGGAAGAGATTATCGCCAAAATCCGCGAGGCTGGAATTGTCGGTATGGGTGGAGCTGGTTATCCGACACCGATAAAAACAACCATTCCTGAAGGAAAAAAAGTTGAATATCTGATTATCAACGGCATTGAATGCGAACCTTACCTGACCGCCGATGATCGCTTAATGGTAGAAAAAGCAGAACAAATCATCGTTGGAGCCAAGATTCTAAACAAAGTTCTGGGCATCCAAAACGCCATAATTGCAGTTGACGAAAACAAACCTCACGCTATTGAAACTTTAAGAAAAATAACCCGAAGCTATGTCGGCGTCAATGTTCAGGTTATGCAAACAAAATATCCGCAAGGTGCCGAAAAACAGCTGATTGAAGCCATAACGGGCAGGGAAGTTCCATCGGGAAAATTACCGATAGATGTCGGTTGCATTGTACAAAATGTCGGCACGGTTAATGCTATTTATGAGGCTGTACAAAAGAACAAACCTTTGTTTGAACGCGTTGTAACCGTCAGTGGTGATGCCGCGGAAAATCCGTCAAACTTTATGGTTAGAGTAGGTACTCCAGCCTCTTATCTCATAAACAAAGTTCACGGCAATCCGGCAGAAATCGGTAAAATTATCTTCGGAGGCCCAATGATGGGAACCTCAGCCGTTAATATCAATGCCCCGATAACCAAGCTCAGTTCCGGTATCTTGTTGTTCAAGGACGACCATTCATTCAAGCCGGAAGAAACCGCCTGCATTCGTTGCGGCAAATGTGTCGATGTATGCCCCGTAGGTTTGCGTCCTTTTGCAATAGCCTCTCAAGTCAGAGATGGAGACTACCACGAAATGAAACAACTTCACGTCTTAGACTGCATAGAATGTGGCTCTTGTGCTTACATCTGCCCTGCTCGGATACCCTTGCTGGACTATTGCAAACTCGGTAAATTTGAACTAAAGAAATCAAAATAAGGCTTAGACTATGCTCAAAATTTCTACTGCACCTCATATGAATTCACCGCAAGACACCAGAAGCATCATGCGCGATGTTATCATCGCCTTAATTCCGGCCTTGGTCGCGGCAGTTCTTATTTTTGGATTAAACGCTCTTACGGTAGTTTTAACAGCCGTAGCAGCTTGCGTTGCTTTTGAATACCTAACTTGTCGTTATCTCTTGAAAAGCGCACCGACAACTGGAAACTTATCAGCTGTTGTCACAGGACTATTATTAGCCTATAACTTGCCGTCAAATATGCCGATTTGGATGATTCTGATTGGTAGTTTTGTAGCTATAGTCATCGGTAAGATGGCCTTTGGCGGTATTGGCAAAAACGTTTTCAATCCGGCACTTGTCGGCCGTGTCTTTTTGTTTATTTCCTTTCCTGTTCAAATGACCAGCTGGCCCAAACCAGATTTCTTAAACTTTTTAAACGCAGATGTCGAAACCGGAGCAACAACATTAGGCATACTAAAACATATTGATGCCGAAAGTTCCGCAACCAAATTAGCCGGACACTTGGAAGAGCTGCCCAATTATGCCCAAATGTTTTTAGGTTATACCGGAGGATGTTTGGGAGAAGTTTCAGCTCTGGCTTTGTTGGTAGGTTTTGCTTATTTGCTCTGGAGAAAGGTCATCGGTTGGCACATACCTTTTTACTATGTAGCTACCGTATTTCTGATTACGGGAATAATGTGGCTGAATGGAGGCAATATTCAAGTAGAACCCATTACTCAAATTCTGTCAGGCGGCTTACTGCTCGGTGCTATTTTTATGGCAACGGACTACGCTACCACACCAATGAGTCGCAAAGGCCAAATTGTTTTTGCGGTAGGCTGCGGAATTTTGACCGTAATCATCCGTCGCTGGAGCGTATATCCAGAAGGCGTGTCTTTTGCAATTTTAATAATGAACGCCTTTGTTCCATTGATTGATTATTTCACGATTCCACGCGTCTTCGGCACAGGGAGAAAATAAATGACTAAGAATCAACTCATAAAATCAAGCCTAAGCAATATGATTTTAGCCCTGGTGATAGTCTGTGCCTTATCAGCTCTTGTTTTGGGCTATGTGCAACAAATAACGGCCGCCCCGATAAAAGCCGTCAAAGACAATATGGAGCTAAAGGCTATTTCTGAAATCATCCCGGAAAAGTTTGATAACAATCCTTTTGCCGAAAGAACATACATCACAACCTCTCACAAAAAGAAACTAATGATGTATCCCATCCGTCGTAATGGTAAGATTATCGCCTTAGCCATAAAATCTTATACGAACAAAGGCTTTGGCGGCAAAATGGAAATTATGGTCGGTTTCACCTTAGATGGAAACATTAGCGGTTATAAGCTGATTGACCATAAGGAAACTCCGGGGTTAGGAACCAAAGTCTCCGAAAAATCCTTTGCCGACCAATTCAAAGGCTTAAACCCGAGCAAAGTAAATTTCAAAGTAAACAAAGATGGTGGCGACATTGATGCTGTAACGGCAGCTACCATAAGCTCTCGAGCCGTCATAGACGCCATCCAACGTGCTTATGACGCATATAGCAATTTTTCAGCAGGGATATAAGATATGAGTTCTCAAAGCATTCAAAACCTAACCCGCGGCATCATCCGCGAAAACCCGACCTTCGTCATGCTTTTAGGTATGTGTCCGACCTTAGGTGTAACCACCTCGGCAGCCAACGGTTTAGGTATGGGCTTAGCAACATTATTTGTGCTAATCTTATCCAATTCAGCCATATCCTTGGTCAAAAGTTTTATTCCTTCAATGGTGCGTATCCCTTGTTACATTGTGATAATTGCCTCATTTGTAACGGTTGTAGAACTTTTAATGGCGGCATATCTGCCGGAACTTCACGCACAACTTGGCATTTTCATTCCTCTGATTGTAGTTAACTGCATTATTTTAGGTAGAGCAGAGGCTTTTGCCGCCAAAAACAATGTTTTTCAATCCATATTAGATGCTATAGGTATGGGCTTAGGCTTTACAATCGGCTTAACATCATTAGGTGTTGTTCGCGAAATTTTGGGTTCATATTCGGTTTTCGGATGGAGCTTTGCGGGCGAGGGGGCTTACCCGATGCTTTTGTTCATTATGCCTCCGGGGGCATTTATTGCTTTGGCTGGTTTAATCATTCTTGTCAACAAACTGCGTGGAGTAAAATAAATGAGCTATCTTATGATTTTTATCGCCGCCATTTTTGTAAATAATATTGTTTTATCGCAGTTTTTAGGCATCTGTCCGTTTTTGGGCGTTTCCAAGAAAATATCCACGGCTTTGGGTATGGGGGTTGCCGTAATGTTTGTAATGACACTTTCGGCAATCGTAACTTTCCTGATTTATTATAAATTGCTGGTTCCGTATAACCTGACATTTATGATAACGGTTATTTTCATTTTGGTTATTGCCTCGCTTGTTCAGATGGTAGAGATAATCTTAAAGAAAGTATCTCCGGCTCTTTATCAGGCTTTAGGTATCTTTTTGCCCTTAATAACCACCAACTGCGCGGTTTTAGGTGTTGCCATATTGTCCATTCAAAAGCAGTTTGGCTTGCTCTCGTCTGTATGCTATGGTCTGGCCAATGCTATGGGTTTTACCTTAGCAATTGTCTTATTTGCAGGACTAAGAGAAAGAATGTCTCGAACCAAACTACCTGCTATTATCAAAGGCACACCGATTGCTCTCATCACGGCCGGATTACTATCTATGGCCTTTATGGGTTTTGCCGGAATAGGGCACTAGCATATTGTCCCAAAAGAAAGGGTTTTGCTCAAAAATGAAGCAAAACCCTTTCTTTTTTATTATCTATTCCACGTATTTATAAAACATCTCCTGATAGGAACATGATTTTCTCGCAAGCCATAGACTTCGTTTTTATCCAAGACCATAACCTCACCATCAAAAGCATCTATCTTGCGCAAGGTATCTCTATTATATAAAAACCTCTGCCGCAAAGCATATTTATCCACCAAGGCATCTTCAAATACGTATTGTCGTCCTTCGCCTTCAATATCAAATGTTCCATCAGCATAATACACACAAGAAAAAGCCTCAAAGCCAACAATATCTTCATACTTCATCTTGGTCGTAATTTCCGACAGAACAAAAAAATCAGGTTTTTCTTGCCCTATAACACGAAAAACAGGCTCAGACAACAGCCATTCTTTAGCACCAGAAATGCGAATATTTTCTCCGACCAGCTTTCGAACAAAATCATAGCTTATCACTATGTCATTTTCTCCCACCGGCATAAGTTGTGTTCCTGCAGCTCGAGGACAATATACAAAAGTCTTAAAGCCTTTTTCTTCAATATCATCAAGCCAATCCATTGCGAAGGAGTTAAATATCTTTCGTCCCTCATTAATAGAATACTCATCCCCAAAGATATAAGTTATGGGATTTTCTCTCAGCTTAACAACTGTCTTATAACGACCGTAGCATTTATCTCGCGCATGAACAATATACATACCGCCGCTTTGACACATCTTAACCACGGCATCTTTGAAAGTTCGCTGTCGGATAGCGGTATTCAAACCATCTGCTTCCCCAATAGAATATAAGGGGACTTCAATAATACTTTTCATAAAATATATATATTTAAGTGAATAATAGATTTTAGTTATCTTCACTACAAACATATTTTGACGAAAAAATCAACATTTTTTGAGCAAATCGGCAATTTTTTGGATAATCTCTTCAAACATCTCATAGGTTAAAACACCTGTATTAATATTATAACGAGAGGTATGATAGGAATTAACCATTAAGAGATTATGTTGTGGAAGCTTGTGCACGGCACCATGTGCAAATTTAAATGCAGCTTTTTTATACCCCAACACACCTAAAACAGCACTATGAGCCACACTTCCCAAGGTAAGGATAATCTTGAGATTTTTCATATCTCCGATTTCATCAATTAAGAACTTTCCACAAGTCTTGACCTCATCACCTGTAACCTTATTTTGTGGCGGCACACAGCGTACAGAGTTCGTAACCCGTATATTTAAGAGCTCAAAACCATCATCTTTTCTTTTGGCGTAATTTCCTTGCGCAAAACCATATTTTTTGAGTATTGGATATAAAACATCTCCGGCATAATCATTGGTAAAGGGACGGGCAGTTTGGTTAGCCCCATTAAGCCCCGGAGCCAAACCAACAATTAAAACCTCAGCATCAATCGGTCCAAAAGGCGGAACAGGACCATTATAATACGTTGGAAACTTAAGCTTATTCCCTTCACGAAAAGCCACCAAGCGTGAACATAAAGCACAATCCCTAGCCGGACAAACAAAAGTCATAAAAACTCTCCCTCAAAAAATTTTTTATAATTTATCAGATTTTTTTTATCTTGCACCCTTTAAATCTCTTTATTCACGCATATATACACCTCTGCAATGCGTTATAGCCTTTTTATAATTTGCAGATATTTTAAACAAAATTTATAAATGGAGTTTTTTATTATGAAGAAAACATTGCTTTTAGCAGGCGTTGCTTGTCTTTTTTCGTTCGGCGCCAATGCTGCTGATTACAGTATGAAAGATTTTAAACCATACGTTGGCTTAGACTATGTATATACCAACGCCAATGTAAAAAAAGATACTCACGTAAAAAAAGATTATGACTCATTAGCACTCAATGCCGGTGTTAAAATGAATGATCACTTCGGGCTTGAAGCATTCTTCCAACAATCAGGTCAGAGAAAAGCCATGAAAGGCACCATTCACCAAATTAAATCTAAGTTCTATGCTTATGGTTTGGATATGTATGGCTATATGCCAGTTGGCTGTGATGGTATGAGCTTATTAGGTTCTTTGGGTTTAGCTAACTATAATGTAAAGCTCAAACATTATAGTGCAGGCAGCGAAGATAAACAACATATCGGTTACAGAGCTGGTATCGGTGCTCAGTATGACTTTACCGAAAATTTAGCGGGACGTCTGATGTACAGATATTCTTACCTTGGTATGAAAGAATTGAAGAACCTCAACGAAATCACCGCTGGTGTCAGATATACTTTCTAATCAAAACACAGACAAAAAAGAGCTTTGGAGCAAATCCAAAGCTCTTTTTTTATTGCTCGCCAACAGACCTTATGCTAAGCTCAAACCCGAGGAGACAAAATGAAAAACTTACAAGACTTTACAGAATTTTTAGGGCAACTAAAAGAAGGTGAACTTTCCATAGCCGACAGAGGTTTCGATTCTGCTTTTTTAGTATGGCTAACCGCCCCCAAAAAACTAAACAAAAACCTCGCCACACAATTGGCTCTTTTATCTCCGCTAAATGAACAAATACACCAATTAGCAAAAATAACGGAAAAACTCCATATCCTGGAACTTTATGAGCAAATAAAAGAAAACAAAAGTAATGAAGCCGATTTCGTTCACTTCATCAACGGTCAAGAGAGTTGGGATATCTACCCCGAAGCAGCCGTTTATATTGATACACATCGCCAAGACATTTTCCGTTTTTTCAAAAACATTCATAGTCTGAAACGCACTGGCTGGATTAACCACAAAATAAGCAATCCGGAATCGGTTGCCGAACATACCTATACTGTAGCTTTGATGAGCCTACTCCTAACACCGGATACAATAAACAGAGACAAAGCCGTTAATATGGCTCTTTTACATGACATTCAGGAAACCTTAACCGGAGATTATACGCCGGAAGATCAAATAACACCGCAGGAAAAAGCCCAAAAAGAACTCCAAGCCACTAAAAAAATTGCAAAATCATTAAAAAAAGACGAAATATTAGCCATTTTTAAGGAGTTTGAGGCCAAAACAAGTACCGAAAGCCGCTGGGTTAAGGATTTAGACCGTCTTGATGCTGTCTTGTTGGCTAGCTACTATGATAATCACAATCGTACCAACATTCCTCTTCTAAAAGAATTTTTAAACTACGCCCAAAAAAGTTATATTGGAGGATATGGGTTTGATTTAATTAAAGATATTTATAAAAGCCTCAACAACACTTGTGCAAATCAGTAATAAACATTGCCGAAAATAAGCTTTTCTGTTATGACCAAAACAAACAACATTACGGAGAAGCATTATGAAAAAAAATACTGCACTTTATATCTTAGCCATCATTATTTGTCTAGCCTTGGCTGCTTTTATCTTCCATATTTCTGAACTCAAGCACTTATTTCACAATCTTTATGCTATGTTACAAAGCCCATACATACTTGTTTCGGCTGCAGTCTGCGCCTTTTTGTTCATCAATACAAAAAACTACTGGCTCATTATTGCCGGCTGTGGCATCTTGGCATCTTTAATCATCCAATTTGCCATCATCGGACACGGGGCAGGGCTATATACCTTAGCAGTACGCGCTTTAGCCTTCATCACTGTTGTATATTTGCTCAATCTGGTAAAAATTATCTTTACTAAATAAAACTTTAGGTTTAACATAAAATTAAACTTAAAGTTTAAAATTACATATAATAGTATATATATTTTTCTTTACAAACAACTTTTAGGTGTTTATATTAGACAACAACAAAATAAAGTTGAAAATAATTATATAATTTTTTATTTCAATTTTATTGAATAAAAACTCTTACCCCCAAATATGGCGATAATTTAGCTTAATTTCTAAATAACCTCATCTTTGGGGCAATTTATAAAACATAAAGGACGTCTGGAATGAAAAATATCTTATCGACTATCAGTGTAAGCTTAATGCTCATCAGTTGCACAAGTTTAACCTATCAAGAACGCAACTCGCTCCGAGGCCTCCAAGCTGAAGGAATAACAGTTGACAAACCGCTGGGATGCTGGGAACGACCGGCAAATCCGGCAGGTGCGGGAGCTCTAAACCTTTTGCCCGGCTTTGGCAATTTTTATCTAGCCGCAGGTAATGGCGGTGATAGCAGCCAATATCTTTATGGTTTTCTTAACCTTCTGACATGGCCAATATCAATTCTCTGGGGAATACCAGAAGCCGCTATCGATGCCAACCGCATAAATGAAAGAGAACTGATTTACTATTATACCTTTAACAAATCAGGAAAAGAGGCTTTGATGGAAAAAGGACTTGAACTCACATCTACCGGAGAACTTCAAAAAATCTCTGAAAGCAAAAAATAAAAAATAGGGCACTGTGAGCGAGCTGAACATATAAATACACATAAAACACATCTCAGCTCGTTCTCAAAAGCCCATTATAAACCTAAGTTATTGATTTTAAGTGTAAGACATTCAAAAAAAGTAAGACATATAAGAGAATAGGGCTTATAAATATCAAAATAGCAAATAAAATACCAAATCAGTTAAATTTCATCATATAAATTCAAGCTAGACACAATGCAAAAGTAAAAAACAAGAGAAAGACGCGTTATTACATAATAATCAGAACAATCAACACAATAAAATATTCTAATGCAACAAAACTCTGCGCACGAGTTAATCTTTGACAAAACATCCAACGCATTGAAAAACAAAAATTTATATTAGGGGAGCTCCGTAATTCTCCCACACATTTGTCGCATAATATATACCCTATGTATATAAATAGGGGCAATTAATACTTAAAATATAATACAAAAACAATGTATTGTAAATATTAGTTAAAGGA
>CASEZG010000005.1 GCA_949292375.1 uncultured Pseudomonadota bacterium | reverse complement strand
GAAACGTTGACCTTTTGTAAGACTTCAATAACTTTACGACGGAATTCTCCAAGAGATGTAACTGTGGTTACAGGCAAAGGCGTTTCATAATGCCTTAAATCTTTTTCATTAGACATCTGTTGTATCATAGATCGATTCATACAAGCAACTGTTATGGCATCCATAGCATGGTGGCGATGATCTATTCGGGGCTTGGCTTGCCATTCTTTATTTTTTTCTTTATCAATCAACTTCCAATTGCCGTCAATGTTGGGTTTGTTGGAGCCCTCTATAATTTCGCCACTGTTTTGTTCAACCCAATAGGGTGAACAATCTATATATCTTGGAATATTTAAACCCATTAAGTCATATTCCAAACCTTGTAGGTTCCAATTGCGGCGCATTTGGGCTGTTTGAGCTCCTTTAATCGGAAGAATCCGATTATGAATGACCTCATCACTATCATCACAATCAACTATTGCTCTTAAATAACGTGCTGCCATTTTTGAAACATAGCGTGTATCTGTTAAATAGCGTGTTGTTTCTTCTGCGTCTCCTTCTTCTTCAAACTTCTCTCTGGCATCGGCTTCAAAACGCCAGGCTTTGTTTGGGGTTCGTTCTCGCGCATTTTTTAATATTTCTCTTATTGTTTCTTCCGATTTTTGACCCTTTCCGATAAAATAATCATAAGCAAATTCATCACCTTTATTTAAATTATCATTTCTGTTAACCAAACAGAGATTATTATAAGTATCTGTTCCGCCTTTGGCTTGCGGAATGATATGCTCTACCTCAAATCCCCAAAAGTTTCTCGTTATCATTACCGTTGGGTTATAGGCATCTTTCCAGCCTTGTTCTTTAGCTAGTTTATATTTTAAAATATTATCGCGATTAATAAAAAGTTTGTGATCTTTTAAATATTGTTTGGCCTCTTCATTAAGTTTTTCATTATTCTTCTGCGTTTGTTCCAAACGATTTTTCTTTTTGGTAGACAAACCAACATCTCGTCCGAGCTCAATATTAATATCATAAGGCTTGCCATAAATGCGGATAATATCATTAATTACTAAGCGGAGTTGGTTTAGAATCATATGTACTGCAGGATTAGCTATTTTTCCCCATTTTATTTCATTTAACAATCCTTCCTTTTCTTTGCCAGACTGGCGTTTTGATAATTCTGTTTTATATTGTTTCATCAATGGTGGTAGAGGCTGCGTATCTGACTGTAAAATCTCGCCGTAATAGGGAAGTTTATTGCTTTTTCCCTGATTTTGGCGGGCAATTTCTTCTGATGCCATAAAGCGCTTATCTGTTTTGGCTAGTTCATCGGTTATTTCGCGGTGGGTAATAACTTGTTCTTTTAATTTTTCTAAAATAATTTTTGAAGCACTTTGCCCTAACATTCCACGACCTTTGGGAAGTTTGGTCAGCAGTTTGCCGATTTCTTTATCATCATCAATTTTTAAAATTGGTTTTAGTTGTGCAATTAACTCATCTTCATTATACAAACGACCGTTTTTATCATTCGGATTTATCGGATTGGCTAAAAAGTCAACAAATTTTGCTAAATCTTCATCGGAAAGACTTTGCAAATATTCAATCTTGGTAAATTCGGGACGTGAATATAAGTAGGCCTTGATATTTTTGTCGTCAACTAAGGATATTTTTTGTTGAGCGGAAAGTCCTAACAGTTTTTTTATGGATTGTTTGCCGGCATTTTTGCCTTGTAACAAAAGTTCATTGATAATTTTATTTCTTTCTTCTATTGTTAGTTTACGTTTGTTGGTATCACTCAAAATTCGTATATTATTTACTTCTTCATAAATACGCCTTAGCTCTGATAACGGATGAGCCTTAAGCAATCTATCTTCATCTCTAAAATATATACATTTTCCTGTCGCATAAGGAGCAGCCGGATGCTCATAAAATAAAATATTATAAATTTCTTTTTTTAAGCCCTCTTTTTGCATCTGCTTAAAATATTGAGCTTGATTATCCCAAAATTTGTTAAATTCATCTTTTACCAGATAACGCGGAATGGCATAATCAACAATTTGTTGTTTTAAGGCGTGCTCTTTTTGGCGAATGATTCTTTTATCTGGATTTATTTTTTCACCTTTTTCATTTTTTTCATAGCCTTCGCAAATCCTTTTATAAAAAAATTCACCTAATGTTCTGGAATGAGTTTCTTTTAAATGCTCTGACATCATATCATAAGCTGATTTTTTGACTTTTGTTTTTTCTCCTTCTTCTAAAACTTCTTCTTGTAAGTCCTCGGAGGCAGACACGAAGCCAGCTCCGCGATGTTTGGCCATATGTAAAATAGCACGTCCGATATAATTGGGATTAGAAAGCTTTCCGTCAAGCGCATCAAAACGAATTTTGTAAGGAGACTTTGTTCTTAGTTTATCTGTTCCTTCCGGGGTCTCATTTACCCAAAGATTATTTTCAAAAAGTTTTTGAGCCAGCAGCTCTAATCTTTTTCGGGTGCGAACTTGATTTTTTCTCATTGTTCTTTTGAGCCTTCTTTCCTCGGCTCCTTCAGAAACATTAAAAATCCTTACACCTGCATCTACGATATTTTTTGGGTTGTTTTGTTCATCTAATTCAACAACTGCGCTACCGATTGAACCTACACCTAAATCTAAACCAAGACGATATTTCATAGACAACCCCTTATATATCTGTTGAAAAATTATATACAGAACAACTTATAATATTATTCTTGACATTTCAATCAAAATATTCTTATAGTTGTAGGTGATATATGTTTTGATTTTTTCAGAGATTAATTAGACGGTCAATACATATATAATAAGGCTATATGCCGCAAGATGAGGGGGTGATTTATTGCCCCCATTATTTTTATATATTATCAAAAACAATCAGATATTTCCGAAGGAATTTTTGGAAGAGCTTGGTTGCTTCTTTGTTATCTAAAGTTTGGGGAAGTTTAAGAGTGATACTATCGGTATTAACCTGTTTACCGGAAGTGTCAATAATGCAATATTGGTTGTTTACTGCAACAAAAGCTTGTCCATTATAAAATTGTCCGACCTTATCAAAAATTATCGGAATAACGATTTTTCCGTTGTTATCCATATATCCCCAATGGTTATGGCGAGTAATCGGTTTAAGCTCTTCTTGGTTTCTTGCTCCTGTAGAAATATTAGTACTTTTATCGGGCAGACCTTTAACTCCGTATTTACCATCTTCATCTCTAAATATGACTTTTCCGTTGGGAGTTATGTCTTCGACCGACTTATTGGCAAAATGGATTATTTCCTTGCCTTGATAATCAATAATTGTCTGCCAAGAATAAGCTTTGCCTAAATATTCAAAACTCCTTTTTATGCACCAATATTTACCGTTAGACCAATAGTCCTCAATATTTTCCAGATTAAAGTTATATTGGCTTTGTAGATGTTTTATTCGGCATTCTCTTAAATTTAACAGTTTGTTTTTAGCATAATCGGCAATATTTGGGTTATCTGCTGTTAAATTTGCCCAATTTTCTACCTCTGCATCGCTTTTGATTATGGCATTGTAGAAGTTATCAAACAGCTTTTTATCAAATGTGTGTTTCTGGCAAAATTCTTTAAAACCATACTGATTTACATATTCTTTCAAGTCTTCCGGCACAAATGAGGCAAGATTATACATATAATTAAGCAAGTCGTATTGCTTATGTTTAAGCAGAATCGAGATATATTCAGGAGAGTGCGACTTGTTTCTGGGTAAAAGCTTCAAAATTCGTGAAATGGCAGCTCGTGATAGCAGGTTACTTTCTCGCTCTAATTTGTTTTTACCAATAGTTATACGAATATGCTTTGCAAGGGTAATTTTTACATAATAAAAAAAGGGCAAAGTAAATTCCAGACAGCAACAATAATCGCCGTTTGCTTGACTTTGACGGTAAACTTTTATCCATTTGCGGGTATATAAATCCTTATATAAATGTTTTTCAGTCATCGGGGCCTCTTCGGTTTATTATTTAATATAGCAACATCCCACGACAAAATATGACGTATTTCAGTTCATATCATTTCAATTATTTTTTTATGAGCTTCGGTATTATACTCAATATATCGTTGTGTTGTGGCTAGGCTTGAGTGTCCGGCAAGCTGTCTGACATCGTTTATTGAGCCTCCGGCTTGGCTAATCATTTTCGCAGCTTGGGTAATAAAAGTTCTTCTGCCGCTATGAGATGAGCATCCATCCATATTCAGTCCCTTATACAGTAAATAAAAGAAATTAACGATTGCTTGAGCAGATATTTTCTTATCTCTTTCGGTGGTGATGATATATGAAGACAGACTTGTATTTTCTTGTTTTAAGTTTGTCAGCAACTTTTTTAAGTCTTTATGTATCTGTATAATCCGACCTGAATATTTACCTTTTGAAGCGTTATTTGGTAAATTAATGCAGTCGGATATATAACCTTCGCCATCACAAACTATCGACCATGTGAGTTGGGATATTTCCTTAGCTCTTAAACCGGCTTTGAAGCTTAGTAAAAACATTATTTTGTTTCTGAGCGGATATCTGGTATTTTCCAAATAGGCTAAGACCATGGTTTGTTGCTTAGCGTTTAATATTTTTGCTTGTTTTCCTATACCCATAATGCTCTCCAAGTTATTATAATTACACAATATTTTATGTAAATTATAATGGCTTTATTTTTAACCATCAACGGATTCGTTGTTAAAGGTCTTGCAAAATAAGGACTCATTATGAAATATAAAATTTCTAATAAGTTATTTTAAGAATAAAATTTTATGTTCTATTGACGTTTATAAAAGGTTGTGATAATTGTATAAGACATATCATTAAGGTTATTTGTCAATCTGATATGTTTTTATATGGGGACAAATCTTATATAAAAAGAGTGGCTTTGAAATGCAGAAAATCGGTGAGCTGCGAAGCATGACGTATTCATGTGCCGATGATGAGAAGCACCGTCCATCCAAAGCCACTTTATTTCTTATAGAATTTTCTATGTTATTGATGGATTGAGATGATTTCTTGGACCTCATAGGTGCCGTCGTATTCGGCGGCAAAGCCTTCTTGAAGTTTGCCGAGTTCTTTTACTTTCAACCGTGCCTGAAGGGGTTGATATTTGGCGATTTGGGGCTTTATGGTCTCGTTATATGCTTTTGTCAGATTTCCTGTTTTATCTATAACCCAATATTCTTTATTATCCGTATTATCCGTAAAAGAGCGGACTTCGTGTCCTATACGCAGAGTTCCAGATACTTCTTTGCTATTCTCTAAGGTGGAGCAAGCGGGTAAGAGGAAAAGAAATAGAATGATAATTTTGTGCATTGTCGTTCCTTACTTAGTATTTAAGATTTCACGGAAGCTATTGAAGTTGAAAAAGACGTGGTGGCGGGCATGTGGGATGATGCGTAATTTATCCTGATAAAACTCCTTTTGTCTTTTGAGCTTAAACAAAACATCTTTTTCTGCCATTAAGGCAAGGTCAAAATTGGGATTGATTTCGTCTTTGTGCTCCTGATATATTTTTTGCAAGCAGGTGAGCTCGTTTTGGCAACTCTCAAGGCTGCGAAGAGATTGCAGATTGTTGTATTTTTGAAATTCCCCTTCATTGTCAACCATATATTGGCGACGAAATTCAAGAAAGTTGTCTAAATCTATGGTCTTAAAAATTTCTATGGTAGCGGCAGAAAGCCCAAGTTTTTCATCCATTAAATAAGGATTGCCGCAGACAGCGATTTTTTGCCGCAAATTGGGGATTTTGTCTTGCATTATGGAGGCGATGAATACGCCGGCGGAATAGGCGATTAAGTCTATGTGGCGATATTGGGAAAAGTCAAAGTTTAAATCAAGATTTTGGTAATCATACAAGATGAGCACATCTTCGTTGTCATGCAAGTTGGTGAATTGGTTTTCATCGCAGCCCCAACCGGCGAAGAAGATAATCAGTGTATTGGAATTTTTGGATTGAAAAAATTGTTGCATAAGCGGATTTCCTAAAAATTGGAGTTATTTTTGGCGGGTGTAGTGGATTTGATAGGCTCCATATTTTTGCAGAATTAACGTGTCAGGTGTAATTTCGACAATGTCTAAAATATCGGTAAAATCTATGGTTTGATGGTTGCCTATGCTTTTGCCTGTGAAGGTGATTTTTCCGTCTTTGACCTGCCATGTTTCATATTTGAGTGTTGCCATACCAATTGACGAAGCTTGTCCGTTCTCTTTTAGGCTAATACCTTGAGTGATGTGTTTGTTTACAGGCATAACTTCAATCCAGTTACCGACAAAGAGATTGTTCGGTTCTGAAGTTGGAGTTTTGTGGCAGGCGGTTATGAAAAAAATGGCAGAAAATAGGCAGGAAAGCAATATTTTCATTTTTGACCTCTTAAGGTTATTAGTTTGGGTTTATTATTTGAGGCTTTGTGTTACTTGTCAAGCGGTTTGGAATTCTGGTTGATTTTTATAATTTTTTTTAATTGAATCTTAGCAAAAGTTTGCATAACTATAGAAAAAAGTTGGTCAAATTGAGGATGTTAAAAATGCTTACGTTAAACAAGTTGAAGCCAGGGATGACCGCTGTTATTGCTGCTGTGCGCGGTAAAGATGCAAAGCTTAGGCGGCATATTTTAGAAATGGGTTTGACTCCTAAAACCGAAGTTTTGATGGTTAAGGCCGCGCCTTTGGGCGACCCATTGGAGATTAAGGTTCGTGGTTATGAGCTGACTTTGCGTAAGAAAGACGCGGCCGAGATTGAGATTATGGATGTACACAAGGCAGAAAGTTGTCCAATTGATTTGCCAAATCTGAAAGTACCGCTCTCACCACGCAAAGGTGAAACTCAGGATTTGAAAATGAGGCGTTGCGGGGAAGTTATTCCCGCTAACCAGAAAATTCGGTTAGCTTTAATCGGTAACCAAAACTGTGGCAAGACGACTTTGTTTAATCAGTTGACTGGTTCAAACCAGCATGTAGGAAATTTTCCTGGGGTTACGGTTGACCGAACGGATGGCGAAGTTCGGAAGTTTTCACGCGTATCTGTTACTGATTTGCCGGGGATTTATTCTTTGTCGCCTTATTCTAACGAAGAAATGGTTACCAGAGATTTTTTGCTTAATGAAAAGCCGGAGGCTATTATTAATATTATTGATGCCTCTAACATTGAGCGCAATTTGTTTTTGACTTTGCAGCTATTGGATTTGAATATTCCGATGGTGATTGCGCTTAATATGATGGATGAGGTGAAGCTTAACGGCGGAGCGATTGATATTAACCGTATGGAGCATTTGCTTGGGGTGCCGGTTATTCCGATATCCGCAATTAAAAATGAGGGTATTGACGAGTTGGCTGAGCATGCGGTTAATGTGGCAAGATATCGTGAATTGCCGGAAAAGGTTGATTTTTGTAATTATGAAGGGCGTGATGAGGGTGCGGTGCACCGTTGTATTCACGCTATTGCGCATTTGATTGAAGACCATGCCAAAGCTGCCGGTGTGCCGGTGCGTTTTGCCGCAGCCAAGCTTGCGGAAGGTGACCAACCGGTATTGAATTTGTTAAACCTGACAACCAATGAAGTTGATGCTTTGGAGCATTTGGTTTGGCAGATGGAAGATGAAAGCAAGTCTGACCGCGAAGCCGCAATGGCGGATATGCGTTTTGCCTTTATTGAAAAACTTTGTGCTGAATGTGTGCGTAAACCGGTGGAAAGCCGAGAGCGTTTGCGCAGCCTTGCTTTGGATAAAGTCTTGACCGGAAAATTTACGGCTTTGCCGGTGTTCTTGCTGATTATGGCTTTGGTTTTTTATGTTTCTTTTGGTCCTTTCGGGGCTTGGCTTTCTGAGCTGACTGAAGCAGGCATAGCTTGTTTTAGCTCTTGGGTGGAGCAGGGGCTTATCAATTATCAAATGAACCCCGTTGTTATCTCTTTGTTGGTTGACGGTGTGATTTCCGGTGTGGGTAGTGTTTTGAGCTTTTTGCCCATCATCGTTGTGTTGTTTTTCTTTCTCTCAATGTTGGAAGACAGCGGTTATATGGCCAGAGTGGCTTTTGTGATGGATAAACTTTTGCGTAAGGCCGGATTATCAGGTCGGAGCTTTGTGCCGATGCTGCTTGGTTTCGGCTGCTCGGTGCCGGCGATTATGGCGGCGCGTACGCTCCCTTCTGAAAGAGACAGAAAACTTACAATTATGCTTATCCCGTTTATGAGTTGTTCGGCTAAGTTACCGATTTATGTTTTGTTGACGGCGGCATTCTTTAACCAACACCAGACATTGGTTATTATCAGTCTTTATATCTTGGGAATTTGGGTGGGTTTGGCTTTGGCTTTATTGCTTAAATTGACGGCTTTTCGCGGTGAGGCGGTACCCTTTGTGATGGAGCTGCCGAACTACAGAATGCCGGGGCTTAAAAATGTGTGGCGGCTGATTTATTATAAGGCTAAATATTTTATTACCAAAGCCTTTACAATAATCTTTATGGCAACAATCATTATTTGGTTTTTGCAGACTTTTGATAGCAGGTTGAATGTGGTGGAAAATTCGGCAAACAGTATTTTGTGCAGTATCGGAAGCTTGTTGGTGCCGGTTTTTGAGCCTTTGGGTATCGGCGATTGGCGTCTGTCTACGGCCTTTTTGACCGGCTTTGCCGCAAAGGAAAGCGTGGTCAGTACCATAAGTGTGTTACTTGGCGGTCAAATTGAACTTTTGCCGAGTATCTTAACACCTTTGAGTGCTTTTGCTTTTCTGGTCTTTTCGCTTCTTTATACGCCTTGTGTGGCAGCGATTGCAACAGTTAAAAAAGAGTTGGGCACAGCTTATGCCTTTATGATTGTGGTGTTGCAATGTGTTGTGGCTTGGTTTGTGGCCTTTGGTGTATATTCAATAGGAAGCTTGATATAAGGAGCGGACAAGATGAAAACAAGTTTGGTGCTGGAAGGTGGGGCAAAGCGCGGGATTTATACCGCCGGCGTGTTGGATGTTTTGTTAGAAAACGATGTTATGACAGATGGTGTTTTAGGTGTTTCCGCCGGAGCTATTCATGGATGTTCTTATGTTGCCAAGCAAGTGGGACGAAGCATTCGATATAATCTAAAATATGGTAATGATTATCGTTTTATGAGTTTTCGGTCGCTATTGTTATCAGGAAATATGGTGGATACGCAATTTTGTTATCATGACTTACCCGAAATTTTAGACCCCTTTGATAATGAAACTTTTAAAAAATCCGCAACTAAATTCTATGCCGTTTGTACCAATGTTGAAACAGGTGCTCCGGAGTATGTTTGGTGTAAGGATATGTTTAAGGATATTGATTTTTTGCGGGCTTCCGCATCAATGCCTTTGGTATCCCAGATTGTTGAAAAAGGCGGGATGAAGCTTTTGGACGGCGGAATTGCGGACAGTATACCGCTTCAGGCAGCTTATAAACTCGGTTTTGAAAAAAATATCGTGGTGCAAACACGCCCCTTGGGGTATCGGAAAAAGCCAACACATATGGCTTGGTTGGCAAAAGTGGTTTATAGAAAATATCCGAAGTTTGTGGCGGCGATTAAGAACAGACATTTGATGTATAATCAAGAGCTAGAAGAGATTGAACAGGCTTCGCGAAAGGGGGAGATTCTGGTTATCCGTCCGAGTAGACTGATTAAGATTAAGAAAATGGAGCCGAATGGTTTGACCACGCTCGTTGGCGTGGAGCGGTGTTGTTCCAACACCTTGGCATTCAGCCCCGAGTAAACTCGGGGTTTTCTGTAAGGCAACTAATAAAAATAACAGGCACTTTTGGGGAAAAGTGCCTGTTGAGGTTTTACTAATTTAAGGATATTTGATTTTAATTATTTAATTTCATCCGCATCCATCGTAATTTCGGTATAGAGCGGAGCTTCAGGCATGGGAGCCGGAGCTTGAACGGTTACGACAGTTGATGCCGGAACAGTTAAAGTCGGAGCAACGACCTGAGTTGCGACAGGAGCCGGAGCTTGAGCCGGAACAACGCAATCTGTGCAAGGAAGTTGACCTGTGTAGGGTTCCTTCTCATAGCTTACTTCCTGTGTGGTTTTGGGTTCGTAAACGGTTTTGGTTGTTGTCTTCTTGAACAAAACTTCTACCGGTTCACGAGTTTGAGTGATGGTGGGTTGGCAACCATTGCATGGTTGTTGAACAGCTACAGGTTGAGCAACCGGTTGTGCAACGGGTTGAACATATTGAACAGTCGGTTGTTGAACGTATTCTACAGCCGGAATGCGGCGAACATATTGAACACGACGAACTTGAACAGGCTGTTGTTCGGTAATGACTTTCGGACCGCTGGCAACATATTTCGGTGCAGGTACGGGATCACCCCAAATGGTGTCTGAACAATGTTTATATTCACCAGTTTTAACGATTGTTGTTGTCGGGCGAACCGTGCGAACTTCATTGTCAGCAGATTCTACAACATATTTTTTGGCTGTGCGGTGGCAAACACCATTGTAGTAGTTGCAACCAGCATCATCGTAGCCACGATAGATTACTGTAGGTTCTTCGCGGTTGGATGAGCAAGCTGTCGCTAAAAGAGCGACAAGGGTAATAAGAGCTTTTTTCATAATGTATCTCTCTTCTCAAAGGTTAATATAAAAAGTTATTTTTAGATTATTTTGTCTTAAATATACTCAATTTTTCTAATTTGTCAATTTTTTGTTAATATTTTTTTTACTTTTTTGTGCTTGGCGAATTAGATTCGGATAGAAACTCGGTTTAAAATTCTTGTTTGAGGCGGAAAAGGGGAAGATTTTTTATCTGGACAGATGCCAATAAAAGGAATTTTGTTGATTTTTGCGGCGTTATAATCTGTTAAAGCATCCCCATAGAAAACAGTTTCATTTGGCTGGAGTTTGTATTTTTGTAAAAGCATAGCAAGTAAAATATCTTTGGTTTGCGGCGAGCCATAAATATCGGTGATGAATGGTAATAAATTTCTAGCAGCGGCGAGCTCTTTTATTTCCTCAGCGGGGGAGCCTGTGACAATGAAAACAGGGATATTGTTTTGTTTTAGTTTTTGCAAGCTCTCTATGGCTCCGGGAATGAAGGGTGTTTGAAGGAGTTTTTCTTTGCAGAGTTTGGCATAGCGTATCCCGAAGGAATTTAGCTCTTCTTCTGAGACTTCTCGATGCAAGAAATGTTTAATGTAGTGGCGATATTTTTCAAATCTGGAGACGCCTCCGTTATTTTGTTGATAGTTTCGGATGTATTCGGCAGCTTGGGAATTAGTTTCTTTGAAGATTTCGATAAATGCATCTGTTTTGACATAATTAGAATCGGTGATTGTGCCATCCCAATCAAAAATAGCGGCTTTTAATGTCATTTATCTCTCCCGAATGTTGTGACGGTATTTTAAAAGTTAATTATTAACATATTGTAAAAACATAATTATCTTTGTTTTGTGAACGAATTTAAGGTTGAAATTATTTTTTAATAAAAAAAGTCTTGTTTATTTTATTTTTTATGATAAATATAGGCTTCGTTATCGGATTGTAGTTCAGCCTGGTAGAACGCTTCGTTCGGGACGAAGAGGTCGCTGGTTCGAGTCCAGTCAATCCGACCAAAATGAAGAAAAGCCACCGGTTCGAGTCCAGTCAATCCGACCAAAATGAAGAAAAGCCACCTGTTGAAGGTGGCTTTTCTGTTATACGAACCAGCGACCTCGGGAGAGGCGCGAGGATAAAATCAACCGTTGCTCCGGTTGATTTTACCGCAAGCGGCGAAGTTTTGTCAGTTTTTTAAGGCGGCGTGAGCCACCGCTAAAAAACATAAAAAACGAGTGACCGAAGCGCGGTTAGTGTGTGCGGAGCACAAACTTACCAAGCGAGAGAAGGTTCGAGTCCAGTCAGTTAGTGTGTGCGGAGCACAAACTTACCAAGCGAGAGAAGGTTCGAGTCCAGTCAATCCGACCAAAATGAAGAAAAGCCACCTGTTGAAGGTGGCTTTTTTGTTAGAAGAGTGTTCTTTAGAAAAAATGTCTACATTCTAAAATTTGTTTGACAAAAAAATATGTTTTGTCGAATTTTGTGTTTACTTTGTTCTAAAATTATGATATGTTTGCTCCATTCGGAGTGTTTCCGACTAAATTTATTTTGATTAAAGAAAGGTCTTGTAAAGTATGTCAAAAGTATTTCTCGGTATTAGAACTTATAATCAGGAAAAATATATGGATGCTTGTTTTGATTCTGTTTTGAAGCAAGATTGTCCAGATATGCATTTGGTTGTTTTGGATGATAAGTCATCAGATGCTACAATGTCTAAGCTGCAAGAATGGAAAGATGTTTTTGCTCAAAAAGGGATTGCTTTTGATATTTATCAAAATGAGGAACATAGTGGTTGCGGCAAGTCTTTTGAAAATTTGGGGCGGAAGATTGCTGAAAAAATGGGTGATGACGATACTTTTGTTATGTTGGACAGCGATGATAAGTTTACATCCTCAGATGCTGTTCGTAAATGTGTTCAGCAGATGGAAAAAAATAATGCCAATATTTGTATTGCCGGTTTTGATTTGTCCGGAGATATGGAGTTGGTTTTGAATTGGAATTCAGGTACGCCTCATAATAATTTATCTAAAAAGTTGGCAGAAGTCGGAAGTTCTTCTGTTGTAGAAATGCCAGAAATTGCTTCGCATGCCGATAGTATCGGATGGACCAAGATTGTGAAAGGCAACATATTCAAGAAATATATGGGTATGTATCCGAAAGTTTCTAAAGAAATGAAAGTTTGTGAAGATTTTCCGAGTTTGGCAATGTTGTTGTTTAAGGACGCCAAAATTACGGGATTGTCCGAAAATATGTATGACTACTATAAGCATAAGCAATCATCAACAGCTCAAGTTGTGCCTGAAGATTTTAAGGTTGTTCGTTTAGGTTTTTTGAAATCTTTGCAAAAAATGGTTGCTGATAACAAATCTCAATTTATTGAAGATGCCGATAAATATATCAATAAGTTTTTAGAAGTTAAGTATATAGTTATCGGAAATATTGTTGATAAAAAAAATCAATCAGGCGATTTGAAAGGCTATAATAAACAAGATTGGGAAAAAGATTTTCAGTCAGCAATTGATTGTCGGGATTTAAGAATTGAAAAGAAATCTAAGCCGAAGTGTCCTGAGCAATTGTTTAATTTAGTGAATGCGGTAAAAAATTATAAACAAAACCAACTATAATGATAAAAAAGCTGCTTTAAAGCAGCTTTTTTTATATGTGGGAAATGGGGAGTTTAATAATTTTTAAGTTTTTCTTGTGATTATATTTATTAATGTTTTTGCCTCTTTCAAGAGACGTGAATGAAAAAGATTTGTTTTATATTAGCTAGCTCTTTGTTTTATCCTATTTCTGCTTGGGCTGAAGGATGGAATCTTGCACAATCCGGTACGGCCGGAATATATTATGGTATAGCCCAAACACGCGAAAATAATAATATTGCCAATAGGTCGGACAGAACAGTGTTTCGGGCTGACGGAAAGTTAGAAGCTCTTTATGAACAGTATAATGGAATGCGTATCGGTGCGGCGGCCAATTATACGGTGGTTATTCGGCAACATGATAAAGATTATGGTCAAGGAGATTGGCGTTTTTATCCTTATATGATTGCTGAAAATGAGAAGTTTGGTAAAATGACCATCGGTTATACTTATAATGCGGCCGCTCTTTTGCATTTGGGAGCGCAAGATATTTCGTGGCTTAATATTCAGGATTCAAATTTAACATATTATCTAAGCAGTGCAAACTGGAGTAACGGATTTAAGAGAGTTAGGTTTTTTACTCCAAAATCAACCAGAATGATTGATGATGGGCGTGCGCCAAAGATAAGTTATTTTACGCCAATGTTAGGTAATACACAATTTGGTTTCAGTTATGCTCCTGATAATGCTAACCGGAGAGGTATGGTCAGCCGCTATGTGAATTATGAAACAAAAGAGGATGGGTATACGGCAGCAATGAAAAATCATTGGAAGCTAGCTTTGGGTGATTTGTATACTTCTGCGGCTTATGGCTTGTTTAACCGAACAGACAAAGAATGGGCTTTCGGGGCAAGATGGATTGTCGGGAAATTTAATATTTCGGCGGCTTATAAACATGCTTATGTTGAAGGTCATAAAAATCCGATTGCCACAAAAACTGTAAATGCGCATTTGCCGGCTTATTTTGATAATTATCGCGAGAGTCAGGCTTGGGATTTTAGTATGGGATATGATTTTGGCCGGTTTAAGACTAATTTGGCTTATTTGCATACGGAAGCCAAAAATACACGAAACCGAGATGATTTGGTGGTGCAAACCAACCGTTTTGCGCTGAACGAATGGTTTGAGCTGTTTTGGATTAATGCCTATATCAACTCCAAGGGTTTTGTGCGGAACTCAAATGATAACAATAAAGGTTATGCGATTATTACCGGTTTGGCTTTGAAATATTAGCTTAAACTTAAAAAGAAATATAATATCTTGTTGAATTTTTTGATTTTTGTGTTAAAATTTCGGTAAAAGGAATTTCCCAAGATGATTGATGACAAAGAAATTATTGTCTTGACCGGTAAGGAAGCTGTCGGCAAGTCTTCGCTGAGCGATTATCTGGTTGAGCAAGGCGAACATAAAATTTTGAAGATGACAACACGCGAACCTCATGAAGGTGAAGTTGATGGGCGTGATTATAAATTTGTGACTTTAGATGAATTTATTGGCGATCCGACAATGTTGGTCACTTCAAGAATTGGCTATAGTTTGTATGGAATCAACCAAAAGGCTTTGACTGAATATAAGGGACGTTCTTTTGTTACTCTTGATACAGATGGAATTTTGCAACTTGAAAAGAGTGTTTCTCCAAGCAATATTCGAGTTATGATGATTGAAGCTCCGTCGCGGGTGGTTATCCAACGAATGATTGACAGAGGTGAGAATTTGGATGATATTCGAGCAAAACGCCGTTTGGATGAGATGATGTTTGGTGATAATGTCTTGAAGCAGATTAAGTCTCCCATATTTGAATTGGATGGGAGTTTGGATGTTCCTGAGTTGGCTAAGCAAATGAAGGAGGTCTTGAAGCAATATGACGCTTCAAAGTTTAATAAGATGCGAATGTTGAAACAAGATGAGTATGTTTACTAAAAAAAGACTGCTTTGTAGGAGTGGTCTTTTTTTTTGCTATTAATAACTCCATTGTTTGTTGTATTTTTGTATGTCCGTGTTATATCTAAAAAAGTAATTGGAGGAACTATGGATAATTTGGAAGAGCGACTGATTAATATTGAAATGGCTTTAGCGAATCAGGAACGCGTGTTGGAAGACTTAAACCAAGTTGTAATTGAACAGGGTAAACTGATTGATTGGTTGCAAAAGCAAAATCAGTTTTTGATTTCTCATTTGGAAGAAGAAACAGTTAAACCTTTGAGCGAGGAGACTCCTCCACCGCATTATTAATCGGAGATACATATATGGAACTTGAGGCTTTATATAAATTAACGCACGGACTTTATGTTTTGGGAGCGATGGATGGTGAAAGACCCGTCGGTTCGGTGGTTGATGCCGTGATGCAGGTGGCAAATAAGCCTTTGGTTTTGGCTTTGTCTTGTAATAATCAGAGCTATACTAAAGAATGTATTGAACGTAATGGAAAGTTTAGCTTGTCGGTCTTAAGCAAAGATATTGATCCGTATATAATTGCTAATTTTGGTTTTCAGACTAGTCGAAACGTTGATAAGTGGCAAAATATGGATTATGTTATGGAGGATAATCTGCCATATTTGAAAGATAATATTGCGAGGGTTGGTTGCAAGGTTTTGCAAAAAGTTCAGTATGAAAGCAATACGTTATTTTTGGCAGAAGTTGAGAATTGTGTGAACGGGAAAGACTGCGAACCGTTGACATATTTAGATTATCGCAGTTACTTTAAAGATGAAGTCATTAAAAAATTTAATGAGGTCAAACAAGCAAAGGAGAAAAAAATGGCTGAAGATAAGAATGAAGGTAAAAAGTGGGTTTGCACGGTTTGTGGTTATGTTTATGATGGGGAAACACCTTTTGAAGACTTGCCGGAAGATTGGGTTTGTCCGTTGTGCGGCGTTGATAAAAGTTTCTTTGAACTGCAATAGAAAAAAACTCGGCTATTAAAGCCGAGTTTTTTTTAGTTTACAAAGCCAAGGAATTTCCAATGGTTATTGCTGTTATCATATTGTAAGTGAATGACTGCGCCGTTGGGAATGTCCGGTTGTTCAATGTTTAAGGCCATAAGCGTTTGGGATAAAGTTATACCATGACCAGAAACGGCAATGTTTTGATATTTTGAGTTTTGGGCATACTCATTTAATGCTTTGAAAACACGTTTTTGGACATCTCGTTTGCTTTCGCCGTCTTTGAAACGGGTGTCAATATATTTGGGGTCGGCACTGCGCCATTGACGGTATAAGTCCCCAAACTGTTGCTGAACTTCCGTATAATGCAGACCTTCAGCAACACCGACATTGACTTCGGTAAAACGGTCATCATATTGCATGGGAGCTTTGATTATTTTAGAAACAATAGAGCCTGTTTGTTTAGCTCGACGGAGTGGTGAAGAAACAACAACTTCAATTTCTTTATCTTGAAGAAGACTGGCAGCGTTATGCGCCTCGTCAATCCCCTGGTTGGTCAGAACAGAATTATTGGTATGACCCTGAATGCGCCCTTCCAAGTTGTATGAACTCTGTCCGTGACGAAAAATGTAAAAATTTTTTAGCATTTTCTATCCCCGGAATTGTTGATGTTTTATGCCTGAAATATAGCTTATTTTTTTTGAAAAATCAAGCAATTTTAACAATCAATTAACTGTTGGAAGTTCGTCCCATGATGTGGTATAAGAGCGGCTTTTGAATTCTCTCTTGATGTAGTGGCGGATGCCTTGTGCTTGGGTGCCAAAGTAGAGTGTTTTGCGGCCGAGTTTGCGGTTTAGGTTGTCTATGGTTTGCATTAAGGAGGTATCTTTATTTTGTGTTTTTTCGGATACTAAAAAGTCGGTTTGTGGGGTGTTTATGTCTGAAATATCCGTTAACATTACACCGGCTCTTTTATAGCTGAAACGGGGATTATAGATGCTTTTAAGCCCCTCAATCATGGCTTTGATGAATTTTGCGGTGTGGCATGACGGTGCTGACAAAGATATTAGTTTGGAGTTGTTGTAGGTTTGTTCATGAAAGCGGTTGGTGGCAATAAAAACAATAATGCCTCCGGCAAGGCTGTTTTGTTCTCTTAAGCGCAAACAGGCATTGTCCACAAATTCGGATATGACCTGAACCAACTTGGCAAAATCTTTGATTTCGGCTTCAAAAGTACGTGAACAAATTATGCTTTTTTGAGCCGGATTATCCTCGGCTTTGAGGCAAGAAATACCATTTAGTTCTTGTTGGGTTTTGGCTGTTGTGATGCCGAAAGATTGGCGGATTTGGGCTTGAGGTGCATTGGCTAATTCGGCGGCGGTGAAAATTCCCATAAAATTAAGTTTTTTAACTAATTTTCTTCCAATGCCCCAGACATCTCCGACATCTAGCTTTTGAAGGGCTTGTGTAATTGCCAGTTGTTCGGTCAGAAGGCTGACTTTGGCTAAAGTGAGTTTTTTGGCTTGTTCGGAAGCAACTTTGCAAAGTGTTTTGCTGGGAGCGACACCGACGGAAACAGAAATACCGGTTTGGGTTAGAATCTGATTGCGGATGGTAAGTGCCGTATGAAGAAGATCTTGTTTGTCTTCGGTTTGTGCAAAGGCTTCATCAATGGAATAGATTTCTATTTTGCCAAAGTAGTTTTCAAGCAGTTGCATAACACGTTTGGACATATCTGCATAAAGTTCATAATTTGAGGACAAAGCAATACCGCCGGCAGCTTTGAACATTTGTTCTATCTTAAACCATGGAGCGCACATCGGAATGCCGAGTGCTTTGGCTTCATATGAACGGGATACTACGCAGCCGTCGTTATTGGATAGAACGACAACAGGACGATTTTTCAAGCGAGGTTGAAAAACTTTTTCGCAGGAAACAAAAAAGTTGTCGCAATCTATGAGAAAATACATTGCTAGATTTTCCGAATTACTGAAGTTACAACACCCCAAACAGAAAAGCGGTCTTTGCGGCTGAGGCAGTAGGGCGGGGTGCGTCCATCTTCACCGAGCAGAAATGATTTGCCATCATGGGAGCGAAAACGACGAGCAGTTAGTTCGCCGTTGAGCTCGGCAACAATGAGTTTGCGATCAGAAGCAGGTAAAGAGCGGTCAACAACCAAAATATCGCCATTAAAGATGCCGGCGTTTTTGAGGGCGTCTCCTTGCATCTTCATAAAATATGTGGCGATGGGGTGATTGACCAGAAAGCGATTGAGGTCAAGGCTGTTTTCAACATAATCACAAGCGGGGGAACCGAATGACATTGCAGACTCCTTATAAATGTTCTTATTTTGTTCTTATATTATAGGCTTGTTTGCAGATTGCAACAAAAATTTGTTAGCAAAAGAATTTTTTTGCATTATATTGGGTGCAGTGTTTTGAAAAAAGGAGATTTTGAGATGCAAAAAATTATTCCGGCAAAGTTAGCCAAAGGTGATGAAATAAGAGTTATTGCGCCGGCTCGCGGGATTAAGATTATCGGACAAGATTCCCGTGAGATTGCGGCTAAGCGTTTTGCCGAACTCGGATTAAAAGTAAGTTTCAGTAAGCATATGACCGATGATAACTGGGATATGACCGGTTCTTCGCCGATTGAGGACAGAGTGGCGGATATCCATGAGGCTTTTGCCGATAAAAATGTGAAAGCGATTTTTACAATTATCGGTGGGGCAAACTCTAATCAGCTTTTGCCTTATTTGGATTATGATTTGATTAAGGCTAATCCGAAGATTTTTTGCGGTTTTTCGGATATTACGGCTTTGTTAAACGGTATTTATGCTATGACCGGCTTAGAGACTTATTCCGGTCCTCATTATAGCTCTTTTGGAATGAAGTATGGCTTTGATTATACTTTGGAAAATATGTGCAAGATGTTAATGCTTGATGGTATTAATGACGTTATTCCCTCAGCTGAATGGAGCGATGATGCGTGGTTTATTGACCAAGAAAAGCGTGAATTTATTAAAAATGAAGGATATTGGAATATTCATAACGGCTCTGCAGAAGGTGTGATTGTCGGTGGAAATCTTTGTACTTTTGATTTGTTGCTCGGCACAAAATATCGTCCTGCTTTTGTAAAAGATACAATCTTGTTTGTTGAGGATACGGAAGGGGCTAATTTGGTTGCGTTTGAGCGCAATTTGCAGGCGCTTTTATATCAGCCTGATTTTGAAAATGTTAAGGCTTTGATTGTTGGGCGTTTTCAAAAGGGTTCCCAAATCAGTCGGGAACAGCTGGAATTTATCTTAAACAACAAACGTGAACTTAAAAATTTGCCGATTTTGGCGAATGTGGATTTTGGGCACAGCACGCCGTTGTTGACTATTCCGGTTGGTGGTACGGCAAGTCTTAAAGATGGTAAGTTGACTTTGAAAGCTTAAGTTAAAAAATCCTCGCCGTGAGCGAGGATTTTTTTGTGTGCCTTTGTAAAAGAAAGCCCCTCAGAGAAGAGGGGCTTTGGCTTATTCAGCTTTTTTGTTTTTCCATTTGTAAGTATTTTCTCGCCAGGTTTGGAAGAGAATATACAACAGAGGAATGATAATCAGACCGGCAGTCGTACCAAGCAACATTCCGTAAAATACCGGAACACCGATGGCAATTCGGCTGGCCGCGCCGGCACCTGTAGCCACAATCATCGGCAAAACGCCTAAGATGAAGGTGAAGGCCGTCATCAATACCGCGCGGAAACGCTCTTTGGTACCTGTTGTCGCCGCTTTGATGATTGAAGAGCCTTTTTCTCTTTCTTCTTTGGAGAACTCAACAATCAAAATAGCGTTCTTGGCGGCCAAACCTACCAACAAAATCAGACCTAACTGAGCATAAATACTTAGCGGAAGTCCTGTGATGAACAGACCGGCCAAAGCACCAAGCATAGCCACGGATACAGAGGTTAAAACAGGTAGAGGTGTTGACCAACTTTCGTACTGAGCAACCAAGAACAGGTAAGCAAAGGTCATGGCCAACACAATTAAGTAGCCGATTTGTCCGCTGCTGGATTTTTCTTGATAGCTCATGCCTGACCAGTCATAGCTGAAGCCATTTGGCAAGCTTGCGGACATTTCTTCCATTGCACCCATGGCTTGACCTGTACTGGAGGCTTGGTTTTGTACGGCCGTAATTGATGCACTCGGATATTGGTTATAACGAGTTACAACACGTGGTGCCAAAACTTTTTTCATTGAGATAACAGATTCCAGAGGAACCATCTCGCCGTTTTGGTTTTGAACATGTAGTTTTTTCAAGCTTTCCAAATCCTTACGGAACTTCCAGTCGGCCTGAATCATAACCTTGTTTACTTGTGTGCCGAAGTTAACGTCGTTAACATAGCTTGAACCCAAGTAGTTTTGCAGAACACTATAAATACTGCCGATACTTACTTTCATTGCCTCAGCTTTTTCTTTATCAATCGTAATATAGTAGTTCGGGGTTTGAGCCGTATATGTTGTATAAGCATATGAAATATTGGGGTTTTGGTTAACTTTTGCCAAAAAGCTCCTTAAAACGGCCTCAAGTTGTTGCGGGTCGTCAGAGTTTAAGGCTTGCAAACGATAATCCATACCGCCGCTCATACCTAAGCCCATAATTGCAGGTGGTTCAAATAATTGAATTTCTGCTTCCGGCAGACCTGCAACTTTGGCTCGAATGCGGTTTAAGATGTTTGATGAATAGAGTTCATCTCCTTTACGTTCGTTCCAGGGGTGTAAAGTAATAATACCCATGGCTACGTTTTCGCCGGAACCGCCAATCATACTTGCGCCAACGACGTTCATCACATTGTCTACGCCGGGTTCTTCTTTAACCAAGGGGTAAATCTTATCAACAAATTCTTGTGTGCGGTTGCGGGTTGCACCCTCAGGCAACTGAATGTTCATGAAGATAACACCTTGGTCTTCAGACGGAATGAATGATGTTTGGCTGATATGTAAGAATCCACCGACACCGGCAAACAACATTATCATCAGCAAGAAGATAACGCTGACTTTGCGTCCGAGAAGACCAACAATAGATGCGTAACGATCTCTGGAGCGGTTAATGAAATGGTTAAACCAATACAGAGGACCTGATTGTGCCGGTTTGAACGGTTTCAGCAAGGTCGCGCACAAAGCCGGAGATAAGGTCAAAGCATTGATAGAAGAGAAGGTTACCGAAGTTGAAATTGCAATCGCGAATTGTTTGTAAATTTGTCCGGTAATACCTCCCAAGAAACCAACCGGTACAAAGATGGCTAACAATACCAAGGTTGTGGCAATAACCGCGCTTGATACTTGTTCCATAGCTTTGATGGTGGCTTCTTTCGGGGAGAGTTTTTCGTTTTCCATTAAGAACAGAACACGTTCTACAACCACGATAGCGTCGTCCACAACCAAACCAATGGCCAAAACCAAACCAAACAATGTCATCATGTTTAAGCTGTAGCCTAAAGCCAACATAACGGCAAAGGTGGCAAATAAAGAGACCGGAATGGTTAAGGTTGGAATTAAGGTTGAGCGCCAATCTTGCAAGAAAACATAGCAGACCAAAATAACCAAAGCAAAAGTCAAAATCAAAGTGAAAACAACTTCTTCAATGGATGCTTTAATGTAACCTGTAGAGTCATAACCAATGGTGTAGATGATGTCATCAGGAAAACGTTGTGCCAAGCGTTCTATTTCGGCTTTTACACCAGCCATGGCATCAAGCGCGTTAGCTCCTGCCAGCTGGTTGATGGCGATGGCGACGTTTGGAGCTCCATTGAATTTTGATGTTGCGTGGTAGTTTTCTTCTCCGATTTCTACGCGAGCAATATCTTTAAGGTAAACCAAACCACCTTGTTCGGCTGTGCGGACAATGATGTTTTTGAAGTCTTCAACTTCATTAATACGTCCTTGAGTTTGCAAGGTGTAAACCATTTGTTGGGTGCCGTCTCCGGGGATGCCGCCAATGCTACCCAAGGAAGGTTGGTAGTTTTGACCTTCAATGGCGGCCTTAATCGTATCTACCGGAATGTTTAATGCGGTGATTTTGTCTGCATCCAACCATACACGCATACTTAACTTTGAGGAGTAAACGTTTACTTCACCAACACCGGATACACGACTTAGGCTATCTTTGATGTTGTTTTGAACATAGTCTGCCAACTCTAGTTGCGAATAAGTGTTGTTTGGTGAGAGCAAGCTGATAAAACCTAAGATGTTCGAAGAACGGCTCTTAACCGTTAAACCTTGACGCGTAACGTCTGACGGAAGTTTTGATTGTGCTTGCTGAATGCGGTTTTGCACCTTAACTTGCGCCATATCTCGGTCTACACCAACCTTGAAGGTTACGGTCAATTGGTATGATGAGTTTTCTGATGAAGAACTCATGTAAAGCATGTCTTCAACACCATTGATTTCTTCTTCCAACGGAATACCGACAGTTTTGGCGATAACTTCTGCACTGGCACCGGGATAGGAAGCGGAAACAACGATTTCCGGTGGGGTAATTTCCGGATATAAGGCAATAGGTAAAGAAAATACCGAAATAATACCCGCAAGCGTCAACACGATGGAAATAACCATCGCAAAGCGCGGGCGTTCAATAAAAATACGAGAAAACATCGGCTATTTACCCTCCTCGGTAACGATTTCAGCATTGTTGGCTATTTCACCAACCTGAACTTTTTGTCCGTTACTTACTTTTTGTAAGCCTTGGATAATGACTCGTTCGTTTGCTTTTAAGCCATCTAAAACAATTTGTTTGTCTTCAATGGTGTCTCCCATAACAACACGTCTTTCGTAGGCAATGTTGTCGTCGCCCACAACCATAACGTAGTTGCCGTGTTTGTCTTGAGCAACAGAGGCTTGCGGGACTAAGATAGCTAATTTGTCTTCTTTGTTACCCAAACGGATGTCTACATAGTTGCCCGGAATTAACAAATTGTCTTTATTGTTATATTCGGCATAAACTGCGATTGTGGCTGTGTCGGAGTTGATTTCGTTGTCTGTAAAGCGAGATTTTAAGTGATTGACGAGGACTTTTCCATTCGGCAAAACAATCTCGGTCTTAATGGAATCACTTCCCTGAGCCATGCGTTGTTCGCGCATGTTTAAGAAATCCTTGTCAGCAACCGAGAATGCTACGCGAATCGGATCAACCTGAACAATACGTGCCAGATTTTGGGTGGAAGAGTTAACGTAGTTTCCTTCCGTTACCAGAGCTTTACCAATATAACCGGTTATGGGTGCTTTGATTTCGGTATAGCCCATATCAATTTTAGCTAATTCTAAGTTGGCTTCTGCTTGTGCAACGGCTGCTTTGGCTTGCAGGTAGTTGCTCTCAGATGTATCCAAAGTGGCTTTGGAGGCATAGTTTTGGCTGCTTAATGATTTTTGGCGTTTGTAGTCGCGTTCAGCTCTAACTAAATTAGCTTTGGCACTGTCTAACTCTGCTTCTCGCAGTTCAACAGTTGCCATATAGCGTTTTTGTTCAATGACAAACAAAATGTCACCTTCGTTTACCAAAGAACCTTCTTGAAAAAGAACTTTTTCAACATAGCCGGTAATTTGTGGGCGTAGGTCAACAGATTTTATGGCTTCAACATGTCCGATGTAACTTCTTTTCGGAGAAATATTTTGTTGTTGGACTTTTTGAACCAATACGTACGGATCGCCTCCGCCGGCTCCCATCATGGGAACTTGTGGGGTCAGACGGCTTTTTAAAAACCAGCCTGCACCGACGCATAAAAGTAGAATCGCTGTTTGTTTTAAAATTTTTCTATTACTTACTTTACCTAGTTTCATTGTCTGACCTTTCGTCTTTTAGAGCTTTTATTATTAAGTCAAATCCGTTTAAAAAAAGTTTAGGGAAATCTATCCATGATTTTCTGCATATGGCATAAGAGAGCATTCCTTGCCATAGGCTGAAGATACATACTGCGGCTTTATTGATGTTTATTTTTTCTGAAATTTCACCGCTTTTTTGAGAGTTGGTTAATGCTTGGGTTATAATGTTTATTGGAAAATCACGAATTTCTTTAACCGCAGAACCTATGTGCAAAAATAAAGATTCAGACCATTCCATCTGAAACAGCATAAAAAATAAAAACTTGCGGTAGTTTGGAACATCTCGCACAATTTCAGCCAAGCATTTAAAATGTGTCCGTAAGTCTGCCAAGGTGTTAACCTCCGGAATTTTTTCGGTTATGGCATTGTTGGTGCGGTTGAATGCTTCTGTTATGAGAGCCGTGATGATGTCTGGTTTGTTACGGAAGTGCCAGTATACAGCACCCTTAGTTAAGTTGATGCGTTTGGCAATCTCGTCAAATGTGGTTTTGGAATAGCCTTTTTCACAAAAGATATCCAGAGCGGAGTATAAGATATTTTGCCTTGTTTGTTCGGCTTCTTCTTTAGTTCTTCTGGGCATAGTTCCTCTATTATATTCAAATCTACATATATACTTTCCGGTAGGTATGTATAATAAATCGTTAATTTTTGCAAGCCTTTTTCATAAAATTTTTGGCTTTGTTAATTTTTTTTGCAGGCGGCAAAAATATCCAACGTTTTGTTGTATATATTTGTTTTTATGCCGGCAAGACCTAAAGCCGAATGGAATAAATTGTCGTGTGAGTGAGGGGCGTTGGCGGCTTTTTTCATGCAGTCCATATCAATACCGAAGGCTTTTGCCGAATCGTTGGGAAGCCAAATAAGCATTGGAATTTGTTTCTGATAACTTGGTGCTGTATCATAAGGTTGGGCATGTAGGTAAATGCCGTTTTCTCCTAAAGATTCTCCGTGGTCTGAGGCATAAATCAGTGCAACATTGTATTTATCGGATAATTTGTTTAGCTCATCCATAATATTACTTAAAAAGATGCTGGTATAATAAACCGTATTATCATAAACGTTAATTAACTCTTCTTTTGAGCAACTGCCTAAATTTTCTGTTGTGCAAACCGGAGACCATTGTTCAATTTCTTTGGGATAGTGTTCAAAATAGGCTGGTCCGTGGCTGCCGGTCTGATGCATGACAACAAAAGTATTTTCTTCATTTTGTTGTATTTTTTTTGCAAAATCCGTGAGCAAGATTTCATCAAGGCAGGTTTTCTTGGTGCAAAAATCTTCAATTTCGACTCTGTCGCAGTTGTTTTTGCAACCGGTATTGTTTTCTCTCCATAGAACTTTGTAGCCATTCTTGTCCAATATATCCAACATATTTTCCGTATATTCTTCCGAACCGATTTTGAAATCTTTGCGGCCATAAGGGGAAAACATGCAGGGGAGGGAAACTGCCGTTGAAGTTCCACAGGCTGTGGTGTCTGAATAATAAATGATATCGTTCATATGTTTTTCTAGGGGGGTGTTGGTCGGGCGATGATAGCCTCCCAAAGAAAAGTTTGCAGCGCGAGCTGTTTCACCAACAACAAAAACAAATAGGTTTTTCTTATTGTTTTTCCAGTATTTGTTTAACTCGGCATCGGGCGCAACAACCACAAAAGGATGATTTGATTTGCGGCGCATTTTGGCTACGGATAAGCTTGCGCCGATGTAGTTTACGGGAGATAGGTAATATTTTGTGTCGCGATGATTGCGGAAGACATTGTCTGTTGCTTGATAACCGCTGAGCATTATTATTCCGCAAAGAATCGCACTGCCGGTTATTATTTTCAGAGAGTTAAGTAATTCTTGTTTAAAATTCCCATAGGTTATTTGGGTTTTTATGATGAATAAGCTTGGAAGTAAACCTAGCAAAAGAAAATAGGTCAGCATTCTAAAACTGAGTAAATCTTGAACTTCATAAACATCTGTTTGAATGACGTTCAAAAGCATTACTTTATCTATTGGGGTGTTGTAACTGACCATAAAATAAAGAACAAAGGCGTTAATAATGCAAAGGAGTATACTTATGGGTTTTGCCGTGTATTTGTTGAACAAAAGCGCGGTGCTTATGCAAAACAAGAAAAAGGCGCAAAGCAATCCGCAAAGGACAAATAATGCAGATGGTTCTATCCGCCAGAGTTTTTGTGCAAAAGGTATATTGTAGGCAATAAGCAGAAATGCCGCAAATATAAAGTTAAATTTTGTTGCGGAGAGTGAAAACCAATTTTTTTTTAGTAGTCCATTGATCATTTGTTGTCTTTCTTGTGTTGTTTAAAAAAGTTCACCTTGGTGGTTATCGTTTAATACGGATAATGCCTCTTTGACAATAGGAATGCTTATGGCTCTTTTGCGCGCCAGAGAAATGTTATCTATTTCTTCTACCAATTTGCGGGCATAGGCATAAGATCGCTGCATATTGGCAATAATATAGTTTAGAACATCTTGAGATATGATGACTTGACGGTCCGTAAATAGTTTGACGATTAGAGCTTGTAAAAGTTCATCATCTGGTTCTTTTATCTCAATTGACGGAATAATATTTAATCTTGATCGTAAATCCGGCAAGGGGATGTTTAGTCTTGCCGGAGCGACTTCTGAGGTAAATAAAATAAAGCCGTTTTCGTTGCGATACTGATTATACAAATGGAACATTGCCTCATAATTGAGATTGCTATTTAAATCCTCAACAATCAGGCAAGGATGTTGTTCAAACAGGCGTAAAGTTTCGGGTTTGACGTCTGAGGCGCGGACTTGCGGAATCTTGTAGGGAAAATGGGTTTTAAGAGATACATTTTCGGCAAACATATGTGCTAAATGTGTTTTTCCGCAGCCGGCAGGACCATATAGGCAAATGGCAAAAAAAGGCCAATTGGGCCAACTTTCGACATATGAAAATGCTTCAGCGTTGCAAGAAGCAACCATAAAGTCCTCTTTGCCAAGGTATGGTTTGTGTTCAAAGCTGAAAGATAACTGTTCTATGTTTGTGTTTTTATTCATACATATCCATATATCAGTTTTTACTTAAGACATCAAAAACTTTTTTAGTTAAATCCCCTAAGCTGAATGGTTTGGCTAAAAAGTCAAAGTCTTGAGAGCCTGCCAATTCTCTTCTGGCAATTTCTTCCGAATAACCTGAGGCTAATATGATTTTTATGCCGGGGATTTGCTCTCTGACTTTGCCGGCAAGTTCGGCTCCGTTCATTCCCGGCATGACCATATCAGTTATCAGAAGTCCAAAGTTTTTGTCTTGTGCCAATTGTTCTAACGCATTCTCGGCTGAATTGCAAGCTACAACCTCGAAGCCCTTTTTCTTTAATGCTCTGACGCCGAAAGAGCGAACAGAATCCTCATCTTCTACGAACAAGATGCGTGTTGATGATGTTTCTGCTGTTTCTTTAAGATTTCGGTCTATGGCTGAAACATTTAACCCAAATATGAGCTTTTGGTTGACCGCAACGGGCGAGGTTATTTGTTCTTGAACCGTAATGACAGGGGTGCCGTCTTTGGTTGTGATGTTGGTTGGGGAGGGTAGAGCTTTTTCGTTTTCTTCTTCAGCTTGTGTATCAAAACGCGGAAGATGGATTGAGAAGGTTGTCCCTTGGCCTATTTTGCTTTCAACTTTGATGAAGCCTTCCGTTTGACGAACAATACCATAAACCATGGCTAAGCCTAATCCGGTTCCGGAACCAACGACATTTTGTTTGGTGGAGAAAAACGGTTCAAAAATGCGGGTTAAGTTTTCCGGCGGAATACCGCAGCCTGTATCCTTTACATCAATAACCACAAATTCTCCGGGTTTGATTGTGTCTGCGCCGAACTGATATGGTTCATTCAGGCTTTCGACACGTGTGGCAATGCTCAATCTTCCGTTGCCGTTCATGGCATCTTTAGCATTAACGGCTAAATTGATGATTACTTGTGAAAATTGTACGGGGTCTACTCTTATGTAGCCTAAGTCTGTTCCGTGATAAAATTCCAAAACAATTTGTTCTCCCAGAATGCGTTTAAGCATGTGGCTTAATTCGACAAAGTTTTCCGTGACATCTATTAGCTTTGGTTTTAGAGGTTGTTTGCGTGAGAAAGCTAGAAGTTGGCGGACTAGCCCTGCGGCACGATTGGCGTTTTGTTTGATTTGGATTAAATCCGTAAATGATGGGTCGCCAACGCCGTGTCTTTGTAACAGCAAATCGCAGAAACCTATCATGGCGGTTAGGAGATTGTTGAAGTCATGCGCAACGCCTCCGGCCAATTGACCCATTGCTTGCATCTTTTGCGCTTGGGCAAACTGCAACTCTAAAGTTTTTTGTTTGGTTGCATCAATCATGTATAAAACAAGTCCATCGATTTCGCTAATATCAAAAGAATAGAATTTGCGCATTGGACTTATGTAGAGTTGGATTATGTGTTCTTCTTGTTCCAGATTGATGTGGATGTCTAAAGAATCGGATTGAGTGTTGGCGGAATATATGTCAGCAAATTTCTTCTCAAGTTCGGTTTTATCTTCCTCTTTTATGTAAGTAAAAATACTTTTAAATAAAATTTGTTCTTTTGGGGCACCCAGAAAGTTTTGGACTTTTGTGTTGCAATCGGTAATTTGTCCCTCTCGATTGATGAAGATAATTCCTACCGGTGCGGCGTTAAACAGCCAACTGATTTTATCCAGACAAGAACTAAGTTCTTTTTTGGTGGCTTTGTCTGTGGGAATTTCGGATACAACAACGCCTCTGATTTTATATTCTTTGTTGCTGCGAAAACTTTCTTGTATGGCAAAACATTCTGTTGTTTTTTTCTCATTGTTTATAAAATATTGGCGTCCAGACCAACTTGTATTTAAAGGAGTTTCCTGATTCTCGACTAAATATTTGCGAAAATCCGTGCCGATTATTTCTTCTCGAGGAATACCTAATAGCGAGGCAAAAGCGTGGTTTGCGTATTCTATTTCAAAATTTTTATTGCGCGTATATAAGCCCACGGGAAGGTAGTCTAAAGAATCGTGCAGGTTTTGTCTCTCATCTTGGAAAATTCGCTCCATATTTTTGGATGCTGTAATATTTTGAAAACTCCAATATAAATATGTTTCTTTTTTTATGGCTTTTATGGAAAAAGGGCCATCAAAAATGTCGGTTTTTTTTAGAAAGATTGGTCTGACGGTGATTTCAAACCATTCTTCTTCGGCAAAGATTTTTTCTGCTTCATGGTTTAAGTTCAGAGCTAAGTTTACTTTTTCGGAAACAAGATTACGACAAGCTGTTTGTAAGCGGTAAAAGGCTGATTTGTTATTGCGGTTTTCACTTAGTTGTTTTTCCAGATATTCTAAAATAGCTTCGCCTTTGAGAAGTTCTTTAGCTGCGTCATTTTGGATGACCGGTTCTCCGTTGGCATTATCTATGCGTCGTGCTTTAAAGTCGTTTTTAATAATCTCATTAGCAAAGCCTCCGTAGCTTATGGCTTCTTCGCCGGCTCGCAGGGTCTTGATTGTTAATGCTAAGCATAGAATGCTCAGCAGAAGCATTCCGATAACCGAATAAATGTAATATTCAGGATAGAGCATAAATAATATGATTGCTGTACTTAGTGCGATTAAACAGTAAGCAAGTTGTATTAATCTTTTTTGCAGAAGTTTATCTGGTCTGCGGGTTTTTAAGCTGCATAACATATCCAATTACCTCGGCTACGGCCTTGAAATGTTCGGCCGGAATTGACTGATCCAGTTCTACTGATGCGAATAATGCACGCGCCAGCGGTGGATTTTCTACAATCGGGATTTCGTGTTCTTCGGCTATTTCGCGAATGCGTAGAGCCAAATTATCCAAACCTTTGGCAACGACTACCGGTGCGTCCATTGTTTCCATTTTATATTCTAGCGCAACAGCATAGTGCGTCGGGTTGACGATAACTACATCGGCACGGGGAACCGCATCCATCATGCGGTGACGGGCTCTTTCCATACGAACTTGTCGGATGCGCGATTTGACCAAAGGGTCACCTTCCATTTGCTTATATTCGTCTTTGACTTCTTGCTTGGTCATTCGTAGTTTTTTCAAATGTTGGTATTTTTGGTAAGCATAGTCGGCTACAGCAATGACAAAAACAGCTATAACTACCGTGAAGATTAGGACGACGACGACTTTGTGAATGAAAGATAAAATAGCCATAACATCCATTTCAGGCATTAGGTTTACTTTTTCTAAGTAAGGTCTTAAAACCAGAACCCCGATAAAAGCAATAACCGTAATTTTGATGATGCCTTTTAAGCTTTCTACGATTTTTTTCATATTAATAAATTGGGTGAGTGCCGCAAAAATATTGAGTTTGTTCCAATTGGGCTCAAGTTTTTTCGGGGCATAAACAAAGCCGGTTTGGGCGACACTTGCAAAAATGCCCAAAAGCATAAATATGGCAAAAGGAATTCCTAAGATTTTGATAAGGGCTAAAACGCATTCATACATTAATAAACGAAGATGTCTGCCATCTGTCGGAATGGCTTCCGGTGTTTCTATAAAACGCAATGAAAAAATATAAAACCATTTGAACATTAGGGGTAATATCAGCCATATTACAAAAAGCATGCCGATGAGCATGATGAAACTTTTGGCATCTTGGGAGATGGCAATATCACCTTCTTCTTTGGCTTTGCTTATTTTTCGTTCCGACGGTTCTTCGGTTTTCGATGATTCGTCTTCATCTTCGGCTATCATCTTTTAGCTCCCCGACGTAAATTTTATTAAGCCGTCTTCGTAATATTTGGTAAACCAAAGAATCATTATCGGGGTGGTTAGGAATAATAATCCCAGCCCCAGATAGATTTGTAGCGGCAAAGACAAAAAGAAAATGTTTAATTGGGGCATTAATCTTGAAACCAGCCCCATACCTACATAAAAAATAATGGAAAAAGCGATAAATGGTGAACCAATTTTGAAACCGATAATAAAACTTTTATTTACGGTTTGGCTTAGAAAGTCTGAAAAATCGGCTACGGGTAAAGAGACCCCGACCGGAAATAATTGATAACTGTCAATGACTGCGGAAAGCATCAGATGATGTAAGTCTGTTACAAAAATAACGGTTAAGGCTACAAGACTTAAAAAGGTTTCAATGACGATGCTTTGGTTTTGGAATGTGGGGTCAAAACTTTGGGCGTTGGAAAAGCTGATGGCTTGTCCGGCAAAATTACCGACCAGGCTTAATGCCGAGTACATCATTTGCATAAAAATTCCCATAAATACGCCATAAATTATTTCAAATAATGCAATGCGCAGAAATTCTAAAAAATCTGTCGGGGCAGGGGGAAGATAGCTGCTTAAAAATGGAACAAGGACAACAGTTATGGCCAGAGCGATGGAAAGTCTTTGACGCTCCGTAACATAAGAGACCGCAAAGCCCGGCATCACAACCATTGCCGAGCCTATCCTCAAAAAGATAAATATAAAGCGGTATATTTCAAGATTAAGCAGCTCTGTCATTGTGCTTATCCGCCATTTACAATTTTATCAAACAGGGTTTCGGACAACATTCGCATTTGGTTTAACATAAACGGAAAAAGCAGGGTTAAGGTGAAAAACACACCGAGAATCTTTGGTACAAATGCCAGAGTCATTTCCTGAATTTGCGTCAGAGCTTGAAAAATACCGATAATTAAACCGATAAATAAGGCCACCAGCAATGCCGGACTAACCACTTTTATTAGGGTAAAAATGGCTTCGCGGGATATGTCTAATACTTCTACTTCATTCATTGCTTACTCCAGCGGGGTTTGTTTTTCAAAATAGATGTGGTTTTCAATGCCGGTTAAAAAGGCTCCATCATAGCCGCTATCAACAATCCCCTTAAAATAAAGTCCGTTAATGTGCCGCCAATTTTCGTCCCAATATTCTGTTATTGCAGAGTTTTCGTCGGTGAAAGATGCTCTGGGAAGCCAAGGTGTTTTTTCGATTTCCCAATCATCTTGCCAATAATAGTCGTCTTGATCGGCCTCGCTAACATTTATTTTGGCAAAAATCAGACGTTTGGCTCCATTCTTTTTGAACTTTAGACTTTCTACTTCTTCTTTGCTGAAAGGAGAAGCATGATGGAAAAAAGGCTCAATAACAACAATATCGTAGTTTGAATCTCGGATATCTTGCAAGAAACGTTCCTTGTCTTTGTATAAGCTATCGTCTATTAACAAGGAGATGTTTTGGGCATCGGCAACCTTGAAAATATTTTGGGCGTTTTCATTGATAATCGGTTGTTTTTTTATTTTTTTGAAAGCAGTTTCCGGTTTTATAAATGCATAAAGAAGGTAGTTTAGGCCTGTTGCATTCATGGCGGCTTCATCAAAGGCTGCTTCTGTTTTGCACTGGTCAATTGAAATTAATTTTAAATTATGTTTTTTTATGTGCTCATTGAGTTTGTGCTTGCCACAAAAACGATTATTGATGGCAAGGCCGCTTAAGTGTTTGCTATAGGTTTCGGAAGAAAGAGAATAATCTTTTTGTGGCTCAGTTTGTTTTAAGTGAGCTAAAAATACCGGGTCATCCGCATTTAGGCCTTTTTTGCGGGCTTCATTATAGCCATCTAAATGATATTCCCATAAACTTTTATGCAAAAGTTCTTCGCCTTCATGCGCTATAAATTCAAAATCTTTGTTTTGTGTCTTGGCATATTCCGCTAGTGCGATAATGTGTTTACGCATGGCTTCGCGATAGTTGACAATGCTTCGCGGCGCTGATTTGAAGTCCAAAATTTGTTCTTCATAAGTGTAGGGATTAGCGGAGGTAAAACCGTATAAACCGGCATTCGCACTTGCCGAAAAGGCAAGTGCGCCGATAATGCCGATGAATATGTTTTTTCTAAGTGATAACATCGGGTTGTTGTTTTCCTGTGCGAGGACCGATTTCGGCGATTTCTGCCGCTATTTCGGCAATGTCTTTGAGCATACCCAATGGTTCTTCATCTAGGCGATTTTGCTCAAATTTTTCCATATAAACACGCAAGGTTGCACCGCTGGTGCCGGTTCCGGATAAACGGTAAACAATGCGAGAGCCGTCAGCAAATTTGACAACCAAACCGTTTTTGGTGGAAGAGCCGTCTACCGGATCGTTGTAGATGAAAGGTGCCGCTTCGCTGACTTCATATGCGCCAAACTTTTTGCCGTTGAGAGACGGCAATTTTGTTTCCAAATCTGCCATCAATTTGTCGGCAACAGCTTTGTCAATACCTTCAAAGTCAAAACGGATGTAATAGCTGCGTCCGTATTTTTTCCAATGTTCTTTGGTAATTTCTTCAACAGATTTTCCGGTTGCGGCAATAATACTCAACCAGAACAAAATTGCCCAAATACCGTCTTTTTCACGGATGTGGCTGGAACCTGTGCCAAAACTTTCCTCACCGCAGAAAGTGATGCGTTTCGAATCCATTAGGTTTACAAAATATTTCCAGCCGGTCGGAACTTCATAGCAGTCCATTCCCAAGGCTTTTGCCGTGCGGCAAACGGCTGTTGAAGTTGCGGCAGATTTTGCTACACCATAGATGCCGTTTTTATAAGCCGGAATCAGTTTATAATTATCCGTCAAAATGGATAAGCTGTCAGATGGGGAAACAAAAAACTTTTTGCCTAAAATCATATTGCGGTCGCCGTCTCCGTCATTGGCACAGCCAAAATCAGGAGCGTTGTCACCATACATGATGCCAATCAGTTCTTTGGCGTAAACCATATTCGGGTCTGGGTGCAAGCCACCAAAATCAGGTTTCGGGGTAGCATTAATTACAGATCCCGGAGCGGCTCCCAAAATTTCTTCAAAAATGCGTTTACCGTAAGGTCCGGTAACGGCATTCATGGCATCAAACTTCATTGTGAAGCCTGTTTTGAAAAGCTTTTTCAAGGCTTCAAAGTCGAAAATACCTTCCAACATTTCGACATAATCTTTAATCGGATCAATGACTTCAATCGTCATATCTTCCAATTTTTGAGTGCCGATTTTGCTGATATCAACATCAGAAGCATCGAGAATCTTGTATTCACTGATGCTTTGAGAGTTTTTATAAATGGCATCGGTAATGGAGGTTGGCACCTGTCCTCCGGTTTCGTCCGAATATTTTACGCCAAAATCGTTGTCTATGCCTCCGGGGTTGTGTGATGCAGAGAAGATAAATGCACCATTGGTTTTGTTTTTAAGCAAAACATTAGATCCTGCGGGGGTTGACATATAGCCGTTTTGACCGATGATGAGTTTGCTGACGCCGTTAGCGGCTGCCATTTTGATAAATTTTTGGATGGCAATGTCGTTAAAGTAACGACCATCGCCGCCTACTACATAAGTTTTTCCTTTGACACCGCCGATGGTGTTGAAAATGGTTTGAATGAAGTTTTCAAAATAGTTTGGCTGCATCATAACTTTTGTTTTTTTGCGCAAGCCGCCCGTACCCATTTTTTGATCGGTGTAAGGGGTAGTAGAAACTGTTTTTATCATTCTCTCTCCTTATTGTGGTTTGTTTTAATGGCAAGAGTTTATCACTCTGAGCATTAAACTCAAGTCCAACACAAAGTTATCAGCCGTTTATTTTGTTTTGAGGGCTTGTTCAAGCTGATTGATAAGCTCTGAGAGATAGGGAAAGTTGGGGTTTTGTTGAGCAAAGTTTTTCAGAATATTCAGGTGTTTTTTTAATAAGTCATTATCATTTTCTAAGCCGGACGGTAACCCCAAAGTGCGTAAGGCTTCTTTGCGTGAATAGGGGGTATTTAGCAGAGAATCGTTTTTTTGCTGTCTTTGCAGCCTGTTTTGTAAATCATTTAAGAACAAACCTTTGTGCGGTTTGCTAAGGCATCGGTGTAAGAGTTTGTAATAGCATAATAAACAAAAAATAACGCTTGCCGCGCTTAAGGGTAGGATTTTATATTGGGGTGGAAACATCAGAGCTGCGAATCCCATATAAAAAATGAAGCCCCATAAAAGATTATAGTCTAATTGCGACGGAATAAAAAAGTTACGTTGCCTGATTTTGTTGGGAAAAAAGCGATTAAAAAAGCCGTTGAGGATGTAACCGCAGGCGGCTACAAACATCAAAAGACTTAGTTCTTTCATTTTGTTCTCCTATTCGGGGCAAATAAACTCAGCCAGAGCGCGAATCTCTCTCTTTGCAGCAATGTGCGAAACGTTCATCTTGAAGCGTAAGTCCGGGTGCTGCATGTCTAATACGGTTAAACCTTCTAAAAAGAGCTCACGATAGATAACTCTGTCTTTAATGATTTCAGCTAAACGAAAGCCATATAATTTGGACATTTTTTCAAGATATTTGAAAACAACTTGTTTGTTTTTTGAGTTGTATGATGATAATTTGTTGCCGACAACAATCCAATTTAAGTAGGGTTTGCCTAAGGATGCCAAATATTTTTTGACCTCCCAGATATAGTTGGCATAATGACCGGGTTGCCCGATTTTTTCATTTTCAAAATCAATGTCTGCCAGAACATTTAAATCTATCAGACTGTCTGAAATAGGGGTTATTAGAGTATCGGCAAATTTATGAGCTTCTTCAAACAGATAATTTTTTGTTCCCGGCGTATCAATGATGATAGCGTCATAGTTATCCTGCAATTTTGATATTTGCATACGTATATTGGCTCTGTCTGCGGGAATTAAATTATAATCTTCCTGTGGTGAAAAACGATAATGAACAGGAATCGGCAAGGAAATTTTGTGGCGGGCACAAAAGGCTTCGCGGTTTTCAAGATATTTGGAAAGTGTTCCTTGTCTGCCGTCCATATCAATGGTGGCAACGGAAAAACCTTCTTGCATCAGTTTTATGGCTAAGTGCATGGAAATGGTGGATTTTCCCGTGCCGCCCTTTTCGTTACTGATGACTATAGTATGTGCTTTTTTTTCAAGAGGATCGTTCATTATTTCTTACTGTTGTTGGTATTGATTTTGTGCTAAGATAAGCTGTTCGTTTTCTTTTGATGCGACAACTATACATGACTTGTTTGATTTTTTCAAACTCTTGCAAGCAGCATCAGCTTCTTTTTTTGCAAAACCGGTTATTTTTGAACGATAGATGATGGCTGAGCCTGTGGAAATCGGCTCAATATTAATTTCTTTGTCGGCTAATTTGCGAGACGATTTTTGTTTTATTGAAAGTGCATAGTTACGCGCTTTGGCATAGTTGGAGAAAGCTCCGACTTGAATATCCCAAGTTTTTTCTTGTGATTGGGGCATTTTTAGTCCGGCAACCTGAGTTGTTGCTTGCGAATCTAATTTTTTCTCTTCTAAGTTTGCGTACATATTGGCGGAATTAACTTTATCATTCAGGGCTAATTTGCTCAAACCTTTGTTCATCATTTGAACGACTTTTTTGTCGCGTTCTTTGGCTGTGTTATGTCCCATTGTTACGGCAATTACCCTATGACCATCACGCTCGGCGGAGGTGATGATATTAAAACCGGCAGCATTCGTAAATCCCGTCTTTAAACCGTCTGCGCCTTCAAATTTTTTTAGAACATAATTGTGGGTATAAATAGTTTTTCCCTGATAAGTGAATTTGGTTTCGGAAAACCATTTGTAATATTGCGGAAAGTGATGATACATTGCTGCCGCTAACAGAGCCATATCTCTTGCTGTGGTCTTTTGCTGACGATTGGGCAGGCCGGAGGCGTTTTTGAAAGTGGTATTTTTCATTCCGAGTTCGCGAGAAACGCGGGTCATGGTTTTGGCAAAGTTTTCTTCGCTGTATCCCAGTCCTTCGGCTAAGACGGTGGCACAGTCGTTGGCTGATTTTACGATAAGTGCCATAATACAAGTTTTTACATCAATTTTTGAACCTGCTTTTAGGCCGAGTTTTGAAGGGGAGCGGTTGGCTGCTTTGCGTGAAACGGGGAGCTCGTCATCTAACTTGATAATGCCTTTTTCTAAAGCGTCAAAAGTGATGTATAAGGTCATGACTTTGGTTAGTGAGGCCGGGTAGCGTAGAGTGTCTGCTCCGGACGAAGATAAAACCTCTCCGCTTTCAGCGTCAATCATAATAGAAGAAATTGATGCTTTTGCTTCGGAGGTGAAGGCAAGTCCGAAAACTAAAAGCATGCATTCAAATATATGAACCAAATGTCTGTAAAGACTACTTTTCATCACTTTTTATCTCTTTTTCTGGAGTTGTTTAAACTCAGTTTAACGACAAAAAGAAAATAAATTGTTAATTTTGGGAAAGGTGTTTTAATATTATAAAAAAAATTTTATGTTTTTTTGTCTTGACTTTAAGTTGGTTTGTTTGTAAAAACTCATAAGTCTGATGGCGAACTTAGCTCAGTTGGTAGAGCCCCGGTTTGTGGTACCGGTTGTCGTGGGTTCGAGTCCCATAGTTCGCCCCAGTTAAAAAAGCACTCTGTTTTCAGAGTGCTTTTTTTGTGCGAACTATGGGGCTATTCTTGCTTCATAAGTTTTGTTCTATTTGCTTGTTGATTCTTTTGCTGATTATGTTATATTGCGCGTGTTTTTCATTACAATATTAAATTTATTATGTTATGAAGCTGATTATTAAAACCATTGGTTCGCAGCTTGACGGTAAGTTGTTGAACAGACAAGATTTTGCTTTTGCTAATTTATTGGCAAGAGAGTTGAAAACAAAACACAATTATGAAAAGTGGCTGTTTGCTTGCTATGCGGGAACTAGAGCAACGGATTTTGCCAGGTTAGTTTATGCTTGTGCAAAAAGGGATTTTTGTGGCGCGCCTGAGGATTTGGTTTCTTATTCAGAATTTGGAATTGTTTCTTCAGAAAGAGCTTTTTCAGATATCCTGATGAGAGTATTGCTCAGACAGGGCTTTTTGCAAAAGGTCGATGTTTATGTTCTGGTTCTGACAAAGAAGGTCGGTGCAAAAATGTTTGGTTTAAGTTTGGAAAATTCCGAATATATACAAATTTGCGCGACGGATGCTGCAGAGCTTATGTCAAAGTTGGAAGTTTTGTTTCAATCTTGTAAAGACGAGGGATATTTGACTCGTTTTGATGAAAAAAGTTGGAAATTTGAGCTGGGTAACGCTCCTTTGATGAGGCTTCAGTAAAAATTTTGACGGGGTGGAAATGTTTTGTTTCCACCCTTTTTTATTGGTTGTTGACAAGGCTGAAATATTATGATACCTTAAACATATAAACAATTAAACGAATGTTTGAATGAGTGAGGCGGTTATGAAAAAAACTTTTGTTTTACAAGATTTGGACTGTGCTAACTGTGCTGCAAAAATAGAGACAGCGATTCAGCAAATTGAGGGTGTTATTTCAGCTACGGTTTCTTTTATGACGGGAAAGTTGGTCTTGGAAGCGGAAGAATCGCGTTTTGAAGAGATTTTGGATAAGGCTGAAAAGCAGATAGCCAAAGTTGATGATGATGTGACACTTGTGAGATAGGACTTATTTATATGAAAAAGCAACGCAAACTTCTGTATAAAATTTTAATTGCTGCAATTTTGTTTTTGGGTGCTTTTTTTCTTCCCGTCAAGCAAGAAGTTTGGCGTTTGGCTTGTTGGCTGAGTGCTTATGTGATTGTCGGTTTGCCGGTTTTGCTTAAAGCTTTGAAAAATATCGGGCATGGGCAAGTTTTTGATGAAAATTTTTTGATGGCTTTGGCAACAATCGGAGCTTTTGCCATAGGCGAATATTCCGAAGGCGTTGCGGTAATGTTGTTTTATCAGATTGGCGAGTTATTTCAATCTTATGCCGTGGCAAAATCTCGCAAATCTATTGCTTCCTTAATGAATATTCGTCCGGATTATGCAAATATTGAAAAAGACGGAAAGGTTGTTAAGGTTGCGCCAGAAGATGTTGCTGTCGATGATCTCATCATTATAAATGTTGGAGAAAAAATTCCCTTGGATGGGCAAATTATAGAAGGATATTCTTTAATTGATACGTCGGCAATTACGGGAGAATCGGTGCCAAGAGAGGCTGCCGTTGGTAGTGATGTCGTAAGCGGATGTATTAATTTAACCGCCAGACTTAAGGTTAAAGTTAGTCGAATTTATTCTCAATCTACCGTTGCTAAAATTTTGGATTTAGTTGAAAATGCCAGCTCTAAAAAAGCTGTCGTTGAAAATTTTATTACGCGTTTTGCGCGTTATTATACGCCGATTGTTGTGCTTTTGGCCGTGTTTATTGCCGTTTTTCCGCCGATGTTAATTGACGGGGCTTTATGGAGTGATTGGTTTTATAGAGCTTTGACATTTTTGGTTATCTCTTGTCCTTGTGCTTTGGTTATTTCGGTACCATTGAGCTTTTTCGGAGGTATTGGTGCCGCATCCAGACAGGGTATTTTGGTTAAAGGAAGTAATTATTTGGAGGCTTTGTCAAAGGCTGAAATTGTGGTTTTTGATAAGACCGGAACTTTGACCAAAGGTAGTTTTGAGGTTTGCAAAGTTCAGGGTGAGGGAATTGATAATCGCAAGCTTTTAGAGTTGGCGGCTTATGCCGGTTTGGGTTCAACACATCCGGTTTCACAATCTATCCGAAAGGCTTTCGGTCAGGAGCCGGATTTTGAAAAAATTTCTTCTTATGAAGAACTTGCCGGAAGAGGGACTAAAGCTGTTGTTGATGGAAAAGAGGTTTTGCTTGGTAATAAACGTCTTTTGGATGAATTTCAGGTTAGTTTTGAGGAAGCAAAAGAGGTCGGTACGGTTGTTTATGTAGCACAAAACAGGGCATATTTGGGGTATATTCTTATTGCTGATGAAATTAAGGAAGATGCCTTGTCTGCAATTTTGGCATTGAAAAGAGCTGGTATAAAAGAAACCGTGATGTTGACCGGAGATAATTTTGCCGTTGCGGAAAATGTGGCGCAAAAACTTGGTTTAGATAAGTTTTTTGCTAATTTGCTGCCGGCGCAAAAGGTTGAAAAAGTAGAAAAACTGTTGCAGGATAAAACGGCGCAGGGAAAATTGGTCTTTACGGGGGACGGAATTAATGATGCTCCGGTTTTGGCTCTTTCCGATATTGGTATAGCCATGGGAGGTGTTGGTTCAGATGCTGCCGTTGAGGCTGCGGATGTGGTGATTATGAATGACGAGCCGTCTAAAATTGCTCAGGCTATCAGAATCTCAAAGAAAACACTTCAGATTGTGCGGCAAAATATTGTTTTTGCATTGGGGGTCAAATTTTTGGTTTTGATTATGGGCGCAGAAGGTGTTGCCACGATGTGGGATGCCGTGTTTGCTGATGTCGGTGTCTCGGTTATAGCAATTTTGAATGCAATGCGCGCTTTAAAAGCTAAGTAAGATTAAGATTTGTTTTGAGGGCAGTTCATCTCAAAAACATCGTCTATCATTTTATGGATAAGTTTGGACGTTTGGGTGTTGGCCAGTTTATAATAAACTTCTTTTCCTGAGCGGCGGTTGGTTATTAATCCGGTTTGACGCAATATCCTTAAATGATGGGATACGGCTGAAGTGCTCATACCAACGGCGATTGATACATTTTGGACGCAGGCTTCGCAATGAGCCAATAACCACAAAATCCTTAACCGTGTCGGGTCGCAAAGTTGTTGAAAAATGTCTGAGGCTTGATAAAAAGCTTCTTCGTTTGGCATTTTTTCCAATAAAGGCATTATATCTTCGCCGTGGTTATGGAGTGAATCGTTCTCAGACATAAATTTATCCTAAAAAATTATTTTCTATATCTTTGGGAAGAAGATATAAAATTTTCCTTCTCTTGTCAATGTATCAGCGATTTTCGGCAGGGATTGCGTGTTCATAGAAAATCTTTAGAAAAGCGATAAAACTTTCGCATTCTAGTATGGGACGCAGATTTATTCTGTCGGTTATGGTGTAGACTTTTTCGGCGTCATTATAAAGAAGCAGATTTTCGGAGATTCTGCCGATTACTAATTTTCGGATGAAATAGTCATAGCTTAGGTAGTATTCATTTACCGTAATCAGGTTTGGAAAAGTGTATTCTTTTTCTTCACGATAATGAGGCATGCAGCCATAAAATTCTATTCCGTTAAAAATCAGACCGTCGGTTAATTTTAGAAAATTTCGGTATTCATCTGGGATTGGAGCAAAATTGCGATTAGTCAGTTCTATGTTGATTTTGTTTAAGTTTCTTTCAACAGCCGGCTCAAAAAAAACATTTCCCGGAGCTTGACGAAAGTGATTTAAATAGCGGCTAATCATGATAAAATTTTCCTTCAAACCAGGGTAAATAAATTTTTTTATAGACTCTTAGGAAATTGTTTTCTATCTGCAAATCTATAATATGATGAATATTGTCATGGTAGGGATGAGTCTTTATTAAGCTGAAATTTTTGAACTCAGGAAGACCACCAAAGTCTGCCGGAATTTTAAGATGAATATTGAAGTTTTCAGGGGCAAAACCTTCGCGCAAAGTGTTTATATCAGCTTCGTTTAGACCGGCCTGAAGGCATTCTTCTTGTTCTGAATATCCTAGTAGTTTGAAAAAACGTGCGCGTAAGTTATGGTAGCGGTCAAAAGCTTTGTTCATTTCTTGCCATGATTGTGGCGCATATTCTCGTTCTATGATTTGAGTATTTTTGGGGAGTTTTAATTCAGAAATTTTTTTTTGTACGAGATTGTAAACTTCTTCCGGTGAAGGTGAAGATATTGGTTCATTTTCAGGGGTGTCAGCTATTTGAATGTTTTTTATTCTGTTGTGGTAAGCCGAATAGCTGTTGCCAATCAGGTCGTTATAGGCCGTAAGCAACGATGCGGAGTTTTTGTTGGGTTTCTCCGAAGAAATGGTTTTGCTTTTTTGTTTGTTGGACCATTCCCACATCGTTGCCTCTTAGCCTAGTTTTGTTGTGTTTGCGTATCTTCTTCTTCGTCAAACTCGTCGTCATCATCATCCGCTTCAGGGTCATAATCAATGCCGAGTTTGGATAGCATGTCTTCGTTGATATCTTCTCTTTGTGCCACAATCCAATCCGGAACATATGGCGAAGGAGGAAGAGCAGCCAGTTTTTTCATTGTAGAATCTAGGTACCAACGAGGTGCATCGGCCATAATCGGACGGTCGATAAAACCTTGCATCAAGACAACTTGTTTAAGCATTGGCAAGCTCAGAAGTTGTGTCGTGCTGATAACAGATGTTCCTTGCAACTGGTAGGATACGTTTTTGGCAAAGGGATTTGCGCCTTTTCCTAAAGCTCCTTCGTTCTTGGAGTAAGATGTTGTTTGGACTGTTTTGTTACCAATCATCTTAGAAAAGCGTTGAGCCGTTTGCTCATTGTTTTGTGATAAGATGATTTTGCATGCGGTTGTGGAAATAACTGTTTCCAAGTCATCCTTACCATATTTACCCGAAATTTGTCCTAAGTCTTGTCCAATCAGCAAGTATGAAACTTTTTGACCACGTCCGACGGCAGGTCCATCAATAATGGCTTTAAGCTTTGGCATCTGTGGAAACTCGTCCAAAACAAACAAGCAAGGGAAGGGGCCCATTTGTCCATCAGTTTTATTGACGAATTTCGGCGGGTTGGCGATAAGGTAGGAGGACATCAATTCAATGAAGGTTCCGGAAATAACACCTAAAGCTCTGGCATCAACTTGGTTAACAGAAAGGTAAACCGAAATCGGTTTCCATTCACCCGTAATCGGGTCTTTCATACCGCGCAAGTCTTTAAATTGCAGGTCTGAAAAGCTGGTGCGGGAAACAACAGCTGAGTTTTTGAAAATACCAATACCTGCAAAACCTGTTGATAAGACGGAGCCGCGCTCTTTATCCGGCATTGAGGAAAGTTGGCTTAATTCTGTTATACAACGTGGAGAATAACCAAAACGTCTGGCCTCATCTACAGCTTCTTCCAGCATGGTACGCATCGGGTCGGACATTGCGGCCATTTGGTCTCCTTCCTCAATGCGGCGTTTGATATCTTGGGCTTGTTTGATTTGCGCTTCGGTAATCCATTCCAAAATCATAGCCAGGCAAGATTCGTGCCCAATCCATTTTTCAGGCAATAACTGCCATGTACCTATCGGCAGATAGTTATCAATGGTGATGTTATTGTTGCGCAGGTTTTGAATGGCGCGGGCAGACATAGGGTCACGCATGTCCAGATAATAGCCTTCCAGAACACGTTTGTCTTCTTCATCTAACTTGCCTTCGTATATTCGGCCGATGAAGTAGTCATTTGCTCTAGCACGTTCGCATTTGGAAGCAATAAAGTGGATGAAGCCGGTTAGGGCAGCTCGACCGGTCTTAGACCAGTGGGGATCTGCTCCTCCTTTGGGGTCTTCTACCAAGATGTTACACATAGAATCGACATACATATCGCGGTCCGGTCCGGGAGCGGGTAATGCGTTCGGAGACAGCGGATTCCAACTCGGATAGTATATTCCCTCTGCCGGATTATCTTCTGCGCCCCAATTGATGACAAATACGGGGCCGTCTTTAGCTCGAGCTCCGGTGGTTGAGTAGCAGAGTTCCGGTTTGGGGTCGTTTACAACAATGCTCATTCCGTGAGAGTTAAAAATTGTCGGGATAACGACACCAACGGTTTTACCTGTTCCCGGAGGAGCACAGCACAAAGTGGATAAGGTTTCTTTCAACATTAGGAGGCGGCCTTTGTATTTGCCTACAACCATACAGAAACCGTCAAATAAACCCATCTTTTTAATATCTTTATATTCGGCAATGCGGGCAGAACCGTGAATGTTTGATTGAAAACGATAAGGATTGGTTATTACGCCAATAATGATACCGAAAGGTAAGGAAAGCAGTGGAAGTATCGGCAGCCAAAGGCTTACGGAAAAACTTCCGCGGTAGGAACTGAGTTGTCTAAACCAGGCCCAGTAACGAGAAAAAAGGTATGAGGGGTTATTAAAAACTGTCGAGATAAATTTGCCGACATCATTCAGAGAATCTTTAGATATTCCCGAACCGATAAGATAGCCTAAAGGCATGGATATCATGGCAAGTATAATGGTGACAATGAGTGTAATAACAACAGTCATGACCATCCATTGGACGGCATGATCATATTCTTCCCATTCTTCTCCTCTTTTTTGCAATGCTGTTTTCCCTTTTTTGTATTTGCTTTGTTATGCTATGCTGCGAACAAGCTTTTTGATTTTTTCAAATTTATCTTTTTCAATATGGCTTTCCGCATCTTCTATTGTTTTTGAGAATAATTTTAATTCTTTTGGGGTTCCTCTGTCAATCCTGGTTACAGAGATATTCAAATCATCCCAGGTTTCGAACATATCTTCTGCATTAATAATGTTTCCGATTTGAACGATGACATAAGCTTTTATATCGAAATTCAGGTCTGCTTCAGATAATTTATCGGACAAAACTTTGCGAGCTAGGTCAACTTTGCGTACGGGAGATATTCTATGGCTGCTTTCTGAAAACCACAGAGGTTCTTCGTCGTTGAAACGTTCTTCATCTGCTAACCAATCGCCGGGTTCTTTGTCCAGTAGGCAGAGAACAATTTGTTTTTCAGCCACGCCGATAAAGTCAATGACGCTATTTTTTATTGTTGCCGTGGTAATAACTTCATAGCCCTTTTGTTTTAGAACTTCCAGAGTTGAGTTGCCACTACGAGGGGCTGTATTTTGAGCTGAGGTATTATTTTTTGCCGGAGATTTTTTATCGCGGTTGTTGTTTTTGTTTTTATTTGGTGTTTGAGTTTGAGCTGGTTTGGGGGTATCCTGCTCTTGTTCTTTTGGTTGGGGTGCTGTTTTTTCTTCTTCAAATTTTTTATCAAAGGAATCGAAGTCGAAATCAAAGTCATCATCATTGTCGTCATCAAATTTGAACAAGTTGTGTTCAAAAGTTGTTGCTGCGGCAACAGGTTCTTCCTTCTTTATGGGTAAGGGTTTGGGCTGCGTTGCTGGTTTAGCCGCATTGCTTAAAACCGATGGACGCATGGGTTCATTATAATCCATAATCGGAGCACGGGTGCCTCTGGGGCGAATTTCTTTGTATGATTTTTTCTTTTTAACGACGGGGACTCCGGCGTTCTTAGCAATAATCTTGACAGGTTTATAAAATAAGTTGCGGAAAATTCTTGATGGAAAACGAAGAATATTTAAAAATATTTTTCCCCAAGGAATCATGCTTAAAGCTGCCCAGCCTGTAAGCCATAGAGGAATAAAGGTTAAAATGATGAGAACAAAAGCCCATTCTTTGGGATCATCGATTATCCATCCTTCGTTCCATTTGTTCCATGCATAATACCAATGAGCATTGTTGAAAATGTCAAATCGCCAATTGCGGAGCATAATTACCCTTATGCCTTCCAGAAAGAAGATACTCCAGAAGCATCCGACAAAAATGATTCTTGTTAAGATGAGTAAGGGTTTCAAACTATTCTCCAAATATAATTCTCTGTTTTAAAACAGATTTTTATTGTTTAATATACTCCGAAATTGGTTAAAAAGTGTTTAGTTTTTTATTGTTGTTCGGAAGATGTTATTTTTTCTTGAAGTGAGCGGCGTATTTTGCCAGTTTCTTTTTCATGAGGTTTTACACTCTCTTTTAATCTTTTCTCAATAATCTCTTCCATGTTGGGTTTGTTTTTGCTTGCGCCCATGTTTTTTAGGATAATACGCGGCGTGTTGTCGCCATATTTCTTTATCATACGGTTGTTATACCAAGTGAACGGAAACAGTAGAAGTTTGATAAAGTCTAGATGATAGAAAAAACGCCAGCCACATATCCAAAGTGGAATGAGCAGCAACAACATTGCTACAAATAAATAGTCTTTTCCTGTTTTTATGGAACCGCCACTCTCCCAAAATGTGTTGATAATTTGCCAGTCTCGCATATTCAAAATATCAAAACTCCAGAAGTAAATCATTGTCGTTTCTGCGAGATAAGCAAAAATGACGGTCCAGATTGCTCCGACAACCAACGCTTTGAGAAATTTGAAGATTTTTTTAATCATTTAGCTGCGTCCTCCGCCCATATAACCACCCAAAGCGGCCATACCCGATAATGTGTCGGCGGCATGTTGATTGCGTTCTTTTTTTCGCAAATCAGCTTGTACTCGGTCAAATTCTGTAGAATTTATATTTTGATTCGTTAAACCAAGATCTTCTTTTAGTTTATTTACTTTTGCTCTTTTTTCATCATTATTTGCTTTTTTGTCAAGGTTTGCTACAAATGCTTTGTTAAGATTGTCCTGAGTTTGTTGGATGCCAAAGTCAAAGTTTTTGTTGTTTAAAGCAGCACTATACATTCCTTGTTCCTCGGGGGCTTCTTTAAGCTTATTGCTTAAACTAGTTATGTATTTAGCTAAATCTTTGTTAGGTTTTTTGCCAAGTTCTGAAATATGACGATCTTCCATATTTTCTTGTGATGCTTTGAGTGCTTTCTTGGATTCTTCAAAGAGTTCTGTTGCAACTTTTCGGGGATCTTTACCTTTCTTTTGTGCTGCATCGATTAAGTTGAAGAATTTTTTCATGGCTTTGGCTTTTTGCTGCTCAAATTCTTTTTTAATATCCTTGCCTTTATAAAAATCTTTGTCAGTTGCGAGGTCAAAAGTCATTCCGGCTTGAGCATAGTTAGAGCCAAATTGTTCTGCCATAGCGAAGTTGTCATAATAATTTTTGATGCCTTGTTCAGAGATTTTGAAAAACTGTTCTTTTTCTTTCTTATCCATGTTTTTAAACATGAGTTTTGTCAGATTGGAAACATTTGCCTCGTCGTATTTGCCTTCTTTAAGAAGTTGAAGATTTTTGAGCTGGGCTTCTTCGTGTTTTTTGATGGAATCCATATTGGCTTGTCCAAGAGAAACAGCATGATTGGCCATTTGGTCGTATTGCTGTTCGCTTTCATAAGTTTTTCCCTTCTTTAGGCGGTTTTCTGCAATATGGTCCAAAATTTTTTTCTGGGCCCAGTAGCATCCCTTATCAATTTTTGATGCGGTTTTGCACCATAGCCAGTTTGCACCTTCCAAAAGCCAGTCTTCGTACATATATTTGATGACATCTTTTTCTTTGAAGGGGCCTTTCTTTTCAGGATCAGGATCTTCATTCTCGTCACCTTTTTTGGGGCCAAAGTCACCAATATTTTTGTCTTTATTTTTATTTTGTTCGTTTAGAATTGCTTTTTCGCTGACGGAAAGTAAGCCCCTTTTGTCCTTTTCTTCCAAAATATGGAGGTAGTCTTGCTGTTCATCTACAGATAATGTGTCAAAGTTAATATCTTCGTTAACGGTTTCCGCATTATCCTGGGTTTCATTGACTTCTGCTGCGTTGGCTTCTTCTTCATCAGAGTTTTCAGACTGAGTATCTGTGTTTTCATTTATAGAAGCGGTTGCTCCATCATCTTCTATGCTCGTGTCTAAGTGGGATGTTATATCATCATCTGATGTTTGATTATTTGACTGAGTTTGCTGAGCATTCGGTTGTGCCGTCTGAGGGCGAGGCTGAGCATTCGGTTGTACCGATTGATTGTTCGGTTGTGCCGTCTGAGGGCGAGGCTGAGCATTCGGTTGTACCGATTGATTGTTCGGTTGAACCGTCTGAGGGCGAGGCTGAGCATTCGGTTGTACCGATTGATTGTTCGGTTGAACCGTCTGAGGGCGAGACTGAGCATTCGGCTGAACCGATTGAGTGTTCGGTTGCCTCGTTGTTGTTTGGTTCGTATTTTGATTCTCGGACATTGCTTTAATCCTATCAGTCTTTTAATTGTTTTTATTCTAACATTAAAAATCTTTTTTGTCTATATTTATTATATTTTCGCTAAACTTTTACTTTTTTCAAAAAAGAACCTATTTCACGATTGATTCTGATGCCATCTTGCGGTGTCGGCTTAATCAATCCAAAGAAACGCGGCTTAATTTTTGAGGTGTCTATGGGGGCATACACTGCCGGATTATTTATCAGAACTTGGTAAGCTCCGTCAGGGTCTTTTTGTGCTGTTTTGAAATAGTTATTTACAAGGCGTTCTGCGTCTATGGGAAAATCTTTTTTCTTAATAGCATCAATATAGCGTTGTTTACGTTCTAGACGTCGTTGGTGTTCTTCGTATATTTCTCTCTCTATCTTTTTTCTTTGTCTTTTTAGGCGGCGTTCTTCCATTGCTATCTCGCAGCCTTCCATTTCAATTAAGATTTCAACGTATGAGATTATGGCCAGTTGTAGAATTTCGTCCTCGCATTGTTCGGCAAAACTTAAGAGATCTTCGTCAGAAGCATTGGGATTTAAACCGCCTAAAACATTGGCGTGTATTTTAAACATTATTTCCCAACCTTGTAGGGCTTCGTCGGCAATAATGGAACCGGTTCTGTTGCGGTAGTGGGGAATGAGGTATGAATCATTAATCTTGAAATCAGGAGCAGCAATGTCGTTCATACTGGCCATCATAACAATGGAGTTTGAGAAGTTTTTGTATGCTTCAAACAAAGCTGTTTCGTTGCTTCCAAGTTGAGCGGCGGGTTTTTGGGCTGCAGAGGCTTGAGGTTGTGGAGCTGGTTGTTGCGTGTTAGCCGTTTGTGGCGAAGGCTCTTCTATGCCTGTATCTATATCTTCCAATTCGGCACTGATGAATTGGTTCAGCAAGCGTTCAAACTCATCGTCTTCAGCAATTTCTTCCTCATAACTTTTTGTGTTTTGAGCGGAAGTTGTGTTTGTTTTGTTGGTTTCATCTGCCGGATTTTCGTTAAGGGCGTTTTCGCTCATGGTTACCTCTGATTCAGATATATTGTTGAAACTTTATGACCGGATATCGTGTCAAAAATGATTATGCGGTCCGATTTGCCACCATCGGCAATGCTTAAGAAAAGAAGATTGTCGTTAATGTGTGTTTCTGTCAGGCTGCTGCCGATTGGTTCATTTAGGCTAATTTCTTCGGGAATTTTTGGCGCGGAATGCGTTTTTTTGAATAATGTTCCGATAAGCATTAGACTCCCAAAGACAAGCAGAAATGTCAGTATAAAAACAATTGTTTTAACCAGTTTTAATTTATCCATGCGAATCTATCCTTGCCAAATAATCTTAATTCTTATATCCTAACTCCTAATTGGTAACTATATCGTAAATTTTTTGTTTGCGCAAATATGAATGACAACTTCGATAATATTTTTTATACACAGCCGGTCGGTGAGGCTGAAAAAGCTGAAAGATTGGATAAGTTTTTAGCAAAGGTGATGCCAAGCTTGTCCCGTTCTCAGGCACAAAGACTTATTGTGAGCGGAAATGTTGTATGTGATGATGCTACAATCGCAGATAATTCTTTTAAGGTGCGGGTGGGTGATGTTTATCAAATATTTATTCCCGAAGCTACAGACGCTGAGCCAGAGCCTGAAAATATTCCCTTAGATGTTGTTTTTGAAGATGAAGATTTGTTGGTCGTTAACAAACCCGCGGGGGTGACAGTGCATCCAGCTCCGGGAGCTTATAGCGGAACTTTGGTTAATGCTCTCTTGTATCATTGTCGAGATAATTTGTCCGGTATCGGCGGTGTAAAACGTCCCGGAATTGTTCATAGAATTGATAAAGATACGAGCGGTTTGTTGGTGGTGGCCAAAAATGATTTGGCGCATCAGGGTTTATGTGCGCAGTTTTTCGAACATTCAATTGAGAGAACATATTATGCCGTTGTTTACGGCTTGCCTAATCCTCTTTCCGGCAGAATTGAAAAAAACATCGGAAGAAGCCGTTTTGACCGTAAAAAAATGGCCATTTTGGAAAATGGCGGAAAGTTTGCCGCCACGAATTATAAAACTTTGGAGAATTTTAACGGAGCGGCGGCGTTGGTACAATGCAATTTGGAGACGGGACGCACGCATCAAATCAGAGTGCATATGGCCTCTATCGGTTGTAATCTTGTCGGGGACCAATTGTATGTTAAAAGTAAAAAAACTTCACTCAAAGGTTTAGATAACGAGACTATGGAATTGGTTAATCATTTTCCAAGGCAGGCTTTACATGCGGCTTCTCTTGGCTTCATCCATCCCAGAAGCGGTAAAAAGTTACAATTTTTTTCTGATTTTCCTGATGATATTCAAAATCTTTTAGCCAAACTACGACGAGAGTTCTCTCTTAAAACTAAAGAATAGGTTGTATTTTAGTTTTGGCTTATTTAACGTAAAAAAGTCAACAGTTAAAGAGGAGAAACCTTATGGACGGAACTATCGCTCTTAATGGACTGGACTTTTCGCCGGAGCTCAATTTGGCTCGTTATTTGCAAAGTATTCGCAAATTTCCGATTTTGGAGCAAGAGGAAGAATTTCGCTTGGCAAAGGAATATAAGCAAACAAAAAATGAAAAAATTGCTTATAAATTAGTGACTTCGCATCTTCGTTTGGTGGTTAAGGTTGTTTCTAAGTACAGAGGTTATGGCTTACCGGTGGGTGAGATGATTTCGGAAGGGAATATCGGTTTGTTGTATGCTGTTGATAAATTTGACCCGGATAAAGGATTTCGTTTTTCAACCTATGCTTTATGGTGGATTAAGGCTTCGGTTCAAAAATATATTTTAAGCTCTTGGTCTTTGGTCAAAATTGGTACAACGGCGGCTCAAAAAAAACTTTTTTTTAACTTACGTAAAATTAAGAATAAGCTTAATTTGATTGATGATAGAGAGCTTTCTTTGGATGTGCTCGGAAATATTGCCTCTTCTTTGGATGTAAGTGTTCAGGAAGTGACGGATATGAATATGCGGCTTGGCTCTCATGATGGTTCACTTAATTCGGTGTTGGATGTGTCTGCAGAACAAGGATCGGAGTGGATTGATTTTATTTCGGATACGAAGCCTAATCAGGAAGATGTTTTGGCCTATAGCGAAACAATGCGATATCGACGTAAATTATTTCAGAGCGCATTGGTTTGTTTGAATCAAAGAGAAAAAGATATTTTATTTAAAAGGCGTTTGGCTGAAAAAACTGTCACACTGGATGATTTGAGTAAAGCTTATTCGATTTCAAAAGAGCGTGTGCGTCAGATTGAACTTAATTCAATAAAGAAAATCAGAAAATTGATTGCAGCATAAAAAAAACTCCCATTCGGGAGTTTTTTTAGTTATGTTGGCGGTCTATTAAATCAGTTCCCCAATCTTCAGCAAGATGAGCCAATTTTGTGTCTATATTTTTTAGGCGTTTTTGAGCGGAAGCTTTACTTATAAAAATAAATAAGTTCGGAATTTCGTAGTAAGCGACTAAGCCTAATCCTGCAGATCCGAGCATTATTATCAGGTTAAAAATATCTCCGACGATAAAAAACGCATTGTGTATTGTGAAGCTATTTATGATGCTCATGAGGTAAATAAATACGCCGGCTAAATTAAAACTTCCGATGATTACTAATTTATCCGTGTTTTTGGGATCCGTAATCAAAATTGTGAAGGTAGGCAATAGACCGATAATAAGAACCATGACGGCAGGAAGAGTGCTGATGACAATGAACATTAGTCCGATAAATAACAGCATCTTTTGCGCAATGGATAATTTGCGGTATGATTTTTTTAGGTTAGCGAGAGGTTTTTTTTCTGTTTCTTTTTCTTTTTCTTTTTTCATTGCAATACCCACATGATAAGATTGAAGAGAAATGACGCTAACATTACCATAATTGCTAAGATAGAAGTAAATCTGATGGCAAGTTTACGTGCGTCATCATCTAGTTTGGAGCTATTGTTGAGAAGCTTGTTTTTTTCAGAGAGTAAGAAGTTTATGTCGCTTACAGCTTTGGCATAATTGGCCTTGTCTTTGTTGCGAGCTTCCTCATCTTCTAAAATATCACAAAGTTCATGAAGCTTGCCGTTTTTGTTGATTTTAAGCAGCTCTCTTTCCAAAAATTTTTGGTATTTTAGGTTATGATAACTTTTAATAATTGCCATTGATGAACTAGCTAACCATTGAGATAAGTGAGGTAGTTGAGCCGGTCCGAACTTGTTTTGCATTGAGGTGTAAAGCCTCAGAATTGCGCTGGCTTGAAGATAGTCTTTATTGGTGGCTAAGTCGGTTAAGATACCATCAATTTTTTTACCCATTTTACAACGTAAATAAGCAATTATGTTGCGGTCATAGGGCATACTTTTAACGATTTGTTTGGCATAGGTATTGTCTAATGCTCGCAAAATACGAGTGGGTGAGTTGACAAATTCATCGCCTAAAAGGGTGCTTACGCACGGGATATCATCGTCAAAGTCATACATAATTCTATCCAACCCATAACCGATGTCTTGGCGATTGATATAAATGCGGAATTCGGCAGTATTGGCCGGAGAGCGCATATGTTCTTGTTCCAGATACCAGAGCTTGATAAGTTCTGCCGCAAAAAGTTCATGAAAAGGCTTGGTATCCGAGCCATTGCGTAAGGCATAAAATATTGCTTTGGGGGCTCCGTCAGGAAACAAGCATAGATTATGAAGTTTTAATGGTAAATCCGGCGCAAGTAAAATGCAAATTTTGGATATGATAATGTCTATTGAAGTTGTTCCTTCGGGAGATGTGGTTAAGACTTTTTCTATCTTTCCCGCAAGTTTTTCATTTTCCAAACCATTTTTTATCCAATCCAAAAGTTTTCCGGATTGAATGAGTTCATAGGCTTCTTCGGGTGCTGAGCTTATGGCGATGGCAAAATCACGTGTGTTATAAAATTTTTCGCCATTGAAAGATATGGTTCTTTTGGGTCTGTCTGATGTGACAGAAGCTGTGTAATTGTTGGGTTTTCCATCCAGAATGTTATAAGCCTGTATATAGTTTAAGCGGGCATCTATATTGTCACTTAAAAGATGGCGTAGGATGGGAGAGATTTGGTTGGGGATTTTGTCTTCACCCAAGAGAGCTTGGTAACTTCCTTTTTTTAGTTTTATGCGTAATAACTCTGGAGAGCTTAAATCCGAACCAAGGTCATGACCGAGATATAGAGCCATCATGAGTGCGCCGATTGAGTAAATATCGTTTTTTTCGTTGCCGTTTCCTCTTCCTTCCGGAATTGAGAGCATATTTTCGATGGTTTCATATGCCGGTGGTTGATGAAAGGCCGGAAAAGAAGCGCAGCAATCACCAAGCATTATTTCTGTTTTATCGGCATTAGCGTAATAAAGGTTATCTGCTCGAATGGCGCGGTGTGTTATGTTGTAGTTTTTTAAGGCTTCAACGGCGGATAAAAGACTGATTAAGGTGTTTTTGAATTTTTCAGAATTTTGAATATCAAGGGTTGTTTTGCCACCTTCAAAAACTTTTCCGTGAGGCATTTTGTATATGAGCGCAAGATTGCGTGATTTTTCAGGCAGCCAAGTAACAATGCCGAACTCTACTAATTTCATCAGACTACGGCATTCAATGGATTTTATGTATGGCAAAATAGTTGAACGGGGGCAGGTTGTGTTGCTGCAAAGCAGTGCAAAAAGTCCACGTTTAGTGTCAATACGGTCTATAACGCGATAAGCTTTTGCGCCGTTGTTATCAAGCCAGGGCAAAGGTTGAGAGTAATCTATCTCAAATCTTTCTTTGACCAAATATTTGTTTGCACCAATCTCGTTACCGCTTTCTGCTTCTGGTTGAGGGGCAACTTCCGGGGCTTCGTTTTCTTCTTCTGCCATGGTTTTAGTATCCGATTTTATTAACTTAATTTTTTTTATATTATGAGATTAAAGTTAATAAAGAGCAAATTTTTGGGTATACAAATGTAATTATTTGATTGTTTTTTGGAAATATTCATTTAAAATATGCTGAAATTGTTTGTTTTTTTGGGATTTTGAAATGACTGAAGCTAATCGTAATTTAGTCTTTGATAAAGATACGCTTAATTTCTTGGAGGGCGTTAGTGACAAAAAAACGTCTAGTGTTGATTTAGAAATTTTGAATTCGGCTAAAAATTTTAATGTAGATTTAGATTCTTTGGAAAGTTTGAGTGATATTCCAAATTTTAAGACGATTAAGCAGAGCAGAGCTTCGGTAAGTGAAGATAATGATGATTTTGAAGTTCAGGATTTTATTGAAAATTCTGATGTGCATCTTAAAGATGTTATTAACAAGGTTTTTAAAAACTCTGAGCGCTCTTTTGTTATTGTTAGGGATGACAAAATTGAATATGCAAACAAGACTTTCTTAAAAATACTGGGTGTTTCTGCCGAAGAAGATGTTTTGGGAAAAAATTTTCTTAAATTTGTGGTTAAGGAAGATTGGAATTTGTTGGCTGAAAATATTGGTGAAATGCTGACAAATGATAAAAATTTGATGGTGCGCTTGAAGTTGGCAGATAATAAAGTGCAAAGAATGAATTTTGATGCGGTTTATTTACCAGATAACCAACATTTTGCTTTTATTCTTATCGGAAGCAAAATTGTTACCAAAATTAATTTGGTTTCAGGTTTGTATGATGAACTGACCGGTTTGCCCAACTTTTATTTGCTGGAAGATCGCGTGCAAATGGCCGTTAATGCAGAAAATTATAAAGATGTTCGGCAAAGAAAAAATATGATTGCGCTGATTGGTGTTTCGATTGATAATCTAAATGCTTTTAAGAATTTGGGTATCGCGGATTTTATTTTGCGTAAGATTTCTGAAAGACTGCTTTTGGGCTTGAAAAAAACATTCACAATTGCAACAGGTTTAAAATATCAGTTTTGGATTTTAATAACCGGTGTGGATAATATGGAAAATCTTGATGTCGAAATTAAACGTGTTAAGGCTGCTTTGGATGAGCCTGTGGCGGATAATTTTACGGAGCATCATCTGGATGCAAGTATTGGAGTTAGTATTTTTCCGGATCCGGCAACTTCAGCAAAAAAATTGGTTGAGCAAGCGATTTTATCTATTCAGAAAGCTCAACATGACGGTGGTAATCGGGTAGTTGTTTTTGGTGCTTAGTCATGCAAAGCATTGTCTAGGGAGAGCCCAATCCGTAGGATTTTGTGTGCGGTTTGGTTGTAGCTTCCGTCAGGGTTATGGATGGTGAGGCCTTGTCGGATGACGGCAGCTGCTTTTGAGTCTTTGCGTGCACAAATCATTACTCTTTTAGCATTTTGATTGCTTTTTGAATATAGCGGGATGATATTTATTGCGCCCATCTTTCCATATAAGCAAGACATAATTTCCGGAAGTGCTTCTGCTCGATTTATCAGATAAAAATAGCCTTGCGGGCGCAACATTTTGATGCAAAAAGCAATCCATTCGGAAAGCTTAAAATCTTTTCCATTATGGGCGAATGCTTTGCTTACATTAGGTGAGGGCATGTCATGTTCAGAATAAGGAGGGTTGGTTATGACATGTGAGAAAGAGCATGGTTCGGGGCAGTTTTTTTTATCTGCAATATTGGCGTTGATGAAGGTAAGAAAATCAGAAAAACCATTGGCTTCGGCACTTTGATTGGAGAGCTTTACCAACTCCGGTTGTAGTTCAAGTCCGGTAATCTTGGGTTTAATATCTTTAAACCTTTCCGCTAAACATAAGGAAATTGCGCCGGTGCCGGAGCCTACATCCAGAATGGTTGAGCTACTTTTGAGTTCTGAAATCAGTGAAGATAAAATTACGGCGTCGGTTGAGGCTCTGTAACCGTCAAGGGGCTGAAAAATTTTGACTTGTTTATCCAACAAATAATCTTCAGAAAAGTCAGGCATGGTATTATCCTTTTTAAGCCTTATATGAGGCTCGACGAATGCGGTCGTTGATGGCTAATCCTAAGCCTGTTTCCGGTATGGGGGATATAGCTAAGCCTTTGTAGTCTTTTTTTTGATCCGCCTCTCTTAAAAAGGCAAAAAGATTGGCTGCAGCTTCGCATAAGTCGCCATTTGGGCTTAGGTTGAGGTCGCAATCGGCAATTTTGCCAAAGCCGATAAAAAATTCTCCGGGTTGACGAGTGGCCGCATTAATGCGCAGGGGATGCTCCGGGGCATAATGCTTAAGCAGTTGTCCGGGGGCACTCGGCTTGTTGGGATCGCCGTCAGAGAGGAAAACTTTTTCGTTTAAGAATTTTTCAAGGTCTTCTTTTGAGGTTCCGCCGGCGCGCAAAATGACAATATTTTTTCCCGTAACATCTATAATAGTGGATTCGACGCCGACAGAGCAAGCTCCGCCGTCTAAAATCATATCAACTCTTTCGCCAAGGCTGTCAAAAACATGTTGGGCGGTGGTGGGGCTGATGGATTTGAATTTGTTAGCAGAAGGGGCTACAATAGGTACACCGCTTTTCTTTATCAGGCTTAGGGCTACTGGGTGCGACGGCATCCTGACTGCAATATTGGGCAAGCCTGAACAAGCTAAATCTATGGCAGCATTGTTGTCCGTGCGCTTTAGAACCATGGTTAAAGGTCCCGGCCAAAATTTTTGTGCCAGAGAGATAATTCGTTCATCTGTTTGGGCATAAGTTTTTAGAAAATCAATTTCGGCAATATGTGAAATCAGCGGGTCAAAAAAAGGACGTTGTTTAGCCTCAAAAATTTTGGCAACTGCAGAAGCGATATAAACATTGGCTCCTAAACCATAAACGGTTTCGGTTGGCATGGCAACTAAACCCCCGTTCTTGATGGTTTGGGCTGCAAGATTTAGATTTTGCTCATTGGGTTCATAGATATTGTTCATTGTTTAAATCTTTAAAATATACCTTAAGGCTGGTTCAATCTCAGAGTATTCTTCTAGCACTTCAAGGTCTTCTTTGTCAATGATTTGATAGGTCTTCCTTTCTGCGTTATAGGTGAGATAGTCAAATTCATCGCACCCCAGAACAATCATATTTTGTTTGCCGGAAAAAGGACTCATTTGGTTAGCCAGAACAATATCCATAAATATTTTTCCATCGGGGGCTATGCCGAAAATTTTGGCTCCATCATAGGCCGCGGCATTAAAGTTATGCAAAAGTTCCAAAAAGTCTTCAGGGACCATAGCATTATGATTTTGCATCAGTTCTTTTTGGCAAAGAATGATTTTTTTTACGTTGACCGGATTGCCTAAAATGGCGGCAGGAATTTGTTTTAGTTTCTGGATTATGTTGTTCATCTTTGTTTTTCTTGCATCTTTATGGTGTATTGAATGAATCTTTCAAATTTTTCATCATCTTCAAATTGGCTGATGGTCTTTATTGCGGATTTTTTGGCCGCGCGCAGGCTCAGATATTGTTTGCGTTTTTCTATTAGTTCTGCCCGGATTCTGTTATATTCATCTTTTTTGAGGGAAAGTTTATCTATGCGTTTTGATAAACCTTGCATTTTTTTATTGTCTTTGTCTGTGTAGGGGGCCGGTTTAGCTGTTTCTTTAGTTTTCTTTTTGGCTTTTTTTTCCTTTGGAGTTTTAGAACTGTTTAGAGCTTGTTCTATTTGTTTTTGCTGTTGCAATTTTTCTTTCTTTTTTTGTTTTCGAGAAATTTTTTCACTTGTGTTTGATTGGTTTTTATTGCTTGAAGAATCTTTTTGGTGAATTTGATTTAAAATTTCATGGTCGTATTCGTTATAATGCGGTCGTCCGAAGTCACATTCAACCTGAAAGATTTTATTAAAACCGCCAAAAAAGGCAATGTTTTCATCAATCTCAATTCTTGAGACATAGCGTTCCGCTCCGTCTACGTTTTGGGTGCGGTCTAAAGCGTGAGCAAAGAAATGGTAAGGTTCAATAATCAAGCAAAGATTTTTGAATTGGTTCACTTCGGCAAAATTGGTTTTTTCGCCACTGTCTTGTACGGCAATCTTGTGGTGAATGTTGAGTTCCGGTCCGGTAACCGGATTACCATTTTCGTCTCTTGCCAAAATAACGCCAATCAAACCGGCTTCTTTGATCTTGGAAATTTGCTCTTCTTTAATCGGGGCTCCGATTTTGGTGTCTTCCGGAATGAGCTTGTGTTTTTTTAAGACGCTTAGCATTTCGGCTGAGTAGTTTTTTTCAACAACATCAAAGCCTGTTGTGATGCCGTATTGTTCCATATGTTTGATGAGGGTGTCCGTGTAGCGAGGATCTACACCACGAAGATCCATAATACGTTTGAAGGCTGTTTTGTTGCGACGGATGAAGGCTTTGACAAAGCGATATTTTGCTCCTAAAAACAAATTTGCCCGCTCATCCTTTTCGGCGTCGGGCTTGCTTTTGTGAATGTAGTGATTGTATAAGACCTGAGAGATGTCATAAGCATTCAGGCGAGCAAAATCGTCCGGAGAGATGCCTGCTTGAATGAGAATTTCTGGAAGATTGCGCTCTAAAAGCCGAAAACTTCTGAACTGGCGATAAATCATCCAGGTATGGGATTTTTTCAGGTCATAATCAGCCGGTTTAAGGTCTTTGGTCTTTTGTGGATTGCGGTTTAGGTAAATTGGGGATAGTTTCTTGGCTGATTTACTGTCTAATTTTTCATCAATTCTATCAATGGTGCCGTAAAAATCCATACGAATGATGTGTTTTATTTCGCGTGGTAAGGCATAGTGTTTCTTGTCAACGCAGTTCATGCCGAGGGTTTGAAGTTGGTCGGCCAGTTCCTCTCTGAGCCTTTCTTTGGCTTCTTTTTCGCTTATTTGGTAGCGTTTGGCATAGTCTCTAACAAAGCTGCCTTTGTATAGATTTTCAATGTCAGCTTGAATTAGGGTTGTTGCATTTTTTTCTAGCAAAAGGATGTCTTCGCAAGTTTCGGAAATTTTTTCTTCATAGAACTCATCTACTCGCTGAAGTGCGTTTTCTGGCGAAATTTGTTCGTTTTCTTCTAGTTTTTTTTGAGCTGTAATATCATCTAAAATTTGGTCAAGCGAATTTTCTTCTTCATCAAAGAAGTCCGGAAAAGCATCTTCTAATTTTTCTATGCGCTTCTTGACCAAAATCTAATTCCTTTTACTGGAATGATTAAATTTTGTCTAAATTTTATATTATTTTTTTGTTTTTGACTAGTTTAAATTAGTCTTTTGTTATTGATTTTTGTGTATAATTTTAAAAAATACTGCTATTTTAGGGGGGGAAGTTAATGCTTGAGATGATTTTCAATGGAAAATGTGCTCAGAAATGTGATGCAAAAGTAATTTTGCTGCCAAAAAATCAGGCTTTTCGCGACTCGGAGTATGATAAGTTTTTGGACAAAGAAGAGGCGGGGTTGCTTCATGCTGCTTTAAGAAATGCAAAATTTGACGGTGAGCGCGGAAAAAGTGTGGAAACTTATGCCAAAAAAGCAAAATTGATAGTTCTTGGTTTGGGCGAAAAACCGCAAAGACTTGATTTTTTGCACTGTGGCGGAAGACTGGCGCAATTATTGAACAAAAGGCGTGTGGCCAAAATTTGGTGCGGTAGTATCAAAGGCTGCGCTTTAGATTATGAGGAAGCCGCTTATCAATTGGCTTTAGGTTTAGAGCTCGGAAATTATTATTTTGATAAGTATTTTACACAAAAGAAAGCAGAAGATTATCCGGCTTTGGAAACTGTTTGTTTTGAGGGTGAAAAATTTGGCGCAAAAACGACGGAGGGTTTTGCTGAGTTTGCTTCTTTGGCCAATGCAGTGCGCTATGGGCGAGATTTGGTTAATGAGCCGGCAAATTATCTGACACCGGAGGTTTTTGCCGCAGATATTGAACGGTTAAAATATCTGAAACTTGATATTGAAATCTTGGATGAAAAGGCTTTGAAAAAGCATAATTTTAATTTGCTTTTGGATGTCGCCAAAGGGTCTGTGAACAAACCGCGTGCAGCCGTAATGGTTTGGCGTGGAGATAAGAAAAGCAAAAATATTGATACGCTTTTAGTGGGCAAAGGTGTTACCTATGATGCCGGAGGTATTAATATAAAAACAGGTAAATATTTTGATAATATGTTTGCTGATATGGCCGGAGCCGCGGCGGTCGTGGGAACGATGAAGGCGATTGCCTTACAAAAACGCAAGATTAATGTGGCGGCTGTGGTCGGTTTGGTTGAAAATATGCCTTCGGGCAGTGCAATGCGTCCGAATGATATTATTTGCTCAATGTCGGGTCAAACAGTCGAAGTTATTAATACCGACGGAGAGGGGCGGATGCTTTTGGCGGATTTGCTTTGGTTCGGGCAAGAAAAATTTAACCCTAAAAGAGTTATTGATATTGCAACTTTGACCGGAACTGTGGCTTATGCTTTGGGCGGTTTATATGCCGGAGTTTTTTCTAATGATGATAAAATGGTCGCTGATTTGATAAAAGCCGGTGAAGCAACAGATGAGCTTTTGTGGCACTTGCCGATGAATAAAACCTTTGATAAGTGGATTGATTCCGATAAAGCAGATATGAAAAATGTGGGCAAAAATGTCGGCGATGGTTCACAAGCAGCAGCTTTTTTGCAACGCTATATTCAAAAAGGCGTCAGTTGGGCGCATATTGATATGGCGGATATGGAAATGTCTCAAGAGAGAACGGATTTGTGTCCGAAAGGTGCGACCGGTTTTGGTATTAGGTTATTGGTAGAATATCTTAAAAATTCGGAGAAAAAATAAGATGAAAAGAGATGAGAGAATTGTAAAATTGGCACAAAATGTCGTCAACTACTCCATAGAGGTTAAAAAAGGCGACAAGGTTTATGTGGAATGCTTTGGTCAGTCGGCTTTGCCTTTGTTTGAAGAATTGATTGCCGCTGTCGTACGTGCAGGCGGTGTGCCGTTTTATTTTTGCAACGACAATGCTTTTATTAAAGACTTTTTACGTGATGCCACTGCAGAGCAGGTAGAGGCATATGCCGTTATGCATCGAAAAATTATGGAAAGTGTTGATGCTTATGTGGCGGTTAGAGGTTTTGATGATATTTTTTCTTTATCGGAATTGCCGATGGAGAAAAATACGTTGTGGTCTAAGGGGTTTGGCGAAAAGGTACATACGCAAGTTCGTCTTAACAAGCGTTGGTGCGTTATGCGCTTTCCGAATGTGACAATGGCTGCGATGTCTAAAATGTCGCTTAAAGATTTTGAAGATTTTTATTTTAATGCTTGTTTGCTTGACTATCGCAAAATGGGTGAGGCGATGACCGCTTTGCAAAAATTGATGGAGAAGACGGACAAGGTTAAAATTATAGCTCCGGATACACATTTGGAATTTTCCATTAAAGGAATTCCCGTGGTTAAGAGCGAGGGGAAGAGAAATATTCCCGATGGTGAAGTTTATACGGCTCCGGTCAAGGATTCAATTAACGGCTATGTGCAGTTTAATACGGACAGTGCTTATCGGGGAACGGTGTTTTCACGTATTTGGTTGGAGTTTAAAAATGGTCAAATAGTGAGAGCTTCATCTCAGCTTAATGAAGATGTGTTGCAAGATATTTTGGAAACAGATGAAGGTTCGCGCTATATGGGCGAATTTGCGCTTGGGGTTAATCCGTATATTACGCACCCGATTTTGGATATTTTGTTTGATGAGAAAATCGGCGGTTCTTTCCATATGGCTATCGGCAATGCCTATGATTGCGCCTTCAACGGCAATCGTTCCGCCAACCATTGGGACTTAATCCAGATGCAGGATGCGGCGCATGGGGGCGGAGAAATCTGGTTTGATGATGTGTTAATCCGCAAGGACGGGCTTTTTGTTTTGCCTGAGCTTGAATGTCTGAACCCAAATAATTTGAAATAAACCAACAAAAAAACCGTGTCCGATTAAGGAGACGGTTTTTTGTTAAAGGATACTGACATTGTTTCCTTGAAACAATAGCCATAGGTCGGCGAATCGGAAACAATATAGTATTTGTTATCTCTCATGAAGCTTTTTCCCGGTGACAGCGGTTGCCAGTTGAATGTTTTTACGTCATATTGTGAGAATATGGCATAATCGTCCGTGAAGGCAGCCAACATACGAAAACCGCCGTTTTCACATTTGATGTTCCAAACCGGAGCTACATAATTTTCGCACAACGGGAGTTCTGTGTTCAAAACGCCGTTGTTGACGACGGTTAGCTTGTTTAAGGTGGCACTAATCGGCTTTTCTCCCCAAATCCTTGCTATGAATTTGGCCATTTCCTCATTGTCAATAAAGGCCAAAGAAAAGATTGTCGGGTCGAAAGAGCCATCTTCAGCAATGTTTTTTTCAAAGCAAAAGATTTCCTCATCTGCCACAAAAGTCGTGCCAATCGGAATTTCCGTAAGCAATCGAATATCTCCATAATCAGCGTAGCTTTTGGTGTGGTAAAATGCCGGAATGGTAACAATGCCTTTGGTTCCCGCATAACAAACCCACTGGATGATGTTAAGCTGTTCCGGCGGACGCTTACCCAAAAACATTTTGGGTAGAGGTTCGGTTCTTGTAAGACGGGTTAGCCCTAAGGCAACTTTGCCGTAAAAACCGTCAGCTTCAAACATTTGTTTTGCTTCGGACAGAGACTTAAGCATGCAAAAGTCATCTGTCGGTCGTAAGTACTTGTGATTCATAATATAATAATTTAAAGATTTATACTTTTTTGTCTAACCAAGTTAGGGGGATTTTTTCAAAAATGCAATAGATTTTTTTTTGTTTTAATGAAATTTTTGACAAAAAAGGTTTACAAGTTGAAAAAATGTGCTACATTGCAGTCTTCGAGATTAGTTTTTTGTATATTAGTTTAATTAAATTTTTTCAGTTATGGGAAATATTATTAAATCTGGCAAAAAGTATCATAGAGTTGCCAGCTCACATGTGTCTTATTCCGCAGAAGAATTAGAAAAATTGCGGAAAGAGTTTAATGACCTTAGATCAAAACAGGGAAAACTCACGAAAGAAGAACAAGGGGATTATGACCGAATGAAGCAAATTCTTGCTCATTATGGCGTAAAATTATAATCCCCGACCTTTAGTTAACCTTAGAACGCAGTTGTTTTTGTGAAAAAACACTGCGTTTTTTGTAACAAGAAAAGCCCTCCTTAAAAGAGGGCTTTTTTAATTGTTAGTTTCTTTCAAAAGGGTCATAGTAACGGTTATCGTTGATGAGATTGCGTTGTTGTTCGGTGAAATTATTGCGATTTTTATATAATTCTTTGTGCTTTTTGTCTAACTGCTCTTCCGTGTAAAGATTGGCAAAATGGTTGTATAAGTCAAAACGCTGATGTTGTGCAATCTGTTCTCCTCTGGCGTTGGCTCTTTGGATATAAAGTTCGGATATCAGGCTTACAACTTCTTTCTGGTTATCGGAAAGTTGGCAATACATTTTGCGAGGCTTGGGATTGGGGAGCTGTCTGTTATACAAGGCGTTGTTCATGGCATTTCTCCTTAGAAAATATTGATTATGAAAAAAATATATCATATTTTGGACATTTTGTCAAATATTTGTATAAATATTTTTTTCCGTTAAAATAAAAGCCTCTTAACCTTGCGGCTAAGAGGCTTTTGCTTTTTTGTTCAGAAGAGCTTATTCAGCACCTTCTTTGATGGCAAATTCGGCCATGTGTTCATACAGAGAACGTTTTTCCTTAACGTTTTCCTGAGCTTTGTTGAGCAAGGTTTCATAACGTTCAGGATTCATCTTGTTAACAATCTGGAAACGTGTCTCGTTTGACATATAGTCAGAAAGCGGTTTGCTCGGAGCTTTGGAGTCCAAAGTCAACGGAGCTTTGCCTTGAGCAATGTTTTCCGGATTGTAACGATACAACGGCCAAGAACCTGTATCAACAGCAGCTTTCTGGTGTTCCAAACCATCAGCAAGGTTGAAGCCTTGAGCAATACAGTGAGAGTATGCAATAACGATAGAAGGACCATCATAAGCCTCAGCTTCGTTCAAAGCTTTAATCAACTGTGTATCGTTAGCACCAAAGGCAACTTGAGCAACATAAACGTTACCGTAAGACATAGCAATCATACCCAAGTCTTTCTTCGGCAAAGATTTACCTGCTGTTGCGAACTTAGCAGAAGCACCCATCGGGGTAGCTTTGGACTGTTGTCCGCCGGTGTTGGAGTAAACACCAGTATCCATTACCAAGATGTTGATGTTTTTGCCGGATGCGATGGCGTGATCCAAACCGCCGAAGCCAATGTCATAAGCCCAGCCGTCGCCGCCCAAAATCCATACAGACTTCTTAATCAGGTAGTCTGCCAATTTGGACAAGGATTTTGCTTCATCAGAATTGATTGAAGCGAGCTTGTCGCGCAGAGCTTTTACATTGTTGCGCTGTTCGTCAATCTCAACATCTGTTGACTGCGGGTTGTTCAGAATCTTGTCAGCCAATTCGCCAACTTTGTCCTTCAAGCCTTCCAACAGCGTGCGGGCAAATTTGGTTTGTTGGTCGATAGAGAATCTCATACCAAGACCAAATTCTGCGTTGTCTTCAAACAAAGAGTTTGCCCAAGCCGGACCATGACCTTTTTCATCCTTGGTGTAAGGTGTGGTCGGTAAGTTGCCGGAGTAAATTGAAGAACAACCGGTTGCATTGGCAACAACCATACGGTCACCAAACAACTGAGTCAAAAGTTTGATGTATGGAGTTTCACCGCAGCCTGCGCAAGCACCAGAGAATTCAAACAGAGGTTGAATCATCTGAGTGGTCTTCGGCAAGTTCTTAGCTACTTCGGTACGTTTTACGTAAGGCAGTGTGTCAAAAAACTTCCAGCAAGCTTTTTGCTCATCTAAGTGGTTCTCAATATGATCCATATTGATGGCTTTCTTGGTCGGGTCGGCTTTGTTCTTAGCCGGGCAAGCACTTACGCAGATGCCGCAACCTGTGCAGTCTTCAGGAGACATTTGCCAGATGAACTGTTTGCCGGCAAATTCCTTACCTTTATAAGCAGCAGACTTGAAGCCATGAGGTGCATTTTTCAACTCGGCTTCATCGGCAACTTTCATACGGATTACGCCGTGTGGGCATACCAAAGAGCATTTACCGCATTGGATACATGTATCTGGATCCCAAACCGGAATTTCGGTTGCAATGCAACGTTTTTCGTACTGAGTTGTACCTGTCGGCCATGTGCCGTCTACTACTTGTTCAAAAGCTGAAACCGGAAGCTCATTACCACGGTCAGCAATAATTTCGCCGGTAACTTTTCTTACAAATTCAGGAGCATCGGCCGGAACCGGAAGCTGACGATGGAATTTGGAAGTAACGCTTGACGGATATTCAACTTTGTGCAAGTGAGCCAAAGAAGCATCAACAGCTTGGAAGTTCTTTTGAACAATGGCATCGCCTTTTTTGCTGTAAGTCTTCTTAATGGCGTTCTTAATCTGCTCAATAGCTTCATCTTTCGGCAAAATGTTGGAGATTGCGAAGAAGCAGGTCTGCATTACGGTATTGATGCGTTGACCCATACCTGTTTCGCGAGCAACTTCAACAGCGTTGATGGTGTAGAAGTTCAGCTTCTTGTTAATGATTTCTTCCTGAACTTCAATCGGGAGATGATCCCATACTTCTTCTGCCTTGTAAGGGGCGTTCAACAAGAAAGTTGCGCCGGGTTTGGCAATCTTTAAGATGTCAACCTTGCTCATGAACGGGAACTGGTGGCAGGCAACGAAGTCTGCTTTGTTAATCAGATAAGCGGCCTTAATCGGGTTGTCTGAGAAACGCAGGTGAGAAGTTGTCATAGAGCCGGATTTACGAGAGTCATATACGAAATAACCCTGACCATATTTGCCGGCATCTTCAGCAATAATCTTAATGGAGTTCTTGTTGGCACCAACCGTACCATCTGCGCCCAAGCCGAAGAATACGGCACGAACAACGTCTTTAGGTTCGGTGTCAATAGAATCGTCAAACGGCAAAGAGGTCTTGCTTACATCATCGGTGATACCGACAGAGAAACCGTTGATGGCTTTGGCAGAAGCACCGTTGTCATAAACAGCTTTAACCATGCCAGGGGTGAACTCTTTTGAAGACAAGCCATAACGACCGCCGTAAATGCGCGGCATAGAAGCGATTTCGTTGTTGGCAAAAGCTTGGGTTAGAGTTGCAACAACATCCAAGTACAAAGGTTCACCGATAGAACCAGATTCTTTGGTGCGGTCCAAAACATTAACAACTTTAACAGACTTCGGCAAAGCCTTTAAGAAAGACTTGGTCGGGAAAGGACGATACAAACGAACTTTAACCAAACCATATTTGCCGCCGTTGGCGTTGAGGTAGTTGATGGTTTCTTCAACCGTTTCGGCACCGGAACCCATAATAACGATAACTTGTTCAGCATCTGCGGCACCAACATAGTCAACAACATTGTATTTGCGGCCCGAGATTTTTGCAAACTTGTCCATTTCTTCCTGAACAATGCCTTCAACCTTGTTATAGAACGGGTTGCAAGCTTCACGACCTTGGAAGAAGACATCCGGGTTTTGAGCTGTACCGCGGATGACCGGAGCTTCCGGACGAAGAGCGTGTTCAGCGTTGAACTGATAGTTTACGCCTTCCAACATAGCGCGGAGGTCATCATCAGACAGAACTTTAATCTTCTTGATTTCATGAGATGTGCGGAAACCGTCAAAGAAGTGCATGAACGGTACGCGAGAACGCAAAGTAGAACTTTGAGCAATGGCGGCAAAGTCGTGAGCTTCCTGAACGGAGTTAGAGCACAACATTGCAAAACCGGTCTGACGGCAAGACATTACGTCGGTGTGGTCGCCGAAAATTGACAATGCATGGTAAGCCAAAGAACGAGCGGCAACATGCATTACAAACGGAGAAAGTTCACCGGCAATCTTGTACATATTCGGAATCATCAAGAGCAAGCCTTGAGAAGCCGTAAAGGTGGTGGTTAATGCACCGGCCTGAATAGAACCGTGGCAAGCACCGGCTGCACCGGCTTCAGACTGCATTTCCTGAACCTCAGGTACAACGCCCCAAATGTTCTTTTGCTTTGCAGCAGACCACGCATCTGCCCATTCGCCCATCGGTGAGGACGGGGTAATCGGGTAAATTACGCAGACTTCATTCATGCGGTGGGCAACGGAAGCGGCTGCTTCGTTACCATCCATCATTTTCATCTTAACGTCAGACATCATCTTAACGTCAGACATATATTTTATCCTTGTATGGTTAACATAAAAAAGGCCCTCGGATTAAGACGGTTTTATGCCTTATCTTCCGGCCATGGGTTACTTTAAATAGAATCTTGTACGCGTTTTATAGCACTTTATTTTTTTAAATGCCAGAAAAAAAGACTCAAGATTGATGGGGTCGGGATAATTCCGAAATATGTGTTTTTGTTTATTTTTTTGTCTAGACAAAAGGCTTTCGTTGTGGTATGAAAAGAGCTTAAGTGATGATTATTGTGCGATTGAATTTAAGAATTATTGTTTAACCTAAAAATAAAATTAATATGTATTTAGAATTAGCTATTGTGATTGTCATACTGGCAGTATTGGCAATCTGGTGTGTTAAAAAAATTATTGCTCGCAAATCTCCTTTTGAAGGTGAGGCATTGAATCCGGAGCAGGTTGAAAAAATCAGAAAGTTGCAAGAGGCAAAAAGAATTGTCTTGGAGCAAGAACCTCAAGAGGAAGAGGTTGAATCTGCAACTGAGTTTTTGAAGCCGGAAGAGAAACAAGAACCTAAGCCAGAATCAGCTTCTGCGCCGCAAAAGAAAGCTCTTGCGCCGCAAGAGTTAAGCGGAATAGCTTTGTGGAATTGGTGGGTGGCAAATACGGGAGATTATCGTCTTCCCAAAGAAGCAATAGCTTCCGTGGCTGCGATTTTGAGACCGGAACAGGCTCGGGAACTTTGTGAAAAATACAAAAAACAACATCCACAGTTGTTTAATGGTATTTGTGTCTATGCGGATTGGTCTGACAGGTCGGAACCTGCGGCAAAGATTATCGGACTGAGAATGGAAGCAGCAATGAATCGCGGTGGATTTATTCATCGCAAGTAATAACAACTAATTTTATTTTTTTATGAAGAAATTTGAAACTGTCCTGATGATGGCCAATGCGCTGTCTAAGGGCGATTTTGGTGTCGTATGTGAAAAGAACTTAACTCAGTTAGAGGCTGAGTTTTCGGAGTTCTCCGAATTGATTGCAGGAGGAGAATATCGGGTCTTTACGGCAAAAGACGGGTTTCAGCGGTGCTTAGATGAAAATATTGATTTCTTCTTGGCGTTGGCGGTGATTGCAAGAGAAATGCCGTCCTTGCTGAGGCATGACGACCTCAAGGATTTGATGATTAAGATGTATCAAAGTTCCGCTTATTTCCAAGGGGAAATCAAAGTCTTGGAAGCCTGCGGCGCTCCGTCTACATTTATTGCAATCTATGCTGACCTTCATATTGAAGAACCGGAAGTCAGAGCTTGGTGCAAGGCAAACATTGAGATCTGTGATAAGGACGATTTGTTTGAGGCCATGAAAGAAAAAATGCCTCTGATGGACGGCGATTTGGTTAATCTATGCAAGCCTTTTTATAAGGTTTGGATATTTTGCCTGACATTCTTCTTGTTGGGGTTGCTCATCGGAGGTTTCTTGGCATGGCTGAGCATAGTTTAACTAAGAAATGACGAAAGAGAGGGAAAGCCTTTTAAGGTTTTCTCTCTTTTTTTGTATAAGGCAGCTAAAAGGCTTGCAGTTTGTGCGGTTTGTTTTATATTAAAAAACATAAGTTAGGACTATTTTTAGCAAAGTATAAAATAATGAAAAAAATTCTGATGATGTTGGTAGTCTTGAGCGGACTTTCCGCTTGCACGAGTTTGGCTCCTTTTCCCGAAGAAGACAAAACTCCTCTGACACCGCAAGGCAAACTTAATGCCTGCATTTTGGAGCAAGCACGCCAAAAAGCGGCTTTGCCCGAAACCTTCGGTGATGTTGACTTGGCCGCTAATCAGGTGGCGAATTATTGCATTCGCAGTTTGGATATGTTGGACAGCGGTTTGTATCGCCAATCGGTGATTAATGCCACAGCCATCATCAATTCGTATAATCAATAAGTAGGCGAGGGGAATTGTCAGTGTCGCCGATTGCAGATAATAAAAGTTATGCGCTTTATAACGGAGATTGTTTTGAGGTTCTTAAGCAATTTCCGGAAGAAACTTTTGATATGATTTTTGCCGACCCGCCTTATATGCTCTCTAAAACCGGCAAAACTTGTTATAACGGCAAGTTGGTTAAGCTGGACAAAGGGGCTTGGGATGAAAGCCGCGGAATTGCCGAAGATTTTGAATTTCATAAACAATGGTTGGCGCTTTGTAAAAAGCTATTGAAGCCTAACGGGACTTTGTGGGTATCGGGCACTTATCACAGCATTTTTTCCTGCGGTTATGCGATGTTGTTGCTGGGTTATCATGTTTTGAACAACGTGGCTTGGTTTAAGCCTAACGCAACGCCGAATTTGTCCTGCAAATATTTTACGGCTAGTCACGAGAGTTTGGTTTGGGCCAGAAAAGATAAAAAAGCCAAGCATTATTTTAACTATGATGCGATGAAAAACGGCGATTTTCCTCAAGATTTTATTAAAAAACCACATACACAAATGCGTACGGTTTGGGCTATTCCGACAACGCAGATGAGCGAAAAAACTTTCGGCAAACACCCAACCCAAAAGCCTTTGGCTTTGTTGGAGCGGATTATTACGGCATCTACCCATGAAAATGATTTGATTCTAGATCCGTTTATGGGAAGCGGCACGACCGGTGTGGCGGCACTAAAACTTAAACGACGTTTTGTCGGGGTAGAGCTTAATCCGCAATATTATGACTTGGCGGGCAAAAGAATCGCCAATGTTCTTGATGTTAAGCAATCAGACCTTTTTACCCGCGAGGGGTAGGGGTGTGAGTGGTTTTATAACAATACCATATTGATGCCGATAATGATGGCCGAAAAAGAGATGAGTTTTTTGATGACTTCTTGGCGGGTTAAGTTTTCTTTGAAGCGGTTCCCGAATATTTTATAAAGCACAAATCCTAACAAAAGCGTAAAAATGCTTTGAGATGAACCGATTGATTTTACGGCTAATACAGGTAAATGAGCTAAAGCTATTGTTCCAGCTAAAGTTCCGCCTTGGTTTAGAATTTCATTAGATAAAAAGAGTTTGATTCTCTTTTTATATTGCGGAAATGAGCTTACAATATCCGTTCTATATTGAGGTAAAAATAAAAGAGATAAACTTATTGATGTTGCAAAAAGTGAACCCCAAAATAAAACTGTTACAAAGTCAACACTCTGCAAAGAATATTTGGATAATACCGAAGACAGGGATAATAAAACGGAGACAACTAACATCAAAAAGAATGCAATATTAATTTTTAATTTCTTAATGTCAAAATTAAGCAAAAAAGTGGAAAGTAAAATAATTCCGAAACCGAAATATTGAGTTAGGCTCAGTTTTTCGTTTACGATAAAATAAGCCAATACCGGAACGGCAATTTTACCTAAAGAAAATAAAGCCACAACAATCGAGGTATCAATATTGCGGAGTGCGTGATAATAAGGAATTTGATAGCAAACTTCAATCAAAGCGATGATAAATAATATTGCTAAAATCTCTAAAGATGGAATAGTCGGTGTTCCGAAGAAAAATAAAAACGGAATGATTAAGATATTACTGATTGTGGCATAAAAAACAAGAGATGGTATTTTCTTAAAGATGTTATTGGATAAATGCGAATCAATGATACAAGAAAGCGCATGACAAAAAGGCATTAAAAAAGCTAGAAATATATACATTTAAAGAATCTCAAAAAAAATAAATACTTTACATAGCATATGCGATTTTGTTTAAATCTTTCTAAACGCTGTCGCTTCTTGCAAATTAACAAAACTACACCGTTCGCAACGAAAAGCTCCGCCGGAGCTTTTCTATCGGCTCACGCCCTCTCGGGTTCGATTCAAGTCTTTATCTTTCCATTAAAAAACCACCCCAATTGGGGGGATATTGTGCCAAATGTTAGGGCGGGTAACGGGAATCTTGAGTTTGTTTTGTAACATTTGCGTCGTTGCGCTGTCGCTTCTTGCAAATTAGCAAAAC
>CASEZG010000004.1 GCA_949292375.1 uncultured Pseudomonadota bacterium | reverse complement strand
ACTATGTTGACCTTGTACGACTTCCATACCTTCTTATAGCATCGTCGTCGTGAGCATTCAACCCCCATTAAAATGGGGGTAGTCTGTAAGGCATTAATACACATATTTAACCCCGCCATAAAGGCGGGGTTAAATATGTGTTGAGAGGCTGGCTAATTCGCTTCGCTCATATACGCCTGCTTCGTTTTCTTCGCTATCGCTCACCGGCACACTCCCGTTCGCCTGAAAACTCAGCCCAAACTCCCTTCCTCGGGAGTTCTCACTTCCAACTTCATCCAATTAAAAAACCCCGCCATAAAGGCGGGTTTTTTAATTGGTGGGAGTTGAGAGGTTCGAACTCCCGACCCTCTCGGTGTAAACGAGATGCTCTTCCAGCTGAGTTTTAATTGGTGGGAGTTGAGAGGTTCGAACTCCCGACCCTCTCGGTGTAAACGAGATGCTCTTCCAGCTGAGCTAAACTCCCATCTTGCTTACGGGAAATACTTATATACTCATAAAAAAAATTAATCAAGCAAAAAATTACAAAAAAATCACATTTTTTTATAACTGCTTGATAAAAAACAATTCTAATTTTTCTCAGCGTCCATCACGACCTTCTCTAAGCTTCTCTTCACCCCCCAAAGCCTTGTTCCACAAAAACTTCATTCCTTTGGAATAATAAGGATTCTGATTCAGACCTTCTTTAATTATTTTCACTGCAGATGGCGGAAATAATTTTTGTCCTTCCATATTATTCACATACAAGACTGCATCACCTAATACACAAATCGGATGCTTAAAATATTTATTGCTCCCCAGATTCTTTCTAACCACATCCACAGCCTCAAACTCAGAAAAAATTTTTGCCGCCACCAAAAGCGCCTGCCTTGAGGCAGCTTTACTTCCTTCTTGTTCAAAATATTGCTTTAACTTACTGCCATACTGAGCTCTGCCTCCGACCTCAAAAACTTCCGTCAAACCATTAAATATCTTATCAACTTTTTGCTCTTCCGTATCCTTAGCTTCAGGTATTGTAAAAGCATATTCCAAAGGCACAAATTCTGCCGCCTTATATGTAGAAAAATCGCACATTGTCGGAACATTATATTGGTCAAGCTGGCGGATAAAATCAGCCCTATCTTCTCGGCGAGACTTCATTTCTTCCGACTTCTGCTCATACAAATCATCAACACTCAAAGCCGATTCCAAATTCATCCCTGCATCAGCCATAAGCTGCAAACTGTTCAAATCACAAGCTGTTTCCTCTGCATACTCCTGATAACCATCTAACAAAACTCTTTTATAAAGCAGATGAGATAACTCATGCCCCATTACAAAAGCTGCTTCATCCTTGTTCTTTAGTTTCAACAATTTGTCTTTGGTAAAAGCCACCACAAAGCTGTCGCCTTCTAAATTTAAGACATTACTGGCATAATCGGCGCGCATAACCCGTGCAATACTATTGTCCTGATTATCTTGTATGCAGAACCTAATTTTCATTTTATCTAAAAACATTTTTTGTTCTGGCTTACTTTGCCACATTTTTTGCATCAGCTTTTGCATCTCGGCATCAAAAACACTCCCCCAAAAACTTTCAGGATTAATCATCCGGTATGCATTGAGCATATCAATATCAATCTCTCGACGATGCACTTTACAAACATCGTTTTTTTTAACATTTCCAAGATGTTTTCTAAGCTCTGTTAATAAATCATCCATAGTACAACCTCAACAAATTTGTTTCATCATACCATAAGAAGAACAAAATTCATACAAAAAAAGGCGAAACCAATTAGTTTCGCCTTTAATCTTCATATAAACTAAGGGGTGGCCAAAGCCGCCTCTACTGATAATTAGTTTACAGAATCCTGAAGAGCTTTACCAGCCTTGAACTTAGCCTGTTTGCGAGCAGGAATTTTGATGGTAGCACCAGTGCGCGGATTGCGACCGGTTGTAGCAGAACGCTTAGAAACGGCAAAAGTACCGAAACCAACCAAGCGAACTTCGTCGCCAGACTTCAAAGCTTTGGTTACAGAAGCAACGAATGCATCTACAGCCTTAGCAGAATCAGTTTTGGTAAGGCCAGTTTCATTAGCAATGCTAGAAATAAGTTCATTTTTATTCACGGTGAGGACTCCCTCTAATTATTAAGTTATAAACCAAATGACAACAAACTTTGTCATCACAAGAAAATTTAAGCCCCTAAAAAACAATGAGTCAAACAAAAACAACGCTTTTATCCCGATTTTCCTCAATTTTTTTACTTTTTACCCCCAAATAAGCCTATTTTTTCAAGTTATTCACAGCAAAATCTTTGCTCAGCCTGATTTTCCTCAATTTTTGAAACGATTCTTCTTCTCCGATTCACACAAAAAAAGTGCCGCAAAAACGGCACTTAAAACTCTAATAATATATATAGCATTACTTGCTTGCTTTTTTCTTCTTAGAAGATTCCTTCAGAGGCTTCACACTTTTGCTAAGAGCAATTTTAATCACCTCTTTCACATCAGAAACCGGAATAATCTTCATCCCTGTTTTAACATTTTGCGGAATCTCCTCCAAATCTTTCTCATTTTCCTTCGGGATAATCACGGTTTTAATTCCGCCGCGCAAAGCCGAAAGTAATTTTTCCTTCAACCCGCCGATAGGAAGCACCCTGCCCTGCAAAGTAATCTCACCAGTCATTGCCACATCTTTGCGAACCGGAATTTTTGTCAGAACCGACACCAAAGTCGTATACATGGCAATACCTGCCGACGGTCCATCTTTAGGCGTTGCACCTTCCGGCACATGGACGTGTATATCCGTTTTTTCAAAAACCTCAGGCTTAATTCCCAATTCTTTGGAATGCGCACGCACCACCGAAAAAGCTGTCTCAATGGATTCTTTCATCACATCGCCCAACTTACCCGTCTGCGTAACTCTGCCTTTACCGGGCATATCCACTGCCTCAATAAACAAAATATCTCCGCCGACTTCCGTCCAAGCCAAACCGGTCGTAACACCGATGTGGTCTTTTTCTTCCGCCTCACCAAAACGATATTTGATAACACCAAGATATTTATGCAGATTTTTGGCATCAACCTTCACATGTTTTTCTTTACCTTTAGAGAGCAAAATCTCTTTAACCGACTTGCGTGCAATCGTTGCCAATTCGCGCTCCAAATTACGCACACCTGCTTCACGAGTATAATAACGAATAACATCTCTGATAGCCGCATCCGTAATTTCCAACTCATGAGGCTCCACCGCATTTTCCTTAAATATCTTGGGGATTAGGTGGCGTTTGGCAATCTCCACTTTTTCATCTTCGGTATAACCCGACAAGCGGATAATTTCCATACGGTCAAGCAAAGGTCTCGGCATATCCAGTGAGTTGGCTGTTGTAACAAACATTACATCAGACAAATCATAATCCACTTCAAGATAATGATCGTTAAAAGCAGAATTTTGCTCCGGATCTAAGACCTCCAACAATGCCGAACTCGGATCTCCTCGCCAATCATTACCAAGCTTATCAATTTCATCAAGCAAGAACAAAGGATTAGATGTACCGGCTTTTTTCATTCCTTTAATAATTTTGCCGGGCATTGAACCGATATATGTTCTGCGATGACCTCTGATTTCGGCTTCATCACGCATACCACCGAGAGATGTTCGAACAAAATTACGCCCTGTCGCTCTGGCAATAGACTTTCCGAGTGATGTTTTACCAACGCCCGGAGGACCGACCAAACACAAAATAGGACCTTTAACCTTATTGGCACGCGCCTGCACGGCCAAATATTCGGCAATACGTTCTTTAACCTTGTCCAAACCATAATGGTCTTCTTCCAAAATTGCCAAAGCTTTGTTCAGGTCTTTATTAATTTTGGAATATTTCTTCCACGGAATATCAAGCATCCAGTCCAGATAATTACGAACAACTGTTGCTTCCGAGGACATTGAACTCATATTTTTGAGTTTTTTAACCTCTGCCAAAGCCTTTTCTTTAGCTTCTTTAGAAAGCTTTGTCTTGTTAATTTTATCCATATAACCAGAAATTTCGGCATCTTCATCACCATCGCCGAGTTCCTTCTGAATCGCCTTCATCTGCTCATTCAGATAATACTCCTTCTGGCTTTTTTCCATCTGTTTTTTAACACGAGTCTTAATCTTGTTTTCCACCTCAAGCAGCGTAACTTCAGCTTCCATAAAGCCCAAGATTTTTTCAAAACGTTCCTTAAGCGAAGCCGCCTCAAGCAAGACCTGCTTATCCGCAATTTTCAAAGCCAGATGCGATGCAATAGTATCAGCTAATTTTCCGTAATCCTCTATCTGATTAACGGCAACCAATACCTCCGGCGGTGTTTTTTTAGAAAGCTTCACATAATCTTCAAATTGGGATAAAACCGCGCGCACCAAAGCCTCTAGTTCCACACCATGACTGTCTTTATCAGGAATAATGGATGCACTAACTTCCATAAAGGCATCATTTTTTTCAAATTTTTCAAGCTTAACGCGCTCAATGCCTTCAATTAAAACTTTGACTGTTCCGTCCGGAAGTTTTAAAAGCTGCAAAATCGTTCCCAAAGTTCCGACATGGTAAATATCATCAGGCGTCGGATCTTCTTCCGCAGCGTTTTTCTGAGTCGCTAACACAATATTCTTATCGTTATCCACCACCTCTTGCAGAGCTCGAATAGACTTCTCACGCCCCACAAACAAAGGAACAATCATCTTCGGATATACCACAATATCGCGAAGCGGAAGAACGGGATATTTCTCTTTTTTTGATACCATATTTTTCTGTCCTCAAAAAAACTGTTTATAAATAATATAGGAAAAGATTATGCAAACGACAACCGTTGACATAAAGGTTTTGGCACAAATAACCTTCCTCGGCAACGTCAAAACCGTTTAATCCACAGCAGAAAATAAAATTGGTTTAATAAGTCAATAATTTGTTTGTTATTTTAAATAAAAGCATATATAAAAGAGCTAAAAGATAAAAAATTAAGGCAATTTTAACAATGGTTTCAAAAAGAAATAATACAAACGGTGAAATAACCGTTGATATTTCCGTAACACTGGGCACGGCAGATTTACGCGTAAACCAACTTCTAAAGCTTGGTCGCGGTGCCGTTGTTGAACTAGACAGAGATGTTAACGACTATGTTGATGTTTATGCCAACAATGTTTTAATCGGACACGGAGAAGTCGTCATCACAGATAACGAAACCATCGGCATCGCCATTACGGACACCGTAAAGAAAAAACATAGCAAAGCATAAAGTATCTCTCAAACCATGACCATAGCAAAAGCACTAAAAAAAACCTTAAAAAAGATTCTTCGCTCAAGCATTGCTACCAAGATAATCAGCGAAATCATTTTTTATTATGCTTTGCTCATCGGCAAAACCACCAAATGGCAAACCAAAGGACTTGAAAAATTCTATTCCGATTTACCAAAAAACAAAAGTGTAATTCTTATCGGATGGCATGGACGAGCGATGCTATACCCTTATTTTTGGAATAAAAAATTTCCGCTAAATGCTCTAGTTTCATTGCACCAAGATGGTCGATTAATTGCCGGATTTTTAGAAAGATGCGGCATTAAGACGATTGGCGGCTCAAGCAACGAAAACGCCGTTGGCGCAGCCAAACAGCTACTAAATACGCTGAAAAAAAATGAATCCATTGTTGTCATTCCAGATGGCCCCAAAGGTCCCAATATGAAACTAAACAAAAGTCCTCTTTACTTTGCTCAGAAAAGCGGACAACCTATTTACGCCATTGCTTGCAGTGTAAAAGGCTCAAAAATCATTCATAAATCATGGGACAAAATGATGCTTCCCATTCCCTTTTCTGAGGGAATTTGCGAGCTCATCGGTCCCTATTTTGTTCCGGAAGATGCTTCCGAACAAATGTTAGAAACAATTCGGTTAAAAATAGAAACCGAACTAAACAACATATGCTTCGCGGCAGACAAAGCCATGGGCATTGAAAAAATAACTCCGGGCAGTACCCCAAAAAAGAAACGTTACCCCAAAAACAAATAAAGAAGGTAAAATCATGTTTATTCGTATATACAAATGCTTAATTCGTATTCTTTACCCCTTGGTAATCAAACGCTATATAAACAAGCGCAAACAAAACGGCAAAGAAGATATAAATCGTTTTAACGAACGCATTGGTTGTCCCGAAAAACCAAGACCCGAAGGAAAACTGATTTGGTTTCATGGAGCTTCTGTTGGTGAATCTCTGTCTATGTTGCCCTTAATCACGCGTCTGCTGGAATTATACCCCAACATTCATATAATGGTAACCACAGGCACAGTTACATCTGCGGATGTTATGGGTAAACGTCTTCCCGAACGTGCTTTCCACCAATATATTCCGATAGATAATCCGGCCTTTACAACAAAATTCTTACGTCACTGGAAACCGGATTTAGTTTTGTGGTTTGAATCTGACTTGTGGCCATCAATGCTTTCCGGAATAAAAAGCAAAAAAATCCCGCTTTTGCTGGTTAATGGTCGAATTTCTAACAAATCATTCAAACGTTGGCAACAATTCGACTTCATCTGCAAAGAGCTGTTGGATTGTTTCACTCTTTGCATTGGTCAGTCTGATGAAGATGCTCGCCGTTTGCAAGTACTTGGAGCAAAAGATGCCATCTGCCTTGGAAACTTAAAATATGCCGGCTTCCAACCTCCGGTTGACCCCGAAAAAAGAAAAGAAATTGCAGCACAAATCGGCAACAGACCACTCTGGAATGTAAGCTCAACCCACCACAATGAAGAGCTGCAAATTGGTAAGTTTTTAAAACGCATTGAAGAAAAAGTTCCCGGACTTTTGACCATCATTGCCCCCCGTCATCCCAATCGTGGACCTGAGATTCAAGATGAATTAAACAATCTCGGACTTAAAACGGCTCTTCGCTCAAAAGGCGAAAAAATTACGGATGAGGTTGAAGTATATATTGCTGATACTATTGGAGAAGTCGGCATCTGGTACGACCTTTCTCCGCTTGTATTTATCGGAGGTTCGCTCATCCCTCACGGCGGACAAAACTTCATGGAGCCCTCACGTATGAGAGACGCCGTCGTTGTAGGCCCACATATGTTTAACTTCACTGACGCCATGAATCGCGCTCAAAAAGCCGAGGCTGTAACACAAGTTAATGATGCTCAAGAACTTGAGGCTTTTGTTCTGCAAATGCTCACAGAACCGGAACTGCTTGAGAAAAAACGCAATCAAGCCTACGAATGGGCCCACAGTGAAGCTAAAGTTCTAGATGGTATTGTAGATAAAGTAAAAGGATACATAGGAGAATGAAGACCCCTTCTTTCTGGACATCTTCAAACATAACATCTACAACCCTCAAACCCTTGGGTAAGATTTATGCGTGGGTCACAAGCCTACGCATAAATCACATTATTCCGCAAAAAATTACCAAACCGGTCATCTGTATTGGAAACATAACAGCCGGAGGAACCGGAAAAACCCCCGTAGCCATATCCATTGCCAAACTGTTACAACAAGAGGGAAAGAAACCTTTTTTTGTTTCAAGAGGATATGGAGGAAAGCTAAAAGATATTCTGGTTGACAAGCAAAAACACAAAGCCTCAGAAGTCGGAGATGAACCTCTTTTACTGGCCAGACAAGCTCCTGTGGTTATCAACCCCAATCGTTTTGCTGCCGCACAAAAAGCCTTAAATCATGGTGCAGAAATAATCATTATGGATGATGGTTTCCAAAACCCTGGTTTATACAAAAACTTATCCTTTTTAGTATTTGATGGAGGCATCGGAATTGGCAATGGACTATGCGTTCCCGCTGGCCCTCTGCGAGAAAATTTCGATGAAGGCATCAAAAGAGCCCAAGCCATCATTATTCTGGGAGAAGACAAACATAACCTGACCAAAAAAATCCGTAATCTTCCCATTTTTAATGGAAAAGTTATCGCAACCAAACCCTCCGTCAATAACAATAATATCATTGCCTTTGCAGGCATCGGACGTCCGGAAAAGTTTTACACCTCACTCAGAGAATTAGGGTTCAATCTGCTTCAAACAATAGACTTTCCTGATCACCATCAATACAACAAAGCTGAACTAATTAAACTCATAGACATGGCTAAAAAAGAAAACGCCTTGTTATTTACGACCAGTAAAGACTTCGTAAAAATCCCATCCGAACTTCAAAAAAACTTTAATGTTCTGGAAATTGATATTCTCTGGGAAAATCAAGCAGCTCTTCTTTCGTTTATTCAAGAGTTTATATAAATTTACATACTAAAAAAAAATACGAATAAGCTTGCCAAAACAAAAAAGTTATAATAAGGTTTATATCATATTGGATAAAACTTCAGTCAAATCCAATAGATAGAAATATCAGATGTACTGGTATTTTGCTATTCTTTAACTAGTAAAAGGATATGAACTATATGAAGAAAACTTTACTCCTCGCCGGTGTTGCCAGCTTATTTGCCGTAAACGCCGCCAATGCAGAAATCAAACCCTATGTTGGTTTGGACTACAATTACTCTAGCTATGGTATGGACTATGAAGCAAGAGATTTTGTTGAAGATGACTACAACAACCTCTCTCTCGTAGCTGGTGCCAAAATGACAGACAACTTCGGTTTAGAAGCTTTCTATCAGAGATCTTTAAACGAAAAAAACACCACATCAGACGGTGCTAAAGTATCTTCTCGCATCCAAAACTATGGTGTAGATGCTCTGGGTTATCTGCCTTTAGGCTGCGATCAGGAAGTTGAATTGATTGCAGGTCTTGGTCTTGGTCAATATGAAATGAAATACAGAGAGCAAGGCATCTCAGCAGACAAAGAAGAAGCTCTCGGTATTCGCGCTAACTTAGGTGCTCAATACAACATTGATGAAAACTGGGCTGTCCGTGGTATGTATCGTCATGTATATCTGCAAAACAGCGAATTAAACGACATCAATGAGTTTTCTGCCGGTGTTAGATACAATTTCTAATTGGACTTGACTGAAATTGAATCAAACTGCCTTGTAAAACAAGGCAGTTTTTTTATACACAATAAAAAACATTTTCTTCAAAACAACTTCTTTCTCTTTTACAATCTAGCAAAGCAACAAAAGAGGAAAAAAATGAGTAAAGTTCAAACCCAATATTTTAAAATATTTTATACCAAATTACCACATTATGTTGAGAGTCCGAACAATCTGCGCTACGCTACGGAAGATGCGGCTTGCTTCGACATTTGCGCATCTATAAAAGCCCCCCACACCATCTTACCGCAAGAGCGTTTTATGTGCCCAACCGGCGTAAAATTTGCGCCGGAAGCCCCATTTTGGTTAAGAGTAAATGGTCGAAGCGGATTAGCCGCCAAACACGGAATTATCCCGATTGGCGGAATTATTGACACGGATTATAGAGGAGAACCGATGGTTATTTTGCTCAATACTGGCAAAGAACCATACACGGTGCAAAGTGGGGACAAAATCGCACAGATAGAATGCCCCTTCCCCTACAAAGCCGAATTTGAAGAAGTTAGCAATGATGACTTTGAAAATAAATTTCAAACAAAACGCGGCGAAGGCGGTTTTGGTTCTTCCGGCAGAAGATAAGCAAAAGCCCTCTTTACTGAGGGCTTTTTATTAAAACTATCGTATAAAATTTAAGCTGATTTTTCTTCTTTTTTATAAACAAAGACCGGTTCTTTGTGCTCATTAACCACTTCTTCGTTGATAATGATTTCAGAAACATTTTTCTTATCCGGAATATCATACATCAACTCAAGCAAATTATCTTCCATAATGGCACGCAGACCACGAGCACCGGTTTTGCGTTCAATAGCTTTTTTGGCAATCGCACGCAAAGCTTCATCAGTAATTGTTAGTTTAACACCTTCCATATCAAACAAAGTAGCATATTGTTTAACCAAGGCATTTTTAGGCTCGGCTAAAACCTTAACCAAAGCATCTTCGTTCAAATCATCTAAGGTAGCAATAACCGGCAAACGACCAACAAACTCAGGAATCAAACCATATTTAAGCAAATCTTCAGGCTGAACATCTTTCAAAATTTCGCCGATTCCACGCTCTTCCTTAGAGGCGACCTTCGCACCAAAACCAATAGAAGTCTCGTTGCCTCTGCGGCTGACAATTTTTTCGAGTCCGGCAAAAGCACCGCCACAAATAAACAAAATATTCGTTGTGTCAACGTGCAAAAATTCTTGTTGCGGATGCTTACGTCCTCCTTGCGGCGGCACATTGGCAACCGTACCCTCAATAATTTTCAACAAGGCTTGCTGCACACCCTCACCCGAAACATCTCGAGTAATAGACGGGCCATCGGTTTTACGTGTAATCTTATCAATCTCATCAATATAAACTATACCACGCTGAGCTTTTTCAATATCATAATTTGCAGCCTGTACCAGTTTGAGAATGATATTTTCAACATCCTCACCGACATATCCGGCTTCGGTTAAAGTCGTCGCATCAGCAATAGCAAACGGAACATCCAAAATCTTGGCCAAAGTTTGTGCCAACAAAGTTTTACCGGAACCTGTTGAACCGATAAGAATAACGTTTGACTTAGATACTTCAATATCTTTAGAAGTCTTTTTGCAGTTCAGACGTTTATAATGGTTGTATACCGCCACAGACAAAACCTTTTTAGCTTGGTCTTGACCAATAACGTACTGATCCAAAAATTCCTTAATTTTGGAAGGGGTCGGAAGTTTTTCTGCAGTATTGCCGCCTTCTTCCTTAGCCATTTCGTTCATTTCATCTGCAACAATATTGATACAAACTTCAATACATTCATCACAGATATAAACACCGCGACCGGCCACCAACTTTTTTACTTCATTCTGGCTTTTTCCGCAGAAAGAGCAGCATAAAACTTCACCGTTATTATTATCTTTATCACTCATTTTTTCACCTATTTAATAATCTCATCGCGGTTGGTAACAATATGGTCAATCAAGCCGAACTTTTTGGCTTCTTCTGGGGTCATAAAATTATCGCGATCCATAGCTTTCTCAATAACCGAAAGCTTCTGCCCCGTATTTTTGGCATAAATGCTGTTCAAGCGTTTGCGCATATCCAAAATCAGTTTTGCCTGAATTTCAATATCCGTCGCTTGTCCTTTAGCACCGCCGGAAGGTTGATGAATCATAATCTGAGCATTTGGCAAAGAGAAGCGTTTGCCTTTTGCCCCACCGGCAAGCAAGAAAGATCCCATAGAGCAAGCCTGACCAATACACATTGTCGCCACATCGCAGCTAATATATTGCATTGTATCATACATAGCCATACCGGAAGTAATAACGCCTCCCGGAGAATTGATATAAAGGAAAATATCTTTTTTGGGATTTTCAGATTCCAAAAACAGCAACTGAGCACAAACAAGGGACGAAACCTCATCATTAACCTCACCTGTCAGGAAGATGATTCTTTCCTTCAAAAGTCTGGAATAAATATCAAACGAACGCTCACCTTTAGAGGTCTGTTCAATAACCATCGGGACCAAAGTGCTGTCAAACACCTCAATAGAACTTCTTGCAACCATTTTGTTTTCCTTATTCATTGGCAGATTAAACTTTTATAGCACTCTAAACCAATATATTCAACAAAATGTTAATTTCCTTAAAAATTTAATTATCGAAGCCTATTTTCTCATCAACAATATAAAGCGGTCGATTTTTAACCTCAACAAAGACCTTAGCCAAATATTCGCCGATAATACCCAAAGACATAAGTTGTACGCCGGAAAAAATTGTAATAATCGTAACTAACGATGCCCAACCGACAATAGTTCCCTTAACCGACCAACGATAAATAACCAGTCCCAAAAAACAAATGCTCATAAAGCAAATAAAGAACCCCATAAACGTAACCAAACGCAACGGAACGATTGAGAAGCTTGAGATTCCGCTCCAAGCGAACCCCATCATCTTCATTAACGGATATTTCGTTTCGCCGGCAGGTCTAGCTTTGCGGTCATAATAAACTTTGTCATATTTATAGCCGACCAAAGGCATCATTGCGCGCAAGAACAAATTTCTCTCAGGAAAAGACTTTAAGGTATTAACTGCGCGCCGCGTCATCATCCGAAAATCCGCATGATTATAAATAATATTAACCCCCAAAAGTTTCATCAGCTTATAAAAAGCCAAAGCCGAATATTTCTTAAACCAGGTATCCGTATCGCGACTATCGCGCACGCCATAAACAATTTCACAGCCGTCCTTTATTTTCTCAAGCATCTGCTCTATCACACTGCAATCATCTTGCAAATCCGCATCTATCGTAACATACAAATCCGCATCGACATCATACATACCGGCCACAATAGCCTTCTGGTGCCCAAAATTTCTGGACAAGCTGATACCGGAAAAAATCTTTTCTTTGGCGACAGCCTTTTGAATAAGCTCCCAAGTTTTGTCCTTACTTCCATCATTTATAAAACAAACCTTACTCTGTGGACTAACTTTTTTAGCCTTAATCAGCTTTTTGAGTAAAGTACCGATAACCTTAAAAGTCTGAGGTAAAACTTCTTCTTCATTGTAACAAGGCATAATTACGACAAGTTTGGGCAACATATTAAAACCTATATCTTAATATTTTAGACTTCAACTTCTTTGTCGGCATAAAAAACGCTAACACCTTTATTATTTTATTTAAATACGGAGCTAAACCACCAACAATCTGTTTAACATGTGTTAAATCTACAAAAGATGAACCAGTAATGTCAACCGAAAACGTCTTTATAATTTTTGGAAGAGGTTTCTGAGAACAAAGTGCAATCAAATAACGAGGAGCATGCTCCTGGGACAACTCTGGTATTTGAAGGTAAGAAGAAGAATTAAAATCTCCCATAAAGCTAACACAAGAAATATCTTGTCCTATAATATGTACATACGAAAAATATTGACGAAGAAACTCATAAAACTCTTTTTCATCAAACTCCTTTTTATGAAAAGAATTTGGCACCCATAAAGGCGACGCCAAATTAGGAGTTGAAACCAATAAAAGTCCTTCCGGCTTAAGATATTTTGCAAAATTTTCCAGAGCTTTTGCTTGAGCCTCAGCCTCAATATGTTCTATTGTTTCAAAACACGTAATAACATCAAAAGAATTATCCGCAAAAATATTTTCCGTCACAGATGCAACAGAAAATTTGATATTCTTATACTTTTGCGCCGCATGTCTTATAGCTTTTTCAGAAATATCACAGCCATAAACTTCCTTTGCGCTTTGCCGTAAGACAGAACAACCATAACCTTCACCGCAAGCAAAATCCAAAACTTTTTTCCCTCACAAAATGACCTTGCAAAATAATAGCGATGATAATGTTCCAATGCCATAACAGAAACTTTTTCCATCGGAATAAAACGCTCTCCAGAATATTCCAACTCTTCTAATTCAGATTTTTTTGATTTCAATATATTCACGTTTCATAATCCTATTATTTTTATGGACATAACAACATTTCCTATAGTATTATCTGAATATAATAAAGAATATACAAAAATTTAATACTTATGTGCACAAACAATAACCCCAAAATATCCGTTCTCATTCCCGTTCACAACGGAGCGGCTTATCTGCGCCCGAGTATTGAAAGTATTCTCAATCAAACATTTTCAGACTTTGAGCTCTTGCTTTTAGACGATGCCTCCACCGACAATTCAGCCGAAATCATCAAAAGTTTTACGGATTCTCGTATCAAATTTTTTCAGGCAGAAAAAAACTTAGGTATCTCCGCCGCACGTAATAAACTTATGGATTTAGCTCAGGGAGAATATTTGGCTGTAATGGACCATGATGATATTTCAGCACCCACCAGGCTTGCCGAACAATTTGAATTTATGGAACACAATCCCGAAGTCGCCATGCTCGGAACCTGGGGACAACTCTTTTGCGCCGAACCTCCTTTTGAAGGTTTATTAGGCAAACTCAAACAAAAATTTATCAATTTAGGTTGGGTCTGGTGCCAACCCCAAAATCCGGATATTTATGAAACTCTTTGCGGCAATCCGATTATGCATTCATCATCAATGTTGCGTCGTTCGGCCCTCTTAAAAAGCAAAATTGCTTATAATCAAGCTTATTCTCCGGCCGAAGATTATGATCTTTGCCGCCAGATTCTGGCTCAAGGCTGGAAATTAGCTAACCTGCAAAAGGTGCTGTTTTTCTACCATTATCACGGCAAGAACCACTCCTTAACCCACAAACAAGCCATGATAAAAGCAGATTATAAAGTCAAAAGCGATATTCTCAAACTTTTGGGCAAAAGATTTACTTTCCGTCCCTATTGGTGGGTTATCTTACGCAAACTCCGATTAAGAAGATTTTTAAGGAATTACAATGATTAATGAACCTTTGTTTGAAAACAACATTATAGAAAACATTCTCCGCAATTTCACTTTCTACTTTTTCGGACAAATCTGGTATATATATGCTCTGCTCCTGGGGATAATAATGTATGTTTCCTATCGATTGATTTGTAAAGGAAAACTAACAAGCTACCCTAGCCTTTTTCCCCTACCAATAAAAGATTCCAACTTAAAAAACAAAAACAACACCAAAGCCCTAATTGCGCTCTTTTGCGCCTTGTACGCTTATGCTGCGATTATGTTTATACAAGATAACTCACTTTTTAATAATCCGGACTTAATGAGCTTAAATACCATCTTCATCTTTCATCGCGGAGTTGCCGCCACTTATGGACCGGCAAGAATGTGCCCTATCTCATTTTTTGACCTGAATTATCTTTATGCTATTTCGCACAACTTCACCATCATCAATCTATATATTTTGTTAAAACAAGCTATTATACTATGGTTATTATATAAATTTCTTAATTTTTTATCTTTTAGCCGTCGTCTTTGGACCATAGCCTTAATCCAAATTACACCTTCCGTTTTTTGGCTCAATAACATCATATTTCCCGAGCAAAACATCATAATTTTTGTACTTTGCTCACTGCTTTGCTTACAAAAATTCTCCCAAACAGAAAAAAAATCTTTTCTCTGGTGGTTTTGCGTTTTTACACTTCTGGCCATCTACAGCAAAGAAACCACCGTTTTGTTTTATGGCGGAATACTCATTTTTGCAGTTCTGTATAATGTCTATAAAGAAAAAATCACCCCATCGGATTTCCTACATCCCTTCAAACTGGCCGGCAAACTTCCTCTTGAGGCTTTGTTGTTCTTATGCTGCCTGAGTTTTGCCGTTTTTTACCTGTTCATAATGGTTGAGCTCAAAGAAAATGTATACATAGTTTTTCGCCAACATAATCTTATACATCTTATAAATTTATATAAATTTGAAATAATCTGCTTGGCGTTAGGCTGGATTTTAGCGTTATATAGACTGCTTAACAAACAAATCCTCACCAACCCAATATTTAATGAAGGTTTGCTCTTTGCCGCTACCTTCTTGCTTGGCATTCTCATTTTCCGGCTACAAATTGCACCAGACCTTCAACACGTATCGCAAAAAAGCTATTATGCCGTTTTGGCTGATATTTTCGGTATCATTTATATAACAAGAAACTTACACCATCCCAAGCTCCAATCCGCATTCAGCTTATTAATTATCATCGGCAGCATGATTATAAACCTACAAATTCTTCGATATGAAGAAATCGGACTTGCCAGACATCAGGCTGCAGATTATCTCTCCGACATCATTCAAACACAAAACAAACTCAGCTTTATGCTCTCAATGCATACGGAAGAATCCGATTGGGTACGCGAAGGTTGGGGGGGCGCATTGACTTACTACCATCCTTCTGCAGAGCTCACACTCAAAATGCCCACTTTGGCAGACAACAACATCATTAATAAATTCAGCTTGCACGAATTTGCTAAATACAAGGCCTATTTACCAACCATCAAAGGCGAATATATTCCCCAAAGTGGCGATTATTACATTATAAAAGAAGATGTCTTTGAGCAAGATTATCCCACAATCAAAGACTTAGAACACGAACTTGTTTTTAAAAACAAACTTTTTCGGATTTATAAGATAAAATGATACAGATATATAAAAATCTAAAAAACAAATGGCTCGCCCTTCCCCAACAACTACGTTTTTTGTTGGTTGGCGGATTTAATACCATTTTGGCTTATATACTGTTCACACTTTTTGTTATAGGCTTACAAATCCCCTACAAATTAAGCCTAATTATTACATATATCCTCACCGTGAACCTCTCTATTTTCAGTATGCGCTACTATGTCTTCTGCTCTCAAGGAAGTTTAGGAAAAGAATATATTAAAGCTTGGAACAGCTATCTAGCTGTCCTTATTTTTAACTATGTTTTTTTGTATTTCCTCATAGACATATTAAATATTAACATACTTCTCAGCCAAGCCGTTTATATCATAATTTCAACCATAATTACTTTTTGCCTACACAAATATTACTCTTTCAGGCAATAAAAAAACACTCTCAAAAGAGAGTGTTTTTTTAAGCTTTTGCTTTAAGATATTACCTTAAGCAGACTTTTTAGCTGTCTTTTTTGCTGTTTCTTTCTTTTCTTCGGCCTTTGTTTCTTTTTTAGCTGCAACTTTTTTAGCAGGCTTCTTACCTTCATCAAAGTTATACAACTCTTCAATAGAAACAACCTTTTCGTTAACCTTAGCTTTGCTCAAAATATGATCAACGATTTTCTCTTCAAAAACAGGAGCCTTCAAAGATTCGATAGCTTCTTTATTTTTAAGATAATAATCAAAAACAGCTTTTTCTTGTCCCGGATATTTTTTGGCTTCATTCATAATAGCCTTGTTGATATCGTCAGGAGTAATATTTATCTTGGCATCTTTACCGATTTCAGACAACAACAAGCCAAGTTTAACACGACGAACGGCAATTTCCTTATATTCAGCCAAAAGCTCTTCTTCAGACTTAGCTTTCTCGCTTTCATCAAGCTGATTATATTTTTTAGCCTGTTCATATTGGCTAACAATGCTCTTATATTCGGCATCAACCAAACCTTGCGGAACATCAAAATTATAATTCTTGTCCAAATTATCCAACAAAGCGCGTTTCAATTTCATACGAGAAGCGGCTTCATAATCACCTTTAATACGCTCAGAAATAGCAGCTTTCAAGGCATCCAAATCCTTCTCACCGAGAGATTTTGCAAACTCGTCGTTAATTTCAACATTTTTTGTTTCACGCAATTCTTTGATTTCGACGGCAAAAACAGCGTCTTTACCAGCCAAATCTTTAGCATGATAATTTTCAGGGAAAGTAACTTTAACATCAACTTTCTCTCCTGCCTTTTTACCAACCAATTGGTCTTCAAAACCAGGAATAAAAGAACCGGAACCAAGTTGCAGAGGATAAGCATTACCCTTACCGCCCTTAAATTCGACACCATCGATAGAACCTACAAAGTCAATAACGGCAGTATCACCTTTTTGAGCAGCTCTGTCTTCCTCGATTTTAACTGTTTCACGGCGAGATTGAGCCAAATACTGCAAAGCCTTCTCAACTTCTTCAGCCGGAACTTCAGCCATCAACTTTTCGAGTTCAATTGCAGAAAAATCTCCGGCCTTAATTTCCGGCAATTCCTCCAAAGAAACTTCAAATTCCAAATCTTTTCCGTCACCGAAAGACGTAATTTTAACATCAGGCATCAAAGCCGGACGCAACTTCTTATCTTTAATCAATTCTTCTGTCGCGCTTCTGACTGCTTCATCAACAACTTCTCCGATAACCGAAGCTCTGTATTTTTGTTTCAACATAGCTTTCGGAGCTTTGCCCGGACGAAAACCCGGAAGTTTAATGTTTTTAGAAATCTCATTAAGTTTGTCATCAACTTGTTTTTCAAAGTCAGCGGCAGAAATCACGATTTTGAATTCTTTTTTCAAGCCTTCATTTTTTAATTCGGTTGCTTTCATAACTTTCTCTTCAAATATTAATGTTAACCAACTGCTTACAAAGCAATGGTGCGGGCGGAGAGACTCGAACTCTCACACCTTGCGGCACCAGATCCTAAGTCTGGCGTGTCTACCATTTCACCACGCCCGCAACTACAGTTATTTCAATTTAGTTGCTTGCATACTACAGAAATTTTTATTTAAATCAAGCAAAATTAACAACTCAAGAAAATATATTGTAATGTAAGCTAATATTTTATAATATGGGGGCAAATATGGGATAACCCTGATTATAGACCTTTTTTTCTCAAGGAGCAGTCTTGTGTTTTCAAGAAGCATAATCAAAAGTCTTTTTACGGCAACAATAACTGTAAGTCTTTTAAGTTCCTGCGCTCTTTTTGAGCGTGACGCCAATGGCGAACCGTCACATAGCTGGATTGACGGCAAAAATTATTACAGCTACGGCGACAAAGATGCCACACTTGCTACGGTTGCTTATTCTCAAGGAGATTTCAAAACCGCGGAGGCACACGTTTCCCGCGCCCTGACCAACAATCCGCGCCATCCGCAAGCTCTAATGGTTGGTGCTCTGGTTTATGAAGAGTTAGGCCGCCCCAACCGTGCAAGACAATATTATGAAGATTTAATGATTGTCGGCGGCGATGAAACGAGCATTTTGGGTTCAATGGACGGCAAAACACATAAAATGAGCGACATCGCAGCTCAGCGTTTACGCCTATTGAACATGAATCAAACAAAAATGATTATTGAAGACAAAGACGGCAACAAAGTCTTTAACATCAGCGAAGAAGCCTCAGCCGCCCAAGGAAAGTCCGCTTTGGAAGAAGCATTATTCATTCGCGAGCAAACCAGAGCAGCCAATAACAAAGCTGTTTCCGAAGCTGACGTCAAAGCTGTTGAAGTTCTGTTCACACCAGAAGAACAAAACACCATCTCTCGCTTCTTGATTCTCAAGGAGTTAGCTGAGAATGACATGGTTACTAAAGAAGAATTCTTAAATGGACGCATGGCAAACGTCGGCGGTCTTTTACCTCTGACACATACGCCGCCGGCGGCCGGTGTTATCAATCCTGTTCCCTCCCCTGACCTAATTTTGGAAAGGATTAAAGCTTTGAAAGAAGCCGTTGCCTCCCGCGCCATCACACCGCGTGAGTTTTCTGCCGAACGCGATTTAATTATTGAGGCTATTTTGCCACCGCATCCACGCCAAAGATTGAAGAAAAAAGCTCCGTCAACCAACATTTTAGACGCTGCTAAAGATATTCGTAAATTGGAAGTCATCTATGACTTAAATCTAATAACATCCAAAGAAAAAGACAAAGAGCAAAAAGCCATTGAAAAATATTTGGGCTTAGCTCCGGCTCAAACAACCAAGAAAGCGGCATCGTCAGAAGGACCTAAAAGTATGAATCCGGCACCTTTGGCTCCAACCATTCCGGCAACGACAACTGAGGTAAGCATAGCCGTAGAAGAAACACCAACAGATACACCGCAACCTCTGATTCCTGCTGTTACCAGCCCTTTTGAAAACATTGAAATAAAATAATAAAAAACAGAAGTAATAACACAAATGAACAATACCATAAATCCGAGAAAAACATTTGCGATTATCTCGCACCCAGACGCGGGTAAAACCACTTTAACCGAAAAACTTTTGCTTTTCGGTGGTGCCATTCAACAAGCCGGTGCCGTGAAAGCTCGCGGTGAAAATCGCCACGCTCACTCAGACTGGATGAAAGTTGAGCAAGAACGTGGTATTTCCGTAGCTTCCTCAGTAATGAATTTTGAATATGAAAATATTACATTTAATTTACTAGACACTCCCGGTCACGAAGATTTCTCGGAAGACACCTATCGTGTCTTAACTGCCGTCGATTCGGCTGTTATGGTTCTCGATTCGGCAAAAGGTATTGAAAGTCAAACCAAGAAACTTTTTGAAGTTTGCCGCTTGCGCAATGTTCCGATTATCACCTTCATCAACAAATTAGACCGCGAAGGTCAAGACCCATTCTGCCTATTGGACGATATTGAAAAAACCTTGGCCTTGGATGTTACGCCGGCAAGTTGGCCGATTGGCATGGGAAAAGACTTTTTAGGTTGCTATGACCTATTAAACGACCAGCTGATCTTGATGAACAAAACAGGAAGCAAATCACTCATTAACTCCACGATTGAAACCTGCAAAGGTCTTGACGACCCGAAATTAGACAGCTTACTTCCGGCTCATGCCGTTGCCAAGCTGCGTGAAGATGTAACCATGGTCAGAGAGCTTTGCCCTGCATTTGACAAAGAACTATATTTAGCCGGTGCTCTAACTCCAGTTTTCTTTGGTAGTGCCATTAACAACTTCGGTGTCAAAGAAGCGTTGGAGGGTTTGCATAATCTAGCCCCCACCCCGCGTGAACAACCCGCAGCAGAAAGAACCGTTAAACCGGAAGAAAACAAGGTTACCGGATTTGTTTTCAAGATTCAGGCCAATATGGACCCCAAACACCGTGACCGTATTGCCTTTATGCGTATTTGTTCCGGACATTTCAAACGCGGCATGACCTTAACTCAGGTTCGTACAGGTAAAGGTTTGAAGGTTCCAACTCCTGTTATGTTTTTGGCACAAGAGCGTGAACTTGCTGAGGATGCCTATGCCGGAGACATCATCGGCATCCCAAACCACGGTCAGCTCCGTATCGGAGACACTTTAACAGAAGGCGAAAAATTACACTTTACCGGCATTCCGAGTTTTGCACCGGAGTTATTAAAGAGCGTCAGAGCTTTAGACCCGCTGAAATCAAAACATTTAGGCAACGCTTTGCAGCAAATTGCCGAAGAAGGCGGAGCCAGTGTCTTCAAACCAATTGTCGGAGCAGAATGGATTGTCGGCGTCGTAGGAGCTTTACAATTTGAAGTAATGGCAGACCGCATCCGCACCGAGTTTAACATTCCTGTTGCCTTTGAACCCACACAATATTTCACGGCACGCTGGGTCGAATGTGACGACAAAACTGTTATGAAGAAGTTTTTGGACGCCAACCAAATCAGCATTGCCGAAGACCACGACGGCGCGACCGTCTTTCTGGCACGCAATGCTTGGCATTTGAACAAAGTAAACGAAGACTTTCCCAAGATTATATTACGTAAAACTCGCGAACAAGTTTTCTAAAAATATTATGATTATGCTACCCTGCATAATCATAATATTTTTTTGCAATCAAACAATCCTTGTCAAAACGATTTTCAACATATGAACCGTTTTCAAGGCTATAGCAATTAGTTCCTTCAACATACATATATTCATAAGGCTTACGTTCGACCTTATCAAATAAAGAACTTCCCAAAAAATGATTTTGCGCCTTGGATATTCCCAAAACATTTAAGATTGTTGGAGCCAATGCCAAAGAGTTTACACCCTTCGCATCAAAAATTTGTGGCTTCATCCCCTTTTTATAAATTATCAACGGCATTTCATCAGCAAATAAATTACTTTTTGAATTAAATGTCTTTATAAAATCAGCACTGGGATATGAAGCATGATCTGCCGTAAACACCAATATAGTATTTTCTGCAGCAGGACTCTTCTCAAACTCTTCCCAAAACTTACCAAACCAAAAATCCTGATTATAAAACTTATTTAAATAGATATTTTCACCATCTCCATACTTCAAATCAGGAGAATCCAAACCAAAATGAGAACCTAAAACATAAGTTACAAGAAGAAAAGGTTTTTTTTGCTCAACCAACTTATTAAATTCTCTTGTCAAATTTGCATACAATTTTTTATCTGATATATCCTGCTTTTCATTAACGACTTTCTGGAAACCTATATCTTTAATAAATTCATTAAAATAATGACTTCTGGCATGAGGAGAAACAAAAACTGTAGAATACCCCCTATTGCGTAAAATACTCTCCAATGTTTCGGCCTCCTGAGCCTTATGTTCGGCATACATTTGGGTAATAAGCGCATTTGTTTTTCCCCCAAGAAACAAAAAACCAGACATCAACTGCCCCTTAATCCCTCTATATGTCGCTGCCGTATGATTATAATAATTCTTTACATTAAAAGCGGAGTTTGCCAACTTATATGTATTAGGTGTAAGTTTTTCTGACAAAACAACAGAAGACAAACCTTCCGTAAAAATAATAACCACATTATTATTATACATAGACTTGTCTTTCCAAAAATTTCCCTCCGAATTAAAAGCCATTTCCCTTTTAAATGCATTTCCATCATCATATTTAGGCACAAAGAAAGCCTGAGAATATGCTTTTTTTACAGAACGTATAGCTGCATTAACAGGTAAAACATCCTTACCACACAACTCCACAATCAAGAATGCAGCGAAGAAAACAAAACATTTTTTCAAGCTGGTTGATTTTTTTGGTAATTTGAAAAGATAAACAAACACACATACCACACCCAAAGACAACAAAAGCAAAATATTTTTAAAACCAATATCTGCCGCTGAATGTAGATTTAAAAGAGTTAATGGCTCAATATATTTACCGGTTTGCAACAAATTAAGCACTTGTGCAATATGTACCAACAAAACAACCAACCATAATACGGCTAAATACCATCTTTTTATAAAACCACCTAACAGCAAAATCAAAAAAGCTTCAAACACAACGAAGAATAAATTGCTAAAATGAACAACGGAAGAGACCAATAAAAGCGACACAAAAAACAATTTCGCCAAAACTAATTTATTTTTAGCAATAACAGCAACAAAAGTAGACATACCTCAGACTTTCCAAAATAAAACTTTCAGACAGCCGTAGTTTCTAATATCTAAGAAGATAAGTCAACAACTAAAAATGGGTATTAACTGAAAACACTATTCAAAAAATTTGATATATTAATACTCTCGTCCCGTTATTTTTTCCAAAATCTGAGGATTCATCTCCTGTTTAGATTCTTCTTGTTTCCGTTCCATATTATACTCAGATAAAGCCGTAACAACCTCACGAGTTCTTACCTTTGCATGTTGCAATTCCAAACCGACGGATTTAAATTTTTCCTTAGAAACCTCAATAACCATAGCTTATTCCTCCGTTTCCGCCAACTTCAACAATTTATCAAAGACACCGTCAATCACACGTTGCTCTTGCTCTGTCAGAACCTGATAAAGCGGAATATCTTCAAGCATAACCAAGTTGGTCAAAACGCGTTTGAGTTTTTCATAAAACACCTTACGATACATTTCTTCATCAACCGTTTCAGGCCTTTTAACCAACTCTAAAAAAGCCTCATGCCGAGCCAAATCAATCATATCTTCTTTACGACACTCACCTTCGGTATCACCTGCTATAACAACAGCCTTAAAGACTTTTAAGAGTTTACGCCCCGTATCATCGGCAAAATCCGCAGCTTTTTTCATAAAACCTGCCAAGAGCTGAAAATTAACCGCCGCTTGTGAGGGATAAGGTAAAACAGCTTCCACGCTCATTTTTTTCATCCTTTGTTTCTAATATAAACTTCTTTCATTATACTCTTTTGCCGTCCTCAAGTCAAAAGCTTTATCAGTTCCACGGGCGTTTTCCCGTATAATCTCGAACCGTCTCTATTAAGACTTTTCCTCCCTTATCAATAAAGAAACGTGCCCCGTCTGCCTTGTGCAAATCAACATCTTGTCCATCAACTTCCACCCCACCGAACTTAATAATTTTAATGGCATTTTTATACAGGCACACATGTTCATCACATTCCAAATCAAGCCAAGACTTATCTGTTAATTTTCCATCAAAAATCTTTTTCAACTGACGAGCATCTTCTTTTGAAAGCTTTTTATTAGCGGTTTTCTCTAACCAAATCTTCTTGGTAAAACTGTTTCCTCGTGATGGCAGAATAACCAGCTTGCCTTGTTCATCTTTAAGAGCAAAAACCTCACCATATTTATCCGCCATAGCATCAGGAATTCTGATGGTAAGAATGCTCAATCCGCCAATAAGAATAAGCATCCACCCCCACAAACGCCACTTCAAACGCCAGAGACACAACCACAAACCACCAAACACAATCAACATCAAGCCCCAGAAAGGCATTGCCACGACCCGATATCCGGCTTCAGGCATTGAGGCTACATAAGCCGTAATTTCATTAACCTTTTCTACACCAAAGCCAACAATTTTAAGAGCCCAAACATCCAGATTAAAAGGCATCAATAAAAGCGCAATCAGCACAAAAGGCATAATCACCAAACCGATAATTGGACCTGCCAAAAGATTTCCGAAAGTCGTATATAATGCAATCTGATTAAAATGATAAATAGAAAATGGCAAAGTTGCCAAACTCGCAACCAAATCCGAAACCAAAATACCCGCAACATAGGCAAAGATGATGCGCAGAACTTTTGCCGGCAACGTAAGTCCATCATCTTTTGCCCCGTTCAAGAACCGATGCAACGGTGCCGCAAAACGCTCATAAAAAGCAATTAAAGCAACAACAGCTGCAAAAGACATCTGAAAACTTGCGCTGATTAAGGCCTGCGGAGATAAGATTAAAACGATAAGCCCTGCCCATGAAATCATTCGCATAGAAATAGCCTTGCGCGAAAACAAAACCCCAAGCAACACAATAAAAGTCATAATAAAAGCTCTCTGGCTCGGAATTTCTGCACCTGATATAACCAAATAAACCGAACTCATAAAAATAGCAAATACCGCGGCCACCTTTTTGGAATCATAGCGCAAAGAGATTGGCGGAATCAAAGCAAGCACAAAACGCACCAAAAAGAACATCAAACCGGCCAACATACTCATATGCAAACCGGAGATAGACAAGAAATGTGCCAAGCCGGAATCTCGATAATTTTCCGTAATCTCCTGGCGGATACCGCCGCGCTCTCCAGCCACGATTGCCGCCGTAATTCCGGCTTCATCAGCGGGCAGAACAGCCTCAATTTTTGCCACAATTTTTGCTCTCAAGTCCGAGGCTGCTTTTTCTAATTTTGCCACAAACGGAGGCTCTTTTTCGCAATCAACCGGCAAAGCACGTGAAGCGGCAAAGCCTGTTGCCGTAATTCCCTCATAAAAAAACTTTCTATCCATCTGATACCCGCCGACCATATTTGGTCTTGGCGGAGCCGAAACCGTGCCGATAAGCTCCACACATTGTCCGTTCTGCGGTTGAGAGCTTTTAGAGGTTAAACTGATGCGATATTTTCCCTTCAACTCATTACCATCAAAATCCTGCACATCTTCCAAAACAAAACGCGGATTACCACGATAATTTGTGCCAAGTTCGGAAACCCTACCCGTCAAATAAAGCTTGCGATCATAGGGAATAATCTCGTTTCTGGCAAAGTAAAGCGTTTTAAGTTGAATATTGGCAAACCCAAGAGCCATAATCATCATAATCAGAAGAGCAGTCAACTTAGCCGGCGAATATCGCCAAACATATGCCAATACCAACAAAGCCTCAATCAACCCGAGCACAATCCATTTAGATGGTTCTTCAGGCAACAAAAAATAAACGCCGATTCCCATCCCGAATAACACCGGAATCCACATAAACCAACGTTCACGTTCTTCTAAAAACATTTCCTTGAGTTTATAAAGAAAAATCTGCATCTTGCTTCCTGACATCAAAATTTTTCTATACTGTAATGCCAACTTGCAACAAATGCAAAAAAAAGTTGCCAAACTTCAACAGTCTGACAACTTAAAAAATTTTTCTTTTCAGTCTTTCACAAAACGTTCCAAGCTAAAATGCCCATGATAAATAAACAATCCCCAACAATGGAAACTATCCTCCAATAAATGGTCCTTATCTTTCATTAAATCTATTGGCGTATGAACCAGATTTTCACAAGTCCATGGCACGAGCATCAATTTCTTATCCATACTGAGCAATAAGCGCTTCGTGCCTATATGATGAAGAACATTGTAAAAAATAACTACATTACTTTTTCCTTGCTCCACCCAATACCCAAAGGACAAATCCTTCATGGATATGTCTATCTGAATATTTTGCTTTTGCAACTCGCTCTGCATCAGAGCAATAACTTCTCTGTCATTAGTCGGATAACTTGGTTTTGGAAATAAAACCTGCCACAAATTTTTTAGGTTCATAATGATAAACTTTAGGCGCAAGACAAAAATATCCCACACTGGTTAAACATATACTTATATAAACATCTATCAAATATAACCTTTTAGACAATTCTGTCAAATCAAAACTATTTCTTTATCAAATTAAATATGGCATCAGCCGCATTTTCGCTTGGCGTTTGCTCGCCCATTCCCAAAATACGGCGCACTTTGGCAAAGCCTTCCATCTGCTTGTCATACCAATCGCCATGAGATAATATATTTTTCATATAAGACAATATATTAACCGGAATACACCTCTCCTGCAAAAGCTCGGGAATAATCTCCCGCCCAAGCAAGATATTAGATAAATTCACAAACTGAATATGCAAAAAATGCTTAACCAACATTGCAGACATCGGCGAAACCTTATAGGCCACAATATGCGGAATATTAGCAATAGCCAATTCCAAAGCCACCGTTCCAGAAGCCGCAATTGCCGCCTCAGAGGCCACAAAAGCATTATGCCTGTCTTCTTCCGTTTCCACCACCAAAACATCCAAGCCGCAATTTTTGGCCATTTCTTTAACCCGTTTGGCAACCGTTTGAACAGTCGGAATTACAAAATAAAAATTCTCATCCGTCTGGTGCATTTGTTTAGCTGTTTCCAAAAACACCGGAAGCAAGCGCGCCACTTCATTATGCCTAGACCCCGGAAGCACGGCAATAATCCTCTTTTCCGGCGCAATAGTATATTTTTGCCTAAAAGCCTGAGCATCACCCTTGGTAACATTACTTTCAATTACCGGATGCCCGACAAACGTTGTCGGCAAATGATAAGGTGTGAAATATTTTGGCTCTTGCGGCAAAAGCGTCAACAAATGGTCAACATATTTATACATTGTTTTGGCACGTTTCTTTTTCCAAGCCCAAACTTGCGGCGCAACATAATGCACTTGCGGGATTCCCGTCTTCTTTTTACGCAAAGCTTTTTGAACTCTCGAAGCAAAACTCCAGCTATCAATCGTAACCACAACATCCGGCTGAACTTTAAGAATATCATCAACCGTTTCCTTAATATGGCGTAAAACCTTCGGAATACTCGGAATAATCTCTGCCAAACCCATAATTGCCAAATCAGAGATATCAAACAAAGGCTTAATCCCCTCGCCGGCCATCAAATCGCCACCAAGACCGAAAAACTCTACATTGCCGTTTGTTTTTTTCTTCATGGCACGCATCAATCTGGCTCCGAGTGCATCTCCCGAGGGCTCGCCTGCCACTAAATAGATTTTAAGTTTTCTGTCAGAGATAGTCATTAGGTTCAACTCCAATAACAAAAAGTCCTTCTTTATCAGCCAGCTTAATCACTTCGGCTTCATCCACAATCAAACCGTTTTCGACATGGACGGCAATACCACGCAAACCACTTTCCTTAGCTCTCTTAACCGTTTGTGCTCCGATTGTCGGCAAATCAATCCGCATATCTTGCTGTGGTTTTCTGAGCTTAACCAAAACCCCGCCGTCACCTTTGCGTTTATAATCTTTACAACGCTTAAGGAGTTCGTCCGTCCCTTCGATTCCCTCAACAGCCAAAACCAACCCTTGCTGAACAACTACTGCCTGGCCGACATCAAGTTTCCCGAGAGCCAAAGCGACTTCCACACCGCGGCGAATATCCTCTTGTGCTTGTTTATCAGGTTTGCACTTTGTCAAACAACCTTTTTTAACCAACAAATCTTGCATAACTTCATGCACACCGCGCACAACCATACCTTCAGCTTCAATCTCTTTAACCAAAGCGCGCAAAATACCGTCATCCCCCAAAGACTTAGCTCCGATTTTAGCAAAAAAAGCCGTTGTCCGCATATCTGGAATTAAATCAAAGAAACTCGGTCTTTTGATTGTCCCAATCATAATCACTTCTTCAACTTTTTCGTCATGCAGTTTCTTAAAACCTGTTCCGGCCTGACCGATTCTTATCCACAAATGCGGGATCTTCTCATTCAACCAAGATTCATCTGCATTTCCCTCAATCGCAATCACAAAAAATGGCCGATTAATTTTTTGGCAATGTTCGACCAACATTTTCGGAATACTGCCGCCTCCGGCGATAATACCAAGTTTTTTGAAGTCAGAAGTCATATTTTAAGCCTGAGATAAAACAAAAAAAACAAAAAGGGCTTCCGTGCCGCAATAAGCCAAGACACAGAAGCCCTAATAAAGATTTAGTCAGAAACCATAATCTTACGACGACCGCTTAAAGCCTCTTCAATAAAGGCAATCTGCTCCATAACCATATCATTGTCTTTATATTTTTCTTTAGCTTTTTGCAGACGTGTTTCAAAGTTGTCCTCTTTTCCTTTGAATATATACATATAAGCATGGCTGATAGATTTAACAACTTTCTCATCAATACCGCTACGCTTCAAACCGATAACGTTCAAACCGCGCAATTTACCTCTGTCGCAAGTAACAATACCAAACGGAATAACATCACGGTCAACGCCCGTCATACCACCAATCATGGCTTTGCGACCGATACGAACAAACTGGTGAACGGCACAGTTACCACCCAAAATCGCCCCATCACCAATACGAACATGGCCGCCGATAACAGCATTATTTGTCATAATCACATTATTGCCGACCACGCAGTCATGGGCCACATGGGAGTTAATCATAAACATACCGTCATCACCGACTGTGGTTGTAAAGTGCTCTTTCGGCGTACCGGCATGCATTGTTACATTCTCACGAATAATATTGCGTTTGCCAATAATCAACTTAGCTTCTTCCTTAAACTCATTACCATGATCTTGCGGACCGGCACCCAAAACTGCTCCAGGAAATACAATCGTACCTTCGCCGATGGTGGTGTCGCCCAAAATTGTAACATGAGCAATCAGTTGTACATTTTCACCGATTTTTGCACGACTGCTCACATAGCACAAAGGACCGATTTTTGCACTGGCAGCAATCTGAGCACCATCTTCAACAACAGCGGAAGGATGAATATTAGACATGGTATTATTTCCTCATCAAAAAAGTTAAACCTAAACTGATAATAAGCTATATGTTTTTAATTACAATGTAAAAACACAATTCCTTACAGTTTCTTACAAAAAAATCCTCCATAAAAGGAGGATTTTTTATCAAAGCTTTTACTTATTCCATAATCATAGCTGTAAACTCGGCTTCGGAAACCACATTTCCGTCAACCTTTGCTTCACCTTTGAAAACATATACATTGCGGCGAGCTCTGATTTTTTCAACATGCATACGCAACTGGTCACCCGGTTTAACCGGCTTACGGAACTTCACGCCATCAATAGACATAAACAATACACCACGCTTATGCTCAGCATAGTCCTCAACAGAACAAGCAACAATCGCACCTGCAGTTTGAGCCATTGCCTCAATTTGCAAAACACCCGGCATTACCGGATTTCCGGGGAAATGCCCCTGAAAAAATTCCTCATTCATCGTAACATTTTTAATACCAACACCCTTCTCACCCGGAACTTCAACCTCCAAACGGTCAACCAACAAAAACGGATACCGATGGGGTAACATATTCATAATTTCTTCAATGTGATAAGTCTTAACTTCAGACATAGTCTTCCTTTCTTAAAATAAAATAAACTTATTTCTTTTCGTTTCTATCACCATTAACCAACTTTTGCAAGTAAGCAGTCTGGCGCATAAAATCTTTAATTCCGACAGCAGGATATCCCATCATCACGGCACCGGGTTCTACATCGCGCATTAAACCTGATTGTGCACCGATCTGCGCTCCCGAACCGACTTTCAGATGGTCGGCAAAACCCGTCTGTCCGCCGCAAACCACATAATCACCAAAAGTACAACTTCCGGCAATACCTGTCTGCGCTACAATAATACAACCTTTACCAAGCTTATCATTATGCGCAATCTGTACCAGATTATCAATCCGGCAACCATCGCCGATAACCGTATCATCCAGTGCGCCTCTATCCACACAAGAGTTTGCACCGATTTCTACATCATTACCTATAATAACGCGTCCAACTTGTGGAATACGCTTATGCTGTCCCGCAATCATCATAAAGCCAAAGCCATCCGAACCGATTCGCGCACCATTATAAATAAAGCAGTCATTACCCATAATCGTATAAGCAATACTCGCATTAGCACCAATACGACAATTATTTCCGATTTGGCAACCTCTGGCAATAACGACACCAGCTTCAAGCACACAGTTATCACCGATTTTTACATTTTCACCAATCACCACATGGTCACCTATGCTGCAATTCTGCCCAATAATCGCCGACGGATGGATTCTGGCAGAAGATGCAATATCTGCTCTTGGCTGATATTCGGCATAAAGACGAGAATTAAGCTTCAAAAAAGCCATCTTAGGGTTAGAACAAATCAACAAAGCCACACCTTGCGCCACAAAAGGAGCCAACTCCTCGGTGGTAACACAAGCCTCAGCCTTAATCTCAGCCCCCTTTGCCTTAGCTTTTTTATCATAGAAGAAACAAACCTCTCCCTCTCCGGCTTTTTCCATCGTATTAATATTCACGATTTCCGCATTAACCTTACCGGCATCTTTGAGTTCTGCCTCACAAATTTCGGCAACCTGTTGCAGCGTAAAAGGCCCATTATTAATAAAAAATGTTGTGTCCACCATTTTTCTTCTCCTCAAAAACTCTCATCATACTTAGAGGCGGCTACCGAAGTTCAGACGGAAGGTCTGCGTTTCATCATAATCTTCCTTAACAATCGGGAACGCAATATCAACATCAATTTGTCCCATCGGAGATTGCCATGTAAAGCCGAAACCGGCAGCAACACGAGGTGTTGACGAATATTCGACAATTGCACGATCAATATCATCAGGCTTACCGAGCATACCCATATCAACAAAAGTACGACCTTTAACCCCCAATTCATCCAAACCAATCGGGAATGCCATTTCCGCACCGGAATAAAGCATCCAGTTACCACCCAACGCATCTTTTGTATACTTATCACGAGCACCGATACCTGCCGTATCAAAACCGCGCAAAGTAGAGCCACCGAGGTAATAGCGTTGAGACAAACGAACATTTTCATCGCCATAACCTTCAATATATCCGGCATTAACAAACAGCTTAAAGGTATAATAATCTGCCAAAGTATAATAAGTATAGACCTTACCGTCAAAGCGTAGATATTTTTCATCTCCGCCCAAACCGGCAATATCATTACCAAATGACAAATAATATCCCTCTTTCGGATTAATTGCGCTGTCGCGTTTATCATAAACCAAAGTCTGTCCAATAACCGAAGCCGAAGATGAACCCTCTTCTTCCTTAATATAAACTGAAGCCGATGGATCAACATTACTAATCTTATCTTGACGTAAAGTATAGCGAGCATAGTGAGCTAAGTTATCGGTATAATTCCAACCGAAACGAATTCTTCCGCCCGTGCTTTCCGTATCATACGAACCTTCATCCTGATAATCTTGTTCGGTTCTAAACAAATCCACACCGGCACTTAAACGTCTATCCAAGAAATAAGGCTCCGTAAAACTCAAATTATAATCAGATGTTTCTTGCGACACACCGACATCAAGTCCCAACTGTTGACCTTTTCCTTGGAAGTTATTCTCCGTAACTCCGGCTCGTACCAAAGCACCATTAACCGTAGAATAACCGACACCGACATTGAAATAACCCGTAGATTTTTCTTCCACTTTTACATCAATATCAGCTTTGTTTTCATCATCTGTCGGAACGGTATTAATATCAACTTTGCTAAAGTAATCCAGATTTTCCACATTTCTGCGAGAAGCTCTGATTTTTGCCGGATTAAAGGCATCACCTTCATCAATTCTGAACTCTCTTCTGATAACCTCATCATGCGTACGCGTATTACCATGAATATTAATACGATTAACAAAGATTCTGTCACCTTCCCTGATATCAAATACAACATCAAGCTCACCCGTTTGCGTATTCTTCTTCAATTCCGGCACAACATCCACAAAAGCAAATCCTTTCTTGCCCAATTCGTCCGTGATATCATATACGGATTTTTCTAACAAATCAGCATTATACCATTCACCTTGTTTGAACAAAACTTCTTTATACAAAGGCTCCACCTGAACATCCTCAAGCTGCGACTTAATGGTAATACTATTTATTTTATACCGCTTTCCTTCGTCCAATACAAAAGTCACAACAAAAGACTTTTTATCCGGACTAAGCTCTGCCACAGCCGACACCACGCGAAAATCAGCATAACCGCGCTTCAAATAAAAACGTCTCAGCAGCTCCTTATCATAGTTTGTTTTTTCGGGATCATAATTTTCGGCACTGGAAAAGATTCTGTACCAGCGGCTTTCCTTGCTCATAATCTCGTTTGACAAATCCTCATCTGAATAATGTACATTTCCGACAAAGTTAACCTTTGTAATCTCTGCGGCCGGACCTTCATCAATTTCATAAATCAAATCGACCCTATTTTGATCTCTTTTAATAATCTTTGGCTCAACGACCACAGCATACCGACCGGCACGCTTATAAACTTCCAAAATACGCTGTACGTCTGCCTGAACCTTTGCCCGATTATAAATTGAACCGGAGGCAAGCTGAACTTCCGTTTCAAGGATACTATCGTCAATCTTATCATTACCGTCAAACACGCGTTTGTTTACAATCGGATTTTCGCTAACCTGAATCAAAAGCGTACCGTCCTGAGCCATATTAAAGACCACATCGTTAAACAAGCCCGTAGCATAAAGTTGCTTTAACGAACTATCCAATTGTTCCTGACTGACATTTTCACCTTTTTTAATATCCAAATATGAAGCGACCGTTTCCGGCTCAACACGCTCCAAACCTTTCACCGCTATCTGGTTGACATAAACATCTGCAGCCGAAACATTTTTGCCCAAAAGCAAAGCAAACAGACAAGTCCCGTAATATAATTTTTTCATTTTCAATCTTCCCTAACAATACCAATCTGCATTTTATGCAAACCAACGATGAAATAAACGAACAAAATCATTCCAAGTTGCAAAAATCATCAATGCAATAATTAAACTAAAACCAAGTTTAAACAACGCATCTTTGATTCCGGCATTAATCTCTTTACCGACAAACATTTCCATTAAATAGATAATGATATGCCCTCCATCTAAAACAGGTATCGGAAAAAGATTAATTAAACCTAAATTAATAGACAATAATGCCATAAAAACAATCAAATCCAAAATTCCGCTCTGCTTTGAGATATCTCCGGACATTTCTGCGATTCTGATAATTCCGCCAATCTCTTCACCGCTACGCTTTCCCGTAATCATTTGTCCGACACCGCGCAATGTTGCTTCCGTAACATTCCATGCTTCCAAACCAGCTTCCTTAAAAGACTGCACAAAAGACAACTTTTCATGGTCAAGCTCAATCACATTAACTGACTGAACCCCCAACATCGGTCTTTTGCTAACTGTTCCGTTTGCTTCGGGAACTTCTAATTCTGTTAACGGAAATTGCAAACGAATTTCTTTGCCATCGCGCAAAATCTCAACCACAATCTCATTACCGACAGTCAAATCGACTTCTTTTCTGATATCATCAAAACTCTTAATCTCATTACCATTAATCGTTAAGATTCTATCATTCGGAATAATTCCGGCTTTCGCCGCCGCCGAATTTTCAAAGACCTCACCGACAATCGGCGGAAAAGTTATCTTTCCGAGCAGGAAAAATATCCCCGCAAAAACAAAAATTGCAAACAAATAGTTTGCCAAAGGCCCTGCCAAAGCAATAAGCAGCTTTTTAGCCGGATGCTGATATTGAAAAGTAAATTTTTTCTCCTCGTCGCTCAACTCCTGAGTTTTACTCTCCCCAGAGGATGCAGCATCATCATCCCCCAAAAACTGACAATATCCGCCCAAAGGAACAGTTGCAATTTTCCAATAAGTTCCGTGTTTATCTCGACGCCCCCAGATTTCCTTACCAAATCCGATAGAAAAGACATCAACCTTCACCCCGCACATTCTGGCAACAACAAAATGCCCAAATTCATGCACAAAGACCAAAACACCTAATACGACAAGAAACGGCACAATATAATAAATAGCATTAATCAGCCAATCCATTTTTACCTAAACCCCAAACAACATCAAACCAAACTTAAACCACAATGCAACCAAAGGAGCCGAAAAAATCAAACCATCAACTCGGTCAAAGACCCCGCCATGCCCCGGAATCAGATTACTTGAATCCTTAATTCCAAGACTACGCTTGATATATGATTCAACCAAATCTCCAATCTGCGCAATAACGGCAATCACACCGCCAAAAACAGCATAGAACAAAGTATTGGAATGCAAACCAAATAAATGAGAAAAGACAACACTGGCAATAACCGAGAACATAACGCCACCAATCAAACCAGACCAAGTCTTGTTCGGACTTATTTTCGGAGCCAACTTCGGTCCTTTCAAATTACAACCGACGACATATCCTCCGATATCAACACACCAAACCATAATCAAAAACCACAAGGTTGTCACAAAACCAACCGTGTTAAACAACCAAATCAACGAGCCGATACCGAGCGATATATAAGGCACGCCTAACGTCAACAAATTACGACGTTCCTCACCTTTTGCCTTTCCCCATGCCAGCAAAGTCGCACCGACAATAACTGTTGCAATAGCCAAAGGACAAGCCAACAATACGGATGCAGCCAAAGACGTCGTATAAATTGTTGCAAAAACCGGCGTATTTTTATTCGGCACCATATGCGCCCATTCCCAAGAGAGCATCGCACCAAAGACCAAAGCCAAAACATTAATCCAAGGTGCTCCGGCATAAATCAAGCCTATTGTCAAAGGGGCTAAGACAACAGCCGTCACCACACGTTTAAACAAAGAACTCTTCTTAGGCTTTTCCATATCGTCTCTCCCTTTTATTAAAGTCCGCAATAATATCCTCAAGCAGCTTTTTGTTAAAATCAGGCCACAAAACATCCGTAAAATAGAACTCGGAATAAGCAATTTGCCATAACAGATAATTGCTGATTCTCTGTTCCCCGCTGGTTCTCACCACCAAATCCGGATCTGGCATATCTTTGGTGTAAAGCATATCAGAAAACAACTTTACATCAATATCATTAATTGAAATATCACCCTCTTTTACAAGAGCCGCTGTTTTCTTAACCGCATGAACAATTTCCTGTCTTGAACCATAGCTCAAAGCAATACACAGCGTCATCCCTGTGTTTTTAAGAGTCTCTGTTTCAATTTCCGTCATTTTTTGAACAATATCGGCATCAAGCATTTCTCTCTCGCCAATAAAGCGGATTCGCACATTATTTTTCTGAACTTCTTTCAAATCGCTTTTCAAATAATCACGCAGAAGTCCCATCAAGGTCCAAACCTCATCTTCACTTCTGTTCCAATTTTCGGTCGAAAAAGCATACAAAGTCAAAAACTCGACACCGAGCTCTCCTGCCGCCCGTGTAATTTCTTTGACAACTTCGGCACCCTTTCTGTGCCCCATGGAACGAGGCAAACCACGTTTGAGAGCCCATCTTCCGTTGCCATCCATAATAATGGCCAAATGCCTTAACTTATTTTCGTCCTTGTTCAAAATCTTTTACCTTAAATTCGTTCCAAACACAAAACACAAACAAAAGCTGAGCTGTCGATGATAACCTATCGACAGCTCGCTCCTTATCTATGCCTAAACCTGCATAATATCTTTTTCTTTTGTAGCAAAAGCTTCATCCATCTTTTTGATGGTTTCATCCGTCAACTTCTGAATTTCGTTCTCAAATCTCTTTTCTTCGTCTTCAGAAATTTCATTATCTTTTTTAAGCTTTTTAATGCCATCTAAAGCATCACGACGTACATTTCTGACCGCAACTTTTCCTTGCTCGGCATATTTTCCGGCAATCTTAACCAACTCCTTACGGCGTTCTTCCGAAAGCGGCGGAATAGGAATACGAATAAGCTGTCCGTCAGATGCCGGATTCAAGCCCAACTCCGATTCTCTTAAAGCTTTTTCCACACTTTTAGCCAAACCTCTGTCCCAAACACTGACAGACAAAGTACGCGCATCAGGCACCGAAATTGTTCCGACCTGCGACAACGGGGTCATTGAGCCATAAGCCTCTACCATAATCCCATCCAACAAGCTGGCATGAGCTCTGCCCGCGCGCAAACCGCCGAAATCAGACTTCAAAGCCTCCAGACTTTTTTCCATTCTGGTCTTCGCATCATTTTTAATTTCATTATAATCAGCCATTATTTATTCCTCATTTTTTGATAATTGTAAATTTTCCCTCACCGCAAACGGCATCAGGCAAAGCATTTTCTCCAATCTGAGCAAAGACCACAATCGGAATATTGTTTTCTCTTGCCAAAGCCACCGCTGCCGTATCCATAACCTTCAACTGACGAGAAATAACCTCGTCATAAGTAATCTCTTCAAACTTTTTGGCGTTTTGATTCTGTTTTGGATCACTGTCATAAACACCATCGACCTGCGTCGCCTTCAAAAGCACATCGCATTGCATTTCGGAAGCCCTGAGAGCAGCCCCGGTATCCGTAGTAAAATAAGGATTACCCGTTCCTCCCGCAAAAATAATAACTCTGCCTTTTTCCAAATGCCGCACCGCCCGACGATAGATATAAGTTTCACAAACTGCCGGAATTTGAATACCGGACATCACTCTTGCCGAAACACCTATCTTCTCCAAAGCACTCTGCATATATAAAGCATTCATAACCGTTGCCAACATACCGACCTGATCAGCCACCGTACGGTTCATACCTTTTGAGGCTTCTTTGGCTCCGCGAAAAATATTTCCGCCGCCAACCACAACGCAAACTTCCACACCGCTGTCGTGCACAGTCTTAATTTGCTCTGCCAAAGCAGCAATCACTTCGGCAGACATTCCGAAACTCTTATCACCCATAAGCCCTTCACCTGAGAGCTTGAGTAATATACGTCTATATTTAGGATTCATAAATTCCTCGCGCATATAACTATAGTTACGAGCTATATTATCTGATTAATCATCTTTGTCATCAATATTTTTACACTTTTCTTCAGAAAAAAAACGCTTTTCGTTCCATTCACAAGCAAACAAAATTAGAATTGCAAAAAAGCGGCAATAAGTTTATGAATAAGTAAAATTCAAATTTTATAAGGACATAAGAGATGACTATCCACACGGTTTTATTGCTTTGCGCTTTGGGCGGCTATCTGCTTGGCTCTATTCCTTTCGGTCTGGTTTTAACCCGCATGGCCGGCTATGGAGACATCCGGAAAATCGGTTCCGGCAACATCGGCGCGACCAATGTTTTGCGTACGGGCAATAAAACTCTGGCTCTGTTGACGGTTATTTTAGATGCTTTCAAAGCCGGTTTTGCCGCATGGCTGGCTTATAAGTTTGTTCCAACAACAGACTACGTCTTTTTTGGTTTATTTACGAAACTAAACATTGTCGCCTCTTTGGTTGCCGGCTGCTTAGGTGTTTTGGGACACAATTTTCCAGTTTGGCTTAAATTTAAAGGAGGCAAAGGCGTTGCCTCGGCTTTCGGTTTCATTTTGGTAACCAACTGGCATTTAGGTCTTCTGGCTTTCGGGGTTTGGCTGATAATGGCCTTTTTATTCCGCTATTCTTCTTTGGCTGCTTTAACAGCTGCAACCTCTGTTCCGTTTTTTTCTTTCTTTTTGGTTGAGCCCGTATACGCTGTTTTCTACAGCTTTATAGCTATATTGGTTATCATTCGCCACCATGCAAACATCAAAAGGCTCCTCAAAGGAGAAGAAAGCAAAATAACTTTTAAGAAGAAATAATCTTGACGCAATCAGAGACGGAAATTTTGGCGCGCCTTCGCCTGATAAATACGGAAGGCATCGGTCCGATAAGTTTTTATAGACTCCTTAAAACTTATCACACGGCAACGGAGGCCATAAAAAATCTGCCGCCGAAGTTCCGTCCTTTTTCTGAGCACCAAGCAGAGCATGAACTTAAACTGGCACAAAGCAAAAACATTAAGCTGATAGCTTTTGATGACGCAGCCTACCCGCAAAAATTGCTCGAACTGGAAGATGCTCCGCCATTTATCTATGTTTTGGGCCGAACGGACATATTAAACCACACAGCGAGCGTTGCCATTGTCGGCGCACGCAACGCCTCCATCAACGGCAGAAAATTAGCCTCCAAAATCGCCTATGATTTAACTAACTCTGATGTATTGGTTATCTCCGGCATGGCCAGAGGTATAGACACGGCAGCCCACAAAGGAGCCATGTATGCCCTCAACCAACAAGGGCCGACCATTGCCGTTTTGGGAACAGGAGCCGATGTCGTCTATCCCTCGGAGAACCAAGCTGTTTATGAACAAATTACCGAACAAGGAGCTGTCGTTTCAGAATTTTTGCTTGGTACGAGTGCACAAAGCAACAACTTTCCACGCCGCAACCGTATTGTCTCCGCCTTAGCTGATGCAACCTTGGTTGTTGAGGCCGGCATTCATTCCGGCTCCTTAATTACGGCTCGTTTGGCTTTAGAACAAGGAAGAGATGTTTTTGCCGTTCCCGGTTCTCCTGTTGAAGCTCGCGCCACAGGCCCAAACAAACTTATCCGCGAAGGAGCTTTTTTAGCCGAAAACGCAGAAGATATTTTAAGCAACCTAAACCTTTGTCAGCACAAAAAAATAAAGCCCTTATCCCGAGCCGCTCAGGAAGATTTATTTGCAAAACCGCTTGACAAAGTAAAAAATAATGTCGATATTCCACAACAGCCGGACAACTCAAAATCCGAGCTCAAAGTCATTGACTGCCTAACAACCGAAGGTGTTTATGTTGATGAAATTATCCGTGCGACGGGGCTAGATTCCGCAACGGTTTCTTTAGAGCTTCTGGAACTTGAAATGGATGGTCGGATTGAACGCCAAGTCGGCAACAAAGTGGCATTAATCAAAAAAGCAAAGAAAGACGCATCATGAAGTTAGTTATCGTTGAGTCCCCTGCCAAAGCCAAAACCATCAACAAATATTTAGGCTCAGATTACAAAGTTCTGGCAAGCTTCGGTCATATTCGCGATCTTCCGAGCAAAGACGGCTCTGTCAATCCGGATGACAACTTTGCCATGACATGGGAGTTAAGCCCCGGAGGCAAAAAACGTCTCAATGATATTATCACGGCACTCAAAGACTGTGACACGATTGTCCTCGCATCCGACCCGGATAGAGAGGGAGAAGCAATTGCATGGCATATTTTGGAAGAACTGACCGCACGCAAAAAAATCAAAGACAAAAAGATTGAACGCGTCGTCTTTCACGAAATCACAAAATCAGCCGTAACCGAAGCCATCAAAAACCCAAGGCAGATTGACGATAATTTGGTTTCGGCCTATATGGCGCGCCGTGCCTTGGATTATCTTGTGGGCTTTACGCTTTCGCCGGTTTTATGGCGCAAACTTCCCGGTTCAAAATCTGCAGGACGAGTTCAATCTGTTGCTCTGCGCCTCATTTGCGACCGCGAAAACGAGATTGAAAAATTCAAACCTGAAGAATATTGGACAGTTGACGTAGACCTCATCACCAAAACACAAGCACTGATTCGCTCACACTTGATAACCTTAGACGGCAAAAAGCTTGAAAAATTTGACCTCAACTCCGAAGCCAAAGCAATGGAAGCCAAAGCAAAAATTGAGGCTCAGGAATTTCATATTGCCAATGTTGAGCGCAAAAAAGCCAACCGCTATCCGGCACCGCCTTTTACAACATCAACTTTGCAACAAGAGGCTGCAAGAAAGTTAAGGTTCAGCGCGAAGAAAACCATGCAAGTGGCTCAAAAACTGTATGAAGATGGTTTCATCACTTACATGCGTACCGATGCTGTCAACCTCTCTCAAGAAGCCATTACAGCTTGCCGTGAAGTTATTGTAAAATATTTCGGCGAGGCTTATCTGCCAAAAGTTGCCAAAGAATATAAGACAAAATCTAAAAACGCTCAAGAAGCACACGAGGCGATTCGTCCGGCACATGTAACAGACACCCCAAAAAAGCTGGAAACAAAACTCGATTCTGATGCGCATAAGCTTTATGAACTCATTTGGAAACGTACCGTTGCTTGCCAAATGAACCCGGCTGTTTTGGATAAAGTTGTAATTGACTCCTCTTCTGCCGATGAAAAAATCATTTTGCGCGCCACCGGACAAGTCATTGACTTTGACGGATTCCTTAAGCTCTATCAGGAAAGCAAGGATGATAGTGACGAAGATGACGAGAACCGCATTTTGCCGAATGTTGAAAATGGTGAAAACGTCAACAAAGGCGACATCATCCCCGAACAACATTTCACCACGCCGCCACCGCGCTTTACGGAAGCAAGTCTGGTTAAGAAGCTGGAAGAACTTGGCATCGGACGTCCGTCGACTTATGCTTCCATCATCGCCGTCTTGCAAGAGCGCAAATATGTTCGCGTGGAAAAATTACGTTTCATTCCGGAAGATAGAGGGCGCATTGTAACCGTCTTTTTGGAAAACTTCTTTAAAAAATATGTTGAATATGACTTCACCGCGCAATTGGAAGAATATCTGGATGATGTCTCCGCCGGAGAGATGGAATGGAAAAAACTTCTTGGTGGCTTCTGGGTTAAGTTCATCAAAAATATTGATGCCGTAAAACCTTTGCAGGTCAGTGAGGTTATTGAGAAGATTGATGAAGTTCTGTCTTATCACCTCTTTCCACCGCGCGAAGACGGTTCTGACCCGCGTATTTGTCCGGAATGCGGCAAAGGTCGTTTGTCCGTCAAGCTTGGCAAATTCGGTGCATTTTTAGGTTGTTCAAACTATCCAGAATGCAAATATACTAAACCCTTAACGGATGTAAAAGAAGAAGAAATGAACGACACACCTCGTCCGGCAAATCCGGAAGATAAGGAGCTCGGTGAACTTAATGGTTTAAAGATTTATCTTAAAAAAGGACCTTATGGTTACTATGTTCAGCTTGGCGAAGACGCTACGGCAACCACCGAAAAGCCCAAACGCTCTTCCTTGCCGAAGTTTTTAAAACCTGAAGATATTACTTTAGAACAAGCGGCTACCTTGTTGACTTTGCCTAAACAATTGGGAAACGGTATTGAGGCCAATATCGGCAAATTCGGTCAATATTTGAAACAAGGCAATAAATCAAAATCCTTAACCGGCGCAGATAATATCTTTAATATCACTTTGGAAAGAGCCGAAGAGATTTTAAAAGGCGTTGCAGAAAAGCCGGTCGGAAAAGTATTAGGACAGCACCCCAAAGACAAACAGGATATCACTTTAAATTCAGGACGTTACGGCCCATATTTGAAGTGGGGTAAGAACAATTATGCCATTCCGAGAGAATATAAGGATAAAGACCTAAGCTTAGATGATGCCCTAAAAATCATCACCGCAAAAAAATAATAATAAAGCCCCTAAGAAAGGGGCTGTATTATTATTGAAAATGATTCTTTTTTTCCAAATATTTCTCTCGAAAAGCTTTGCGATATTTCTTTATCAAGATTAAATCGCTTAAAAGCTTCAAAACCACCATTTTAAATTTCTTTTTAATACCATTAAGATAAGTCGGAGAAGTATACCATCTGAATTTTGTTTTAAGAGCCAAATGAAAATCTTTCAACACTTCATCGAAAATCTCTGCCCTTCCCTGCCATTCAAATTCTTTCTCTTTCTGAAAACTAATCTTCAGAACATTCGGCGATAACATTTTGCGTTCGAACTCAATTTTTTCTTCCGGCAAATAAAAATATAACAAATCCAAATGTCGAGGCGCAAAACGCTTTTGCAGCAAAGCAAACTGCTGAACAATTTCCTCATCTGAAATAAAATTATCTTCTGCCTCAAACGCCATCAATACAGTTTCAGCCTGCGCCAATCTATCCTTAAGTTTAGCGATTCGCCGTTTAAATTTGACCATAACTTCCGGATAACAATCATGAATGGAGCGATTTGTATCAAAATCATGAGCGGAATAAGTTCCCGTCCCCAAGTCATCAACCTCATCAAATTTAGGTTGTTTTGAGCGCAAGCGTAAATTTTCTTCTCTAAAAAAGTTTTGAAAATCGGTTGCAAACAAATTTTCTATAACCAAAGGCTTCTGAATATAAATCCAATCAAACGGAAAAGATTCCTTCTGCAAACCGCACCGCCGCAAATTATGAGACATTTTGCAGCGCGAACCTATCGACACAATCAAATCATAAGTTTTTAACATGAATTCTTCCTATAAATCAATCTATACAAACTACACGAGATAATTCCCCAATTAAATCATAACCATCCCAAACCAAAGAAAAATCCATAGATTTTCCCAATGATACTGCTCTATCTATTCCTTGAGGACGATAATTACACATAAATTGCTTAATCTCCTTCTGAGAAATACCATAATAAGTCATCGTTTGACATTTTAAAGAGCACAAAGGAAGCACATCCTCAAGATTTTGAGCCTTATACTCAAAAAAGAAACCGCTATTGTATTTATATTCCATTAAATCAGCATCTAATGAAGGCAAAGAAATGCGCATAATCAAATTATCCTGTGAAGGACAAAGATTAACCTCTTTTACCGAAGCAACATTGTAAAATGCAGCTAATTTACCAATAGTTTGTACGGCTGATAAATTATATTTTTCTTCTACCAACTGATGAACCGCTGTCCAAAAATATTTTTGAGCCTCTTTTACCTTGCTTCCCAGCCACACCACCACCCTCGGAGACGTACAAGCATTTTGATCAGAGAAAAAAGTATCGTTATAAAAGTTTTGAGCCAATTGTTTTATATTTTCAGTTTTTAGAACAGCCTCTGCATTCAAAACAGCAAAAGAATATCTATCGGCAAAAGTAATTTCATTCGCTCTCGGAGGAAGAGCTGACGCTCGGATATGACTGATGGTCTCATCTCCTCCCCATATAATTCTTGATGAGCAAATTGATGAAAAATAATCCGTAATATCTTTGGTTGATTTATAACGTACCATAACCACAAAAGGCTTCATTTCTGGCAATTTTTCTAAAGCCTCATTTACGGCACGACAAATAATATCCACTTGTTCAAAATCCTTGGCTGGTAAACGAATAATATTTTTATTTCCAGCCAGCATTCCTGCCGCAAAACTAAATGCAAAGTTGACAGGAACATTAGAAGGTGTGCTATGAAAAACAATTCCTCTACCCAAACGTAAATTATTGCTTACATAATTTGCTTTCTCTTTAAGCAAAGCTGCTTTTCGGCACCAAAAAGCAAAAGTAACTACATCAGAAAAAGCCTTTCCTGTTTTTAAAAGGATTGACGATATTAAATTTAAAAACTCAATTGATTGCTCAGAAAATATTGGCAAAGGCTGTGCTTTTTGCATCTCTTCCAAAGATTGATAATTACCAATAGCAAAAAATAAATCATCAAAATTTTGCGGCATAGGTATCACTACATCCTCTAATTTCTGCATTTTTCAATCTTCCCAATATTTTAAAATATTTACCTTTTCTTCCACAAGGGCAATCATCTTCGCCCAAAACAACCCCTTCATCCTCTGTTAGTAGAGAATGTCCAGGATATGATTCCGGTAACAAAGAAACCACTTGCACAATTCCTTTTTCCCCAAACGGAGCCACTGAAAAATCTTTAGGATTTCTAATGATTATATCTGAAAAATTAGATGCATGCAGATGCCCGTGTTCACATTGCATATAAATACAACCAGTTTGTTCAACCATTCCGTAATAATCATGAATATCAAATAAACCACAAACCGACATCAATCGTTTTTGAAATTCCTCAGGAGAAACAGCTTCTGAAACTAGTTTTTTCCATCCTCCTCCATGGATTAAAATTCCCTTTGATAAATCTATTTTTTTATCCGCTTTTAAAAGTTCTTTATAAAAATGCTGCCAAACCATAAAAGTAAAACCAAACAACAGAACCTTTTGCCCTTGATGACGCAATAAGAAAGAATCTATTGCCTCAAAATCAATTTTCATATCATCATCTAAGGCATAAGTTCGGTCTGCACCAAATATTGAAAAGCCTAAAATTCCGGCGCCTCTAGCCGAGAACATCAACCTATTTTTTATAACAGAAGGACTGTCTATTATCAACATAGGCAATCTTGAAGCGCCGGTAAAAGCTGAAACTATTTTCACCAAAGTTTTTTGTTGCTTTGCAGCCGTTTCTTTATCCAGAAAAATTTTAGATACAGCTTGCCCCGTTGTCCCTGAAGATGTCATTGTTTTAAAAATTTCCGTATCAGGAATACTTTTTAATTCCAGAGTTTTAAACAAACTAACCGGAAGAAAAGGCAAATCTTCATATGATTCTACATTTTTCGGCTTATAATTGATACCTTTCAACATATTATCATACGATTGGCAATGCCGCCTATGAAATTCAGTTAAATTTTTCAATTCTTCTGTTAGAAATTTTGACTTTTGTTTTTTATCCAAAGAATATGGATCAAGTTCTAACAAATCAACAAACTTTGTCATAAAATTTCTCCAATTCTTTATACATAGTCTTGCCAACTTCATTTTTAGGAATCTGAGCCAAAAATTGTACATGAAAAGCTACAGGATTGAGCTTGGTTTTTTCTGCCAAATACTTTTTAATATCAGAACACAAATCTTGATTATTTACAAAGACATAAAGTGCGTCATCTTTACCCGAACAAGCACATTCAATATTATCAAAATGCGACTTAATCAAACGCTCCGTTTCATCCAAACCGACACGATTACCAAAAATCTTCAAAAATCTTTTTTTACGCCCAACAACATAGAAATAGCCATCTTTATCACACTTTGCCATATCTCCAGTATAAAGCACACCGTGACGTTCATCTGGTTTTGCCAAATCTTCTCCCGATAAGGCATAGCCTAAAGTAACATTGTCTCCGTAATAAACAAGCTCTCCAACTTTTTCTGCATCAGTAATTACTTGATTATTTTCGTCATGTAGTTCAAATTTTCCTCCCGGAATAACTATTCCCATAGAGCCACACTTTTCCAAAGACATTTCAGCCGGCAAATACGCCATACGCGCCGTAGCTTCTGCCTGACCATACATAACTACAAAATTTTTTCCCTCTTTTTGGGCATATTCAGCAAATTTTTGATGCAATTCCGGTAACAACTTACCGCCAGCTTGTGTCATAGTTCTTAAATCAGGTAGTTTTCGCCTAAAAAACATCAATTTATTAAGCATTTCATAGGTATAAGGAACCCCGCCAAAAGATGTGGCATGTTGATTATTCATAAAATTCCAAAAATCTCTTTGCATCAAAGTTTTATCCGTCAGCAGCAAAGTTGCGCCGACCATCAAATGAGAATTGATAATAGATAATCCATAAGTATAGTTCATCGGCAAAGTTGTAATCGGTCTTTCTGAAGCATCTAAATGCAAATATTCAACTATAGCACGCGTATTAGATTCCAAATTTTTATAACTTTGCCGTACAAATTTTGGAGAACCCGTAGAGCCGGAAGTCGTTAACAACAAAGCTAATTCTTCATATAAAGGATATTCATGACTGTATATTGTTTTAATTAAGGAATACCCACATTCACTAAATATAAGCTGCCCATCAAACTCAGCCTCTTTTTGACAAGGAATCCATAAATAATCAGGTTTATAAGTCAAAATAAAATGAGCTAACAAATCTTTATCAATATGGTCATCCAACATTAATGTAACATGTCTACCTTGCATACAAGCAACATATCCCACCAAAGCTCCTAAACAATTTGAACTCAGATTAAAAACAAGACTGCGAGATGGAATGTTTTGCAAAAAAACATCGCTTAAATGAGATAATTCCGCATATGTTACAGAATTTGAATTTTCTTCTACGACAGCCACATTTCTTTCAAAAGGTTTAAAATTCCACATTATAACATATCCTCAAGGAGCTTTCCCAATTTTGCTGATTTTCCGTGACCTGGTAAAACCAACAAATTAGAATTTAATGCCTTAAAAAATGGAAGAGAAATACTTTTATAATCTTTGGTGCTTCCTCCGGGAAAACGTGTGATAACCGGATAATCAACAAGCAAACTATCTCCGGTAAAAAGAGCCTCATTATTCATTACAATACAACAACTTCCTTGAGAGTGTCCGGGTGTGTTATAAAAAACGAAATGTTCACCTTGCCAATCATAGTTAAATTTTTTATCAAATATTATATCGGCTTTGCAAGAATACTCTTTAAATGTCCTTAAAAAATTTTGCTCTGTTTGCGTACCATTTTTCTCATCTTGAACCGCCAAGACAAAGGCAATCAAAATCGGACGATTATTACGTACATCGGCTATAGCTTCAGCGCATTTTTGTTGGCAAATAAGCGTCAATGGATATTTATTCTTTAAAAGTGGAATTCCATTGGTATGATCTGGATGTTCATGCGTCAACAACACAGTAACCTTTTTAACCTGATTTTCATCAAGTAAAGCCATCATCTCCGAATTTTCATGCGGATCAATAACCAAAGCCCGATTCTCCTTAATCAAAACATACATATTTGCTTTAATTTCAGGAGAAGAAAATTGAAAAACATTGCAACTTTTCAGAACTATATTCTGCATACTAACACACATCCTCAGTATAAATAAGAGTATCAGCAACAATATTGCGATTTAATCTTTTTCCAACCAAAGAATCTATCTCACTAACGGGAATACCGTCACCGGGGCGTTTAGCACCTAAATCTTCTTTACTTAAGACTTGGCCGTTTTCCAAATCACGCAAAGCAATAACACTACGACGCATTTTTTTTCTTTGAGCATATTCTGCTTCGGAAACGACGCGCTGATAACTTCCCATTGCTTCATAAACATTATGACAATTTTGAATAAGTTGAGCAAATTCTTCTGGCTCAATAGCCATATTATTATCCATACCCATTTTAGACTTATCAAGCGTAAAATGCTTTTCAATTAACGCAGCTCCGAGAGCTGTTGCAGCAGAAGCAATCTCGGTCCCCAAAGTATGATCGGAAAAACCAATCGGATAATTTGGAAAAGCATCTCGCAACATAACAATATTGTTCAGATGAATTGTTGACGCTGCTGCAGGATAAATAGAGATACAGTGCAATAAAATAATTTTAGAATTTCCGGTTTTTTCAATAACATCTACTGCTTTTTTAACTTCATCAAACTCAGCCATACCTGTTGAAAGAACAATCGGAGCATTTTTTTCGGCAATATAGCGCAAATAATCATAATTATTGATATCCATTGATGCAATTTTAATATATGGAGCATTACATTTGTCCAACAAAACATCCACTTCTTTACATGAATATGGGGTTGAAGAAAAAGCTATTCCAATTTGTTTACAATAATTAGCAATATCAAGTAACTGGTTTTCAGAAAGCGAAAATTTTTGCACAATTCGCTTTGTAATAGGGTTAGCATCATAATATGTTTTGGAATACAAGCTTTCAGCCGACCATGATTGAAACTTAACACAATCGCACCCAATTTCTTTTGCTTTGGTCACCATTTCTTCAGCCAACTCAACACTACCACCATGGCTGGAATTAATTTCTGCTACAATATATGGCTTGGTAAAATTAGCTACATGGGTATTGTCGCGCAATATAACTTCAGACATTTTTCCTCCTTACTGGTCAATAGGATCAATAACCATTTCTGACAAAAATAAATCTCTCGGCAAATACGGTGATTGATCTTCAAGCGGCCGTTGAACAAATTTTCCGCTTTCTGTTCGCGCATATGAGCTATGCAAATAAGTTTGATCTTCCACAGCAACGACTTCACAAATTGTCGGTTGCGAAGATTTCATTAGTTTTTCAAGTCCCGCAGATAAACCTTTTGTTCCAGAAACATGAATATAATCCAAACCAAAACAAGATGCAACTTTTGAAAAATCAGGACAAGACACACCATCTGAGCTATCATTTCCAATAGTTCTGGTACGGAATAAATCTTTCTGTCTTTTACGAATAACAGCATAACAATTATTGTTTACAATTATAATTTTCAAAGGAAACTTCTGATACGCAATGGTTTGCATTTCTTGCAAATTCATCATCACAGAACCATCTCCGATAACAGCCACCACAGGCCTTTTATTAGCCAAATAAGCGCCATAACTTGCCGGAAGAGCAAACCCCATACATCCCTGCATGGCTGGTTGCACACATTTTTGTCCCCGTTGAAAAACAATTGTTGTTGGCATAAGCAATTCTTCCAAACCAGCATCACAGACTAAAATAGCATCTTCTGGCAAGAGTTTAGATAGATTTTCAGCCAGAAAATATAAATCAACTTTTTCAGAATGTTTTCTTTCTTCTTCACAAAGCGGAAAAATATTTTTCCAATGCAGACATTTTTCGACCCACTTCGAATTAACCGAAAAATCCGCCTGTTCTAAAATACGGTCTAAAATCTCTGATAAATTTCCGATAACAACGAAATCAATATTTACGGTATTTTTTTTCGTTTCCGCATCATCAACATCAATAACTGCAATTTGAGCCTCTCTGGCAAATTTGCTTTTATCATTACCAACGGTCATTGTTGAGAGTTTGCAACCAACTGCCAAAACAAAATCCGAATTTTGTATAGTCATGTTTGCACTTCGGTTAGCCCCCATGGCACCGACACATCCGCAAGCATATTTTTGTGAATATGGATAAATATCAACGGCAGAATTTTCATAAACAGTAGGAATATTCAACTTCTCAATTAAATTAATAACTTTTTCGCTTATATCTCTTACACCATTTCCTAGAAGCAAAACCGGCCTTTGAGCTTTTTTCAGTTCTTCAATAACTGATACTAAAACCTTTTTATCAATACATTTTTCTTCTTCCACCGGACTAAACCGACATAATTTTTCTTCTTCAATACGCATATTTTGAATATCTAAAGGGACATCAATCCAAACAGGACCTTTCCGCCCTTTATTCATCAGATAAAAAGCCTTATCCAACTCAAAAGCAATATCCTCAGGCTTTTCAAGCATAACTGCATATTTTGTAATTGAAGACACAACTTTAACAATATCAGCTTCTTGTTGTCCAAAAGTTCTAACTGGTACTTTCGTATATCTAACCGTTTCTGCTAGCGTATTTTGCCCGGAAATAAAGACACAGGGGACTTCATCTTGCCAAGCACATAAAACGCCGGTCAAGGCATTAGTTCCCGCACAACCCGTTGAAACCATACAAGCCCCGGGAAGCCCAGAAGTCTGAGCATAAGCCATTGCAGCAAAAGCACCTGCTTGTTCATGATGTACGGATACACAATGTAACTTCTCAGATTTTGCCGCGGCATCCGAAAGATAGAGCATTCCGCGTCCCGTAACCAAAAATAATTCTTTGGTCCCTAAATCGGCAATTCTTTGCATAATATAGTCGGCAACGCGCATCATAATCTTTCTTCCTAACTAATTTTAGGCATAAATTGTGTCATAATATCAGGAATTGCTGCCGTAATCTCCAACAAACAAGCTTCCTTTCCCCCAACAAATCCCCTCACCCGGCCTTTTGCTATTCCTCTCGAATAAGAATCTAATTCTGCAAATAAATCCAAACGCATTCCAGGAACTATTTTCATTTTAAATCGCGCTTTACTCTGCAACGCCGCTGCCTTTTTTCCTTTATTTCCTGGAAGCGTCAAAAACGTCATCAAAAATACTTGAGCCATTGTTTCAATCTGAACAAAGCCGGGAACATTGGGCTCATCAGCAAAATGAGCAGGAAAGAACCACTCGTTAAATGTAAAATTTTTATATCCTTTAGCAGATTTTCCTGGGACAACCTCTTCAATACAATCAACAAAAAAACACGGATATCTGTTTTGCTGATATTTTTGTATTTCAATCGGATCTAAATCTTTTATAATACCTACCATTATTAAAAATCCTCACATATTCATGCAACTAAAGGCATTCCTCTATTCACTTTTCTTGAGGCAAAAAGCTTTTCATAATTGACGGAACCGCAATTAAAAATTTTATTTCTAGGCAAGCACCCCCCCCCGTTGTACCTATGGCCTCTCCTTTAGCCAATCCACGTGAAACAGACACTAATTTTGCACTGATATTCAATCTATCACCAACCTTAACCGGCTTTATATGCCTTGTTTCAACTGATACAAAACTAGTTTTCTCTCCTTTATACTCTGGTAATGTTAAAAAGGTCATCAAAAATACTTGCGTTAAAGTCTCAATTTGAATAGCTTCAGGAACCTCAGAAACTTCTTCAGAATTGTGATCAAAGAACCACTCGTTAAATGTAAAATTTTTATATCCTTTAGCAGATTTTCCTGGGACAACCTCTTCAATACAATCAACAAAAAAACACGGATATCTATTTTGCTGATATTTTTGTATTTCAATCGGATCAAGATTTCTCAAAACAATCTCTTGGGTCATCAACTAAATCCTTACATTTCAATATTATATTTTCTCAAAATCTCTTGCCCTTTTTCAAAACTGGACAAATCAACAATATCATCCGCATCAAGCATAATACCGAAAGCTTCTTCTAAAGCAGCAATCAACCCCATATGTCCTACAGAGTCCCACGCTTCAATATCCTGATATTTTAACCCTTTTGTTTTTGTCTCATCGATCTCAAACGTTGATGTAAATGCATTTATATATTTCTCTAAATTAGTCATTTTTCCTCTCCTCAATTAATTATCTTCATTTTTCAAATAGGCTGTCCACATATTTATCAAATCTTCTCTTGTTGCAATATGTTCAGGTGTTTTAATCAACCGACACCCACCATTATATGTCTTAGAAAAATCCAAAATACAGCTAGATAAAGACATTCCAACTCCAAAAGCAACCAACAAAATATCTTTTACCGTCTTTCCACTCATTACATCGCAGAAATTAACCAAAACAGATGTTCCTCCGCAATTTCCATATTTCGTAAATGTCTCTGATGACGCCTTACCAATCGGTAAATTTGCATGATTAATCACAGTCCGAACAATTTGCCCATTAGCTTGATGGATTGCAAAAAAGTCTATATCTTCACGCTGTTTTTCTGCATATATAAGCAATTTATTTATGCTGGCGGGGGCACTTTCTACAGCAAATTTAAAAACATCGCCACCACGCATAACTAAATCCCATAAATGATAAACATTTCCCGTTGTATCAATAATTTCTTTATCAATTATATCCTTTCCTATGGGCAAACGAGCTCCTCCTGCAGGACGTACAATCTTCTTCCAATCTTTTCCCATACTCTGTAAATGGAAATATGATGCGACTTCTTCCTTGCTTTCCTCAACCAAAATAGCAGCACCGGCATCACCAAACAACATATTTGAATACCTATTTCTAACATCCGTAATCAAACTGCTTGTTGACCCTTCAAGCACCAAACACTTTTTTGAAGCTCCGCTTTCTACCAAAGAATGAGCGAGCCACAAAGCATAAACCGCATCTGTACATCCCAAACCGCAAGTATCAAAACAGGCACACTCTTCTGACAAGCCCAAATTTCCTTGAATAATGCAAGCATCTGAATTTCCCAAATAATCATGATTAATAGACGTCATAATCAAAGTATCAATTTCTTGTTTATCAAGCCCCATCTCATCAATCAAAATTCTGGCTGCTTGTTCGCATAAATCAGATGCTGTCATACCTTCCGGCACAATATGTCTAGTTCCCAAACCAAGAATTTTTTTATTACGTTTCAGCTTATTAGCATCATTATGATAAAATGCAATTTCATCATCAATATTAACATGTCTTTCCGGTAACACACAAACAATTCCAGAAACTTGAGCCCTTTTAAAATGAGATAAAGACATAACCAACCTTTCTAAAAACTCGCACAATCCACAATATAATCTTGCCCAGTTACCCATTTGCTCTTATCTGACAGCAAAAAAGCAACAAAATTCGCAACATCGTCAGCCTGCCCCATTCCCAAAGGATAATCTGGCCGAACTTCATCTGGCAAACTCTGAGTCAAAGGTGTATCTATATCCGTTGGCGAAAGTAAATTTACCCGTATTCCATACGGAGCAACCTCCTTAGCTATACACCGTAAAGCTGTTGATAATGCTGACATACTTGCCGAAAACGCGCTTTTACCTCTTGGCAATATTTTCTTTACTGCTGAAGATATAGCCACAAAAGAGGCACCTTTCCCAATATTATTTCTCTTATCAGCAAAACCTTTAAGTAACATCAAGTGCACATTAAAATTAATGTCGAAAAGCTCCTTAATCTCTGAAAGTTCCAAACATTTCAACGGAGCCAACTTTGCTATTCCGGCACAAGATACGCATCCAGATAATTTACCATATTTTTCTTTAAGCTCTTTAACAAAATAAGGCAAACTTTCCAGTTCTGAAACTAAATCCTTTTCATAGCAAAATAGGCTTTCAGAACAAATCACTTCTTCTGAAAGCTTTTGCAATCCAATTCCATTTTTATCAATTGCAATAACAGACGCCCCCAACTTATTGAGAAGCAAAGCACAACCTTTTCCGATTCCTGATGCTGCACCCGTAACAATATAGTATTGTGATTTTTCAAACATTTGACATTTCCAATCAATAAGTTGCACAATCAATAATATAATCTTGCCCAGTAATCCACTTTGCTTTATCAGATAACAGAAAAACTATAAAATTCGCAACATCAGAAACTTTCCCAAAACCTAAAGGATATTTAGCTTTCATCTCTATATAATAATCTGAATCTTTATCTTGCATTGGCGTTTCTATCATTGATGGTAATATAGTATTAATTCTCACTCCTTGAGATGCAACCTCTTTTGCCATCACTTTCATAGATGCAACTAACGCAGCCTTACTTCCAGCATAAGCTATTTGGCCTTTATCACAAACCTTAACCGAAATAGAAGCTAAAGATACAATACTTGCTCCATTACCAATATTTACACGACGATCCAAAAATCCTTGACTTAACATTATTGCCGAAAAATAATTAATATCAAACGTCTGACGAATTTCAAATAAACTTGCATTTTTAGCAGGAATTACACAAACAACCCCTGCACTATTTACCAAACCTTGAAACTTCCCATATTTTTCTTTTAAGGCCTTAACATAAGCAGGTAGCCCACCAATATCTTCCGTTAAATCTTTTTGTTCAAGAAACATATTTTCCGGATACTTAGCTTTTTGTTTTAACGCACTAAGTCTTTCTTCATTGCGCCCGATAGCAATAACACTAGCCCCTAACTCATTTAATAACAAAGCAACACCTTCACCAATTCCCGAAGATGCCCCTGTTACAATAAACCTTTGTTCTGCATTAAAAGAAATCATTTATAATCCAGCCTTCTGAGCTATATCACCGATTGTTTCCATATTTTTATAATCTTTCATTGTTGTTTTTACACCAAAGTCTTTATCCAAAAAAGCCATTGTTGCCATAACAGACAAAGAATCCCACTCTGCCAAATCATCTAAAACAGTATCTAAACTCAATTCATCTTCCGTTTGCAAAACATCTTGCATTTTGCTTAAAAATTCTTCATTGGTCATTATTCTTCTCCTTTAAAATAGTTTATCCAATGTTTGATTTGTTCTTCTCTCGTCGGTCTGTCTTTGGGGGGAATATAAGTAGATATACCTCCATTATACATCCCGCTTAAATCAACGGCAGCTGCGCCCCAAGATAACCCTACACCAAAGGCGCATAAAACAACCTTTTTCAATGGCTTTTGTTGATCACAAACAACCGTGACCACCGAATTTGTTGAGCTGTTTGCATATTTGCTAAATACGTCTACAGGTGTTTTTTCTTCCGGAATTTTAGACATTGCAATAATATTTTCTACAATTTGTTTATTTGCTTGATGAATAGCATACAAATCAACATCATCCTTAGCCCATCCGGAAACATCTAAAATTTCGTTAATCAACTTAGGAGCAACATCCATCGTAAAATTAAAAACATCAGCCCCTTTCATCAAAGCTAAATTAGCACGCCACTTATTTCCATTTTCATCAGTTTCTTCAATATCAAAAGAAGCCTTGTCAAACGGCAACCTCATTCCGCCAAAAGGAACGACCAGTTTATCCCAGCCTCCACCGTCGCTTCCGTTAACAAAATAAGATAATCTCTCTTCTGAAGTATATTCCAAAATCGTCGCCGAAGCTCCGTCGCTAAAGATTTGAGCCTTTTTTCTATCCTTTTGATCCGTTGCTCGAGCAGGAACATCTCCTGCCAAAAGCAAACATTTTTTAAAAAAACCACTTTGCATCAAAGCACAGGCAACCCAAAGCCCATATGGATACCCGGAACAACCAATGCAAATTGGCAAAGTTGCACAAGATTTCTTTAATCCTAACCTCCCATGAGCAATACAAGCATCATTCGGCTCCCTAAAATCAGGCTTCTGGTTCACAAAAATCAAAATATCTATATCATTTTTATCTATAGACATTTCTTCAAATAACTTTTCAGCCGCATCCACAGCTAAATCCGTAACGGTTGTTAGCTCATCGGCCAGATAACGCCGACCATAACCAACCATTTTCTTTGCTCTTTCCAACTTTTTAGGATTATTATCAAAAAATTCCAGTTCATCATCAATATCAATATAATTTTCCGGAATTACTGTTTTAACACCACTTATTTTAACATGATTAAAAGATGATACTGTCATTTTTATTCCTAACTAAATCTTTTTCTCAATACATAGGCTTGTTTGGTAATCTTATAACCAAAATACATATAAACATCAAGCACTGACTGATTATTTGATGAAATATCCGTTTCAACACTATCCACAAATATCTTATCATAACAAAGTCCATTATCCCATGCCGGAAGACCATATCCCTCTTTTTGATATTTTTCAAAAATACCGCCTAACAATGCGTCTATAACTTTTTTATCTTCATCCCATAGTTCAAGACTATATGCAATTACATCTTCACGATCTTTAACAATAAACAAACGGGCATTCGGCCTCTCTACCAAATCCAGCATCCAGTTTTTATATCTTATGCAAGAAACCCCACAAGGGAGCAGCGGATCAAGATAAATTCTGTCCGTGGTAAACATCTCCGGCGTAACCATATCGACAATCTCCTGCCATTTTTCTTTAGTCTTTTCAACTTCAACACGTTCAAGTTGACCGACATAAGGCAACAAAATTTCCGGCGTCTTATAATCAGACAAGTCTTTTTTCAAATGATATTGAGTTTCCATAAAACGAAACCCTTCATCTTCCAAAGCATGCAATGCCTCAAGATTACCCACTGGCATTTTAACCGTAACATAAGCCCCAGAAAAATCTTGTTGTTTTAGCGTATTCAATACTTCCGGAAAATTCTTAAAATCCTGCCGTTCTATTTTTATCTCATACGCATCACACCCAAGATTGCGATTTTCCCATGTTGCTTTAATAATTTTCATAACACAACCCCTAGCTAACTTTCCAAAAACTTCTTCCACAAACCAGTCAAATAACCTTCATCAAAATATTTTCTAATCTCTTGCTCATTTTTTGCTTTTTCTGGATATTTACAAAATTCTGCAAAAGATAAATTTTCTACATCTTCACTATTATAAATTTTGATTCCTTCTTCATTAAAATATTTATTGGTTAAAACCTCTCTCTTCACAAAGACTTTTCCCCCCAAATACAACGAAGCAATCATATTGCCAACACCTTGCTGCCGATTCTGATTCAATATAAGAATATCATTCTGTGCTAAATGCTGCGCAAAATCAAAAGAAGACATATATTTATCAACATATTCAAACTTATTTCCGAAAATACTTTTTCCGGCCTCAATAATCTGCTCTTTAAAATCCAATTGTCCATAAGACAAAATCGTAACAACCTTAATTTGCTCATCTTTAAACTTGGCTAAAGTACGCAACATATCTAAAGTTGATTGATCACAAGAATTATTAATTTGAATCTGTAAATAATCTTTTTTAATTTTTTGCGTTTTATCCAGAACATCCGTTGAAACCGGAAAAATAGCAAATAAGCGATGAAATTTTTGCGGATTTAAGTTATACTTTTGGCAAGCATATTCTCGGTCAAACCCACACATATAACCACAGAAGTTTTTCCGAACAAAATCATTTTTCTTATTTCTCGGGGCATTATATAAATCCATACCCCAAATTCCCCAATAGGCCTTTTCTTTAAGCAATTTTTTATGCTTGTAAAAATAATTAACAGTGTTACCAATTAAGGAATGCAATATTATCTTCTTAATATTCTTTTTGTTAAAATTCACTTCATCCAAAGATTTTATTTCAATAACATTATTTCCTTCAGGAAAAGGCATATCATCAAAATCTCGCTTACACAAAAAAAGATGTTCCTCAGATTTAAAATGTTTGTTCATAAAAGCAACAAAAGGCCTATTAAACTTATCATTATTCATAATATGAACGTATTTACATGTATCTAGTTGAGGTATATCTTTTAAGATATTATTTTTTAATCCAATGCTAAAAAACTTACACCCAAATAAATAGAAACTGGCACGTTTTTTGCCATCCTCTCTTGTTTCAACTCTCACTTTAATAATTGATAATGTATTACCCATTCTTACCTACAAAACTTTAAAACATTATCAATAACCGTATCTATTTGCTCATCAGTCATATCAAAATACAAAGGCAACCTAACTAATGTCTCGGAAATTTTATTAGTAACACTCAAATCTCCACAGGTCCGACAATATTTTTTTCCTGCCGGTGCTGAATGCAATGGAACATAATGGAATGGTGTTAAAATATCACTATTCTTCATTGCTGCAATAAAATGCGTTCTTGCTTGTAAATCGTTAAAAAGCAAATAAAACATATGAGCATTATTTGTTGCATAAGCCGGAATAATCGGACGCCTAATTTTACCTAGTTTTTCCAAATCTTCAAAAGCCAAATAATATTTATTCCAAATATACTTACGTTTTTTCTGAATCTGTTCTGCTTCTTCTAAAACCGAATACAAATAAGCAGCAACAATATCACTTGGCAAATAAGATGAACCTTCATCAACCCACGTATATTTATCAACCTGCCCTCTGAAAAATTTACTGCGATTTGTTCCCTTCTCTCGAATAATTTCTGCTTTTTCTGCCAACGTGTCATCATTTGTTACAAACAAACCACCTTCACCTGACATAACATTTTTTGTTTCATGAAAAGAAAAGCAGCCCATATTTCCAAGCGTTCCCAAGGGTTTCCCTTTATAATACGAAGCAAATGCCTGTGCCGCATCCTCTATAACCAATAAACCATATCTTTTTGCGATATCATTAATAACATCCATATCACAAGCCACACCAGCATAATGAACCGGAACAATAGCTCTTGTTTTAGATGTAATAGCCTCTTCAATTTTTGTTTCATCAATATTTTGCGTATCTGGACGAATATCAACAAAAACAGGAACTGCTTTTTGTAAAACAAAAGCATTTGCCGTAGAACAAAAGGTATAAGAGGGCATAATAACTTCATCACCAGGCTGTAAATTTGCCGAAATAGCTGCCATTTCCAACGCCGCAGTCCCAGAATGAGCTAAAAGCGCTTGCTTAACATTTAACCCATTTTTAAACCACTCATGACACAATTTAGAGTATTTTCCATCTCCTGATGTATGACCTAAAGAAAAAGCATCCGCAATATATTCCATTGTTTTAGATGTATGAAGAGGAACATTAAAATATATCATACCCAATCTCCTGCCCTTTAGCTGCTGAATATTACTTTTCCACACTAAACAAAGGCATATCAACTTTTACTTATCATGAACACTATAAACAAATAATAAATTAGGTCAACAAATAATAAATTTACATCTTAAAAAACATAGCTTTTATTTTTTGATGTTTTATTTTCAAAGCGGGGCCCGTCCCCTAGAGGGCAAGCCTGCGCCGCCCGATTGGTCCGAGCAATCATGAAACTCCACCGGCTAATGCCGGTGGTATCATTTTAGTTCAAGCCAAGCTTGCCCCATATCTTCGCGCCCTTGGTGTTCAATGTAACGTTGTATCA
>CASEZG010000003.1 GCA_949292375.1 uncultured Pseudomonadota bacterium | reverse complement strand
CAGGCAGTTTGTGGTGCAGGAAGCATTGGAAACAAACTGGGTGCCCTTAACATAAGAATCGGTGTTTACACCGCAGACGAACATCGGCGTATCGTCCTTAGACGGAGCAGACATAACAACATATTTTGCACCGGCATCAATGTGGCCTTGAGCTTTTTCTTTGGTCAAGAACAAGCCTGTAGATTCAACAACATATTCTGCGCCGACTTCGTTCCACTTCAAATCAGCAGGGTTCTTCTCTGCTGTAACGCGGATGGCTTTGCCGTTTACAACCAGCTTGCCGTCTTTGATTTCAATAGAGCCTTTGAACTGACCATGCATTGTGTCATAGCGCAGCATATAAGCCATATATTCAACATCAATCAAGTCATTGATGCCGACGATTTCGATGTCATTTCTTTCCTGAGCGGCACGGAAAACCAAGCGACCGATACGGCCAAATCCGTTAATACCGACGCGAATTGTCATATTATTTTTCCTTCCTTAGTTAGAATGTAGGCGCAAGAGAACCCTGCTCCCACTTGTTTGTTTAATTCGGTGCTAATGTAGCACTTAATTGTTTTTTTTCAAGCAATTTTTAACTTATCAGATAATAATAGAAAAGCCGCGGCAGAATCCCGCGGCTCTTAAACTTTAATACTTTCCCCAATGGATTTTTTCTTCCTTAAAACGACCTTCCGGCTGTTTTGGGGTTTCGGCCGGATAACCCATCGTCACAATGGCAAATGGACGGATATTGTCCGGCAAATGCAGATATTCCTTTAAATCATCTACAACTTTTTGCATCGGCGCAGCCCCGCAATAGCAGGTGCCTATGCCTTTGGACCAAGCTGCCAACATAAGGTTCTCCGTGGCTATGGCACAATCCACATCCACAAAGCTCCACTTCTCGTTGTCTTTGTTACGATTGAACGATTGCTCAACATCTCCTAAAACAAAAACAACACAAGCGGCATCTTTGGCAAAAGATGTCCAACGCTGAATATGGCGTAAGTTGGCTAAAATTTCTTTATCATCAACAACCAAAAACTCCCATGGCTGGCGGTTATGCGCGGTCGGCGCATATTGTGCGGCTTTGATGATTTCGGTTAATGTGGCTTTGTCTATCTTTTGGTCCGTGTATTTTCGCACCGAGCGACGGGTCAAAAGACCTTCCATCATTTCCATCACATAATTCCTTTTGTTGTTAATTCATTGCTCTCTGCAAGCTTTCTATCCTCGGCAAGACCGAGTTTTCAATAATAAAACTTATAGCTTTTTCCACCATTTTGTCGGTGTAGCGGAAAGTGTTTAAAATCTCGTCCAGATTTTCCGCCTTGTCAAGTTTTTTCGCCAAGGTATTGTAAACTCCTGATAATTCCGTTAAAGAGTCTATCATCTCTGCAACGAAGGCAGGCAATTTGAAATCATCCTTGCCGCCCCAAAAGCCCTCAACATAACCTCCCTCTACTTCTTCAAAACGCTCGGTGCAGGCTTTGAGGATATCTTCTTTGCCGGATAATTTGACATGACTGAGCTTTATCTTGTTGATTTTGACTTGTTCAAACACTTCATCCCACAAGCCCATAAAAAATTTGAAAAACAATTCGGCCTCATTTTTGGTTTCTAGGCGAGGTGCTTTCCCCTGCTCCCAAAAAGAAGATATGACATCGGTCGGGCGCAAATCCATATTCGGACTACATATAGCTCCGGCAAACTTCATCTTAACTACGGCTAAAGGTGTCGGACAAGTATAATGCTCCAAAAACTTTTTAAAACTTTCATCACCAATGTATTTGTTTTGACTTTCCATTTTATTCTTCTTCATATATATATTGTTTTAGATGTGTTTAATGTAATGGAGTTTTTTAAATTGTCTAGGGTTAAATTCGGATTTAGCTTGGCTTCTTGGCTTTTGCTCGGTGCCTGCAGCATTTTCCCGCCTTTTGTTGACAGGCAGCGTAATGCCGGTGTTCATGACATCAGCCAACTTTATGTCGGCGAATCAACTCCTGAAGAACCTGCTGTTTGTTATAACGGCTGGACAACGACTTATGCTGAGGTAAAAAAGCTAGCCGATGAGGAATGTCTGAAACACAAAACCGGCACACATGCCGTACCGACAAAGATGACATCATTTACTTGCAGACTGCTTATTCCGAACCATGTATATTTTAAATGTGTTCGCTAAAGGAACTGTCTTTTTCTCTTGTAATACATAGATTTTTTATATAAAGTGTCGCAGGAAACGACTATTTTCAGGATGAAATGTTATGGCTCAATCATTAGAAAAAATTCTTAATCAAAAACTCTGTGCTATTTTTGAAAAGAGCGGCTTAGATACAAAATTTGCCGTTGTTAAAATTTCCGATCGTCCGGACTTAAGCGATTTTCAATGTAACGGTGCTTTGGCTTTGGCCAAACCCTTGCACAAGAATCCACGCGAGATTGCAACCCTTATTGCTTCCGAATTGGAAAAAGACACGGATATTGCAAAAATCTCTGTCGACGGACCGGGATTTATCAATATTTCTCTTAAAAATGAATTTATTGCCGATGAACTTAATGCCATGGCCGGTGATGAACGTTTCGGCTGTGAGAAAACCGCTGAGCCTAAAAAAATCGTAATGGATTTCGGCGGGCCGAATGTTGCCAAAGCTCTCCATGTCGGACATTTGCGCTCGGCAGTTATCGGCGAATCCATCAGGCGTATTGAAAAGTTTTACGGAAACGAAGTTATCTCCGATGTGCATTTCGGCGATTGGGGAACGCCTATGGGGATGATTTTGGCCGAGATTATTAACCAAGACGGAAATCTTGATAAGGTTCAGACTTATGATATTGAAGCCATAAGTGCTTTTTATAAAAAAGCGAATATCCGTTGCAAAGAAGATGACGCCGCTAAAGAGACGGCGCGCCAAATTACGGCCGCCTTACAAGACGGTAATCCGGAATATCGTAAAGCTTGGAAACATTTGCGCGAAGTTTCGGTAAACGCCGTTAAGAAAAACTATGATGCTCTTGAGGCTCACTTTGACCTTTGGCTCGGCGAGAGTGATGCGCATGAAGCAAGCTCCGAGATTGTGAAACTTGCCAAAGAAAAAGGCCTAGCCGAGCTTGATGACGGTGCCTTAATCGTGCGGTTGGAAGAGGGCAATAAACCCAAACCTCCGGTTATCTTGATTAAGAGCGACGGCGGGTTCGGTTATCAGATTACGGATATTGCCACAATCAAAATGCGCTATGATGACCTCAAAGCTGATGAGATTATTTATGTCGTCGACAAGCGTCAGTCTTTGCATTTTGAACAGGTTTTTGAAGTTGCCGAAAAGCTCGGAATTGCTCCGAATGTTAAATTTTTGCATATCGGTTTCGGGACGGTTAACGGTGCAGACGGCAAACCCTTCAAGACTCGTGACGGCGGCGTAATGAACTTGGAAGATTTGATTGAGATGTCTAAAGACAAAGTACGCGAATCGATGCCTAAGCCTGAAGATACAGATGGCTATGACGCGGCTTATATTGAAAATCTGGTCAGCGAAATTGCTATCGGCGCAATAAAATTCCAAGATTTGAAAAACACAATTTCTGCCGGATATGTGTTTGAGTTGGAGGATTTTGCAAAGTTTGAGGGCAAAACCGGTCCGTATATTCAATATGCCATCGCCCGTATCAATTCTATTTTGCGTAAGGCTAAAGAAAAGGGAAAAGAGCCACATGATATTATCATTACTAATAATGAGGAAAGAGAATTGGCTCTGAAATTGGCACAGCTTAATAATGTTATTTTGCGGGCGGAGGCAGACAAAGAACCAAGTATTATTTCTGACTATGCATATACTTTAGCACAAGTATTTAGCAGTTTTTACAATGCCTCCCCGATTATGAATGAGGAAAATGGGGCTGTTGCTGCCGGACGCTTAAAACTGGCAAAATTAACTCGAGATATTTTAACTTTGTTGCTTTACCTGCTCGGCATCAAAGCTCCTGAGGTTATGCTCAAAGCCTAAAAACAAAGCCCTCCAAACGGAGGGCTTTGTTTTTCTGACATCTTTTATTAAACATCATAGGGACGGATGTTAACCGCTTTGAGTGTTTCTTTGGGATGTTCTCTCGTGAAGGTCATGTAAACAAACTTCGAAAAAGATGAGGGTTTGGTTACGATGACTCGGAAGGCAACATTACTTCCGGCTATGATACGTTGTATCGGCGGCTCCTGATAAATAACTTGTAAGGGTTGCGCGTTTTTATCCAAAAGTTCAATACGCATTGTCGGGATTATGAGGGTTTTATCCGTCGTGTTGGTTATAAAACCTCTGATTTCCATTTTATTTATATAATCTTCCTCATACTCGTTGCGCGTAATATTCTGAAATTCCAAGCCCTCACCAACGATAACACTTTCAATGTTAAATACGGCATAAACCTTTTCCATAAACGGAGCCATACGAACGATATCAAAACGCAGATAAAAAAGAAGCAACAAGACCAAAAGTACGGATATGCCGGCAAGAATTTGTCTGTTTTGCCGACGCTGCAACCCCAGAGCACTTTTAATTTGATGCCAAACCTTAATATGGGCAGGCAAGCTCTTTTCATATTCAAAAAGATTTTCGGTTTGGGTTTCCAGACGAGCAAAGATTTCCTGCATTTCTTTTTTACCGGCAGGTAATGGCTCCGGTTCCGTTTCTGTTTTTTCTTCCTCTTCGGCAGGAGATTGGGTTTCTGCCTCCGTAGAATCCGGCAAAATCTCATCCGTTGTTTTTTGTTCCTCTACATTTTCTTTGGGGTCTTCTTTAGGGGCCTCAAATAAATCTTGCGGTAGACAAAGCCACGTTTCTCCACACTGAGAACAACGCATTTTGCGTCCTTCCTCCGGGATTGCGGCTGTGCCGATATCATAACTGACATTACATTTTGGACAACGGATTAGCATTTTGGTACCTCTTTGCATAAACTATATGCATAAAAAGCATTTAATCAAAGAAAAAAAATACTTTATTAAATATTATATTGTTTTATCCTATGGGAAAAGATTTTGAGGGAGTCATAATATTGGCAAGACCAGAAAGCAGTAATATTCCCCCCATAATTGAGATGCAGAACGTGGGGATTCGGTACGGTCAGGGACCGGAAGTTTTGAGTGATGTTAAACTTTCGCTCAAAAAAGGTTCTTTTCACTTTTTGACAGGTAAAAGCGGCGCAGGAAAAACTTCTTTGCTCAGCATGATGTATTTGGCCCAAAAACCAAGTCGCGGGATTGTTAATGTTTTTGGTAAAAATGTCAATTTTACCAACCGCGACAGCTTATCTATGCTCAGACGTAAAATAGGCGTCGTGTTCCAAGATTTTAGGCTTCTTGATCATTTGTCTGCTTTTGATAATGTGGCTCTGCCTTTGCGTGTTTGCGGCATGGATGAACGCGAAGTACGCAAAAGAGTAAAGGAACTTTTGCAATGGGTGGAGCTGGACAGACATATGTTGGATACGCCGGCAACGCTTTCCGGCGGTGAAAAACAACGAATCGCCATTGCACGCGCCGTTATTAATCGTCCAGAACTTTTGCTGGCGGATGAACCGACAGGAAACGTGGATAATGATATTGCGCCAAAACTGATGAAGTTGTTTGTAGAGCTTAATAAGCTCGGGACAACCGTGGTTATCGCCACACATTCTGAAAAACTTATCAACGACTTTAATTATCCGAGGTTGCATTTGCAAAACCATAATTTGCATATTTTATATCCCTCCTCTTCTCGTTTCGGAGGGCAGATATGAGCTCTCAAGCAACAATTATCACACGCAAACAAGAACTTCCGCTTAATGAAGACAGTTCTACTTTGTTTCTTAAGATAATGATTTCCATTGCGGTATTTTTATTTGCCGTTACTTTAGCTGGCGTAATGTCTATTAACTCAATGCTACAAAACTGGAATCAGAGTATTCTGGGTTCTCTGACCGTGCAGATTATGCCGGTTAATAATGTCAACAAAGAAAAAGCTTTGGAAGAGACTCTTGACCACCAAGCTCGAGCCGTTAAATTTTTGGAAGGGCTGAATGAGGTTGAAAAAGTTACACCTTTGAATGATGAACAATTGGATGAACTTATTAAGCCTTGGCTCGGTGACGGTGTAAATATTCAGGATTTGCCGGTGCCTCGTTTGATTGATGTTCGTTTGAAAAAAGGTGCCGAAGTTGATTTTATGGCTTTGGCCGAAAAACTCGCGGAAGCCTCTCCTCAAGCCTCACTTGACAACCACAAACTTTGGCTTAATAAACTCATTAAATTTGCCGATGGCTTGAAGATGATGGCTATGAGTGTTTTGTTGTTGGTGATTGTGGTTACTTCTGGCGCAATTTTCTATTCAACAAAAACTAGTTTGGGCTTACACCGTTATATTATTGAAATTTTGCACTTGATGGGCGCAAAAGATGCTTATGTTGCACAGCAATATGCCAGACGCACGGCGCAGCTTGGTTTTATCGGCGGAATTATCGGCTTAATCTTCGCCATTCCCTCAATCTTTGCCATTGCTCGTTTGGCTGAACAAATTGAGGGCGGTATTATCAGCGATGCCACACTTTCGGTTGCGGCTTGGGGAAGTATCCTTTGCTTGCCGATTTTTGCCTCATTTATTGCGATGATTACGGCTTATTGGACGGTTAAAAACACTTTGGAAAAGATGATGTGATGAAGAAACTTTGGTTTTACATAATTATCTTGGGTATGGCTTGTTGGTTTGCCGGTTTTTTGGCTTTTAACTACAATATCAATAATTATAAAATTGATACCCAAACCAAAACAGATGCCATTGTTGCCTTAACCGGCGGCAAGAATCGTATTGCCGAAGCTGCGCAAATGATGGATAAAGGCATGGCTAAAAAAATGTTTATATCCGGTGTGCAGAAAGACACATCACTCAAGGAAATCAGCCGTATCCAAAAGGTTAATATGCCGCCTCAAGGCAAGATTGAAATGGAAGATAAGTCAAAAAACACCGTAGAAAACGCTATTGAAACAAATGAATGGATTAAGAAAAATAAGGTTAAGTCCATTCGTTTGGTCACCTCTAATTATCATATTCCGCGGAGCTTGGAAGAATTTAGAAGCCTTAACCCCCAATTGGTTATTATCACTCATCCGGTTTATTCGGAAAACGTGTCACCGAAGTGGTGGAAAAATAAAGGCAGCTTTTGCCTTTTGGCTTCGGAATATAATAAATTTTTGTATGTTTATGTCAGGAACAAAATAAAAAGGAACTAACATGATTTATATTCGTTCGACTCTGGCTAATATTTTTGTTTACGGCTGCTTATTATTCGGCTGTGTTGTTTCAAGTCTTATGGGCTTGATATCCAGAAAGTCTACCATCTATTTTTGGAATTATTTTATGATTCCCGTGACAATGTTCTTTTTGAGAATATTTGCCGGACTTAAGATTGAAATACGCGGCAAGCAATATTTAAAACAGGAAGGCGTTATTTATGCCTCCAAGCATGAATCGGCTTTGGAAACTTATTGTATGTCCATGTTTATCAAAAAAGCCGTATTTATCTTGAAAAAAGAGCTGACATATATCCCGATTTTTGGTTGGGCTCAGCATTTTTATGGTATGATTCCCGTAAACCGCGCTGCCGGTGGCTCTGCTATGAAAGGTATGATGAAAGAGGCTAAAGACAGAATGAGCAAAGGTCGGCCCATCATCATCTTTCCGGAGGGAACTCGCTGTAAACCGGGGACAACCAAAGGATATAAACCGGGGTTGTTGTTCATTGCCGAGCAGCTTGATGCACCGGTTATTCCCGTTGCACTCAATACCGGACTTTTTTGGGCAAAAAATTCTTTTCTGCGTTATCCGGGAACTGCCGTTATTGAGTTTATGGAACCGATGAAAGCCGGAAATGATAAAAAAGCTTTTATGTCTGATCTTGAGAAAAAAATTGAAAATAAATGTATGGAGCTTAATCAGGAGGCCTTAACAAAATATCCTTATACGAAAATAAATGCGGGATAAAACGTTATGTTTAAGCTTAAAATTCCATCTAAACTTCATTTGAGGACAGGCACAATTTTTGCTTTCGTTGCTGCCTTTGTTCTTATGCTCTTGAGTGTTTGGGCCTTTATGCAACGCTCTTTCGGACTTAATCAGATTAACAAAGAGATTCTTAAGATTCAGGAATCCCTCTTAAGTGCCGGATGGGATATGGCTTATGATGAGGCAAAGAGCTCTTCTTTTCCGTTGTTTGCACCGGTAACATTTTCTAATTTTAAAATTTATGCTTTGGACGGAAGTAAAGCTTGGTCGACGGAAGAGTTGGAGATAGAAGCCGCTTTGTTTGACTGCGGACATATAAAATTAAATACTAGCAGAAATCAAACTCTTACTTTTAACGGCAAAGTTTATCCGGCTGAAATTCCCGTATTAGATATTGATTTGTTTTTTGACAGAGAACTTGGCTTAAAAGAAGTTAATATTGAAGGAATCGGATGGAATGTTCAAGATTTAATTACGGTAGATTCTTTTCGTTTGGCCTCTCAGCGGATGGCTCCCTTAAACATCAGCGAGCTGACACCTTTTTTTGAAAACCATATGGAAATTAAAGGAGCGAAGATTTCGGAACAAGTTGATTTTCCGCTTCGCAAAAAAATTAATCGAATTTATACAAATGCAAATATCATCGGTATGATGAAAGCAAAACCAACGTATAATGAAACTCTGGCGGCATGGTTGCGCTTGGGGGGCGTGATTGACATTAAGAAGCTTATTGTTGAATGGGCTCCGCTGACTATGGTGGCGCACGGCGATCTCTATTTTAATGAAAAACTTGAACCCGTTCTTCATCTTAACTCGTCTTCCAAAGGTTTGGAGGAAACAATGGATATGCTGCAAGATAATTTTTTGGAAAGCAAAGGGGTTTTTGTAGCTAAAATTTTGCTGAATAACAAAGCATTCAAACTTAATCCGGATGACAAATATTATACGGTTACGACACCGATTAATATTAACTCCAACCAGATTTTGATTGAGAATATTCCGCTTAAGACTTTTTAACTTAAAGCTCTATAGAACGTGCATAAGAACCGACAATATTGATATTGTTAAAAGTTTTGCGCGCAGGATTCAGTTTCTCATCATTGGGTTTTAAAAACCCATCTACTTCGACCAAGTAAGACTTGTTTTCATCATCGACTTTTGCGGATAAGCGAATTTTCGCATGAGAAAGCCCTGAATTTTCTAAGGTTTCAATAATAGTTGAAACACTGACATCGTTGTTTACTTCAATGCCTAGCAAGCTGATATCATCACCGCTTTGAGTCGGATGAACCTGAGCAACAACATAAATATCCTGCTCTTTAATCGGATTTTCTTTTCTTCTTAAAAACGGCAATTTTGCGATAATCTTCAAACCATCAGCCGTAGAAGAAAAACCGCTCCACCATGGTTTTAAGTTCATCTCGTGGTTGTCGCAAGGGATAATACCGAACTGAGCTTCGTGGTTGGTTACAACATTCATAACCTGCCCGAAAGAACCTCTCGTTACATATTCGGCATAGCTTCCTAAGTGCTCCTGAACAATGTTAATCAATCCTGTACAAGAATCGGTTTCAAAAACGGAGAGTTTTGGTTTTTCCTTCAGGCATGCACTGGCACTCAAAATCTCGCGCCAGATTTTGGCAATCACATAGCGAGGAAAATTTCCGCGATGAAGTTTCAACAGATTCTTGATTGCGGCAGCCTCTTTGCCCAAAGAGTTTTCGATGGTGTTGTCCAACTGGCGTTCAACCAACTCTGTTCTATGAATAAGAAGGTTGTAGAGTTTGAGGTCAATCTCATCAATTTGTTTTTGCAAGTCTGTTGATTTTTCCTGCGGCATTTATTTTCTCCTTTTCGGAGTGGGATAATAGCACAACCGAAAAAGATGACAATATTTTTAATGCAATTTATTTTATCCGGAATCGGAAGAAAATTACTCTGGCTAAGCCATAGCGACGTTCATCGACCTGTTCAAAACAAGGTATGTTCTCCAATTGCTCATCTTTTTCCAGCTCGACCAAAATCATTGCATTCGGCGCAAGCCAACCTCTTTCGGACAGAGACTTTAAGGCCGCGGCACTCAGACCTTTGTTATATGGCGCATCCATAAAAACCAGATTATATGTTTTTTGCGTGGAGGGTAATTTTGCGGCATCCGCCAAAATAAGTTTTATCCTTTCTTTTTCTTTGGGAAACAATTCGGCATTGCGCTTGGCGGTTTGTAGATTTATGTCCAGCAAAGATACTGTTTTTGCGCCTCGCGACAAGGCTTCCAGCCCGAGTGCGCCCGTGCCGGTAAAGACATCCAAGACATCATATTCAGACCAATCATTGTCAAGCTTGGAATTTAGGATATTAAAAACAGCTTCGCGCGCGCGGTCTGCCGTTGGGCGAACACCTTCGTTTTGCGGAGAATATAACTTTTTGCCGCGATATGTGCCGCCGATTATTCTCATAACTTGAACTTGCTCCCCAGTTGTTCCTGCAAAACTTTGGCCGGAACTTCCCTGACCTCGCCTTTTTTGAGGGCTCCTAATTGGAATGGGCCGTAAGATAAACGAATCAAACGTGCAACGTCTAAACCTATAGATTTCATCAATTTGCGAATCTCTCGATTTTTTCCTTCACTCAAGGTTATTATCAGCCAAGCATTGGTACCCTTTTGAGTTTCAATCTCGGCTTTAACGGGACCATAATTTATACCGTCAACCGTAGCTCCTTTTTCCAAAGAAGCCAGTTTTTTAGCATCAACAAAGCCGTGGACTTTGACTTTGTAGCGACGGCTCCAACCATTTTCGGGAAGTTCGAGTTTGCATGAGAGTTCGCCATTATTGGTCAGTAACAACAAACCTTCTGAGTTTAGGTCCAATCGGCCAACCGAAATAACCCTCGGCATAAATGGAGGAAGGCTGTCAAAAACCGTTGGGCGGTTTTGATTATCTTTATGTGTGGTTACCAAACCTACCGGTTTGTAATAAAGCCAAAGCCTTGTGGTCTCTATGGCGGGGAGTTTTTCGCCATCAAACAAAATTTTCTCACTTCCCTCAACATTAAAAGCCGGAGAATCGACTATCTCGCCGTTGACGCTAACGCGTTTTTGCTTAATATATTCTTCTGCCTGACGGCGCGAGCATACGCCTGAACGCGCCATAAATTTTGCCAGTCTTTCGCTCATTTTTGTCTTTCCTTATCTGAAACCTTTGTTATTATATAAACGGATTAAATTAAAAATGCAAAGAGGAAATATGACCCCGCAAGAATATATGCAATATTGTCTGACTTTGGCACAACAGGCTTATGCTGCAGATGAAGTGCCAATCGGGGCGATTGTGGTTAATCCCGATACGGGAGAGATTGTCAGCGAGGCTTATAACTTAAGCGAACATGGCAGCGATGCCACCGCCCATGCCGAGGTTTTGGCTATTCGACGTGCTTGCGAAAATTTGGGCATTAATCGGCTCAGAGATATGGATTTATATGTAACGCTTGAGCCCTGCACAATGTGCGCAGCGGCCATCTCTATGGCACGAATTAAAACGCTTTACTTCGGTGCCTATGACACTAAGGGCGGTGCGGTTGCAAACGGCGTGCGTTTTTATGATGCATCAACCTGCCACCACAAGCCAAAAGTCGTTGGCGGAATTATGGAAAAAGAATGCGGGGAAATCTTAAAAAAATTCTTCCGGCAAAAGCGGCTTAAAGCCTAGTGATTGGCATTAATCAAAATGCGCTTTTTATCTCTGCTCCAATCGCGGTCTTTTATGGTTTCTCTCTTATCATAGTTCTTTTTACCACGGCCGAGCCCAACTTCTAACTTGGCTCTTCCCTTGTCGTTGAAAAACAACTTCATTGCTACAAGCGTTGAACCCTTACGCGAAAGTTCCGAGATAATTTCGCAAATCTCTTTATGCAGCAACAGCAACTTACGGTCACGTTTTTCAGCGTGGCTCTCATAGCCTTTGTTGGCATATTCGGCAATAAACATATTAGAGATGAAAAGCTCGCCGTTTTTTTCAATGCCGTAAGCATCATTAATATTGGCATGACCAAGGCGCAAAGACTTGACCTCCGTTCCAGTCAACTCCAATCCCGCAATATAAACCTTGTCTATCTGATAATCAAAATTTGCACGGCGGTTTTGCGCAACCAAACCGGTAGAAATAAAATCAGATTTTGATACTTTCTTGGCCATTTTCTTTCCTCATTTTCCTTTTGTTATACATAATTTGAAAATATAATCAAGGAAAATGACAAGGGGCCGCCCTTGAGCGCAAGCTGTTGCCAGCTTGACCGCATCAATGGCTGCTTTGAGGACCTTTGTTGAACCGCGTTGCTTCCAACGTGCATATCGTGAGTTTGTGCCTTGTATCTTGATGGATTCTTCGGAAGATGACGGAAGGACGAAAAAAGCCCTCATTTCTGAGGGCTTTTAATTAATTATTAGCATTAGCAGCTTTCTTTGATGGTTTTTCATGAGCATCCGTTATCATTAAATCCGGCTTTGCTTGTTCTGCCGGAATCGGTGCTCCTGCTCGGATACAATGTCCGTCAATATAAGCTCCAGGTTCTATTGCTATCTGGTTATGGGTTGCATCTCCCAATAACTTCGCTGTCTTGGCAACAAAGAGTTTGTCAACAACTGCCTTGCCTTGCAACTGTCCATATAAATGTAAGTTATTGGCATTAACCGAACCTATAACCATTCCCTTAAGGCCAATTACTAACTCCTCGCAAGAAATATCTCCTTCTACGCGTCCATCTATATGAACTATGCCTGTGCTGATAATATCCCCTGTTACTTTGGTGTTTTCGCTAATTATGCTAGGTACGGGAACTGAAGGCGCATTATTCAATTTGCGAGCAAATTTCAAATAAGCAATTCGTTTTAATTTTTTAAACATTGTTTTCATCCCTTAAGATATTTTAGCTTTCAAGAACGGCATCGGATCAACATTTTTTCCCATATACAAAACTTCGTAATGCAAATGAGGGCCGGTTGAACGTCCTGTGCTGCCAACCTCTCCTAATGTGTCATTATACTCCACATATTGTCCTTTTTTAACATAGATTTTATGCATATGTGCATATTTTGTCTGGAAACCGTTGCCATGGTCTACAACTACAAGGTTTCCGTAGCCGCCGGCAAATTCCGCGCGAATTACTTTTCCCTTGGCTTTGACATTAATTTTATTTCCGGTGCGGCTGGCTAAGTCCATTCCTTTGTGTCGAGCTCGTTTGCCATTGAATGGATCTGAACGTGAACCGTATTGCGAAGTTACCCAATAACTCCATACCGGCTTACCTAACGGTATATATTGTACGACTTCTTTGTAATACTCTAAATCATCATAATTTTTGAAAATAGCGGAAATTTTATCGTCAAGTTTCTTGTCTTTGACTAAATTACGGCGATCCGGAATATAGGGACCGCCGCTGTTGTTCTTGCGTTTTGAATTGGCTAAAGCATTAAAATATAAACCCTTACTTTTTAAAGCCTGATTTATAGAATTTATTGCAGATTTTATTTTGCCCATTTCCTTATCGGCGATGCCGTCTATACGCTCCAAAACCTCCATTTCGGCTTTTTTGATGTCTTTGATGGTTTCTTCCAACTCATCTATTTGTTCTTTTAGAGCATCTCTTTCTGAGGCGATGATGTCTCTTTGCAACAAGGCTTCGCTTAACGATGCTCGCTCTGAAATTGTTTCCGAACTCAGCCAGTCTTTCTCATCGGTAATTTGTTTTATCTTGTCTTCAACTAATTGCGCTTGGCGTTTGTATTGGTCAAACTTTTTATTGTTTTTATTTTTTCCGTCATCTATAGAACTTATCATCGCGCCGATATTTTTATGTAGGGTAACAAAATCTGTCATCAGCTCAACATAAGCATCTCGCGTAGCATCAAGTTCCTGTTCTTTATATGAAATGATATGACCGGATTTGTTGTACAAATAGTATGAATAAAAACACCAAGAACCGACTAATAGTAATGCGGCAAAAACTATAACCTGCGCTCGAGAGGAAATTTTCCACACTTTGGCACAGCCGGAACCTCGGAAAATAATTTCTTTTTCCGAGAATAACGGTTTCTTTTCCGTATATTGCATGGGCGGCGGTGTGCTGTCGTTTCCTATATTCATATAAGTTCCTGCTCGGCATGCCGAGACATTAATTGTTGGTTAACTAATTTTGCAAGATATTGTATAGCAAATAAAAATTTAAAAATACAGCTTTTTTTATCCAGTTATCCCAACCGTGACACTAGTCAATTGAAAATACAGCAATTTTACTCAGCTATTTGCCATTGATATCGTCTAAAATGATAAACTCATCATCTCCGGCAAAGTTTAGAACGACACGGGCGCGTTCATCCAGCATATCTAAATCCAGACTGGATGATGAAAGCAGACGAACTTTTTCTTCCAGCTTTTGCTTCTCTGCACTATAACGAGCGGCTATATCTTTAGCATAAGCTATCTCTTTGCTCAGATACATATATTTAAGCAAACCGCGTTCGCCATTGATGGTATAAAAGCTGAAATAAAAAAACAGCAATACGCAAAGAATCAGAAAACCAGAGTTTTTAATCTTATTGGTTAAGTCTAAAAATAAGCCCATTGTTTTTCCTTGATGTTAATTTGTGACTCCGGCTTTTGCGCTCGGTATGAAAAAATTGCAACATATTTAAGTTAAAAATTAGTTACGGAAAATTGATTTGAACTTATCTTTAATTTTTTTATTTTTCTAACTTTTAATGATATTTTAACTCATAAAAAAAGCAGCCAAGTACGACTCCTTGACTGCTTACCTTTTTACCTTAAAAAACTAGTTTGAAACGCAGTTATTGCCCTTCCACTTCCAGCCGCTGACAATACCATCTTTGATATAAAATGCTGTTTGGCATACTTCTTCAACTTCATAACCGAAAGTCTCACTGTAGGGGCCAAAATTGTAGTCATCCATAAAAGGCGAATATAATACAGTTTCACTCGGCGCTGCTCCCGTCGTATTATAGATATAATATTCTGACGGAACATACATATCATTGGCTTGCGTATAGGTTATAACCTGCTCACCATTATTCAAAATTTTTGCCGCACTCGGAGCACCCCATTCTGATATTAACTGAGCTTCTGACTTGCCTACCATTGATTGCAATTTTTTATCATATTTGGCTTCTGTTGCGCAAGCTTGCAAAAATAAAATTGCGCTACATACAAAAAATAATCTTTTCATATTTTCCTCCTTTTCAGCTTTCTGCCATACAAATAATCATTATCCTTACTTTTTCAATCAGAAAGCGTTATGACAAATTTCCAGCTCTTGACGCAACTTATTGATTCTTCCCAACCACTCCCAAGTTGCTTCCATGTCTTGTGCGGGAAGCTTCTCTAGCTCAGTTGCAACTTTCTCTCCGGCTATGGGATATTGTGGACAGAGATTATAATTTGTTGTTGCGCATGAGCTCAAGCAACTCAGCACGGCCAACATTCGGACGAGAGTAAATATCTGATTTTTGCTTTTCAACATATCGGATGACCTCCTTTTCTTTGATTAATGTTTCTACCTGACAACGCCCCTGCCCTAATTTGTAAGAAAGAAAACAAACAAAAGCGGTTGAAGCTAAAATAAAAATTGTTTTTTGCATTGTTGCTCCTAAAAAAACGGCAGACTTTTTTATTGTCTGCCTTGTTGCACAAAAAAAACGACGGGAAAATCCATCGCTTTGAGGTTACAGTTATGCTATGTGATATTTTACCTTTACACCCAAAAAATACTTTTGTCAAGGCTTTTTATCCTAAAATAGGAATTTTATCCTTGACAACTTAAATTTTATATGCTATCTACAATTCTGTCTTTAATTGTAAAAAAAAAGGACATCTTGAATGTATATTGTATTAGTGACATTTGTCTCTTCCTTTCTGTGGAGAGTCCGTGGCGGGTTACGTTTCGGCGACAAAAAATTGCCGTTTAACAAAATCTGGTACGCGATCTTCTTCAGTATTATTATCTGCTTGGCGGAAGGCTTTTCTTTTAATTTGGCCTTAACTGCATTTATCGCAGCTTATGCCGGTTATCAGCTTTATGGCTGGGGTGTTTATGTCTCACGCATTTATAACGGCAAAGAAGTTGACCCAAATGTTGATAAGGAATGCGAATTGATTGATGATTTGCTCTTGCCGCTACACATTTCCATTAAAGGGAATGTGGTCTACCTGAGTGAATATCCCAAAATATTCGGCTTTGTCGGAACATGTTTGACGGGGTTCATCTTGACTTTTTTGATGGGACTTGCCTCACAGTCCGTGGGTTTTATGTTTTGGGGGCTGGGAATGGGGCCGTGCTATTGGCTCGGCTCTAAACTGGAAAATTATTATGCTTTAGGCAAAGAGGGATGGAACTGGGGCGAATATGTCTTTGGTTTTTACCTCGGCCTTGGTTACTATATATATTACCTATCTTAATGTTTGGAACTTATGGCTCTGAAAGCTTAGTCTTTCAGAGCTTTTTTCTAAATAAATTAAATTTGACAAAAAGTATTTTATAACATACAAAATAAGCATTAAAAAATTCTATTATTAATATTTTAAATTTTCACGCTTATGAAAACTATTTATTCTTTTAGCAAAAGCGAAAAGGTATATTATTTGCAGTTTTGTGTTGAAAATATTCATTGCGAATATTGCGGTAACTATGAATTTCCTTTTAGCTGTGACATCTTGACCTCGGATAACAAGACATTTAGATGCGCCGTAAAGATTAACGATTTGCCTTATTTTCTGTTAGCCCAAAAAGGCGATAAAATGCTTATAACGCTTTTCAGCGTATATCCAAGATCTCGCGTTCTGGGAGTTGAAAAATGTCAAAATCTTTCCGTTAAATGGAAAAATGTCAACTTGGGCAAAAATCTAGCAACTTATGATTATGCGGTTGAAGAAATCTTCCTTATACATATGCCTTTTGAGATTTGGAACGGAAGCTATATTCCGCAAAATTTTTATTTTTGCTTGATTAAAGGAACTGACAAAAGTTTTGTTGCACTTCGCGCTTTGGATGAATTTATCAATCCATTGGTGGCGACACAAAAGGGAGATATTGTTCACTTGGCCGTAAAGCATTTTTGCGACGATGAGATTTTTTCTTTGTATGAATACAAAAATAACTCAAGGCCGACAGAAGCTGTTGACAATCTTCTTGAAACTATCCCTTAAATATTACTTTCTTGGTTGTTTGAGCTTGATAGAAGCGAGACTTACGAAGTAATATTCACTAAAAAAAGCCTCCACAAGGGAGGCTTTTTTAATGGCTCTAACTTCGTAAGTTTTGCTTATTATTGCAAAACTAACTGCGTTTCGGTCAAAGATACTTGTAGCATTTGTTTTGCTCGCTGTCGCGGCTTCACAAATCAACAAGTTCTTTTCACAAAGCTAAAAAAAGCACCATCAGGGGCATTTTTTAGCTTTGTGCGGTTAGTAACTCAAACTACCTTCGGTAGTTCGAGCTGTCTTTATTATCATCACCACTAAAAAAGCCTCCACAAGGGAGGCTTTTTTAGTGGTGCCGGTTAGTAGACTCGAACTACCGACCCACGCATTACGAATGCGTTGCTCTACCAACTGAGCTAAACCGGCAACGCTTATTCTTTTATCACGCTTTTTTTATTTTGCAAGCATTACTTTTCTTCTTTCTTAACTTTTCTTTTGGCATAGAACTGCTCCTCAGGGGCAACTTTCTCACCTTGGTGAATAACCATCTGCTGGAACGGTATTTCTATGCCCTCATCTATGAACCTCTTATTAATCTCAGTTCTTAAATCGCTCGGAATTATCCAACCATTCCAGATATCATTGGTATAACATCTGACCTCAAAATCCAGGCTAGACGGCCCAAAATCTTTAAACAAGACATAAGGCGCAGGGTTTTTCAAAACATATTTACATTTTGCTGCACACTCAAGCAAAATCTGCTTTACCTTATCTACATCCGTACCATAAGCAACACCTACCGTAACAGATTGACGCGACCAGTTATTGCCGTGGGTCAAGTTTGTTACGGAATTTGAAATTAATGTCGCATTCGGAATGATAATACTCGTCTTCTTAAAAGTTTCTATTTCGGTTGAACGAATGTTTATTTGCTTAATCCGGCCTTCCTCATTGTTTACGATTACCCAATCGCCAACCTTGAACGGACGCTCAAATAAAATGATGATACCTGATACAAAGTTGTTAATTACGTTCTGCAAACCAAAACCGATACCAACGGATAAGGCTGATGCAATCAAGGCCAGATTGGATAAGTTGCCGCCCATTACGGTAATGGCAATAATTGCTGCCAGTATAAAGCCAACAAAGCTAAAGCCTGATGACAATGAGTGCTTGATACCATCATCAATATCCATCTTTGCGAGAACGTTGTTGACTAAACGCCCTCTTAATGCTTTTACAGCTGCCAAAGAGATAAAAAATGCCAATATAGCAAAGATTATGGCAATTAAAGATATATTAACACCGCCGACCTGAAAACCAAAAAACAGTTTCTTAATGCTACGTAACAATAAATCTGTTGAGACACCCCAGAGCGACAACAATACAAAAGCTACCAACAAAACCATCATCGGATCTATTATCAGGCTCATCCAGAAATCGATTTTGGAAAGCATGCGACGGCGCATCTTAAAGGTTTTGACCCAAAAGCGTAACATCAAAACACGATGCATAACTTCTGATAAAGCCTTGCGCAAAACGATAAAAAAGCCAATGACTATTGCTGTCAAAATAGAGCGGTCTAAAATGAAGGCTGAAAGTTTGGGATATCCGATGACAGCTATCAAAAAGACGCCTACCGCAAATAATGATACAAAAAATGTAATCTTAAAGGCCGGACTTAGCCCTTCATCTTCTTCCGTTTCCGATGTTTCATCGGCAATATCATCTCGCACCATTTCATCATCCCAGATGACTCTTTTGACAATCAGGATAATACAGAAAGCCTTTACCGCATTTGATAATACCGTTATGAAATAGTTTAACTCAAGACCATAATTAGCTGTTACGGCAATATGTTCCAGAAAAGAGGCTATGCCGATAGCATAGGCACTGAAGTATAAGGCCTTGGTTATGCGTTTGGCTTTATCATTGCTGATGTTTACAAGACGCCATTTTTCATTATATGGTGCAAAAGTTACGCGCGAAAATGCCGCCGCCATAATAACAAAGAGTGAGTAATACAAGAAACTTGCCAAAGTCAGGCCGAAAAAGCCTATGGTCAAAACTTTTGTACTGATTATCCAGATTAAAAATCCGATAATAATTGATGACGGAATTACACCGTAAGCAATGGCAACAAAAACAGCAGCAAAAACTTTTTTACCATATCTCGGATGTTCTTCTTCTTTTTTATAGCCAAAGCGGCGCATAATGAATAAACGTAACCAAATACCAAACCACAAAGAAAACAGCACCGTAAAACCGACCGGAATAATGTTTGACTTGACATATTCTCGCTGCTCGGCATTGAGTTCTCCGTACCATGAAACAGGTGAACGTATAATATCAAAAACAAATTCAACGAACTGCTTGGATGCCCCCAACAAAACACTCGGATAATAAAGCGGTGTCTGTTTGGTTAGCAAACTACCCAAAAGCTCCTTGTTACGGATGTCTAATATTAGCGCATTCAGTTCATCTATTTTGGTCAGCAAGACATCTGCTTCCGCAAGTTTACCCTTTTGATAGGCTTCCTCTTTGCCAAACTCCTCTCTTTTCTGAGCAATGACTTTTAATTCTTGACTGCCATCCTCCGGCGCTGTACCTAAAGCCTCTATTCTCTTTTGAACGAAGGTCAATTCTTGTTCTATGCTCTTGCGGGCGACCATAAGTTTCCCTCTGGTTTCATCCAAAAAACTGACTTCTTCAGACATCTGTTTAATGGAAACCTGACCGCTTTTAAGCATTTCCTCTATCTGCTGCAGCTTTTTACTTGTTTTGGGGTAGTTTATTTCAGGTGTATTATAAACATCCACCAACTCGGTTACGGCATCAACCGAAGTTTTGTCTGCCGCAAAAGCTCCCGAAACATTAACCAAGAGAGCAACAAGTAAAAGGCTTAACAGTTTTTTCATCAGAGGGTTCCTTTAATAGGGTTTAGTTCTTTTCTGCCAAGATTTGTTTCATTATTTCAAAAGCATTTTTTGCAACGCCGACACGCAAGTTGTCCGCAACTGACCAAAAGCTAAAACCGTTTTCAACCGAGGCATCCTGACGCAGGCGGCTTACATAAATCTCGTCTTCGCCCTGAACATCGGTCAAGCTGACATAACCGCCTTCCACATTCTTATCAAAAACAACTATGCCTTTGGCTGACTTCATATCACTGCGGACAGTATCGACATCTACATCTTGTTCGCATTCGACGTTTACAAACTGTGCCGCACCAATAAATGCCGGAACAATCGCGCAATTGGCATGAACCTTGATATCTCCGCCCAAAATCTTTTTGGTTTCGGCATTCATTGACCATTCGCACTGCGTCTCCTCACCGATGAACTCACCCACTTGCGGAATGACATTAAAAGCTATTTGTTTATGGAAAACTTGTTGGTCGTCAACCAAAGTTTCGTTCATAAAAATTTTGCGGGTCTGGTTAAACAGTTCATCCATTCCGTCCTTGCCATAAACCGAAGCGGAAATATATGCCGAAACGACAATACGCTTTATTTTGTTGTTCTTGATAACCTTTTCTATCGGCAAAAGCATTTGGGTTACCATTGCCGAAGGCAAGGACACAATATTGTGCTTAGCAGAAGCGATTTGTTCATCATTCAAACCGGCAATAATCATCGGAACATCCGGTTCGGCAAAAAAAGCATCCGTGCAATCTATGACCTTGGCATGCTGCGCCGCTTTTTTTACAAAACGTTTGGAGGTCTCCGCATTGCCTGCAAAAATAGCAACATCGGTCTTAGAAAAATCAAAATCATCCAAGTTTAAGACATCCAACTCATCATCTTCGCCGTAAGATACCTGATTACCCATCGGGCATTTGGGCTCCAACGCAAAAACATCTTTTGCTTTAATACCATCTGCTTCCAAAAAGCTCAAAATTTCTCTGCCGACACTTTCCATTACGCCGACAACTGCAACTTTTGTCATGTACTTTTCCTCTTTCTTGTAAGAATCTGAATTTAATGTGAAAATAGCATAAATTTATTTATAAAATGATAATATTTGAGATTGATATAAGGCAATTTGCCCTTTAATGCAAGACCTATGCACCGATTAAAACTCTGGCTGCCGCTCTTGCTTCGTCGGTGATTTTCTCTCCGGCAAGCATACGGGCAATTTCCTCATGCCGTTCAATGTCGTTTAACTCGCGAACTTTGGTGGTGGTTATGTTCTCGACCGTGTTTTTCTCCACCTTAAAATGATGATTGCCGCGGGAGGCAACCTGTGGCGAATGGGTTACAACCAAGACCTGAACATCATGCGCCAAGCGGGCTAATCTCTCGCCCACAGCCTGAGCCGTGGCTCCGCCGACACCGGCATCAACCTCATCAAAAATCATGGTAGAAACCGACGAACTTTGTGCCAAGTTAACCTTTAAGGCCAACATAAATCTGGCCAGCTCACCGCCTGAGGCTATTTTGTTAATCGGGCCTTGCGGCGAGTTCGGGTTTGTGGCAACCGTGAAATAAACATTATCAAAGCCGCTCTCGTTCCAAGCACTCTCGTCTAATTTTTCAACAATGGTTACAAAGCGGGCTTTTTCCATTTTTAACGGCGGCAACTCGGCCATAACCTGATTATCCAACTGCAATGCTACAGCCTTGCGGCGCGAGCTTAATTCCGTTGCCGCTTTAATATAATCTGTCTTAGCTTGTTCTTCGGCGCGGCGGAGTTCGTTTATACCCTCCTCCCCAAGCTCTATGGTTGATAATCTATGCTTAAAGTCTGCCAAAACATCCGGTAAGTCGTCTATGGTGGTTTGATGTTTGCGCGCCAAACCTCTTAAAGCAAATAAGCGGCTTTCAATATTTTCCAGCTCGTTTTGGTTTAAGCTCACGTTTTGTGAGGCCTCCTCCAACTCATTGACAGCCTCGTTCACATCTATCAAAGCCTGCTCCAGCATATTGACAATGTCGTCATATTTACCTTCTACCAAGCTATTGGCCTTGTCCATGGCTGATTGCGCCTGACGTATGGCTGACTGCACATCTGCGCCTTGTGTCAGTGCACCATAAGCATAACTCAAGCTCTCAATGATTTTTTCGGCGTTCATCATCTCCAGACGTTTTTTGCTCAGGCTCTCTTCTTCGCCTTTTTCGGGGTTTAACTTTTCCAGCTCATCCACCCAATGACGCAAGGCATCTTCATCGCTTTTGGCTTTGGCAACGTTATTCTCCGCCTCCAACCTTGCCGCTTTGGCTTTTTTGTAGTTTGCAAATTTTTCTTTTACCTCTACCAAAAGATTTTTATATCCGGCATAAGCATCCAAAACATCTCGATGATTGGCGGGATTAAGCAAACCTTGATTGTCAAACTGTCCGTGAACCTCTACCAGATATTTGCCCAGCTCTTTTAATAGTTTGGCACTTATGGGTTGGTCGTTGAAAAATATTTTGCCCTTGCCGTCTTTATTCAGGCTTCTCTTGATGGTTATTTCGTCATCTGCCTCAAGCTCATATTCCTCACACAGCGCAAAAAGCGGATTATTCTTATCCTTCACCTCAAAAGTGGCGGTTACGCTCAACTTATCCTCGCCTTGGCGAATGAGCGAAGTTTCCGCCCTATTGCCAAGCACCAAACCCAGAGAATCCAGTAAAATGGATTTTCCGGCGCCGGTTTCACCCGTCAAAACGCTTAAGCCGGATTTGAAGTCCAAATCCAGCTTGTCTATTAAAACCACATTGCGAATTGAGAGCGATTGAAGCATTGTTTACCTTATTTTATTTTTAGCACCTTGCGGGCGGCTTTGGTCCATTTGCTCTTGGGATAGTTATATTCCAAAACCCGATATGCCTGATTGGCCTCTTGGCTTAAACCCAAAATCGTATAAATCTCTACCTGACGATACAAGGCTTCCTCAATATGCGAGGTCATCTGATAATCATTAACCACTACCGAAAATCTGTTCAAAGCGGAAAGATAGTTGTCTTGTTTAAGATAATAACGTCCGACTTCCATCTCTTTGCCGGCCAAGTGGTCATAAGTCAGCTCCAGCTTGAGCGAGGCATCCTTAGCATATTCGGTATTCGGGAAACGTGTGATAACCTGACGCAGAGCCTGCAGAGCCAAGCGTGTGTTTTCTTGGTCTTTTTCAACACCGGTGATTTGTTCATAGTAGCAAAGGGCTTTCAGATAATAAGCATAGGCGATGTCTTTGTTGCCGGGGTGAAACTTGATGAAACGATCCAGACTTAAGATGGCGTCATCATATTTTTGGTCCTTGTAATAAGCATAAGCTCCCATAATTTTGGCTTTGGTCGCCCATTTGGAATATGGATATTCCAGCTCAACTTTCTCAAAAGTTTCGGCAGCTTTTTTATAAGAGGTCTTGTCCAGGTCATCATGTGCCTGATTGTACAATTCTTCCGCAGTTTGCGGTTTCTCCACCTCTTTGGTAGAGGAACAGCCGACTGTTAAACCTAAACAAAAAACACAGACCAAAAAAAGTTTTAACTTTTTCATTCTCTCATCCTTATACTAATTCATAATTAGATTTGTCGGCGAACAAAAGTTTTAAGAGCTCATTGTTATGAAAATGTCCGGTCTTGGAAGCTGTTAATTCGCCCAAAATACGATGTCCGGAAGTGAACAAATCGCCAATAGCATCCATAACCTTATGGTTGACACATTCGTTTTTGACACGAAAACCACCGGGGTTTAAAATCTGCTCGCCATCCAAAACCACCGCATTATCTAAGCTGCCTCCTTTAGCCAGACCGATGGATTGAAGATAGTCTACCTGATATTTTTCACAAAAAGTGCGGCAAGGCGCGATTTTTTGTTCAAAAACCTCCGGCGTAATCTCGCCCGAGAACTTCTGATGCCCAACAATCTGAGACGGAAATTCTATCTCAAAATTTACGGCAAATTTGTCGGCCGGTTTTAAGCTTGCCGTATTGCCGTTTTTATCTGTAAAAGAAACTTCCTTTTTAACTTTGAGATACATACGCGGGGCACTCAAATCCTTAAGCTCAACTCCCTTTAAGGCCTCAAAAAACATTTTACCGCTGCCATCCATAATCGGGAGCTCCTGATTATTGACTTCTATCAGCGCATTGTCTATGCCCTTAACATATAACGCCGCCATCACATGCTCAATGGTGGAAACCAAATTGCCTTCAGCATCGCCCAAACAAGTGCAATTCTGGGTATTAACAACATTGCTGTACAAGGCCTTAATCTCTGGTTTGTTCGGCAAATCAACACGGCGAAAAACTATTCCCGTATTGGCCGGTGCGGGAAGAATTGACATAGTGACGTTACAGCCGGAATGAAGACCGATGCCGTTTAGTTGAACTGATTTTGATATAGTCGTCTGCATATGCAACTCCTTATGAACAAAAAACTTTTTAGGCGACCTATAAGCCGGGTTCTGTACGCCTTGCGGCGCGATAGCTATTCATCTTGGCCGAATATTACTATGCGGCTCAACGCGACCTACCTCTGGAGCAGAGTGGAAACCCTCCGTATAACCAAGGCACAAAGCCTCAGCCCTCCTAACTTGGTCTTGCTTCAGATAGGGTTTACCTTGCCAAAACCGTTGCCGATTTTGCGGTGAGCTCTTACCTCGCCTTTTCAACCTTACCTTTTCAAAAAAAGGCGGTATATTTCTGCGGCACTTTCCCTCGGATTTCTCCGGCCGGACGTTATCCGGTATCTTGTTTCCTTGAAGCCCGGACTTTCCTCTTTGGCGGATTTTCCTTTCCGCAAAGCAGCTATCCGGTCGCCTGTTCTTGGTAGATTAAACGCAGCTCAAAATTATTGCAAGTGCTTTATGAAAAGATTGAGCAATTTTAACAAAAAAAAGAGCTCTCTCCCGAGAGCCCTTCTTTGAGTTTTTTTTGCCAAATTATCCTATTTTCGCATAAAGGTCCATCGGCAGAGGCACCTCTATGTATTCTGTTTCCATCTTTGGGATTGCCTCCAAAACCTCAACACTTCCGGCATATACGGCAGGATTATTCAGCACGGTCTTTGGCATCGGCTGCAAAGGCATAAATAACCTGAGTTTTAGATGGCTGCCTTTAGCAAGGTCGTTACCATTGAATACCTCATAATTACAGCCGTACACGTCCTCAGGATCGGTGATGTTTATCATCGCCTTGGCGAGAAATTCAAAACCTTCCCACAAGACGCCGAAAACATTTTCGTTTGTGAAAGTCCACGTTTGCTTTTCATCGCGAGGCTTCCAAATCTGGATACCGCCTGCTGTTGTTGAGTCGTAGACATACAGCTTACGAAGCTTTTTCAGCTTCATTTTATAGGTTTCTCCGTGGTACATATTCTGCACCTTGGTTTCACCAGCCTCTACATATGTTTCGTGCTCTTTCACGCCGTTGATGACGGCCTGAACCTTATCTCCGGCAACTGTGTCAAAGACGTAAATGGGTTCCACCTTTTTTGCAATGTAGTACCCGTGGATACGCTTGCATACTTCACCGTATGCTTTGTAATCCACAAACTTGTATTCGACACCAAGTTCGTTCCACAACGTTGTTGGAAATGGAACTTTTTTACCATTCAACCACGCTTCCTCGAAAAAGCGGTTGCGCACAATGATATATCCCAATCCACTTTCAGCAGCCTTTACGGCATCCACCGCTTCATCCTTCTCCGTTGTACGCAAGAAGCCCTGCCCACTGATATCTGTAAAGATATTGTTTGGTTCAAAAACGGGGAGTAATGTAATCTGACCGTCTTTGATACTTGTAACGGTTTCAACCACATTTGAGCAAAGCAAAAAGTTGCCTTTTGCTTCACACTTTGTGATGTTGTCTACTCTTTTGAAAATTTCACCACCTTTAGCCATAACCTTAAGACCAAAATTGGTGCTTAGTTTCGGAAATTTATAAGCTTCCATAATTATAATCGGGCGTTTAGTTCATCTACACTTAAGAGCCCATCCTCAAGCAAGATACATTTAATATTTTAACAGTTGCCAGAATATCATATTTTCCAAGGGGTGTAAATAGACAAAATCAACAGAAATTTAGATTTAAACAAGGGCAAAAAAATTGTTATTTTTTATCCCAAAAAAATTATTTTTCCCTACACCAAGCCCAGAGCCAGATTGGCGAGAATCGTAATAATTTCGCTCAGAACAAAACATGAACAGTTAACAAAATACTAAATTTTCCCATTGAAACCCATAAAAACCCATGATATACCATAAGGTATAGGGTTAATGGGTTTGAAGGATTCTAAAATTGAGAAAAACTTTTCTCTTTATGGATACGATTTTTAACAAGGTGGACGCCAAAGGGCGCGTTTCCTTGCCTTCAGACTATCGCGCAATCGTTAAAGAATTATCAACCGAGATTGTTTGCTACCGCAGCCTTACTGCTCCCTGCATTGAGGGCTGCACCGAAGAACTGTTGGACAAGCTTGCCACAGAGATTGAAAACGCTACGGACTTTTTCTCCGAAACCCAAGATAACCTTACAAACCTTATTTTCGGAGATGCCAAAAGATTCACCTTCGATTCAACCGGTCGCATTATGCTCACCGAAAAGCTGCTTAAACACGCTAGCATCACCGATACAGCCGTATTTGTCGGCAAAGGGCGCAAATTCCAGATTTGGAACCCTGAAAACTGGGAAAAAGAAGAAGCACGCATTCGGGCTGAGGCCTTGAAAAACAGACCTACCCTCACCCGCAAAACGGAGGGCGAATAATGAGCAGTCAGCCCAAACATATTCCGGTTATGCTGAAAGAAGTTTTGCAGTACTTATCTCCCAAAGACGGTGAGGTTTATGTTGACGCAACTTTTGGCAACGGCGGTTATACCGAAGCTATTTTGAACTCCGCCGATTGTAAAGTTATCGCCATTGACCGTGACCCGACGGTTTTGCCCAGAGTTGAAGAGCTCAAACAAAAATTCGGCTCTCGCTTTGAGTTCAGACAAGGGACTTTCGGCAATATCAAAGATCTTATTGCTCAGCCGATTAACGGTGCGGTTTTTGATATCGGCGTATCATCTATGCAGTTGGATGAGGCGCAAAGAGGCTTCTCCTTCTCTAAAGATGCACCGCTTGATATGCGGATGTCTTGTTCCGGTCGCTCGGCCACAGATATCGTCAACGAAACATCTGAAAAAGAATTGGCTGATTTGATTTACAAATACGGCGAAGAGCGCAAGTCTCGCCAGATTGCGGCAAAAATAGCAGAATATCGCCGTCTTAAGCCGATTGAAACAACTAAAGGATTGGCTGAAATTATCTACAAAGTTATTCATAAAACCCCTAACAACAATATTGATCCGGCAACCAGAACTTTTCAGGCTCTGCGGATTGTGGTCAATAATGAGCTAGAGGAGCTCGAAAACGGTTTGAAAGGCGCCGTTGACATTCTTTCCTCTCGCGGCCGCTTGGTCGTAGTTACTTTCCACTCGTTGGAAGACAGAATTGTCAAATGCTTTTTTAAAGAACAAAGCGGCAAAAATGCCGGCGTGTCTCGTTATATGCCGGAGGTTTTGCCCAAAGATGACAGCGCATGCCTCGCTGAATGCTCCAAAGCGATTGCTCCAAGTCAAGAAGAGATGGAAAGCAACAAAAGAGCACGTTCGGCAAAGTTGCGCTGCGCCGTCAAAAAGTAGTAATTTTTAACCCGCTTACCTAGGAAAGGAATGCGACAATGAATAGTACAAAAACAGCAACGTTAGGACTTTGGGTTGCCCTTACATGCTTGGTTGGTTTCGGAATGTTCGTGATGAAAAATCAGGTACAGAATCTGGAAAAGGAGCTTGCCAGCATTAATCACAACATCGAAGAAGACGTCAAAACTATTCATATTCTTAAGGCAGAATGGAGCCATTTGAATAATCCGGCAAGACTTCGTTCTTTGGCAACCAAACATATTGCACTAAATCAGCTCAAGGCTGAACAAATTATTAACTATTCTGCGTTACCATTTAATTATGAATCGGGCGAATCAGGTAGAAAGCTGTTGGCTCGTAAAAACATCAGTAATCAGGCTGAGAAAAACAGACAACTTAAACGTCTGGTTAAGGCTCAACGATAATTAAATTATAGTAAGGCAGAAGCGAGAATATGTGGGGAAAGTATTTTTCCGGCCGCGAGGAGAAAAATTTTTATCTTCCAGGTCAGGAAATTAAGATTGATAAGAGTTTTTCTTTTAATAACTATACCTGTGAGAAAGACCCTCTTTCCACCTGCAAGAATCGTGTCGCTTTTGCTACCTTGATGTTTTTGTTGGTATATGCGGTTATCGGCATCAGATTGTTTAATGTCTGCATTACACCCAACAACACAGAAACCCAAACCGCCGATGAGTCCGACACTATTCGCGCCTATGCCGCAAACCCTATTAAACGTGCCGATATTCTTGACCGCAATGGCACAATTATTGCCACATCTCTCCCCACAGTTAACCTTTATGCCAACCCCAGAAAAATTCTTAACGCTAAAAAAGCTGCCGCCGAATTAAGCCGTATTTTTCCTGATATGCGTTATGAAGATATTTTATCAAAGCTCCAACGCAGAGGCAGTTTTGTTTATATCAAACGCAACCTTTCCCCTTCTCAACAATATCAAATTAATTATCTGGGTATTCCGGGGCTGGATTTTGAAGACGGAGAAAAACGCATTTATCCGCATAAAAACCTCTTTGCTCATATCTTGGGTAACACAAATATTGATAACAAGGGAATATCCGGCCTTGAAAAGAAACTTGATGATCGCTTAACAGAATCAGACATTCCGCTGCAGCTGACCATTGATGCCGGTATTCAGGATACTATTCGTAACGAACTCGCTGCTGCTGTTGAAAAATTTAATGCCGATGGTGCCGCCGCGATCCTCATGGATGTTAAGAATGGTGAAATTATCTCTATGATTTCCCTGCCTGACTATGACCCGAATCTTAATAATTATAAAATACCGCGCGCACAATTTAATTTTGCGACAAAAGGCGTTTATGAACCGGGGTCGGTTTTGAAGATTTTTAATGCCGCGCTTGGTTTGGAAAGCGGAAAAGTTAAAATGGCTGATAGTTTTGACGCAACCAAGCCCTTAAAACTCCGCTATAACACCATCAAGGATTATCGCGGCGAAAATCGGTGGCTGACTTTGCAAGAAGTCTTGATTTATTCCTCTAACATCGGCTCAGCCCAAATTGCTTTGAAAGTTGGCAAAAAAGAGCAGCAAAACTTCCTAAAAAATCTTGGTTTCTTCGAACCAATCAAAAGTATTGAAGTAGCAGAAAGAGGCTACCCTCTTGTACCGAAACGCTGGGGCGAAGAAACAACAGCAACAATTGGCTACGGATACGGCATTTCGGTTACGCCATTACACTTAATCAGTGCTTTTGCCGGTGTTATCAACGGCGGAATTTATCATGAACCGACACTTATAAAGGACAACAAAAACACATTGAGCCATCGTGTCGTTTCCTTCAATACATCTAAAGAAATGCGCCAATTGCTTCGCGGTGTTGTTGTGGAAGGTTCCGGCAAACGCGCCAATGTTTTGGGTTATGAAGTTGCCGGCAAGACCGGAACAGCCAACAAACTGGTAGACGGCAAATATATTAACAAAAAAGTTATGACCTCTTTCTTGGCTACTTTTCCGGCCTCAAATCCGCAATATGCCTTATTCCTGATGATGGATGAGCCTAAAGCAACCAAAGATACTTGGGGCTTTGTTACTTCCGGTTGGAATACGGTTCCGACTGCCGGAAAGATTATTTCAACCATCGCACCGCAACTGAATATTAAGGCTAATTATGACCTTGATGAACAAAGACGGAATCGGATTATTGAGGCTTCTTACGGAAGGTAAGGATATTTTAGGAATATAATCCTTGACAATTTGAAAAATTTTTGATATTATTCTTTTGTCACTTGCTCTTAGTGTATTTAAAAACCGCCTTTATCAGGCGGTTTTTTTAACCAAATATTATCTTGATTTGGCTAAAATACAGCTATCTTTGAGATGACGGAGTATTTTCTATGAAAAAGTTTTTCAAATATTTCGGACTTATTCTGGGCGGCTTAATTGTGGCTGTTGTTTTGATATGGAATATTTTTTATTATATTTACAGCGACTGGGGAAATTTTGTGGAAGCAGCTGAAAAAAATGATATTTTGCAAATGCAAGAAATCTTAAATCAAGGATTTGATATTAATCAAAGCTTTATGCGTGTTTCTCCTTTACTGGCGGCAATATCCTACGCAAAAAGTGATTATAACACAATTAAGTTTATGCTCAATCATGGTGCTGATGTTAATTTTAAAAGTAAAAACGGACTTCTGCCTATACATCATGCTATTATGGAAGAACGTGCAGATATTATAAAACTTCTTTTAGAATATGGTACAGATGCATCTTATAAAATAAACAATAAAACACTACTTGATATTGCTCGTATCACAGATAATTCAGAGATTATTAAAGCAATTGAGCAATATCAATAATTTTATCATAATTTTTTGAAAGGGGCTGACTTCAGCCCCTTTTTATTTTGGGAGAAATCAAAATGAGTAACTTAAAAGAATATTTAAAACAAAAATTCTATCAAACACGTTTGGGGAATATTTTAAAAAAATCTCTAGAAAGTAATAATATTGACGATGAATGGTCTAATGTTATAATGTCTGACCCTTTAAATGAAGAAAAAGTTTATGAAATAGGAAAAAAATATGAAAATAATTTTTTTCCTAATGGACTCAAAAATTCTCCATTTCCTAATAAGAGTCCTGATAATAAGGAAAATTTATTTAAAGAACAACATTCTGAGCGGAGCAAAGAATATATGAATAGTTTTACTCAAAACTATCGTCCTGAACTGGATATTTTATTAAATCCTATTCAGAATCTTGACAGTGATGATATTCTTAAAGCTAAGAAATTTGCTATGTTTGATAATGATGATGTTTCCTTAGGAAAACAGATAAATGATAAAATTTCTTCTTGGTACAACAATATTTACGGAACAGCTCCCGTTAAAAGAGATGCTACAGGAAGGCAGATTACAACAAATACTAAGCTCAGTTCTCAACATAAAAAGCCCCTGTTAGCAAAAGATGGTAATACAATAGAAAATAGTCTGCAAAATTTGTCTGAACAACTGACTCTTATTGACAACAATTCATCCAATGATGGAGTTAAAGCTTTACAAAAAAGTTTGAATATTCTAGGAGCTATTCCCCCTCTTGATATTGATGGAAAACTCGGTCCTAAAACCACTTTTCAGACAAGAAAATATTTGGTTGAAAATGGTTATGAGCCCTTGGCAAAATCTATTAAAACATCAGTCTGAGTTTTAACCAAATATTATCTTGATTTGGCTAAAATACAGCTATCTTTGAGATGACGGAGTATCTTCTATGAAAAAGTTTTTCAAATATTTCGGACTTATTCTGGGCGGCTGTTTTATTGTTTGGCTTTTGGCTAATCTCGTTTTTAACATTTCTTATTGGTCTTGGTGGAAATTTAATCAAGCCGCAGATAACGGCGATATTCAAACAATGTCTGATATGCTAGAAAATGGTTATAATCCAATGAATATTACTAAAAGTGATTTTTATTATAAAACTAACCATTTTGAAGCAGCTTTAATTAATGCGCCAAACCCGATTGACGTCATAGATTTTTTCTTAAAAAACAATATTGATATTGATAGTCCGCTCCATGGCGGAAATACGCCGCTCCAGTTGGCCATATTCATTAAAAAACCTGAAATTGCCAAATTTTTGATAGAAAAAGGAGCTAATCTTGATGTCTTAGCTAAGGGAATGACAATAACAGATCTTGCTATTGCTACTGACCAACCCGAAATTATTATGATGATTCCATCTGATAAAATTTTAATCGGAGAACAAAATAAGTCTAATTATGTTTATTTTGCCCGCGCCATTAAATATGCTGACACAAAAAAAACTGATAATAGAGTTTTAGATGCTCTAATAAATCAAGGCTTTTGTTCTGATGGCGATATTAATGAGATACGAAATATACTTAAGAGCAAAAAAAATATTTACGATTTACTGTAGTATCAACAAAAACCCCTCGCGGTTATGCGAGGGGTTTTTGTTATTCTTCCGTATCTGCTTTTTGTTTTTCAAGCTCTTTTTCAAGCTCCTCATAGTCCTCTTCGTCCAGCTCCTCTGCCGGAATGCGGTAACACTCATTAAACCAATTGCCTAAGTCTATATCTGCACAGCGTTTGGAGCAAAAGGGTTTATATTTTCCCGCAGGAGCGATTTTTTTGCATATGGGGCAGCGATAAGTTTTTATGACTTCGCTCATTTGGCAACCCTCCCCGTGCCCTGACAAGTTTCACATTCGGTGGTCAAGACATCTGAAAGGGTCGGACGACGGCGAACGCGCTGAATCTCTACATTGCCGCCACGGCTCAAGCCCAAAACCCTTGCACGATGCGGGTCTTCCGCCAAAGCATTTTCCAACTCCTCAATAACCGGCTTCAAAAACTTGTATTCCGAAGAACCGGCAAAATCTACAATAATCTTACCTGATAAATTGCGCAGGCGAATTTGGCGTGCGATTTCTACTGCGGCCTCAGAATTTAACCTTGTGATGGAGCCGTTAGACTTGTCATCACCACTGTCTACATCTATGGCAACGCAAGCTCTGGTCTCCTCAATGTGAATACGTCCGCCGCTCTTTAAGCGAACCGTCTTTTGCAAGGCCTCAGAAATCGCCTCTTCCAAACCATATTCAGCAAAAGGCTCTGCCATATATTCTACTGCAAACTCGCCTTTAAAAGCTTCCTTTAGCTCATTTTCAACATTATGATTGTTCACTACAACCTTGGTCAAAGCCGGCTGTGAGCGCATAATATATTCTGCCAGAGGATCTGCTTTGGCATATAACAAAGCTGGAGCCTTGGCGTTGCGGGCTTTGATGCGGACATTCTCATAAATCTCACGCAGGCTTTTCATCTCCTCGGCTAAAATCTCGAACGGAACTTCTACCGAAGAAGTGCGCAGAATCCAACCTTCCTGACCTGTGGTATTTTCCAATACTTTTTCCTTATATTCTGCCAATTTCTCTTTATCTTCAATGCGCGGAGATGCCTCTACATGCAAACGATAGGGACAATAGACCAAATGCGGTCCGACAATCTGAATGGAGCGGACAACCTTTGCCCCCTTCTCGGCGCGTTGCTCTTGTGCGACCTGAACGACCAGACTTTGGCCTTCCGTCATATTAGCTTCATTCAGTCCTGCTTCCTCAGCATTCAGAAAGGCATCTTTACCATCGGCAATATCTACAAAAAAGCCGACCTTATCATGCGCCAAATCCAGCTTATGGGTTATCTTGCCCAGATAGATGTTGCCTTCCGCTGCTTGATTTTCTTTGACAAACTCAATCTCTTGCAACTCGCCTGCGCCGAGCATGGCAATACGGGTCAGATTATTCTTTTTTTCATAAACGATTACATCTGTATTCATTTTATACCTATCCCATTCAACAAGTTTCTGGTTTCATATAAAGGCAAACCGATGACGCCTGAGTAAGAACCGATTATTTTTTTGACATAGCAATCCATATCTTCAATTTTATAACCGCAAGCTCCTTCCCAGTTGTGGCTTTCAACATAAGCCTTAATCTCTGTCGGCGTGAGCTTTTTCATCAAGATACGGGTCGAAACGGTGCGTTGAGCAACCCTCCCATCCTTGGCTATGACGCAAACAGAGCTGATGACCCGATGCGCCTTGCCTGAGAGTTTTTCCATAACCTTGGTTTGTTCTTCTTCACTGCGGGCTTTGTGCAAAATTGCGGCTCCGACAACAACAACCGTGTCGCAGGCTAAAATATTTTCTTGCGGAAAAAGCCCAGCAATACGGCGGGCTTTTTCTAAGGCCATCCGCTTTACATAGGCGGTGGCTGTTTCGTATTTTTTCTCGCTCTCGTCAATATCTGCCGGACGAATTTGTTTGGGAATAAACCCCATTTGAGCCAAAAGTTCGCGGCGTTGCGGAGAGCCGGAAGCCAGAATGAAGTCTTTTTCTTGCGGCTGTATCATCGCTTAGGCTTCGTCGTCGTAAGTTTTTTCCATTCTTTCGTGGCGTTCCTGTGCCTCAATTGAAAGTGTGGCCACAGGACGAGCTTCCAGACGTTCGATACCAATCGGCTCACCGGTTTCTTCACAATAACCGTATACACCGTCTTCAATCCGCTTTAAGGCATCATTAATCTTTGAAATCAGCTTACGCGCGCGGTCTTTGGTACGTAGGTCCAGAGCCTTGTCCGTCTCTAATGATGCTCTATCCAACTGGTCCGGCTGGTTTAGGCCACCCTGACGTAAATCTTCCAATGTGTCCTTGGATTGTTCCAGAAGAGATTTTTTCCAGCTCAAAAGTTTTTGACGAAAATACTCAATCTGATATTCGTTCATATACTCTTCATCAGCTGAAGGTTTATAGTCGGGAGGAAGAATGATTTCGCTATCCATTTTCGGTCTCCTTGGATTTATTTGTTATTAGCGAGGTTCTTTATCTAGCAAGCAAAATACAGACTTCAATTATTAACTGCAAGCAAAAAAACGAATAAACCACAGTTATTTCATCAGTTTTGCCAGCTCAACCTCTACCCGCAGCTCAATTTCGCCGATTAATTCAGCTAATTGTTCATCTGCGGTGTTTATTTTGGTTTCTTTTACATAACGAGATATTTCTATCAGTTTGTCTTTAGAAATATAGCCCATCAGCAAGCCATCTCTTATCTCTTCCAGTTTTTCCAGCAAAGTATTGCCTCGTTTGAGCATTTGTTTGCGCTTTGCTTTTTCCTCTTCGCCATCCACCATTTGCGCGGCAAAAATAGCGTCTGCGACAGCTATTCCCGTGGTGCCGCCTACCGGATTAGATGCCGGCTTCATCGTTTCCTTCAAGTAAAGCGAAAAGCTTTCTCCGCCGCTGTTTTTTTTAGCCTTGGAGGTATTGCTTAAATCTCCGGTCTTGTTAACATCATTGACTTTTATCACTTTCGCTCTCCGTTATTGAAAGTTCCATTTTATCGTATTGCCATCGCCTTCTTTACAAGCAGCGGCCACATCTGCCATTTGCGCAGGCAGGGTTTTATTTGCAACCGCGACCCATGGCCAGTTAAAACCATTTCCGTTAATACTCATACTTACCAAATCAGACGAGTTATCAACCACCCAATCAATTATACCCAACTCTACGCATATTTTCTGTGGTAGATTTGTAAAAGCAATTTCAAAATTGTCCGTATTGCCTACCACGCGAACCTCTCCGCTATATGCGTGAAACAACTTATTGTTACTTACCATATCTTTGGGAGCTATACCTTCATTTATCAGGGTTGAAACAGAAACGTTGTTATATCGACCATCTGCTATGTAACGGTTATTTATAACTTTTTTGAGTTCTGCTATTTGACCGCCGACGCGACTTACGCGATAACGATCATACATAGAATTTATCAAAGTTGCTATGCTTACCGAAAACGCACCCACGATGCCAAGCACCATAAGAATTTCAATCAATGTTGCCCCTCGCTCGTCTCCGTCTCTTCTCATGCATATCTCCCTTATATCTTCTTAGTTATAACACCAAACGGCCATACGCTCAACATATTTATATGCAACAACTGTTTATAAATTACTTTATTTTTGTTAAATCTTCGTTATATTAGATTTAGTTTAATAATTATCCGGGAATTTGATTATGAAAAAAGTTTTTATTACAACTCTTGCTTTAGGTGTCCTTTCTGCTTTTTCATCCTTTGCTCAAGATGGTGAATATATCCCTTACGTCGGTTTGGATTATACTTATTCCGACACCAATGCAAAATTTATGCGTCCGCATTATAATTCTGCTTCGGTTAATGTCGGTACTTGGTATAATAAATATTTCGGGACAGAGGTTTTTTATCAACTCTCCGACAACCACAAGTCTCATAATGGTCTTGATAAAACAAAAACATCTTTTCAGGCTTATGGCTTAGATTTGTACGGGTATATGCCGCTTGACTGCTATAGTTCGTTCAACCTCTTGGGAACGGTTGGTTTCGGTGAATATACATTCAGCAAAGATTATTCCTTTGCAAAAGACCAGCGCGATCATGGAATCGGTTGGAGAGCTGGTGTCGGTGCCTTGTACAATATTGACCAAAACTGGGGAGTTCGTATGGTGGCCAGATATGTTAACTTTAACCAAATTGATGATATTGACCACATGATGGAATATTCTGCCGGTGTGCGTTATACTTTCTAGTTAAGGGGTGGGAATGATGAATAAGTTTTTGATGTTGTTTGCCGCTTTGCTTTTGGTTAGTGCTTGTTCCGACAAACAAGATGACCAGCAAAGCCCTGAAAATCTTCCTCTTGAAGCTGCTTTGGAAGAGGGAGAACAAGTTGTGGTTCAGCCCAATTTTGATATTAAATTTGAAGAAACAACTTACACTTATAAACTTGGAGAAACCCTAAAAGGCTGTGACAAAGGAAGCGAGGTGGCTTGCGCCATTGACCTTTATATGAAATGCACGCTTAACTTCAAGGATAGCGAATGCGCAAAAAACAAGTTGCCGAAATTTGTCTTTATGGATGACGAAAGTTTGCAACGTCCTACTGAAATGAGCTTTAAAATTACCAAAATTAAGCCGATTGATGCTAATATGATTGAAGTTTATACAGAAAGCACATGCAATGGTATGTGGTTTGGCTTATGCGAGGGCAACATTATTTACGTCTTAAGCAACAAAAGCGGAGCTTGGGTTGTTAAGGACGTTTACGCTATGGAAAACTTCTAAAAATAAAGCCTCGCTAAAACGAGGCTTTATTTTTTCATTTAATCAGCTATCTCTTCCGCCTCATAAGAAACTGCGTTCGGTGTAACTGTTTCCGATACCGCTTCTGTTACCATAGTTGGATTATTGTCAGCTGAAGCATTTGACGCATTATTCATATTAGAATTATCTGCGGGCGAAGATGCAGGCTGTGTATCGGCTGGAGTTGCTACGACGGCCTCATATTCTTCTTCAACGACCATAACGCCTGACGAATCGGCATTTGTTGCAGAATTGGACATCTGAGACTGTGCGTTGGCATGGTGACTGTTGCAGGCTGCTAAGGCCAAAACAGAAATTCCTAATGTTGCTAAAAGTTTTTTCATAATTTTTCCCTTTTTCTGAATTTATGTTTAATTTGCACCAATTGATATATGTCTTGACATAACTTATTCAAGTCTTGATGGGAAACATTCTGTTGGCTTATTTTGGGGTTGACGAATGCCTCTTATATGTTACTATTGTTGGGTTTGATGAAGAATTTTTGGGAGAATATGAAGTGACGCTTACAGGTAAAGTTATCATTTGGGATTTGGATAATACCTTGTATCGAATTACGCCGGAATTTGCCGACATGCTTGACGAGGCAACAGCTATTGCCGCCGTTAAGGATTTGGGCATTCCTCTTGATTTGGCTGAAGCTAAAGCCAAGGTTAAGGAGTCCTATATGACTTACCGTGACGGCGGAGAAATCTTCGTAAAGCAATATGGTATTGACCCTGAGGCTATGTTTCAGGCCTATCATAAACGCAAACCTATCTCTCCGATTGTTCCTTATGAAAATCTGCTTGAAAAACTTCAGGCTCTTCCTAATCAGCAATATATTTTCTCTACAAGCACAAGAGAAGTTTGCGAGAAAATATTGAAGCATATCGGTTTGTATGATTTCTTTGAGGGACGCTTCTATTCTGTTGAAGATTTTGGCACCGTCAAGAAAAACGAAAGTTCCGATGTTTATGCAAAACTTTGCAAAAAAATTAATGTTGACCCCAAAAATTGCGTTTTTGTGGATGACAGTTATTCTAACCTTGAGTTTGCTAAAGAACTCGGCATGACAACTGTCAGAATCTATTACAATGCAAATTCGGCAAAAGATAAAACTTATATTGATGAGGCTTATAAGGGGATTAACAGCTTTTTAGATGAATATCTTTCGAATACATCAAAAGAATAATTTTAACGTTTATGTTCCGCGTTAAAACGTCGGCAAAGATTGCTTTCCATGGCATAATTCATTTGGTTGTCTAACTTACCTTGCTCTTTGAGTAATTCGCTCTTAAAATGGCGGATTAGGGGCTCAATGTTTGCAATATATTCTTCGGTCAAAGCATTTGTCGCATCATCTATCTTTGATGGAGAATCTATTTGACGCGCCTTAATTTCCTTTGCGATTTTTTCTACAGCTTGTCGCAATGACGGAATAAAATATTCCAACGCCGCCGTATTGATTTGGTGATGTGTTTGTTCATGTCTGACAACGACATTATACTCGCAACTCCCTGCCGATAATTGATTTGAGATGTAAATCGTCGGGTCTTGATAGCCTATAAAAACTTTTAATTTGGTCGGCACCACACAGATATTGGTATCTCCGATTATCTTACTTATGGTATCAAGCGAAACCTCCCAATTGACGCTGACTATTGCCAAACCTGATGCAAAGAGCCCTTTTTCAACAATATTATATTGTTGACCTAAACTGGTCAGCTCTTGCAAATTGTAGCTATAATCATATCTGAGCTTGCCATAAGACGTGGTAAAAACTATTTCCGGCTCTGCTTTTAGGGTTGCGCACAAATCCGATGTTTGCGCCCAAACATTATTTTGGAAGCACAAGAAAAAAAGCAAAAAAGTTAATATAAAAAAAAGTTTTTTCATGTAGACTAGTTTATAGATGATTTCTTAAAATAGAGTTGAAATTATGCAAAAGTTGTTTTTATTTTCAGCCATAACCGCTCTTCTGGCTTTTAGCATTATTACTCAAGCGTCCCAACCCGGACGTTATGTTCGCAAACAACTAAAGCCAAACTTTTTTATTCCCGAAAAAGATTTGGATAATACGGAAAAACTGCCTGAGTTCAACTATTACCCCAAACTTCCCACAAAGGAAAAAAGCAACACCGAACATCTTGAAAATACGGAAGATATTATTACTGTTATCAAAGCTCCGCAAGAAACAGATTTGAGTGAAAAAACTCAGACAGATGTTTCTCCATCCTCAAAAGAAGAAAAAGTTACCGTTGCCGTTGCGCCACAATATATGGCCTATGACAAAGAAGAATTAGCAAAAATTCCGGAATATAAGCAAAAATATGATGATTATATTAACGATTTGAAAGAGATTGCAAAGACAGGAAAAATTCCTGAAAATCCGAGGGTGGCTTTTGACCTGATGAAGATGAGTACAAACGAGCGATTGGTTGTGACTGAAAAATTTGGTTTGCGCCCTAATGAGTAAAAAAAATAAGCCCCAATTTATGGGGCTTGTTTTTTATGCCTTTTTAGTCTTTTTTGCAGGAGCCTTTTTTTCTTTTTTTGCTTTAGTCTCCTTCACTTTTTTTTCTTTAACAGGCTTTTCTTTTTTGGTTGTGCGGGCTTTTGATATGCTGATTGCTTTATCTAAGTCCTTTTCCGTACACAAGCCTACAGCCACCGGATTTTTGGCTCGGATATTTGCCATATCCTTATGACTTCCTGTTCGGATTGCTTCAATTGTCGGTTTGGTGGTCCCTATCAATTTGCAAATCTGCGAATCGATAATTTCAGGACAATTTTTTATTATCCACAATATCGCACAAGGCTTATCGCTTCTTTGGGACGGAGACAGCATCTTTTTTGCTTTAGCGTTTTTGGCTTTTACATTCCGCTCCAGCTCATTTGCCTGAAGCAGAGCCTTTCTGTCTGCCTCACAACGTCTTATTTCTTCAATTGTCAACTGACCTGTTTCAATAGGGCTTACACCCAAAATATTAAACGCTACATCGCCATCCGCAATAGCTTGTATCTCAAGCTCATGAAGTTCACAAAATTCAGCAATCTGACGAAATGTTAAGGTTGTGTTTTCAACCAGCCATACTGCTGTTGCTTTAGGCATCAAAGGCGCAGTCATTTTATTATCCTTTCTACTTTTTATTTATCTCATAAAAAAAACATTCTTTACTCCAGAGAATAAAGAATGTTTACAGATTATACAAGATATTTTTTGCTAAATTAAACTATTTCTTACTTAAAATATCAGCCATATTTAAATAGCCGACCTGCAACATTTGCGCCGTTGCCTCATATCTGCTTGCTTGTATCTGCAGAGCATTTACACTTGATAGACTGCTGCTGGCACTGGTTTGGGTTAATGGAATTTTAGTTTCCGTTTTATTTTTTGTATCTTCTGAGATACTTTCTTTTGACACATAATCATGAACGAACTTGTCACCTTGCTGTATCTGCATCACATAGGCTAACTCGTCATTTTTTCCGACCGTATCATCTCTTGAGATTTTAATATAAAGCATTGTATCTTTTTGAGCTTTATACTCACCACTAAACATTGCATCAATGTTATCTCTGGTTTCTGTTCCCTTCTCTGCAGAGCTATCTCCGATTAATACTTCCTGACCGTTCTTTTTTAGGGTGTATACTTCAACCTTTAAGCCAGGAGCCAATTCAGCCATCCAATCTTTATTAGCATCAGCTTCTAGCTTTTCAGCCTGCTCTTTTGCCCAGCCTTCCGGATCCGTAATTTGCTTTAACTCATCAAGTTTCTGCTCATATTTTGACAAGTCCAAAACTTTGTCTTTATCTGCGTTTCCTCCTTTTACAGACAAGGAAACGACACCATTTGACTGAAGTTGGATTTTATACATATCCACACTGTCATAATGTTCTGATAATTTTCCTACGACGCTGACACGGGCATAATTCAGACGTGTATACCCTAAATCACGAGCATTTGCGAAGGCCTCATCAATATCATTCATATCCGTGACAGTCTTCTCCCAATAACCTAAATTACTGGTATCTGCCGGTATGGTTGTGCTTACTGTTGTCGCCATCGTCAATACTCCTTACTAATCTATTTTATATATTATCATAAAAAAACATTTATAACAATACTTTAATGGTTTTTATTCGATTATTTTGTATAAGGATTCTGCGGCTCCCGTTTTATTCAATATTTTTTCTCCCAAGAACTCGAAATTGTATTTTTCGCCTTGCAGCTGTCGCTTAACCTCTTCATTTACGATAATCTCATTATCGTAGGTTTGCTCAAGAACATCCTGCAAAAAAAGCGATAATTGCTCTTCTTGCTCTTGTCTCAAAGATAAAATACAACATTTGTCAGCTACAATAAGATTGGTATTGTTCAATTGGTCTTCATAAAGCGAAACGCTCTTAAAAAATTCGCTCACAAAGCTGACGGCCTGATTGAGTTTTGTAAATTCTATTGATGTTATGTAATTATCCTTCTTGACATCATCTCCGCCAAATTTTTCAGATAATTCCGTAATTATATTCTCTACTTCTGACTTTACTTTTGCAAAGTCCTCCCTGTCTCCCGGCTGATCATTTTCATAAAAACGAACCCTATTTTCTATACCGACAAAACATTTTAGCAAAATGTCCGGCTCTTGTTTTTCCTGCGGTTTTTCTTTTTTGTTGTTGTCTGTTGCGGCATATTTATTAAGAGCTTCCCACTTTGCAAAAGTTTTTTTCAAAATATGTGTATCCATTGGTCTGTTGGCCAATAATTGCGCCATTAAATATGCACCTACGCCGGTCAAAAAGACGGCAACTTTGTTATCCTTATAGGTTTTTTTGGCTTCATAAAAAGCTTCAACATCACCAATATCGCCATCCAATATGCCAAAGGCTTCATGCAACATAGAGTTAGCATGCGTAATTCCCAAACCATTGTATCTGGATAACTCTAAAACTCCGCCATAAATAATTAACTTAACACCCAAACGGTTAAAGTTATCACTTATATTTACTTCTCCATCCAAATTTGAGATTATTTGACTCATATAGTCAACAATACTTCGCTTAAACTCTGCAGGAGCCTCCGGAAATGCGGGTGCCAATGTCGGCTCATAACTATCATTCAGATTGTATATTTGCAGAATTGCATCCGCTTTATCAAAAAACTTCTTCTCGTGAATAATCTTTTTACGGCGAACCTTGCGCGAAGAAAATACATACCAAGGAACTTTGCGCAGAACCAAGGGCACCGCAAAAAGCAAAAATACGGTGAAAAATGTTAAAAACATTACAGTTCGCTTGAGGTGTTCCGGAACCGTAATTTCTATTACAGGGATTAATAATGTTACTAATATATTGGCTGAAATTAAGCAAAAGACGACTATTGCAACAAGCTTGAATATTGCCGTCACAACATTTTGACCGTTTACGGGGCCTGAAGGCTCTTGCGTTTCAATGTTATATTCGCCGCTTCTGCTGGCGGAAGACAAGCCTCCTCTTAACGAGTAATCTGAACCTGTTTTATCTTTTTTTCCGGCCAAACTTACATATTCAACTGTTTCAATATAGGAGTTATCTTGAACATCAAAATCTTCTTTTAAGAGTTTTACTGAAATTTTCTCAGATTCCCTCTCTTTAGCAATACGCATGGCCTCATAACGCTGATCACTAGAAAACCTGTCTTCCAGTTTCCAGCCATCTCCTCTATCCGTATAAATTTCATAATGCGATATTTTGACCATTTTTCTTCTCTTCAAGACATAAAAAAAAACCTGCACTTATTATAACAAAGTGCAGGTTAACAAAGATTAAACCTTGTAAAATTATTTTACGGAAGTATCCGGTTTCAAGCCAAATGCAGCAAACTTGCTGTTGAACTTAGAAACCTGGCCACCAGAATCGACCATACGATGGATACCTGTCCATGCCGGATGAGACTTCGGATCAAGTTCCAAAGTCATCTTATCGCCAGCTTTACCCCAAGTAGATCTGGTTTTGAATTCTGAACCATCTGTCATCACATATGTAATCTCGTGATAATCAGGATGAATACCTTTTTTCATCTTATTTTCTCCAAAAACTGAATTTATGACACATAAATTTAGTGCCCTTATACATTAGACTTACAAATTAGGCAAGTATTAATTTACATATTTTTAAATTTTTTTACTTAAGCTCGTCTATCTCGACAATGTTTCCTTTCGCTGCATCATCTGTAATATTAATAACTTTGATGCTGAAATTTTTGTATCCCTTGCCCAGAAGATACGAACGAATCTCTATAGCTCGATTCAAACTTTGTCTTTTTTTACGAAAAACATCTTCACCATTGTCATAGTTATAGGCCATAATGACTATTTTGTTGACCTTAGCATTGTCAAATGAGGCAATGATTGCATCTATTTTTTCTTTAGCAATCTCGTCAAGTTCATCAGAACCTTCAGCGAAAACAATCTCCCGCTTTATCTGCTCAACATTTGTTTGTTGCTTCGGTGCTGTATTTTCTTGAACCAACGGCTCTATTTTGGGTGCGTTCTCTCTTACAGATGTTTCTGTTTTCTGCACTGTTTCAGCTTGATTGACGGGTGCTGCAACAACATCGGCGACAGGAGCCGGTGTGATTTTTTCCGCGGGAGCCGGAGTTTCTGGCTTAAACGGCATCTCTTTTTGCTCTGATTGAGGTGCCAGCTCTTTTTTCTCTTCTGTTATAACATTAACATTCTTAGCCTCTTCCTCTGCTTTTTTCTGAGGCTGAACGACTAACGTTTCTTCCTGAACTTTTTTCTCGACAGAGGTTGATGTTTTGCTCTCTACCGATTTGTTTGTTTCAGGCTTTTTAACTTCAGGTACGATATTTTGTTTTTTCTCCGAAGCAACAATTTTCTCACCCTTTTCTTGCGTCTTTACTTTTTTGGGTGTCTTCTTTGTTTGAGGCTTTTTGCTTGCTTTGGATTTTGCCGGCTTTTTTTCTGCTTTTTTCACTACCGGGAACTGCGGTGTATTTTTGATTACGGGGAAAAGAGGCTCTGGTTTTCCGTACACTGAAGATGTACCGCTACTGTCGATTTCTTCCAAAACAGAAAGGTCTACATAAACATCATCTGCCGCAACACTTTGTTTAATACTTGAAGCAAAAAACAAAGCACTTATTGCCAAAACCAAAATTTTACGCATTGCTTTTCCCCATAATAAAAATTAAATCAGCGCACCAAATCATATACCTTTTTGGAAAGTTCCGCATTGGTTGCTATCAGGTTACCGCTCTCTAAAACAAGATTCAACTGCTCTGTGCGGTTATCCTTCTGATTTATATCCAAAATATATCCGCCGGCTTCTTTTACCAGGAGCAAACCCGCAGCTATTTCTGAGAATTTGTTGCTCAAACTTACGGTTGCATCCAGCTTTCCGGCTGCCACATAAGCCAAATCCAAAGAAACAGCACCTAAGACACGAACGTTATCTGCTGCTTTTACGATTTTGTCATGTAACTTCAGATATTCTGATGCCGCTTTTTTATAGTTCACCAAAGTGGAAATGAGCGCATCAGCTACATCTTTGCGCGCAGAGACACGAAGTCTTTCGTGATTGCGGAAGCCTTCTTTATAAGCTCCTTTTCCCTTCTCGGCAAAGTACATTTCATCTGAGGCCGGATTGTAAACCACTGCCGCCGTTATGGTATTATTCTCAAAAACAGCAACAGAAACGGCGAAATGCGCAACGCCATGAGCAAAGTTACTCAAGCCGTCAATCGGCGAAACGATAAAGTATGGACCTTGCGGTTTGGGTAAACCATCTATGGCTATCGGATAATCAGGTCTGATTTTTGCCAATTCGGTTCTAAGCGCACGTTCTACCTTGCCGTAGGACATAACGACAAATTCTTTATACCCTTTGACCGAGGATTGCAGTTGTTCTATCTCACTGAAGTCGCGGTTCAAAGAACCAGACGCTTTCTTCACTGCAGATATCAACTGCGTCATAAAAGGTGAAAGATATGACATGTTATTTTGCTCTCTCTACATAGTTTGCTTCTGCCGTGCCAACAACAATCTTGTCGCCGGTATTAATGAAAGGAGGAACCATACAACGTACGCCATTATCCAAAATAGCCGGTTTGTATGAAGATGCTGCTGTTTGGCCTTTAACAACAGGCTCTGTTTCAACAACTTCGCAAGTTACCTGTAAGGGGAGTTCAACCGAAATCGGACGACCCTCAATGAAGTCTACATGAACAGCCATACCTTCCGTCATAAACGGGCGAGAATCGCCTAAGATATCCGCAGGCATTGTGAATTGGTCAAAAGTATCACTTTCCATAAAGGTCAAACCATTGCTGTCTTCAAACAAGAATTGGCAATCTCTTTCTTCAACCATCAATTTTTCTACGTTATCTTCTGTTCTGAAACGTTCGTTGGTTTTGGTACCTTCCTCAACAGACTTCAGCTCAACCTGCATAAATGCGCCACCTTTACCCGGCTTAATATGCATAGCTTTAACCACCGTCCAGGGTTTGCCTTTGTATTCAATTACCCAACCAATTCTGATTGATCCTGCTAACTGTTTCATATTTACTCTCCATATTTACAATTTTTGAAATGAAATGATTAAGGGCAAATTAATCTAATCTTTGTTTTTTAGCAACAAAAATCTTATATGATTTGTCATTTAATATTACGATATCGGCATTCAGGCTCTCAAAATCGATGTCTTCTTCACAAAGAATCGCTGATTGGATTAAAAACAACTCAGAATACCAGGATACAAGTTCTCGGGTATTTTCCAGGCCTTCTTTCCAAGCCTGAAAGATTATAAAATCGGGCTCGCATTCGCTGGCTATCATTGCCTCATGGCGACGATTGCGCACAATCAAACCCGAAACTTTATCACTTCCGGCCGCTTTTTTGGCTTTTTCAAATTCGGCTTTTATCTTCTCTGAATGAGACACATCCAAGACAAAACCATCCAACCCCAACTCTTTGCTTAAAGCCGGCGCATTTTCACCTTGCACCAAGGCCAACTTTTGAGCTTTAGCCGCTTTTGTCGCAAAGTCTGACATAAACTTCTTGCTCAAACTTGATGTTAAAAGATAACATTCTATGGCAGAATCTTGAATCAACTCATCATTTTCTTCGGTAATTGCGATAATAAACTTTTGCATAATTTCGTTTGCCGCTTGTAATTGATTTTTTATGTTATAATATGCTCTTCAATATACTTAAAGAATCTTGTAAAAGAAAGAGAATTTTGACTATGGACGCAAAAAATTCCGATTTGCCGATGACGGCCGATGCGCTTGCCTCTCTCAGCGAGGCTTTGGACAAGCTTGCCTCTGTTCTTTCTGCCAAGAAAGAAGAACTTGCACAGCAAAGGAAAAATAATGAAGCCAAGCTCAAAGAAAGCGAAGGTAAAATTGCTTTTTTGAAAGAAAATTCTGCCCATATCATCGGACAAATGGACGAGATTATTTTGAAACTGGACAACGTATTGGAAAACAATGGCTCAAGTAACAATAACAATTAATTCGCGCGAATATGCCGTCGCTTGTGAGGACGGGCAAGAAGTTCGCATTTTACAACTTGCTCGCATGCTTGATGAAAAAGCAAAGCTTTTGACCGAGGCCAGCGGGCAAGTCAATGAAAATATGCTGCTTGCAATGGTCGGGCTGCTTTTGGCTGACGAATTGTCCGAATTACGCAAGGGGAATCACACAACTGCCACTGCGCAGTCTCCCTCGCCTGCTGCCTTAGACAAACAGCGACTCCTTGAAACGGATAAGCTTACGGCTGAGGCTCTGGATAAGATTACCAATCAGATAAATTTTGTTGCAAATCAAATCGAATCATTGTAAGCTAGGGGCATAGGAGGCGAGCTGTCCGGTGCGTTGTTTCCGCAGATCTTCCGAGCCAACATTTTTATTTAGGGAGCTGTCACTGTTTAAACCCTGGTTTAATTAAATGGCACCCACTTTGTGAGAAGCGGTTCGATAAGAATGTCATTATACGGCTGAGACGGCCCCTCCCTTTGATTTATAAATCCCGTTGCGGGATTTTTGAGTTTTAAAATATTTTGAAAGTTTGTTTAAGTGAAAATCATTTATTGCGGAGATGTTGTCGGACGCGCCGGTAGGGAAGCTGTTCTTAATAATCTGCCTGAACTTCGTGAAACTTATAAACCCGATGTGATTGTGGTTAATGTGGAAAATGCGGCGCATGGTTTCGGTGTTAGTCCGGGAATTTGCCGCGACTTTTTGGAAAAAGGCGTTGATGCCTTGGTTACGGGTAACCATGTTTGGCAACAACGAGATATAATCCCTTTTCTTAATGACTGCAAAAAAATCGTGCGTCCGTTGAATTATCCTGAGGGATTGCCGGGGCGCGGGGCCGTTGAAATTGAGCTTGCTAACGGCAAAAAAATCTTGGTTGCGCAAGTTTTGGGGCGCTTGTTTATGGAAGCCGTGGATTGTCCGGCGCAAGCGATTGAGAAACTTTTGAAAAACTATACTCTCGGTAAAAATATTGCTGCCATCTTGGTGGATATTCATGCTGAAGCAACTTCTGAAAAACTGGCTATGGGGTATTTTCTGGACGGACGCGTTTCCATTGTTGCCGGTACACATACGCATGTGCCAACGGCTGATGCCAGAGTTTTACCTAAAGGAACAGCTTATATTACGGATGTTGGAATGTGCGGCGATTATGAATCTGTTCTGGGGTTTGAAGTTGAGGAACCCATTAATCGCTTAAATCGTCGTTATACCGGCGGTCGTCTTGTTCCGGCTAAAGGAAAGGGAACTTTGTTTGGGATTTTTGTTGAAACAGATGATACTACAGGTCTAGCAAAATCCGTTACTCAGATTAAACTTTAGCTCCTTTGTCTTTATAAAAACAAAAAAGCTTTTCAAAGGCGTCTGACCAATGAAAAGCTTTTCTTTTTAAATTAATCTTACTTCTATTCCCATTCGTCGGGAGTAACCTCGCGAAGGGCGCGAAATTTGATTTTTTCAAGCTTACGGCAAGACCCAAGCATTACTTTGATGAGCAGAAACTCGTAGTATTTGCCATCTTCCAACTTCAAATCGCCTTGGCAGACGACTTTGATTTTGCTTTTTTCTTCCGTGCTGAAAATCGGAAACTGAGGTTTGCCGTTTTCAACTTTTACCACATATGAACGTCCGACTTCATAACGTCCGTAGACTCCGGCAGAGCCCCGACGAACAGCGGCATAGCAGGTTGTTTTATTAACACTGTTTGATGCAATTAAACCGCCATCACAGAAAAATTTTTTTGCTTTCATACAGAAATTTTTTTAAGTTCAACAATCTTTTTCGCTATTTTTAGGTTTTTGAAATAAGATTTTAGTCTAAAATTCATCCCTAATAATAGCTTTTGTATTGTTGAATATAATACGGCAACATTTTCTGTCAAGCCAAAATAGACAAAATATTTTTATTTATACACAAAATATTCAGATTTCGGGTCCGGTATAAACCTTGCTGCCATCGGGGATTTTGGCTCCGACGCCTTTCTTTAGAAACTCGGCACGAACAAAGCCCATTTCGCCATTATCTATCTGTACGCGATACCAAATATTGTCCGGCGTATATCCCGTTACCCGAACCGTTTGACGTGCTTTGAGTTGTTTCATTATATCAAATTCATCAGAGGGGCCATGCATGGCATTTACGGCAGAAACCGTATGGTACAAAAGTTTTGTATCTGTTGAGTCCGCCGGTAGGTCAATAATACGACCGACAACCATGTCATCAACCGTTTCTCCGCCGGTGCGAAACTGGACTTGTTGAAAATAGGTTATCTCATTTTTCTTGGCAAAATATTTCGCCAGCTCCGAATCCGTCATTACACGGCTGGTTAAAGAAAGCAAAACTGCCAAGACCAAAAATCCCGGTATTATTAATTGCAAGGCTTTTAATCTGCCCCAATTCCATGTGGGAAGTTTTGCCGTCGTTCTGATATTCAGCATTGCAATAAATTTATTCAACAAACCTTTCTGATATGCATTGGCATAATATCCGGCCTGCAATGCAGACAACAAAGCCTGCTCTCTTTTGCCGTCTTCCCAATACGCCACAGCATTATGCGTTAAAAGCGTGAAGTTATCCTGACGGTTGGCATTAATTCCCTTAAAATTTTCAAGCAATGCCTGTAAATTTCTGCCAAAGGCTTTCGGATGCCACCAACCTAAAAACCAGTTTGAAATTGAAGCCAACAAGACCGCCGTCTGGGCTTCCTTAAAATTACAAATTTCATGATTTTCAACGTCCGAAAACTTAATAATCTTTCCGGTTACTTGACGCAGTGCAATTGTCCTTACGCTTATGTCCTCTTCTCCGCTATGGTTTTTATAAGCTTTGAGAGCATTGATATCCGGAAAACTTTCTTTCGGGTGGGCTTGCGCCATTAAATCATATATCAGACGAGAGTTTGCATCTTTCAAAACATCATAAGCAACCGACAGCTTTTGAAACTTTTCCAAAGCATTTTCATCCGGATTGCGGTCAGGGTGCAGAACCTTTGCCTTTTCTCGATAATTCTGCTTTATCTCTTCTTCCGGAGCATTATATGCAACGCCCAAGATTTCATAATATCCCAGAGGGTCAAAAGAAAATGTTTTGTTCTCAGTCTTGCTCATATGAAAATTCCGTCTGCTAAAAATTCATTCTCTGCATTATCTTCGCATACTTTAATAAACTTTTCTTTAACATTAATTTTGACGTTGCCTGAATATCCTTCCTCGTATAACGTATTTTTGAACAAACGTATTATATTGGCACAAAAATCCGAGCCGATTTCTTTTTCCGTCCTGATAACCAAATCAAATCTTTTATCTTTGGCCAGAGCGAAGCCATCAAACTGAAATGAGCCCAGACGGCTGAAATTGGTATCTACGACAAAACGTGTTCCGTATAACCTGTTTTCTTTGCGCTTTTTCTTTTCCTCTTCATCCAAAATTTTTTTGACGGCTATTCTGATTTTATTAATGGTTTGTCCGTTGAGCACGGGAACTTCCATAATCCGCCAATTTATACCATCCTGATTGGAGGATACAAACATTGTTCCCAACTTGGCAACAACCTCTCTACCCTCTTTGGTCGCGCTTAGCTTGTCTACAATCTCTGCTCCCAACCACTTGCTTAGATTATGCTCGCTTCCGGCTTTGATGTATGACACCATATTTGCCAACATCTTCGGTGATGTGGGTTGGGGAATTTTGTTCAAGACTGCTGTGGCTAACTCTTGTTGTCCGGCGTTTAGCAGCGGACGAAGTATTTTCATAATATTGTCCGGCGGGGTGCTTTTTGACGCCGCCTGCGCGGTGGCTATTTGTTTTGTTTCAAGCTCGGATAATTGCGGCAAAATTTCTTCAAAACCTTCGACCTCAAGCAACAAAGGTAAACCATTTCCTAACTTAACGCTTTCTTTTAACGGAAGTTCTGCCAAAGGTGTTTTAAGCAAGACCACATTATTTTCAGGACGAACTTCCGCAGGGGTTATAAATGTTTGTCCTTTGAGGGTGCTTAATTCGGTTTTAATTTGTCGAATCGCTTCAGGTAAATCTATTTTACCATCACTAAAATCTTTAACCAAATTTTGAATATTTGTTGTAATTTGTTGGATATTTTGAGAGGCTTTTTCACTCAAAGGCAAACTTTGCGATAAGGAAAAATCTTCACTTAAACTTACGGAAACTCGTGATGACATATTCTGAAATTCGTGCATCAAAGGTTGGAGTTTGTTTTGCGGAATTTTCAACTCTGCCACCATTTTTTCAAGTATGCTTGTCGCTTTTAGCGGGGTGGTTTCCATCGGCGGAAGTCTTGTTCCCGTGTCTTTAATTATTGCCTGAGTATTTTCATTTTTGGGCAAATTTTCGGTTTGCGGCATAATAAACTTTGTCGGATTTTCATTATTTATTGAAATAAGTTTTACCGCAATGCCTCCATCTTTTTGCGGTTGCAGCTTTAGCTCAATATTATTGGTCTGGTTATTTTGCGGAGATGTATTTTCCGGCAATTTGAGCGGTATATCTAATTTTATTTCTACGGGAATTTTTACGAGTTGGTTATTGATTGTCAGACTGATTGTTCCCGACAAAGCTTTTAAAGCATTTTGCTTGGCGGAAGCCAAAACTTCCAACATTGCGCTTTGCCCGATTGTAATGTTTTCTCCGCTTAATTGTCCACCCAAATTTTCTATACTGCCGGTAACCGAATTTTCTGTTGTCGGCGTGTTTATCTGTGGGGAATTCAGCGGCGGAATAACATTATTCATCTATCAATTTCCTTGCTATTTCTATAACATCTTCTGCAGCTTCCGACGTCGGATATCTATTTATCAGAGGCGTTTGGTTGCGGATAGAATCGCGCACTCTGGTGTCATGTCTGATTATACCTAATAACTCCGGTGATATCTTCAGAAAATTACGACATGCTTTTAACAATGTATCATATGTTCTTTGTCCTTCTCTTAAGGAATTTGCCTGATTGATAACCACATTCAGATTACATTTCGGATACTGCATTGTCATAATTTTTATAAAAGCATAGGCATCGGTTAAAGATGTTGGTTCTCCGGTGCAAAGAACAATAATTTTTTCCGCCATGCCGGACAAAATACGCACGGGCTTTTCTACACCAGCCCCCATATCCAGAATAACCTTGTTATAATTTGAGGTCAAAAGCGACAAATCCTCACCCAATATCTGCAATCTGCCTATCGGCATTGAAGCCAGGCCCGCCGAACCTGAGCGGCCGGCTATGATATCAAATCGTGTCTTGTCACAATGATGTACAACTTGATTAAGCGTTTTGGCTCCGCTAATGACGCTACCTAAATCGTCCTTAACCATTAAGCCTAGTTGAATATCAATATTTGCCAGTCCTAAATCGCCGTCAAACAAAAGCGTTTTCTGTCTTAAGCCACTTAAAGCATGGGCTAAGGTGATGGAAAACCATGTCTTGCCGACGCCTCCTTTGCCTGATGCAACGGCTATCATATTACGACCTTTGCGCGCTCCTCTCGGCATTCCGCCTCGCGGCATTACCCGTAATTCTTCTTGTCCTTTTTCTTCCATCTTCTTTCTCCCATCTTTCAGGATAAAACTAATTTTGCCAACGATAAGCTATCAACTTCAGACAAACCTTTGGCTATGCTTGAGCTCACGCTTGCGCCGCAGAAGCCTAGTTCACAACAGCCGGCAACCGATAATAAGGCTCCTATTCTGCGGGTTAGGTCCAACCTCGTCGGCAATAAATAATTTGCACCTATTTCGGCAAAAACATCCGCAACCTCTACGGCTTCCATTGTATTTTTGCCGGCATCCATCGTTAATATCATATCTGCTCGGACTGCCTCCGTCATCAGGCTGACTTTTTCAACTTCTTCTTGCAAAAAAGGATTTATTCCGGGGGTGTCTATCAAAACCAAGGCATATTTTTGTTTGGCGTCTTCAACCATATCGTATAAACCTCGAGGGCTTTTTACGAACCGAAAATTTGTTTCCAAGATATCGGCAAAGGCTTGCAACTGGCTGTTGGCTCCGGCTCTGACATTGTCCGTTGAGATAATGCAGGCGCTAAGCTTTTGTATTTTTGCCTGAGTGGCAACTTTGGCTATGGCTGTGGATTTTCCTGACCCCGGAACGCCCATAAACATTTTAACCGGTTGCTTGCAATCCAAAACATCATGAAACTTGAACATTTGCGCAAAACAACGCGATAATAGTTCTTTGTCGTCGCGGATGTTCTCTTCTGCCGAAATCTTGCGACAACGTGCCAATATTCTATCTTTTACAACATCTAACAACGTATGATATTCTAAACTTTCTCGGAGAGCCTCGTCATCATACTTCCATCTGGCTTGACGAACTTCTGCTCTATCTTCCTTATCGAAAGATATTTCCTCCGCCTCTTCTAAGGCTATAGTTAATTCCAGTTCTCCCTTGGCATTATGCTCCTCAGAAATTATGACTGCATCAGGGCCCAGACTTTCTCTTATCAGAGACAAAGCAGTCGGCATATCGGGGGCTGTGATTTTCTTGATGCGCACAACCTATCTCCTTAAATCTGACCGACTGTTTTAATCTTGGCTTTGGGGTGAATTTCATTTTGCGACATAACTACGGTTAGAGGTCTAAAACGCTCAATGATGGAGCGAACGAATGGACGAATCGCCGGACTTGTCAGCAAGACTGCCGTTTCTCCTTTAACGGCCAAGTCTTCCAAGACATTACGTACCTTGGTAATAAAACTCTGCAACGCTGTCGGCGCCATCGCTAACTGACGCTCATCACCCTCCCCGATTATTGATTCCGCAAAAGCCCTTTCCCATTCCGGAGATAAAGTTACCAACGGTATAACTCCAAATTCGTTTGTATTGGCATTTGACAATTGTCTTGCCAGTCGTGTGCGGACATGTTCGGTTATCATCATCAATGAACGCGTTGTTGAAACAGCTTCAGATATTCCCTCCAATATGGTTGGCAAATCTCTGATGGAAACTCTCTCTTGCAGTAGATTCTGCAAAATGCGCTGAACCGCTCCAAGGCTGACTTTGCTTGGAATAAGCTCTTTAACCAGTTTCTGTTGGTCTTTATCCATCTCATCCAGAAGTTTTTGCGTTTCGGCATAAGACAGAAGCTCCGGCATATTATCTTTAACCAACTCAGTAATATGTGTGGTCACAACCGTTGCCGGGTCAACAACTGTATAACCTCTAAACATCGCTTCTTCACGATATGATTGATCCACCCACATGGCTTTTAAGCCAAAGGTCGGCTCGGTTGTGGTTTCTCCCGGCAAGGTTATCGGCTCACCCCGAGGGTCCATAACCAATAACTGCGTCGGACGAAGTTCTCCTTTGCCTGCCTTAACTTCCTTAATGTAAATGTTGTACTCATTCGCCTCTAACTGCATATTATCTTGAATGCGGATGGAGGGCATAACAAAACCAAGCTCGGAAGCCAGTGCTCGACGCAGGGCTTTAATCTGGTCCGTTAGTTTTCTGTTTGTTTCTTCATTTATCAAAGGTAACAAACCATAACCTATTTCAAGTCTAATCAGGTCTATTCTTAGAGCGTTGGCTATCGGCTCATCTGCTGCTTTCGCGGCAGCTCCTTGCTTTTTCTCCTGTTCCATAACAGCTTGAGCTTGTGCCGCGGCTTCTTGTTGCTGCTTGTTCAAATAATATGCCGTGCCTCCTGTCAACGTAGCCAACAACACAAATGGGAAGGCAGGCGTACCCGGTAACATTCCCAAAGCCAAAGCCAAGAAAGATGACATACCCAAAGCTTTCGGATAATTGGCCAATTGGTCAAATAAAACTTTGTCCGTGGCATCAGTCATTCCGGCTTTAGAAACCAAGATACCTGCGGCCACTGAGATAATCAAGGCCGGAACCTGCGCTACCAGACCATCACCGACCGTTAGACGCGTATAGGTTTCTGCCGCTTCCGAAAAGCTTAAATCATTTTGAACCATACCGATAATTATACCGGCAACAATATTAATCAGCGTAATGATTAAACCGGCTATCGCATCTCCGCGCACAAACTTAGATGCACCGTCCATTGCTCCATAGAAAGAGCTTTCTTTGGCTAAATCTTCACGGCGACTGCGAGCTTCTTCTTCCGTAATTAATCCCGATGATAAATCGGCGTCTATTGCCATTTGTTTACCGGGCATTGCATCCAATGCAAAACGAGCGGCAACTTCCGCAATGCGGCCGGAACCTTTGGTGATAACTACGAAGTTAACGATAACCAAAATTGCAAAAACAATGACACCGATAACAAAGCTGTTGCCCATGATAAAGCCGCCGAATGCCTCAATAACCTCACCGGCAGCACTGGGACCTAAGTGACCTCGAGATAGAATCAGGCGGGTTGATGCCAAGTTCAGTGCCAAACGATACATTGTTGTAATCAACAAGACTAAAGGAAATGCACTAAACTCGGTCGGCTTTTCAATAAAAATGGCGGTCATCAAAACCATGCAAGCCATGGTGATTGATAATGCCAGCGCAATATCCAACAGCCAGGCAGGCATCGGCAAAATCAAGATAACCAACATCAAGACAATACCGAACGCAAACAAAATATCTCCCCTTTTGGTGGAAGATATCAGCAAATCTTTGAAAGATTTACCACCGAACATTGCGGCGTTATTTTGCGGTTTCTTTGCCATACCTGTTTTAATTACCTATTCTAATTTTCCGGAATACTGAAGCCTTCGCTCTCATACTGTTTTAATTTGTTTCTTAATGTGCGAATCGATATACCCAGAATATTTGCGGCAACGGTTCGATTGCCCATTGTATGTTTCAGCGTATCAATTATTAAATTACGTTCCATATTCGCAACCGTATTTCCGACGAACTCGGCTCCGGTCATTACTTCTCCTTCACTCTTATTGATAACGGAATCCGGAGAATCAAGAATAACTGCATTTTCATCAATCTCTTTGCCCGTGCTCAACAATACGGCTCTATGTATTGTATTTTCCAGTTCGCGCACATTACCCGGCCACAGATAGTTAAGCAATTTTTCTTCGGCTGATTTGGCTATCGGCTTTATTTCAATGTCATTGAGCTCGGAATATTTCTTAACAAAGTGCTTAGCTAAGACAATGATATCATCCGCACGCTCTCTTAAAGGCGGAATATTGATATTAACTACATTCAAACGATAATATAAATCTTGTCTGAAAGTGCCGTTTTTTACGGCTTCATCTAAATTGCGATTTGATGTTGCGATAATTCTTGTATCTACCTTTATGGGGGCTTTGCCGCCGATGCGGTCTATCTCTTTTTCTTGAATGGCTCTCAGCAACTTTGCTTGTATTCTGATATCCATTTCTGAAATTTCATCTAACAATAATGTTCCGCCAGAGGCTTCCTCAAACTTTCCGATACGTCTTGCTACCGCTCCCGTAAACGCACCTTTTTCATAGCCAAAAAGCTCTGATTCTAATAAGGTTTCGGGAATTGCAGCACAGTTAACCGCAACAAATTTCTTATTTGCCCTTTTGGAATTGTCATGTACAAAACGTGAAAAAATTTCTTTACCCGTACCGGACTCTCCCGTTAACAAAACATTGGCTTCGGACGGAGCAATCTGTTTTGCTAACTTCAAAACCTGTTCGGTTTTTTTATCTCCGTAAATCAGGGCATGATTTTCTCTTGTGGCCGCAGCCAAAACCGCACCTATAAGCTCAGGATCGGGAGGTAAGGGAATATACTCCTTTGCGCCGGCTTTAATCGCATTTACGGCTAAAGCAGGGTCATTGGAAACACCTGCCGCAACGACCAAAACATTTATACGTTCATTTTCTAAACTTGAGATGAACTTGTGAACATCAAGTTTGACATCTATCATTACTAACTCAATGTTTTTGCCGGAACGCAAAATATCTAAGGCGTTTTCTATCTTGTCTGCCAAAGACACATGTCCGCCTTGCGCTATGGCAATCTTACTTGCTGCACCTATTTGCCCGTCCAAAGTTCCGACAATCAACAATTCCATCTTATTGTACCCTATTTGGTTACCGACTTGACAATCTCGGTCATTGTTATTCCTAATTTGTCGTCTACGACAACGACCTCGCCTCTGGCAACCAGATTATTATTAACATAAATATCTATAGCCTCGCCGACTTTACGATCCAGCTCTATAATCGCACCCTTGTTAAGTTTTAACAACTGGCTTACCTTCATCTTGGTCTTGCCTAAAATCGCAGAAACCTTAACCGGAATATCATAAACAGCTTCCAAATCACTAGCTGAACTCGGAATATCAAAATTATCATCCAGATTGTCTTTTTTGAGAACCGGATCATCATCCATTCCGGCACTCTCACTCAACTCATCTAACTCTAAATTCTCACTCATTTTCATTTTTCCCTTCAGGTTCTTCCGCCAATAAATCCTTAACTCTTTCACTCAGTTCGGCGGAATTTCTTTCAACACCACCGTTTTCCCACTCAATCCGACAATCTGCCTTACCCAAGCCTGCATCTTTATGCAACGAAATCTTGCCCTCGAAATCATAGCTGTTTGCAAGCTTGGCTATCGTTTCCTGCACATATGATATAATATCGGGATGAATATAGAAAGATAATTTTGATTCATTCTTAAAACTGTTGAAATTATCTTTAATAAATTTGTTCACAATTTCTGTGGCATATTCATCATTTAACCCTGGAACAAGCTTGTCTACAACAGCTTTTGCCAAAGTGAAGACTTCGTGTTCAGCCTTTTCTTCCGCCTTGTTTGAGTTCGCTATTATAGCTATCAATTTAGTATTTATGGTTTCTAATAATTCTTTGGTATTTTGTTCAATACTCTCTTGTGCCGCCTTATAACCTTTTTCAAAAGCTTCCTGCTCTGCATTTTTTACTTTCTCGGCAACTTCTTCTTCCGTGAATGTGATAATTTCTGGCTCAGGTTCGGCTTCTTCCACCATAGGCTCCGGCTCGACCTCAATCGGGGCTGGCTCCGGCTCGGCTTCAGGCAAAGCTTCGACTTCCTCTTCCGGCTCTATCGGCTCCGGAATTGGTTGGGCTTTTTTTTTGTCTTCAATGACAAAATTATCAAACAGAAATTTTCTAAGCTCTGCCATCGCCTTCTATCCGCTAGTAAATCAACTCGTCGTTTTCTTTGCCTTCGCTGATGACTATCTCGCCGGCATTGGAAAGCTCTTTGGTCGTAGTAACAATGTATTGTTGAGCTTCTTCTACATCGCGCAGACGGACAGGCCCCATGGCTTCCATATCTTCCTTGATAATCTTTCCTGCACGTGAAGACATGTTGCTGAAGAACAAATCTTTAATCGTATCCGAAGCACCTTTTAAGGCAATCGCCAACTTATCTTTGTCTACATTACGCAACAGAATCTGAATACCCTGAGAATCGACACGAACCAAATCTTCAAACGTGAACATAAGAGATTTAACACGCTCAGCACTTTCTCGGTTGCGCTCTTCCAACGCCTCCATAAAGCGACCTTCCGTATTGCGGTCCAATGAATTGAAAATATCGGCAATAAGCTCATGAGAATCACGACGTGTGGACTTAGACAAGTTTGACATAAACTCTTTGCGCAAGGTCTTTTCCAAACCATCTAAAACTTCTTTTTGAACAGAATCCATACGCAACATGCGCATAACAATTTCCATTGCAAAGTTTTCCGGCAATAAGGCAATAACTTTTGCGGCATGTTCTGCCTTAATTTTGGATAGGATGACGGCAATCGTTTGCGGATATTCATTTTTCAAATAATTGGCCAAAACATGCTCATTAACATTACCCAATTTATCCCACATCGTACGGCCTGCCGGACCGCTGATTTCTTCCATAATGGCCGCAACTCTGTCTTTATCCAAAGTTTTTGCCAACAAACGTTCCGTGCTTTCAAATGTACCGATAAGTGCTCCCGTATTGGCAGATTTCTCCGTAAACTCCTGAAACAACTGATCAACAACGTTTGAGTTCACCTTGCCCAAGCTTGCCATTATGACGGAAAGCTCCTTAATTTCCTCATCATCCATCAGAGAAAATATTTGGGCGGATTTGTCTTCATCCAAAGACATCATGAGGATTGCGGCTTTTTGTTGTCCGGAAAGTAAATTATAATCATCTATTACATTTTGTTTCATAACGAATTTCCAATCCTAATTTCCATCATTTGAATAGAGCCATCCACGGATAATATTGACCGCAGCATCGGGATTCTTTTCAACTATATCATTAATCTTCTTAAGTGAGGAAACTTTGATACGACCATCAATCTTGTTCATATTAATAAGCTCCTCAATTTCGCTGTCTTCTTCATTTAAGAAGTTAGATAAGAGCAAATTATCTTCTTCTGCGTTATCTCCAAGCAAGCGTCCCTCTCCTCCTGCCGCATTTGTTTCAAAAGCATTGTTGATAAGCGGACGAATAACTAACAAAATGACCAATATAGCAACTATCGCAACGCCTATTCCCTCTGCTATACGAATCAGCTCGTCTTTGGTGAAGCCCATAATCAAGACTTCTTCCACCATTTCAACTTCCGGCTGATTGGAGGCAAACTGCATATTGGCAACTTCGACCAAATCTCCTCGTTCAGCATCAAAGCCGACTGCAGACTTTACCAAAGAGCGAATCTGTTCCATTTCCTCCGGTGAACGACTTCTGTAAACCAATTTTCCTTCACTGTTGCGTTCATAAACACCATCAACAACAACGGCAACACCCAGTCTTTTTATTGTTCCGCTATTTTTAACTTTATTGCGGACTATCTTGGATATTTCATAATTTATGGTTTCTTCCATACGAGACTTTTGGCTCACAGTACCGCTTCCGTCTGTGATGACATCTCCGTTGGGAATATTTTGCGCAACACTGACTGGTTGTTCCATCTCATTGCTGGTGGAATTATCCGTAACCGTTGCTTGAGAACGAACGACTTGAGAATCAGGATCATAAATTTCTTCATTGGTGACAACCTGATCAAAATCCATCTCCAGATTTACTTGTGCTCTAACCTTGCCTTCGCCGATACTCTTTTCCAATAAATTTTGAACTTGCTGCGACATTTTGCGTTCTTGTTCCAAACGCAGAGCCTCGTTATTAGCAACTTTTACAGCCTCTTCATCTTCAAAATCATTTGTTAACAAATTGCCGTTGCTATCTACAATTGAAACATTTTTAACATCAAGCTTCGGAACGGCTGCCGAAACAAGCTGCTGAATAGAGCGAATATTTTCAAGACTTAATTGACCACCATCCGTTTTTATAACAACAGATGCCGTCGGCACTTGTTCTTCTCGGGAAAACATCTCGCGTTTAGGCAAAACCAAATGAACTCTCGCGGATTTTATATGGTCGACCGAACGAATTGTCCGAGCCAACTCTCCCTCCAAAGCTCTGACCAGATTTACATTTTGAACAAAATTAGTTGAACCTAGTGCATCCGTGTGGTCGAAAATCTCATATCCGACATTTGCTCCTTTGGAAGCAAGTGCTAAATCCGCCGTGTCAATGCGCATTTTATTGACAACTTCTTGCGGAACCAAAATTTCCGTACCATTTTTGGTTAAACGATATTTAATATTGGCGGTTTCCAGATGCTGAACAATCTGTTTCGCATCTTCCATTTCCAAGTCTGTATATAAAATGGCATAATCGCCGGTATTGAGTTTTGTTGCCAAATAAACAAAAAAACTTATCAAAAAAATTGCAACAGCAGCTATTGACGCCAAACGTCCGGGCGACAAATTTTTGATATTCTGTATAAAATTATTCACTAGATTCCCCAATCTATAAAATAAATACTTTATATTTCCCCATTTGTTTTATGTATTAACTTAATTTTTCTCAGATTAAAACGATTAATTAACATATATTCACAAGCCCTTTTTATTTAAATTAAAAAAGACCGCCTTCTGGCGGTCTTTTCTTTAGGGGAGAAATTTTTGTTTTTAGAATTATTCTTAATTCTATGTCATACGGGTGAGTTCATCTAACATCTCATCTGCCGTAGTAATAATCTTGGTCGCGGCAGAATAAGCTCTTTGAGTCACAATCATGTTAGAAAACTCTGTTGCCAAGTCAACGTTTGAAGATTCCAATGAATAAGCGGTAATCTCACCCGCGCCGTTGGTTCCGGCTTGTCTTAACATAGCCTGACCTGATGCGTCTGTTTCAATCCAGGTATTACCGGTCAGAGCATCCATACCTTCTGCGTTGGCAAAAGTTGCTAACGGCAAGATGGCTATCGGACGTGTTTCACCATTATCAAACAAGGCTGTTACAACGCCGTCTTCGCTGATGCTTACGCCGGTATAACTACCAAACTTCGCACCATCTTGATTGATGTAGTTGGTTAAGAAATCGCCGGATAAGTTGGTCAAACCATCGTTGGTACCGACGTTACCCATATCAAGAGTGATGCGGGTTCCGTTATCCGGGTCGCCATCCATATTTTGAGCTCCATTAGCCCATTCAATTGCCATTTCGTCTACATAGAAATATTTCGGTGTACCATCAGCATTGAAACGAACTGCCGGAACTACAGCCCCTTGCTCAACCTCAGTTCCGTTTACCGTAAACTGGTTAGCTAAAGTTGCTGTCGTATTTTGAATTGATTTCCAGGTATTCAAGTCTTTATCTCTTACAATACCATTAATTGCTGTTCCCAAATCCGTGGTGTCAATTGCAATATCTCCACCGGTTGAGCTCGGCATAATCTCCAAAGATGAACCGCTGGCAATAAATCTTGATGGCTCGCTTGCCGTAGAGTTCAGCTTAGCACCCAAGAGGGCTACCAATTTGGTCGGATTAACATCTCCACCACTAATGGCGTCGGAAATATTTATATAGTAGTTTCCGTCATCCGGAGTATCGGGTGTATCTGTGTTTACAAAATGATAGGTTTTTCCATCAAGCGTAATAGTTTTGTTCAGATAATCTGAAGCTGTTGTTGATGTGAAATCAATACGAGCCGTATTTTTGATATCATCATCAATAGCTTGAATGGTGAATACGCCCGTCGGAATTCCGGTATCTTGAGCCGGATTGGTCGCACTCTGAACACAAGCCAAGGTTTTGCTTGCATCAATTGTCAATGCTGACCCCGCAACAGATTGTACAATCTGAATACTACTAGCATCTGCCGTGAAACGATTTGCAGACGGCATATTCTCTCTTAATGCTGTTTCAAATGCTTGAACAAAATCGTTTGTCGTAATAATGCCTGTTGCAATATCTACCGCAATGTACTTATTTTGTCCGGCATCTGGCGGAATTGTGGCCGTACCGTTAGTGAAGATAAAGTTATAGGTTACGCCTGTTCCGGCATCTGTAATCGCAATGCTTGAACCATTCTCAGGAATCTTCGTAAATTCCAATTGTCCAGCTGCATAGTAAACATCTTGGTTTACATCTCCAGAGGTTTCTCTTCCACCATACAAGGTTACACTAGAGGCTCCGCTCGGAACAGATGCGCCCATTGACCAACCGTTAGAACTTGTTTTGGTATATTCCAAGCTCATGTTGCTAGCATTGCCCAAACTATCATAAATCAGGGCCGAAACCTTACGCTTTCCACCAGCTGCAGCATTGGTCGGATCATAAATCGGGTCTGAAGACGGCAAGTTTGCACCCAAACTGATTTGATGTGTCGGAGTTGCCGTACCACCAATGTTTGACAAATTAACCGGACGCAAGTTTGTTCCGTCAATAATATTATCATTGATATAAACCGTATTACCGGCAGAATCATAGTAAGCTTTCATATATTTGATGCCGTTTACATCCACAACTGTGGCATTTGGATTGCCATCCCATGGCAGAAGTGACCAAGCCTGTGCATAGTAGCCACCGGTATTCTTCAAGAATCCGTTTTGGTCAACAGAAAAGCTACCTGCTCTGGTATAAGCCCATAAATCTCCCTCACCAGGATTGGCCGCTTGGTTTACAACAAAGAAACCTGAACCGCTGATTGCGACATCCGTTGAATTTGATGTTGCAGAAAGCAGACCTTGAGCACTAATGCTCTGCTTTGGTCCAGACTGCACACCGCCCGGTGAATACAGACTTGATGATGTTTGTTTGGTCACCAAGGTTGAAAAAGCAACTGAGTTGTTTTTGTAACCTACGGTGTTTACGTTGGCGATATTATCGGAGATGGCGCCCATCGAACTAGACTGGGATGCCAAAGCCGAAATACCGGATTGCATTGCACCAAAAATACTCATTTTCTCTCTCCTAAAGTTCTATTAAATCAAACCGAAGGCTGCTGCTTTAACAGCCTCTCCTGCGGCCCGCCCAAAGACAGCTGCTGCCGTTTCCAGAGCACCGTCTTCGTCGCCCCCTTCTTCAGGTGGGGTTGTATTCCCGTCGCCACCGGTATCTCCATCTCCACCGGTTGCGCCGTCATCCTTGTTAAAATAATCATCGTTTCGAACAGTCAGAATATCACCTAAAGCAGCGGTTACGGCATCACCTAAGCCAACATAAACGCCACTGGAATCGCTGGCAACGCCTGTCACCCGGCCAAATACCGTCGTAACAACATTGGCTGCAGTTTCTCCGCTCGCAACTTTGGTGGTGACCTCTATCTTATAGGCTCCGTCTTCTAACTGATTGCCGTTAGCATCTTTACCATCCCAAGTAAATTCATGCGTACCAGAGGTCATTTTTCCTTGTTCTGAATAGACAATATTGCCGTTCATGTCTTTTACAACAATCGTTGTGTTTACAACATTTTTATCCAAAGTATAGGTTGCCTTGGCTTTGCCGCCTTCTAAAGGCATTACGTTACCCATTACTTGAGCTACCTTACCGATATAAGAAACTGCTTGAGCTCCTAAATTAGCAATATTCATACTCAACAAATCATCAAGTTTCTCGTTGGTTTGGATGGCTTGCTCTACGCTTGAATATTGAACCAATTGGTTGGTAAATTCTGCCGTATCCATAGGATCCAACGGATCTTGATATTTTAATTGTGTGGTTAACAAAGTCAGAAAGGTGTTCATATCCGCCGACAGATTCTGAGAGGCGGTGTTGGTCGTCGTCCCTGTCTGTGTGTAACCGTTTAATGCGTTTACGTCTGTCATAGCTTAATCCTCCCTTAAACTCTGATATTAAGACCGGTTGTGCCGTCCCAAGATTGTCCCTGAAAAGCATCTCCGGCCAAGAGGTCATTACTTGCCTCTTTTTCAAAGATATCGCCGATAAAATTGCGCAAACCGTTATCATTTCCTTGATTTTGATTTGCCTGATTTCCTCCTCTGAAACTAAAGCTCAGGGAGCCGGAATCTGTTTGGAAACCAGCATCATTAAATGCCTTTTCCAATGTTTGAATCTCTCTTTGCAATACATCCATTGTTTCCGGTCGGCTGGAAATTATATGCGCTTGCAATTTTCCATCCTTGCCGATTTGCATCTTTACCTCAATGTGACCCAAATCAACCGGCTTCAAAGAAATATCTATTTTATCAACACCCTTTACCGCAGACTTGGTAATATTTACTTTTACTTGGTCTATTATTTCTTTACTCATTCCCTTGTAAATATCACGGAAAGAGGTTTGATTGCTTTCTGCGCTAGCATCTGCTTTTGCAGCTCTGACAAATTCACTTCCGGCGGCAATCGTCGTATTCAGATTTGCCGTGCTGGTTTCAACTTGCGCTACCGGAGCTGAATTTTGTACAGCTCCCTCAACGGCACCCTGCGTCATAGCATTAAATGTCGGCATAACATTTAAATTTTTAGCAGTTCCAAGCTCCTCGACAGAGCCATTCTGTGTTTGAATAGCAACAGAATCTGCAACACTTCCCGTATTTGCCAACAGATCGTTGCTGCTTAACTGGGAAATTTTTTCCTCTTTTACCGAAACTTTTACCTCTGTCTTAATAGCATCCTTTCCCAAAACTTCAGATAACTTTGCCGCTTGGTCACTTGTTTTTTGATCCACGACATCTTTAACCTCAATATCTGAAGCCATTTTTTGCAAAACATCTTGCTTTTTCAACTCCTTATTCTCAACGTTTGAGTTTGCAGCGTCGACGCTCAACTGAACTGTTTCCTCATCTGAAACAGCAACAAAATTCTTAAGTTCCACGCCTTTTTCAGAATCTGTTTGCATCAAATTTTCCATAGTATTTGCTTGTGGCAACTCAACATTATTTTCTTGAGATATCGGTGTCAGCGTAAATATCGGCTCACTTCCGTCTTGCGGAACAATCATATTAACCTGAAACATATTTTCGCCAGAAGCTAACTGTTCAGCCAAATCAGCTCCGGTCATTTGCATCATTTCACCCGTCTGAGGATTTACAACATTAATCATCCCCATCAAAGATAAATCATTCAGCGGAACAGCTATTATTGCCGCAACATCATCATTTCCTTTATCTTCCGCAATCTGCGGTTTTTCAGCAACATCCGCAACAACCTCACCTTTTTCCGCTACATTTTCTTGCTTTTTAACACCATCTGCGGCCGATGAATTTTCCTTCTTGCTTGCAACATCTTGTTCGGGCTTAGATACCTTCTCCGAATTATCTTCGTTCATTTCCGGACGTTTTTTATCATCCTGAGCGGTCGTTTTTTTATCCTCATTTAAACGACCATTATCTGCTTTTGCGGTATCTTTCTTTTCTGCCACAGGCTTTTTCTCCACATCGCGCACCGGAGCTTCTTTAACTTCCGTATTTTTACTCAGAAGCTGAGCAAAAGCATCTTCACCTGCTGCCGAAGATACATTTATCTTGCTGAAGTTCATCAGGCTTGCCAATTGATTTTTTATTTCACTCAATTCCATGACAGAAAATCCTCATAAAAGTTTATCTGAGATATCTTATGCAAAATTCGTGCCAAAAAATATATATATCTCCACACACAAAAAAAAGGAAGCCTTTGGGGCTTCCTTTTTTTAGAGAAACAAATTTTACATTCCTGATGAAAGTTCATTTTCGTCTGCTTGTTTGCCTGCCAGACCTCTTGCTATATTCATATTAATATTAATTAAAGCATTGAGACCATCTGGAGACGGCTCTGCTAAAACTTTAACCGTTCTTTGAAAAACAAACATCGCCAGATTGATGATATTTTGTCTGATTTCCGGTGGCTGAGGACAATCGCTCTCTTGCATGGCACTAGCGATTATTGTCCAAAGACGACGATTTTTATCCAGAGCTTCCGGAAGTTCTGACTTTTTCTCCTCCCAATGTTCTTTAATCATATTTAAAGCTGAAGCTGTTCTGATAAAAGCTCTGCTCTCAAGCTCATTTTGTTGCATAGAGGACACTTCTGCCGCCGAATATTTTTGAGATTCATTCATATTTAACACTCTAATTTAGTTTCGATTAAAGTCTTTTTAATTAAATTTGGTTAATATAGAGTATATTTTAGAACAGATTTTTAGATAATACAATTTTTTTATGGCGGGGATTATGATAAAATTTCTTAAAACACTATTGTTTGCGATTATTGGCAGCATCTTTCTGTTTGAGACGGTTTCCGCTCAAATGGTAGAGTTAAAAAAAGAAAAAAACCGCATTAAGCAAGAACTAAAAATTGCCGCTTTTTTAGATTATCCGCCATTCGGACATTATGCAGACCCTCCATACAAAGACAGCTTTACCAGCATTTTTCAGCCGGTTATCGCACAATATGCCGAGAGACAAAATTTTGAAACCAATTATATTATTTCAAAAAATTATTCCACTTTGGTTCGAGATGTGCGCCGCGGGGAGATTGATATGCTCCTTGGATTGTACCACGAAACCGATATGTATATGGGGCTAGAGTATGTTTTTCCCGCCGCAGTCAACAATCCTATCGTTGTTATTATGCTTCCAAGCCGAATCAAAGAAGTAAAGTCTCGCAGTGACCTAAAGAAACTACAAGGAGCCATGAGTTCGCATGAACACATAAGCGACTTTGTTGCTCAAGAACTTAAGCAATATAACATTAAAAAATTCGATAAACCGCTTGATATGTATGAGCTTCTTTTTGCCGGACAGGTAGATTATATTTTAGGCAGTCGCTATTTTAGCATGATTGAAGCTTTGAGACTTGGAGTTTATAACAAAGTAAGCTTTTCAAAACAATCTCTTTGGGATATGCCTTTATTTATCGGCATCTCAAAACTTTCTCCGCACAAAAAATTGCTCTCAAAAACTTTTACCGCTTTTATGGAAAGACCCGAAACGGTAAAATCCATAGAAAAAACACTAAAAGACACTATCGTTAAGATTCAAAATGAAACAAAAGGCGTCGTTCCTCCATCTTTCAGCAGTGACAAAAAGCTTCCTGACATTGAAGAAACCGCCGTTCACGAGCAACCGAATACAATGATTATGATTTTACCGCCTAAAAGACGACAATAAACGGATTAAAACTTGTATCGCATTCTTGACCTTTGAAAACTTATTGTTTAAATTGAATTTGATTTAAACTTTAACAGAAAGCGGCAAGTTCATGGTACTCTTGATTCATCATCCTGCCTCGGCAGCTTCTCGTAAAATTCGGATAATTATGTCTGAAAAAAGAATGTTGTTTGTTTTAAAAGAAGAAGAACCATGGAAACCCTCTCAGGATCTTTTTAAGCTTAATCCTTCCGGCGATTTGCCCGTGTTTGTTTTCGACGGAAACGTAATTGCCGGAAATTATGCTATTACGGAATTTTTGGAAGAAGTGAACAGAGATATAAAACTTATGCCATCCGATCCAAAACAAAAAGCAGAAATAAGACGTTTGATGGAGTGGTTTGATGCTAAGTTTTTGAAAGAAGTTAACAGAAACATTGTTCAAGAAAAAATTCATAAACGCTTTGGTTCCGGAAACCCGCCTGATTCTAAGATATTGAAAATAGGTATGAATAACCTTAATTTTCACATGGAATATATTGACTGGTTGGCGGAGCGGCGCAATTATCTTGGCGGCGATGATTTTTCTTTAGCTGATATTACGGCTGCTGCTCATTTATCTGTCTTGGACTATTTGGGTGATATTCCTTGGGAGGGTTATAAGAATGCCAAACTTTGGTATTCTAAAATAAAATCCCGTCCAAGTTTTAAGGAGATTTTGAAAGACAATATTAAAGGTATTCTACCGGCAAAACATTATGCTAATTTGGACTTTTAAAATGAAAAAGATATTTATTGCGACATTAACTTTATTTATGGTTTCTTCCTGCACATTATTTCAGGATGGTGACGGACAAGTTATTTACCATTGGGAGAGAGAAAACACCGGCGTACAAAAATTTGCTCGCGATCATTCTGAGTGTATGCGACAAGCTGAGGATTTTAAGTTACTCCCCGACGTTCGGACTTGGTTCTTCTCTGAAGAAGTTAAGATGAATATCAGAGCCGATTGGCACTCGGAGAAAGGTATTTGGGCAAGTTATGTCCCTTATCCGGGAGCAATGCCTCTTATGGTTAACAGCTTGCGTAACGACTCGGATTCTAGCCCAAGAAAGTACAGATTATGCATGGAGGACAGAGGCTATTGGCATCGGACTTATAATTTGCCCAGCATAACAAATATTTATGTTTATCGTCCGCAAAGTGTTTTGCAGGATGACCCGCTTAACAAAGGAATTTACTAACTTAAAAACTTTTAGAGGATATGTACGAGAAGATGACAAAACAAAGCGAACAAAAACCCGTTGTTTTACAAGTTTTGCCCGAGCTTGAAATGGGCGGCGTAGAAATCGGAACAATCGAAATCGCTTCCGGTCTGCAAAAAAGAGGCATTAAAAATTATGTTGCATCTCAAGGCGGCCGGTTGGTCTATGATTTAGACAGGCTTAAAGTCGAACATTTAACTCTGCCTCTTAAGACAAAGAATATCTTTAAAATGCGCAAAAACGCAAATGAACTGGCAAAGTTTATTAAGGAAAAAGGAATTAATATTGTTCATGCACGCTCTCGGGCTCCGGCATGGAGTGCTTATTGGGCAGCAAAAAAAGCCGGTGTACATTATATGACAACCTTCCACGGTACATATGGTTTAGGTCCTTGGGGGTTAAAAAAACTTTACAACCGCGTTATGACATACGGGGAAAAAGTTATTGCTATCTCTGAACATATCAAACGGCACATTTTGGCAAATTATAAGGTGTCTGAAGACAAAATCAGATTGGTTCATCGTTGTGTTAACACCGAGAAATTTTCTCCTGATGCCGTTACTCAAGAGCGGATTATCAATACGGTCCGCGACTACAATATTCCAGATGACAAAAAAGTTTTGCTCTTGGGCGGCAGAATAACTCGCTGGAAAGGGCAGCATCTTTTGATTGAGGCTTTATCGAAAGTCAAAAATCAAAATTATTATTGTATTATTGCCGGTGACGAACAAGGCCGTGAAGAGTATGTTAACGAACTTAAAAAAATGATACAGAAATTCGGGCTTGAGAATCGGGTAGCAATCTTTGGTAAGGTTTTGGATATGCCTGCTTTGATGATGGTTTCCAACGTCATTTTATCAACGGCAATTGAACCTGAGGCTTTTGGGCGTATTGCTATCGAGGGCCAGGCCATGGGTAAGATTGTGGTCGCATCGAACCATGGCGGTTCGCTAGACAGTATTGTTGACGGCGTTACCGGAAAGCTCTTTTATAATAACAATGCGGCTTCTTTGGCTGAGGCCATTGATTGGGCTTTGGCTCTTTCTAAAGATGAGGAAGAAAAAATTGCTCAAGCCGGCATAAAAAACGTAAAAGACAACTTCACAAAAGAAATTATGTGTGATAAAACTATCAAGGTTTATGAGGAGCTTATAGCTTCTGATAAAGAAAGTGATTAATTTATAAGTTAAAGGAAAATTTTAAAATGGTTGCGATAAAATTACCTGACGGTAGTATTTTAGAGATGGAAAGCGGTGTCAACGGCTTTGACATTGCAAACAAGATTAGCCCCAATTTGGCAAAAGCAGCTTTGGCTATAACCGTAAACGGCAAAACACAAGATTTAAGCACTCCCATCACTACCGACGCAACCGTGACTATTATCACCGGCAAGGATAAGGAAGGCTTGCATATCTTGCGTCACTCTTGCTCGCATGTTATGGCTCAAGCCGTCAAGGAGCTCTGGCCGGATGTTCAGGTTACAATAGGCCCCGCTATTGAAAACGGTTTTTATTATGACTTTGCTCGCAAAGAACCCTTTACAACTGAAGATTTTGAAAAAATTGAAGCTAAAATGCACGAGATTATTAAGCGTGATGAAAAATTGGAACGCATTATTATGCCGCGCAATGAAGCTATCAAATTCTTCAAAAACAATGGCGAATTTTATAAGGCTGAAATTATTGAGGACTTGCCGGAAGATGAAACGATTTCTTTATATCGTCAAGGTTCATTTACAGACCTCTGCCGCGGTCCGCATGTTCCGTCTACAGGCAAAATCGGCGATGCTTTTAAGTTGATGAAAGTTGCCGGTGCTTATTGGCGCGGGGATTCCACTAAAGAAATGTTGCAACGTATTTATGCAACGGCTTGGGCTGACAAAAAAGACCTTAAAGCTTATTTAGAGATGTTAGAAGAAGCCGAAAAACGCGACCACCGCAAGCTCGGTAAAGAGATGGATTTGTTCCACTTTGAACCTGAATATGCTCCGGGTGCCGTTTTCTGGCATGATAAAGGTTACAAAATCTATCGCAAATTGATTGAATATATGCGTAACCGCCAAGAGCACAATGGTTATATTGAAATTGCAACACCTCGCATTATGGATCGTGTTCTGTGGGAAATTTCCGGTCACTGGGATAAGTATGGTGCTCATAACTATTCCGGCAAAACAGAAGATGAAAAACAGTTTTGTGTTAAGCCGATGAACTGCCCCGGTGGATTGTTGGTTTATAAACAAGGTATTAAGTCTTATCGCGATTTGCCGTTGCGTGTGGCTGAATTTGGTATGGTAAACCGTTATGAAGCATCGGGTTCTTTGATGGGCTTGATGCGTGTGCGTGAATTTACGCAAGATGATGCGCATATTTTCTGCACGCCGGAACAAATGGAAGAAGAATGCGTTAAGACAATTAAGCTGATTTTGGACATCTATAAAGACTTTGGTTTTGAAGATGTTAAGATTTATCTTTCTACACGTCCGGACAGCATTTATCGTATCGGTTCCGACGAGATTTGGGATATCTCCGAAAAAGCTTTGGCTAATGCTCTGGAACATAATGGCTATAAATATGAAATTAATGAGGGCGAAGGTGCTTTCTATGGTCCGAAGCTCGAATTTATTTTGCGTGATGCCATCGGTCGTGAGTGGCAATGCGGTACGGTCCAGATGGATATGAATCTGCCGCAACGTTTCGATATCTCTTATATCGGTGAAGATGGTGAAAAACATCAGCCGGTTATGTTGCACCGCGCATTGTTTGGTTCTATTGAACGTTTCTTAGGTATCTTGATTGAGAACCATGCCGGTAAATTGCCTTTGTGGTTATCTCCGGAGCAAGTTGTGGTTTGCCCGATTGTCAGCGAGATTGATGATTATGCTCTGGAAGTTGCAAAGAAGCTTCAGGAAGCGGGCTTGTATGCCAAAACAGATTTGCGCAATGAGAAAATCAACTATAAAATTCGTGAGCATTCCGTTGCCAAGATTCCGGTTATTGCCGTTGTCGGTGCTAAGGAAAAAGAAAATGGTACGGTTACTGTTCGCCGCCTTGGCTCTGAGAAGCAAGAAACCGTCAAACTTGATGACTTTATTGCTGCTCTGGTTAAAGAAGCTGAGATGCCGCATAAGCACGAATAAGCAACCGGTTATTCTTTTAGAAAAGCCCTGCTCTTTGGCAGGGCTTTTGCTTTTAAGATTTTTTTCTTTGCATATATCTTGAGGCACCATGGGGCTTCTTGACTAGCGGGCTGCGTTCGATGACTAAGGCATCCTCTTCAATATCTCCGGAAACGACGCTTCCGGCTGCCACCATTGCGCCCTCCCCCACATTTGTCGGAGAAATAAGTGTGGTGTTGGCTCCGACAAAGCTGTTTTTGGCTATCTTGGTTTTGTGCTTATTGAAGCCATCATAATTGCTGATAACCAAACCGCCGCCAAGTTCAACATTCTCTTCTATCTCGGCATCGGCAATATAATTTAGGTGCCAAGCCGCCGTTTTGCTGCCGATAGTTGAGCGAACGACCTCAACAAAATTTCCGACACCTGCGTTGCATGCAATATGCGAACCGCCTCTTATTCTGGCAAAAGGCCCGATGATGCAATTATCTTCAACAATAACATCTTCCAAATGCGAAAAAGCCTTAATTGTGCAGCCTTTGCCAATTTTGACTTTTTCTCCGAAAACGACAAATGGCTCAACCAATGTTCCCGCAGCTATCTCGGTATCTTCTCTGAAATAAACCGTTTCAATATCAACAAAATCAATATCTGATTTTGCAAACTTTTCTCTGAGTTCTTGTTGCTTCATAATATATTCCTATTTATTTCGTTTTCTTTTTGCGTGCCGTTTAAGCAAGAAAAATGTCAGAATAAAACCTAAAAAGAATGATATTCCACCTATCGTTGAGTATATTACTTTAGCTGAAGGTTCATCAAAATAAAATGTTACATTATGGCTCATTCCATCTTTGAACACAGATTTTGCATATAAGCGACCACTTTCATAATATTCCTTAACTTTTCCTTCCGGCTGTCCGTCCACAATAGTATAGTCTTTACGGAGCTGACCACTTTCATAATATTCTTTAGCCGGACCGTTTTCCTTACCATCTACGATTGTTATTTCCGCTTGCGGCTTGCCATTTGGATAATAAACTCTTGCAATCCCCTGTCTTACGTCATCAATATATTCTACTTCCGAAAGCAAAACGCCGTTTTCATCATAACGATGAGACATACCATTAAGCTTTCCGTTTTTTTGTTGGACATCTTGCGCCACTTGACCATTTTCGTAATATGTTTTGATAAATCCGTTAAAGTGGCCGTTTACGCATTCTTTTTCAATTTTAAGCTTTCCATTTTCATAATATTCACGCTCTGAGGTAATGCATTTATCATCGCGATAATCGCATTCCACTTTTAATGTGCCATCGGGATAGTATATGCGAAATTCACCACTATCCAATCCTTTGTTCAAATCATTGAATAATTTTTCGCCATTGTCATACTCTATTGTGAGCCTTCCCGTAACAAAGCCATCCACATAGGGAATAGAGATAAAGCCCAAACTCATTCTTTTCCGAACGACACCTGTGTAAGGCGTGCCATCAGAGTTAAATTCTGACTGCGCTCCGACTTCCAATATTTGTGCTAATTCTTCCTTTGATAAAACTTTATCCTCGGCGACAGAAAATGAACTTGTTCCTAATAAAAACAGCAAAACCAAACTCAATTTTTTCATTTTATTTTCCCCATTTTTTAAAGACGAAGAATGCACAAATTATACCAAGCAGCAAGCCACCGAAACCGATACTTGCTGCAATTGTGTTTCTTTTATTGGTCTGTTGTTGTGGGTTTTCTTGTTTTTCTGCAATAAAGCCTAACAAAGCTACTGCTTTGAGAGTGATATTTCCTTTTTTATCATATTCCCAAACCATACCGTTTGCTAAATCATCTTCATAATTATATTTTGATTTTAGCTGGCCGTTGGGATAATAATCTTGGCTTATTCCATTTCTTTTTCCATCTTTTAGCGACACTTCCGTAATCAATGTGCCATCATCATCAAATTCTTTCAGCACACCATTTTCAAGGTCATTTACATATGGAATCAAACGAATAATTTTCCCTTGCTCATTGTATATTTTAGCTATACCGTTTCGTTTGCCTTTCTGATACGGTGTTTCGGAAAATAATTTGCCATTTGGATAATATTCTTTTACTGTTCCAACAATTTCGCCTTTTTCAAATGTTATTTCTTCATATAGCTTTCCTTTTTCATCGTAACTTAAATGCTGTCCATCGGCTTTGTCATCCACATATATTCCTTCTTCTGATAAAATACCGTTTTCATAATATTTTTGTGAAAGTCCATGCTCCTGTCCTTGTTCATAATGACGAACGACCTTTACTTGTCCGTTCTCATAAAATGATTTTTGTTCACCTTCCATCAAACCATTTTTATAGTAAAATTCATTTTGAACTTTTCCCGATGGGTAAAAACGTTTCAGCAGACCTTCTGCATTACCGTTAACAAAATTAACCTCCATATAAGAACCATCCGGGAATGTGTATTTTGCCGGACCGTTTGCTTTGCCTTCTTTATAAGATGTTTTGTATTTTATTCCGCCTTCAAAGGTACCCTCATCTGTTCCCGTATATAACTTGCCTACCTCATCATAGGCTATTCCCGGTTGTCTAAACTCTGATAAATTATCCCCGTAAGCTCCTTGAGAGACAATTAAAAGAACTAAGGTTATGAAAAAAATAATCTTGGTTCGCATTTTCTTCTACCTCTGTTTTATTTGCGTCTTTGGAAGGTCATATTTTTCATATTTTCATCAATATATTTACGGACATCTGTTCCGAAAGTTTGCTTAACATAAGATGTTAAATCTGAAGGAGTTTCCGTGAATTTTTCAGCAGAAGTTTGTGCTTGCAGTAATTCTTCTATTTTCATTACTTTTTCTATGGCATCTCGCTTCTCTGCCGCTTTGGGCGCACCTCTTACCGCAGCAATGTTAAACAGCATATGCGCCGTATAAATATCTTTGGGATATGCTGTTCCTAAAGCCAAGATATCTCCAAGCTCTGTCATGGCGTCAACATTACCTTGTTTTACCGCCAGGCGCAAAAACTTAACCGCATTACCATAGTTTTTGGTTATGCCATGACCATTCAAATACATGACAGCCAAGACATATTGCGCCTCAGACAATTCGGCATTAGCGGCATCTCTGATGAGTTTGACTGCTTTTCCATAATCCTGAGGATATACAAATCCCTTGTAATAGGCGTAGCCTAACATAAATTTTGCCGTGGGGTTTCCTTTATCTGCAGCCTTTTTAAAAAGCTCCATTGCGGCATGGCTGTTTTTACCGACATTATTTCCGCTAAGATAAATAAAGCCAAGATTGACTGCTGCCTCAACATTACCAAGTTTTGCAGCCTCATTGAACAAGGTTGCCGCTTTCTGGTAATCTTTGTCCGTTCCTATACCGCTATAATATAAGCTTCCCAGATTGTTGATGGCAACATTATCTCTTTGTGCCGCAGCCATGGAGTAGTAGCGAAAGGCTTTATCATAGTCAACCTCAACACCTTCTTCACCATAAAGATACATATATCCCAATGTTAGCTGCGCATTAACATCGCCTTCTTCTGCCTGACGTGTTATGCGCTGAACAAAAGTTTCTTTTTTCTCATCTGGACGAGCATATACCTTTTTACTCTCTTTCTTTTTGGTAAAGGAGCGATTCATAAAAGAAAAAATGCCTTTATCATCATCAGAATCTTCTTTAGCTTCTGTTTCTTTTGTTTTTGAGCTTGATTTTTCTTCGCCCTGATTAATTTTTTTTACCGTATCAGTTAAGCTTAATTGCGGCTTTTCTTTTGGAGCTTCTATTGTTGGAATTTGCGCAAAGGCTGTTTCTGTTGACCAAATAACGGACACCAATAATAAAAATAATTTGCGCATATTTCCCCCTATTATCTTTCTGCTGAATTTTTGACAAGCGGCATGTCAATATTTTTTTGCTTTTGATTGACTGTTTTATGATACATTCTTATTTGGCGGCGCGTCAATTTTTTTTCTTGTTTTGCCACCTCATTTTCTGCAGCTGCATAATCCTGCCAATATTTATCATCATAACTTCCACGATAAATATTTTGGTTCATATCCACTCTAAACTTGCGAGCTTTGCCATAGTCATCCCAATCGCTTTTATCGTAGCGAGGATTGTATTTTTTGCCCGAAATATAGTTCGGATAAGTTTCATCTTGTCCCGTAATATCCACCTTATCATGCAATGGCGAATATTTAAGCGAGATGGATTTGCGGTAGCGTTTGGATATGGCAAAAATGCTGTTTAAGTCATAATTTCCGCGCGCGGCTATGCTTATATTTTCCTTATCTTTAACATCAAACTCTTTATCAACATCAAAAATCTTGTGCGGACGAACCATATAACAACTTTTTATTAAGTCGTGGCAGGCTTTGTACGTGCCGTCTTTATAATCAGGCGGTATACGCAATGCTCTATATCCGTCTTCCAACCAACGAACTTTTTCTAAAACCATCATATTATATTCGTGATTGGCTTGTTTATTAATCTTCTGGATACTTTTTTTCAGCAGATTAATTTTATATTCAGTGCGTTGAACTTCCTGAGCAGACATTTTCTCTTTTTCTGCACGCAATTTTTCTTCTAGCACTCGTTGTTCTTCATATAACAAATGTGTTTGCAAATCCGCACGATAAAAAATATCTATTTTGAGCTGAACCTCTGCCTTTAACTCGCCACCATTTTCTAAAAGCAAGTGCATAAAAAGCTTGTCGTCATAATAGTTTTTACCATTCTTTTTGAGTTGGGCACAATTTCTCATATCATTGTCATAAAACAAGCTACGCGTTTCCGCCGGATTTATGCCCAAATTCGGAGCATTGGTTAGAGTGTTTCTGGTACGGCTCACACCGGTATAATATTTGCGTGTGATGGTTAAACGCAAAATATCGTTCACACGATTTAAGTGGCCGCGCACCGAAGAAAGTTCTTTTTGTAAGCGTTCTATATCTCCGTGTTGCTTATAATCCTCATTAATTTTTCTGATTTCTTCCATTTCTTCGTTGCGGTAATCCTGAATTTTTTCAATAGCTCTTTTGGCTTTTTTCATTACCGGCAAGATAACATAGACAGGATTATTCTCCATATCTCTATATTCCAAGCGCATACAAGTAAAAGGGGTAACCTCTTTCAGGCTATAATTGGTTACAACATTTTCTCTTATGGTGATGATTTTGTTGTTTTTGGCATCGACATGAGGAATCTTTTGAATATGCATTTCCAGCTCGCCGTTCAAAGGATTCATACAAGCTATTTTTTCCGGAATGCCATAGATTTCATACAAAGCGCGATATACTTCGCGATAAGCTTTCATCCCTTCACGATAATAGTTGAGCAAAAAACGAGCTTCTTCCTGATTAATTTTATGTTCAAGGAATGCCTGAAAAATCTCGCGACAATTTTCTTTGTCATATTCCTTTTGGATAGCATCAATTTTTTCAGAGCTTAATTTAACAATATCTTTAGCGGTTATGTTTTGCGCAAAAACCGAAGCCCCCGTGGAAAACAAAAAATTGTTACCAAATTCCTCACAAAGTTCTTGGTATATTCTTTTGCCAAATTCTAAATCAGATAACATCATTCTGTCTTTCTCTTTATTCTTACCTTATGATTATATGGCGAATCGTGTTTAAACACAACAAAAAAGAGCGAAAGCCAAGGCCTCCGCTCTTTTTTTGATGTCTTTGGATTAGAACAACTTCAATACAGCTTGTGCAGCCTGTGATGCCAAACTCAAAGAGTTAATAGCCAACTGCTGTCTGGTCTGCAATGCCAACATATTTGCTGACTCTTCGTTCATGTCGGCCAAGGTCAGCTTGTCTGAACCTTCTTCAAGAACATTGACCAAGCTTTCAGTGAAGTTTTCACGGTTTTCAACGATTGAGTAGTTGTTACCAAATTCGGAAGCCATATTGCGGAGCTTGTTGATTGCGGCATCCAACTCTTCAATGCTGGCATCAACCGCAACGTTATCCGGATTGTTCCAATCTGTGGTGGCTGCAGAAATGTTCAAACCATCTTCAGAAGTGTCTGCAAATGTACCCTGAATGGTCAGGTAAGAAGAACGATCCTCGTTGAAAACAACCTTCAAATCGTTTCCTTGCAAAAGGTTTACACCTTTGTAGCCAGAGTCTTTAGCCAATTGGTCAATCTGGCTTAATATTTCGTTATATTGTTTCATAGAGCTTTGACGTGTGGTGTTGCCCATCTCGCCATTGAAAGTAATACCGGAAATTGTACCGCTGGCTGTTGCAACCAAGCCTTTGGATTGGCTAATTCTAATTTGACCATTTTCAACTGTTGCGGTAAAGCCTTTGATTGCAGCACCACCTGCATCCTTAACGCCATCGGTATCATCATTCAATGCCGTAGCTATTTTGGTTGCAGCCTGCTCCAAAGTGTCAGTATCCTCTAGCGTTACGCTAATATCTTGGTCTGCCAAACCCTCAATAGAAATCGTAATATCTTGTGTGTCATCCGCGGCAGCATAAGTACCGGAAGAAAGCACACCTTTGACTGTGGCGTTATCACGAGCCGTATTAGCAATAGCCTTTGCTTGTTGAACAAAGTCCGTAATAGCCTCAATACCTTCGTTAGCCGCCTGAATGGTCTGAATACCTTGTCCCATGCTATCCAACAAAGCATTTAAGTCATTTGCACGGTTGGTTAAGGACTGAGCTGTGTAGTAAGAAGACGGATTATCAATAGCTGAGTTTACCTTTTTGCCTGTGGATAACCGCTCTTGTGTCATATCCATCAAGTCTTGTGTCTGCTGCAAAGAAAGCAGGTTAGAACGCATACTTGCTGTTAATGAAATATCTGCCATAGTTTTCTCCAAATATCTGTTAACCCTTGATAAGCCTTGTTTTTGCAGTGTTAGCTCTTTATTGTTATCACACCGGCGGGCCAAAACTCATCTTTACTTTTTATTTACTTTTGAAAAAAGTTTTTACCATTTCTTAATAATTGTCAACACCAAAAAATTTATCGGTATATAACTATCTGCTTATAATGCCTGAATAAAAATATTTTGATGCCTCATACCTATCTTAATGCAAGATGCGTGCCAATTTTATTTAAACCTAGAAAAGGCGGAGAAAACTCTCCGCCTTTTCTGTTGTTTTTTGTTCTGATTAGAACAAGCTCAATACGGACTGTGCAGCCTGTGATGCCAAACTCAAGGAGTTAATAGCCAACTGCT
>CASEZG010000002.1 GCA_949292375.1 uncultured Pseudomonadota bacterium | reverse complement strand
AGCAAGAATCATATTCATTGTCATCAAAGTAACAGGAGCTTGATAGCTTTTAATATTTTCAAGCTGATACGCTGATAAAATATAAGGGAATAGATGAAGCAATAATATCTCTTTTACGGCGATGTTTTTTCCAAACTGATAATTTAAATAAGGAAAATCAATGGCTAAATCGTTTTGTATAATCGGTGTGTTTTGTTTGTCAAACATTTATCATCTTCCTCTAATATACAGATGGCTTAAGTTTAACCCTTCATATACTAATTTTTCGTTTAATTCATCAGCTAAGACTTTGATACTGATTGTTCCATAGTGTTCGGAGAGGGAATTAGCCCCCTCCCAACCGCAAAGCCTTTGCACACGGTCAATCGGACAGTTATTGTTCCTTAAAATCGTTCGAACGGTATGGCGGAATGAGTGAAAAACAAGTCCTTTGTCCTTCAAACCGAGAGAATCAAGGAGCTTCCCAAACCATTTAGACGGTTGAGCAGACAACTCTCCGCGTGTGTTTGGTTCTAAATCCATAAAAATGCGTTTGTTTTTTGCAGGGCTTTGTTTTTTCATGAAATTTACAAATTCCAAAAATCCTAATTTGATAAGCTCTTGATGAATAGGAATTTTACGTATACCAGCTTTAGTTTTGACGTGCTTACCGTCATTTTCATTTATGCTGATAAATTTAATACCGTCTTCTTCTTGAATATCATCAAATTGGAGCTGACAAATTTCATTAAGTCTGGCTCCTGTATATAAGCCCAATAGCCCAATCCAAAAGAATGAGCGCCGTTGTCGGTTGTTATCCCAATGTTTGGAATAAAAGTCACTGTGGAATATTTTTTGTAATTGCTCCACGCTGAACGACTGGTATTTCGCGGTGGTCTTACTGGTTTCAAATACTGGAATGTCAATTTCATCAATAGGGTTTTCTTTTATATATTTGCGTTTGTACGCCCATGCGAACAATGTCTTGATGTTTTGAATATAGTCGGACGCGGTTTTATCGGAGATGCAATTTTCGGGATGCTTTTTCCCATATTCAATAATTTTTTGAATATTGCTGTAAGCCTCAGTTTTATTGAGTCGCGGAGGGAGAAATTGAACTAAATAAACCAATTCTTGCAGGTCATCAGTCGTAATGTCGCGGATTTTTTTGTTATTCAACAGCAAGTTAATGGTATCAATACGTTTGTTGATTTTGTCTTTTTGAGCCTCTGAAATGTTGTGTCTGGATGCTTCACCGTTATATACTTTAACAAGCTCAGATAAAGTTAAATTTGGCTTTTTGTAAACTTCGGTTTGCGCTGGTGTTTTGACGGAATAAGGAGCAACAGAGCTTGTTTGCTCATAGCTAAACATTTGAGGGCGTAAAAGCGTTGGACACTTTAATTCAGCTCCTTGCAAATAGTTGATAGCCATTTCAAGGTATTGAATATAAGCCAACATAAATGATTTAAGAAAGATTGGTAGACATTCTTTGGTCGGAGTTAACATTTTGTGGCTTGCAATATAAATATCAACCGCATCTTGCACTAAATGAAAATCATTGTTTCTGTAGGCTAAAACATATTCATCATGAAGGTTCTTGTAATATTGCAGAGTCGAGAAATCTTTTGAAAGGTCGGGAAGTTCTTTTTCTGTTTTTTCAATGCAAAAGTCTAAGGCACAATGTTCTATTTGGACATCGTTATAATTCGATGTACCTTGAGGGCTCGGCATACCATTATAATCTAAGGTAAACCGGATATGTGCATTTTTAAAAACACTCATTTTTTGCCTTTCAATCAAAAACTGATGATCTAGTTTAGATATTATCATTGCAGACCTGATATTTGCAATCTTTTTATCTTTTGTACGTAGAGAAACCCAAATTTGTTTTTTGCGGTATATGGGAATGAGGTCGCAAGGAATGTTAACTACCAAGTAATATGAACTCCCGCGATTGTATAAATGCATAAACAAGCCTCCGGTATTTAAGGCTAATTCCAATAAGATTTATTAGCAGAAGTTATTAGCAGTTATTGACTTATAAAAAGAAAAAGCCCTGTAAAAACAAGGCTTTAGACTTATAATGGCTGGGGTGGCTGGATTCGAACCAACGAATGTCGGCACCAAAAGCCGATGCCTTACCACTTGGCGACACCCCAATATCTTAATTGGTAAGTTCGTGTCTAATTTATAAGTTTTTTTTTATTTGGCAAGTGTTTTTTTTCAAAATTATCATTTTTTTGCAAAAAAGTTTTCAGCTTCCTTATTTCTCGTTATTTTTGGGGAGATTTTGCAAAATATGGATGCAAATTTTAAGGTGACATTATATGCTCATAAAAAAGGAGGTGCGAAATGAAGGTGATTGTTTTAGGTAGTGGTTCGGCTTATGGCTCGCCGATGATTTTCAATAACTGGCGGAATTTATCCTCAAAGCAGTCCAAAAATATTCGTAACCGCGCATCTGTATATATGGAGATAGAAGGCAAAAAATTTATTATTGATACGGGGCCGGAGTTTCGTCTGCAAGTTAATCAAAATTGCATCACAGATTTAGATGCAATTTTCATCACCCATGGTCATTATGATCATATTGCCTCTCTGCCGGAATTATCGCGCGCCTGCACATTGCTTAATCATCCGATAGAAATTTGGAGCAGTCAGGAAACCCAAACTGAGCTCAAGCAGGTTTTTGGTTTTATGTTTAAGCCTGAAACGGAAAACTCGCCCTCCTTGCTTTGGCGTACTTTGCCGGATTGTGGCGCTTTTGAAAGTTGCGGTGTGACCTTTGAAACCTTTCAGGTAAAGCATCATCATTTGCATTGCTCTGCTTTCAGGTATAAAGATTTTGCCTATGTAACCGACTGGGAACAAATGCCGGAAGAAAGCATAAACAAGCTCCAAGGTGTTTCAATCTTGCTGATAGAGTGTAACAACGGGCTTTATCCTGAAAAGAACGGTCATAGCGATATTGAAAACGTGAAAGCAGTTGCGGCAAAAATTAAACCGCAAAAGGTTATTTTAACCCACTTGTCCGCTCGTGTGGATTATGATGAACTAACCCAAGCTTTGCCGCAAGGATTTGAAGTTGCCTATGATGGAATGGAGATAGAAATATAAATTATTTTACCAATAATTTTTTCTTTTCTTCGCGGGCTTTGAGCTCGTCCAAATCTCTTTCCGTGGCGATTTTATCCAAAATGGTTTTAACCACTTTATCGATATCTTTATTTTCGCGATAATCAGCCGGCAAGGCAAAATTAACACGCCCGTCAGAAAGCAGTTTTATCGCTTGGCGTTTGTGCTTGCCTTTAGGGGCATAAACGGCGATGGCATTACCGCGGCGTTCTTTAACCAATCTCATAGATGGGATATCGGTCATACCGTCACCAAAATAAATCATTCTTGTAAAAGGAATAGGGCGTTTATCATCCGGCATAAACTCATTAACAGCTTTATCTTCAAGTTTTCCAAGACCTTTATTAATTTTAGAAAGATACTGTGTCTTGGTAGAATAGTTTACCACGCGAGCCGGCCAAACAGGGCAACCGTCTTCATCATAAGCATAGCTACAACCGAACACATCGGTAAAATATTTGCGGATAGAACTTCCGGCAATAATTTCTTCATATCCGGCGGAGATTATATAGTGTTCAATTTCCAAGTCCAGAGCTGCGCCAAAGCGGTCGATACGCTCAAACCATGTTTCCACACCCTCAAAATATTCAATATTTTTACCGCAACGATTAAAATTTTCCTTAGTGAGCTTTACACCTTTTTCTTTAGCAACCTTGGTGAAATAATACATACTTCCTGTTACCTGGTCAGCAAAATTATCAATAGACCATTGATTGGCTTTTTTCCAAAAGGCTTTAGGCTTCATTCCGAGCTCGGGGATAAGACCGTAGTTTTGCATATCTGTCGTACTGAGTGTGCCGTCAAAGTCATAGATTAGAGCAACTTTTGTCAAATTCTTTGCCATGGTATAATATCTCCCTTGCTTTTTAAGATTAATTATATTACAACAAATAAGTTAAAAATTAATCAACATTTTTTGTAAGTAAGGAATTTTACAATGGTTGCAAAAACAATGGATCAGCTTGTTGCGCTATGCAAAAGACGCGGTTTTATTTTTCAAAACGCCGATATATATGGCGGTTTGCAAGGTGTATATGACTATGGTCCGTTGGGTGTGGAGCTGAAGAATAACCTTAAAAATGCTTGGTGGCGCTCTATGGTCTATGAGCGCGATGATATTGAGGGTTTGGATGCTGCCATTTTGACCAACCGCAAGGTTTTACAATATTCCGGGCATGAAGATACCTTCTCAGACCCGATGACGGACTGCAAAAAATGTAAAGGACGTTTCCGTGCTGACCATATCAAGGACGGCAAATGCCCGAACTGCGGCTCAACGGAGTTAACAGAGCCGCGCCCGTTTAACCTGATGTTTAAGACAGCCATTGGTCCGGTTGATGACGGTTCCGTGTTTGGTTATCTGCGTCCGGAAACAGCGCAGGCAATTTTCACACAGTTCCGTAATGTTGTAGATTCTACATCTCGCAAACTTCCGTTTGGTATTGCCCAAATCGGAAAATCTTTCCGCAATGAGATTACGCCGCGTAACTTCATCTTCCGTGTGCGTGAGTTTGAACAGGCAGAGCTAGAATATTTTGTAATGCCGGGTGAAGATGAAAAATGGCACGAATATTGGAAAGAAGCCCGCATTAAATGGTGGGAAGAGCAGGGCTTGAAACGTGAGAATATGAATATCTACACCACCCCGAAAGATGATTTGGCTCACTATGCGAAGGCTTGCTATGATATTGAATATCAGTTCCCGCATGGTATGGAAGAGTTGGAAGGTATTGCTAACCGTACGGATTATGACTTGGGTAACCATACCAAGGCTCAGGAGGAAATGAACCTCACATCACATTGCCACCCCAATCCGGATTCAACTCAAAAACTCTGCATTATGGATGATAACAACAAATGGGTTGTTCCTTTTGTGATTGAGCCGTCTATGGGTGTTGACCGCGGCGTTTTGGCAGTTATGACCGAGGCCTATGAGGAAGAAGATTTGGGCGAGGGCAATAGCCGCGTTGTCTTGAAGCTCAAAAAGCATCTGGCTCCGATTAAAGTTGCTGTTATTCCGCTCAAAAAGAATAATGAAGCCATTATGAATAAATGCCACGAGATTAAGCAAAACTTGCTCAAGCTGGGTATTGGTCGTGTAGCTCTGGAAAACACAGGTAACATCGGTAAGGCTTATCGCCGTCATGATGAGATTGGTACGCCTTTGTGCATTACGGTTGACTTTGAGACAATTGAAAACCAGCCGGAGAGTGTAACAATCCGCGACCGCGACACAATGGAGCAACATCGTGTAAATGTGGCAGATTTGCCCGCATATTTGAGAGAATATTTTCTCTAAAATATAAGAGAATAGATAACAAAAAAAGCCGGAGCATAAATGCAACGGCTTTTTTGTTATGAGGACCTTCTTTAACGCTTTAAAGCAAGGTCCAAAAGTTCTTTCGGACTATGGACGACTTCTATTCCGGAGGTGTCCATTTCATCCCAAATAAATTTGTGGTGTTTGTTTGCCATCCAGATGGGATGGTCAACAATACCCAAGCTGTCTGCCAAGTGACGTGGGTTGTCATCAACGAAGAAAACTTCGTCATACCCCTTTATCGCTTTGCGCAGGGCCTCTTCCTTGGTTTGCTCCATCCCGACGCAAATGATTTTTTCAAAGCAGTCGGGATAATGGGTTTCAATGTTCTGGCGGCGTTGCTCGGCAAAGCGAGGGTCGCTGGAGCTAACAATCGCCAAATCAAAACCGCGATTAAGCAAATTAAATACCACTTGAGGCATCCCCTCCACAGGTGTCAATGTGCGGAAGGTTAAGGATTTCTGGAAATATTCCCCAAACTCTAAATAGGGTTTAGGGTCGTGCAGAAAATCTACAACGATGTTATCCCAATCCTCATTACTCAATAACATACCGTGATACACGGCAAAAATAGACTTCATGGATGTCCAGAGGTCTAAGAGCACTCCGTCAACATCAAAAATAAATAATTTTTTCATAGGCTGAAATATTAAAATTATATACAATATACTTAATTTAAGAGAAGCACATTATGCATTGTGTCAAGTTTTTTGTCAATAGTTATTGCGTTTTCTTTTTAGGCTATCATCGGCATAATATCCGGCGCGAACGGCGGCTTTACGAATTTCCGGTGGTTTATCAAGATTTTTGCGCTCAAGGGCTGCCTCCATTACTTTAATCCGACTTTCCTGAGCCAACCATTGAGCCTCATCTTCAGAAGAAGGTGGAAGGGTTTTCGGTGGTTTGTTGAGGTTCTTGAGCCCCATAGCAAACATCATTTCTCGGATAGCATCTTGCTGCATATGGGTAAGATGACCCGTGCCGCCTTTTTGTTTGCGTGATTTTTTAATTAAGGCCATACGCAGGTTTGTAAAAAAGCGGTAGCGGAAGTTTAACAAAGTCCGCCGAATGATTTTGGTGATATCCGAATGCCGCAAGCGTTGAAATTGGTAGGTTTGCGCAATCATAATGGCTTTGGTGATTTGCCGTCTGAGTTTTTCGCGGTTGCGGTGTTCTTCTACCATATAGCAGTAGCGAATTTTTTGTTTGAAGGCTTTTTTGTCTTCTTCATCAAAATTTCCGTTATGCTTGAGGTGTTGGAGAGTTTTGCGATGTTCAAAAGACTTGCGCAACACGCGGATAAGAGCCGCAAAACAAAGCACCACAAAGATTGCGGTAAAATAGAGCAGGGAAGAAATATGTTGCGCCGTTGTTTCCATAAGCGCATTATAAACGAATATTTCAGAAACACAAGAATTTGCTGTTTTTTGCTTGACTCTCTGTATAAAAGCCTATATAAAGCAAGAAAAAAATAAGGTTAATTACCAAAAACAAGACCAAAAACTATAACACGCCAAGGCGTGCCGCCAGTCAGCGAGGGTTCGCACACTGGCGTGCAATAGTATGTAGGTACAGGTTTTGAAACAGGTGCTGAAAAAAATAGTTTAGGGCTTGGTTAAAATTGGAGATAAGACAATTTTTGAAACTTTGACCGATAAATTAGGCTCAGTCTTTGCCAAAATCACCTCTCGCGGTGTGTTGAGTGAAAAAGACATTGATGATGCTATGCGTGAGATACGCATTGCGTTATTGGAGGCTGATGTATCTTTGCCGGTTGTTAAGGATTTCATTGCCAAGGTCAAAGAGCAGTCCATCGGCGAGAAGGTTGTGCGTTCCATTCAGCCGGGGCAGATGGTTGTCAAAATCGTCCATGACGAGCTGGTCAAATTATTAGGTGGAGAGGGTTCGGAGCTCAATTTGCAGGCTGTTCCCCCTGTATGTATTTTGATGGTGGGCTTGCAAGGTTCTGGTAAGACGACCACTTCGGCAAAGATAGCCAACAAGCTCAAAAACAAAAAGAAAGTAATGTTGGTTTCTTTGGACATTTATCGTCCGGCCGCACAGGAGCAGCTGGCACAATTGGCTTCTCAGATTGGGGTTTATGCCTTGCCGATAATCAAAGGAGAAAAACCAGCGGAAACGACGCGCCGCGCCATCAGCGAGGGCAAAAAAGGCGGCTATGATGTCATCATTTTAGACTCAGCCGGACGTTTGCACATAGACCAAGACCTGATGGATGAGGTTGTAGAGGTCAAGAAGATTGCCAACCCGACAGAAACTTTGCTTTTGGCAGATGCAATGATAGGTCAGGATTCCTGCACTGTTGCCAAAGAATTTAATGAAAAAGTCGGCATCACGGGCATTGTTTTAACAAGAATAGACGGTTCGGCCCGCGCCGGTGCTGCATTGTCTATGAAGATGGTTGCCGGAGTGCCGATAAAGTTTTTAGGTACCGGCGAGAAGATAGAAGATTTTGAGGAGTTTCATCCCGACCGCTTGGCCGGACGCATTTTGGGTCAGGGCGATGTCGTTTCTCTGGTTGAAAAAGCCATGGAGAAAGTAGACAAAGCCGAGGCTGAAAAAATGGCTGCCAAAATGATGAAAGGCAAGTTTGACCTTGAGGATATGTTGGCGCAGTTAAGACAGCTGCAAAAATTGGGCAGTATGGGCAGCCTGATTGGGATGATTCCGGGGCTTTCAAAGTTTAAGAACCAGATTGAGGAAGCTGGTATCGGCGACAATTTGGTCAAAAAGCAGGAGGCGATAATCCTTTCCATGACGGTTAAGGAGCGTCGCAATCCTGATTTAATCAAGGCTTCGCGCAAGAAACGTATTGCGGCGGGAGCCGGAGTTGAAGTTCACGAGGTTAACAAGTTGCTCAAGTCATATGAGCAGATGTCAACCATGATGAAGAGAGTAGGCAAGATGGGCGGCATGAAGGCATTTGCCGGCATGGGCGGCTTATCTGGCCTCAAAAATAGTCCGTTAGGCGGAATGTTTAACGGCATGGGTAATCGGTTTCCGTTTTAGCCATAAGACGGTAGCCGGAATTTAATTAATTTAAGAAAGGATAAAAAAATGGCAGTTCGTATCAGACTATCTCGCGGTGGTTCCAAAAAGCGCCCCTTCTACAAAGTAGTAGCCGCTGACCAGAGAGCTCCCCGTGATGGCAGATTCATTGAAAAATTAGGTACATTTAATCCTCTGCTTCCCAAAGATCATGCAGAGAGATTCGTCATCAACGAAGAAAGAGTTAAATATTGGCTCGGAAACGGCGCTCAGCCGACCGAAAGAATGCAGAAAATGCTGTCTGCATTGGGTCTTTGCGCTGCTCCCGTAATTCATGACCAGCCGAAGAAATCTGCTCCGAAAGCTAAGGCTCAGGAAAGAATGAAAGAGAAAGCCGAGAAGGCTGCCGCAGCTGCTGAAGCTGCTGCACAAGCCGCTGAATCTTCTTCTGAAGAAGCTCAGGCTTAATCTAAGATTTTGCTTTGTTATTTTTAGGAACACAGCTTTAATTATCGGAAAATCGCGATGGAAGAAGATAAAAGAGTTTGTTTGGGAGCCATAGTCGGTGTTCACGGCATCAAAGGCGAGGTAAAGGTAAAGAGCTTTACCGAAGTTGATACGGACATAGATAAATATGGCTTGGTAGAGAACAAAAAAGGCGACAAAACTTATTCCATCAAAGTAACCGGACATTCCAAGGAACTGCTTCGGGTAAAAATAAAGGGTGTAGATGACCGCAACCTTGCCGAAACGCTTGTCGGTACGGAGTTTTACGTAAACAAGGCGGCTCTGCCCGAGACACAAGAGGACGAATTTTACCATGCTGATTTAATAGGCTTAAAGGTAATTGAAAAGTCTTCTAAAAAAGAGGTCGGCAAAGTAGAAGGCGTTTATAACTTCGGAGCCGGCGACATCTTGGAGCTCAAGGTCAAAGCGACCAACCGGCTTGAGATGATACCTTTTACCAAGCAATATGTTCCTGAGGTGAATGTTAAAGAAGGCTATATTATTGTTGAATCTGCGATAATGAACTTTGCACCAGAAGAAGCAGAGGAAAAAGTTGCCGATGAAGGTTAAGATACTGACCATATTTCCGGAGATATTTCCGGGGTTTTTGGGGTATTCCTTAACGGGCAAGGCCTTAGACAAGGGCTTGTGGCAACTGGAGACGGTCAATATCAGGGATTATGCTTTTGACAAGCATGGTTCGGTAGATGACACTCCCTGCGGCGGCGGAGCAGGTATGATAATGCGTCCTGATATTTTGGATGCGGCCATAAAAGCCAATTACAAACAGGGTCGTCTGATATATATGTCCCCACGCGGAGAGCCTCTTACCCAGGCTAAAGTTCATGAACTGTCATTGGAAGAAGAAATCACCGTCATCTGCGGTCGGTTTGAAGGGATAGACGAGAGAGTCATAGAAGCCCGTCAGATTGAGGAGATAAGTATTGGCGATTATATTCTTACCGGGGGCGAGCAGGCGGCCATGATAATGTTGGATGCCATAATCAGATTGATTCCGGGAGTTTTGGGCAACTCAGAGTCCACAACGGATGAGAGTTTTGAGACCGGACTTTTGGAGTATCCGCAATATACGAGGCCGATAGTTTGGGACGGACGCGAAGTACCGGAGGTTCTTTTAAGCGGACATCATCAAAATATTGCCACATGGAGGCACGAAAAATCCATAGAAGTAACAAAGCGCAAACGGCCTGACCTTTATAAAAAATATCTTGATTCTAAAAAGGTTTAGGTATATAGAGAACATAAATAATTTTACAAAGGGTAAAAGTAATGAACATTATTGAAAACTTAGAAAAAGAGCAGATGGAGAAGCTCACTTCCGGTAAAAATATCCCGAACTTCAAACCGGGTGATACCTTGAAGGTTCATACCAAAGTAAAAGAAGGCGACCGTGAACGTATCCAAATCTATGAGGGTGTTTGCATCGCTCGTAAGAATGACGGCTTGAACTCTTCTTTCACTGTTAGAAAAATCTCTTTCGGTGAGGGTGTTGAGCGTGTATTCCCGTTATATTCTCCGAACGTAGCTAAGATTGAAGTATCTCGTATCGGTAAAATCCGCCGTGCGAAGTTGTACTTCTTGCGTGCATTGCGTGGTCGTTCAGCTCGTATTGCCGACGACTTGACGGCAGCTGCCAAAGCTCGTGAAGAGAACAAAGACGCAGAATAATCCTTTGCGATAAAGAAATCTAAAAAACTCCGGTAAGTTAACCGGAGTTTTTTTTACAAGATTTTCGCGATGCGTTGTGCGGAGGTAAGGGCCGCTTCAATAGAACAAGGCCAATTTTTCATTGTCCAATCGCCGGCAAGATACATATTTTTCCACTTGCTTCGGCAATTTGTCGGGCGTAACGCATTGTTACGACTGTCTTGGCGGATGGTGGCTCTTTTATGGCGCAACACTCTGTAAGCCGGCAAAAAAGCACTTTGATGACCGCGTAGAGCGCAAACCTCTTTCCAAACGGATAAAGCCAATTCTTCATCCGAGAGTTTAAGATTTTCGGCATCACTTATAGTTACGGTCAAAATCCCCGGAGAAGAAAACAGCCATTGTGCTTGCATATTGCTCAAACCCAAAAACTCCGAACCTTCGGGCAGGCTGATTTGCATACTGGTCCGATAAAAGATATTTATGATTTCATTATAAGCAAAATCTTCGCCGCCGAAGATTTTGATGAAGTTATGCGCATCTAAGGCCGAGATAACTTTATCTTGCGGCAGAAGAGCAATGCTTTCTTTGTTGAAAATGAGCTTGTAAATATACCCATCTTGTGCGGCAAAATCTTTCAGCTTCCATCCAAGGCGAATATCAAGCCCTTGCGCCAGAGGTTCAATCAGTTTGGAGCTCAAATCTCCGCGTGAGAACCAAACATCAAGCTGCCGTGAGGTAAAAGGGAAAAGTTTGGATAAGGTTTTAAAAACAACACCTTGTGCAACTTTATTAAGAGGAAGGTTGAACAGAGCCAAGGCTTTTTCGCTGATAAAGTCAAATTTCTTGCGGCTTATTTTTCCTATTTTGGGAGAGTAAAAAGCAGCTGGAGCAAATTTGGTATTTTTGCCAAGCAGTTTAGCAGCCAAACTATTTCCGCGCAAAACGGCATGTGTGGCATTATCTAAGGTTGCGGCAAGTTTTGTATCAGAAAAAGAAAAACAACGTCCGCCGATGTTTTTTGCCGCCTCATAAACAACAATCTGTGCTTGCGGATATTTGCGCTTAAGCAATTGAGCTGTCTGTAAGCCGGCAATCCCCGCACCAATAATATGATATTTTACAAGAGCAGAACTCATTTGTTAGACAACAGAGCTTTAAGGGCTAAAGCAAGCTTCTCAAATTTGCTGATTGTCGGTTTAGGGGAGATAACTTCCCAGCCGCGCTTTTGCATAATATCGAAATATTTTTTATAGATATTTGCAATCATCTTTACGGGGCGGGCAGTCTTCTTATCTAAAAGTTTTATCAGCTCATAGGCCTTTTGAAAATCTTTACTGGCAAGTTTTGCCAATTCTTCTCTGGCAAAGACCAAATTTTTATCAGTAATAACGGATTTCGGGTCGGTAATATTAATATCTGCTTTTTCTAAAAACTCACGAGGGATATATAACCTGTCGGCCAAAGCATCTTCCTTAACATCACGTAAGATGTTGGTAATTTGCAAGGCATTCCCGAGAGAAGAGGAGAGCTCCTCAATCATTTTCTCATCACTGCAGCCAAAAATGCGCAAAGACAAACTTCCCGGCACACCGGCAACACCGCGGCAATAGCTGTAAAAATCATTCAGGCTCGGAGCTTGTACGGGATTAGGAACATCCATAGATATGCTGTCAATCAAGCGCAAAAATTCGGATTTTGGCAGCTTAAAACGCATGCAATTTTTATAAATTTTGCGTCCGATATCTGTTGCGGGAACTTTTTTATCATAGATATTATCCATTTCTTCGCGCCAAGCCTGCAACAGTTCTTGCTTTTCGGCGATAGAGCTGTCGCCGTCAACAATGTCATCAATATGACGGCAGAAAGCATAAAGCGTATACATAGCTTCACGTTTTGCTTTGGGAAGAAATCTCATACTCCAAAAGAAGGAGGTACCTGATTTTTTAACGATTTTTTTGATATTATTGTTCATTACAAACCTTTTGTAGTCAATGTTTTCGGTTTTGTAAACAAGCCTTTGGCAATGCCACAAACAACAGCTTTCAGCCAATCTGTTTTGGAGAGTTTAACATCTTTTGCCAAAACATCTTCTTTCTCTAACTTTTTTAACATAATATGAGTTAAAGAAAGAATAACGCCGAGCTCCAATTTGAGCCGTCTGCTTTTTACGATGGAGAGCAGGACTTCCGCCTCCTTAATCAAACCTTTCACTTTTTGCAAAATGTCTTTTTTCAAGCTGTTCAAAGCCGGCGTTTCCTTATCTTTAAGCAAATCCTTAACTTTTACGCCAAACTTTTTCAGCATACCGGATGGAATATACACCCTTTTTAATAATTTTGCATCATATTTTATGTCTTGAAGATGATTTTCTATCTGCAAAGCCACACAAAGCGAAGCCCCCGGCAAATAAGTAGAAGGGTTTTCATTATGTATGGCCAACATAAAACGTCCAACGGGAGCTGCAGACCAACGGCAATATTCCGTAAGTTGTGCCCAAGTTTCATAAGTAAAATTTCTGGCATCTTGCCGAAAAGCAACCAACAAGTCTGTCAAAAGAGAGAAAGATAAGTTTTCGCTTATAAAATCCTTGCGCAAGCCGTTAATGAAGGAAAGTTTTTTACTTTTGCTGCCGATTCGCTGATATAAAATATCTTCCATTTCATCAAGGGCTTGGAGCTTTTGCTTCATGTTAAGCTTTGGGTTATCGGCAATATCATCAGCCATTCGAGCAAATTTATAATATTTTGCCACCAAAGGGCGGAGCTCTTTGGAAATCAAGAGGGACCCAACCGGAAAATTCTCGTCTTTTGCTTGCTTATGCCTTGTTTTCATTAAACTTCTCCAACCAAGGTGTTAAGTCTGCGAGAGCCCGTTCACAATAGGCGGTTTTGCGCTCGGTCCCTTTAATTTTGCGGAATTTTCCGTTGGCGGTTTTTTCACCTGTTATGGTCGGAAAAATACCAAAATTTATGTTCATCGGCTGAAAATCATCGCAATTTGTGTCATCAATCAGGTGGGCAAGCATAGAGCCGAACGCTGTTGTTCGAGGAGGAAGAACAGGTGTTTGTCCCAAAGCTTCAGTCGCGGCAAAATATCCTGCCATAAGACCAACGGATGCGCTTTCAATATAACCTTCGCAACCGGTGATTTGACCGGCAAAACTGATATTCGGTCGAATTTTTAGGCGTAAAAATTCATCTAAGAGGACAGGGCTTTTGATAAAGGTGTTTTTGTGGATGCCGCCAAGACGCGCAAACTCAGCATTTTCAAGCCCCGGAATCATCCGAAAAATACGTTCTTGTTCGCCATATTTCATTTTTGTTTGAAATCCGACCATATTGCGTAAGGTGTCTTCTTTGTTGTCTTGCCTGAGCTGAACAACGGCATAAGGCTTTTGGTCAGAATGCGGGTTTGTCAGACCGATTGGTTTCATGGGACCGAAAACCAAGGTTTCAATACCGCGTTCGGCCATAACCTCAATCGGCAGACAGCCGTCAAAATAATGCGCTTCTTCAAAGTCATGAAATTCAACTTTTTGCGCTTTTAGAAGCTCATCTACAAAACGATAATATTCTTCTTGAGAAAGCGGACAGTTGATATAATCCAGTTTATCTCCTTTATCATAGCGAGACTGATACCAAGCCTTGGAAAAATCAATACTGTCTTTGTAAACAACCGGCGCAATGGCATCATAAAAAGATAAGGCTTGGTTGTTGATTTCTTTAAGGATGGAGTGAGCCAAATTTTCGCTGGTTAAAGGCCCCGTGGCAATAATCACTCTTCCGAAAGAGGCATCAGGGAGGGAATCAATCTCCTCATAGGAAATATCAATAAGGGGATGATTTTTAATCTTTTGTGTAACTTCTGCGGCAAAACCGTCACGGTCAACGGCCAATGCGCCACCGGCCGGAACTTTTGTTTTATCGGCGCAAGCCATAATCAAGGAGCCGGCACGTCGCATTTCTTCGTGCATAAGTCCGACGGCATTATGTAAAAAATCATCGGAGCGCAAAGAGTTTGAGCAAACCAACTCGGCAAAATCGGCGTTTTTATGCGCCGGAGAATATTTTTTGGGTTTCATTTCGTGGATAACGACTTTTACGCCGCGCGAGGCAATCTGCCAAGCTGCTTCACAACCGGCTAAGCCGGCACCGATAACATGAACAATTTTTTCCACCATCATCACTCCTGCTAATTTTAGCGGAAATTTAGCCGTTTTTCCTGATTTTGTAAACCAAAATTTCAACATTCTTCTTATTGATAACTTAAAGCTAACACTTTGCTAATTAGGAAAAAACGGATATAGTAGGGCAAAAGGAAAGGATGCGATTCTGAAATGAAAGGTTATATTTGGGTTATAATCAGCTGTTTAGCGGCTTTTTGTGCGGCTTCGTCTTGGGCGGATGAGGAGTATGATCCTGCGGTTTATCCCGAACTCTCAGAAAAACAAGCTATGGAAAATTCCGCCCTGCAACCCAATGCCATGACCAAAACCTCTTTATCTCCAACTCCGAACGGTTCTGTTATTGATGCACCAAAATTTGTTGATGACGAAGAATTTAATTTTGACAATATCGGCAATGCCTTTGAAGAAGATATGCAATCAAACGAACCGGTAGAGATACCCATGCTGCAAAAATCTCCTGTGCAGCTTAACCCCAATCCCGAGGAAAAAAACGCCGCAGAGGAAAACAAGCCGGAAGCAGAAGGTGAAATTAAAGTAGATAAGGATCAATCCCTGACCGCAAACTTAAAAGACACGGGAAGTCAAACGCAGTCAGCAAAAGGAGGAGAAAGCTGGATTAACAAATTGGCCGAGAAAGCAGAAGATAAGGTAGCATCTTCCTCAACATCAGGTGCATCATCAGCATCAGCAGAGACAAACCTTGAGACGATGATGGAAAAATCCAAAAAGCGCAGCCGACGTTCAAATGCTTCTGTTTTTGATATTTCTGGCGCGATGCTAAGAATGTCTTTTAAGCAGATTGATGATACGTTGACCAAGCGAGGTTTTCGTCGCACGGTCCAGAAAATGGATATTCCGAATTTTATTCGTTGGCGGAATGAGGAAAAATGTCGAGCTTCAGGTGTTGTTGGTTACGAACGTCTAGAAAATTGTGTCATTAAGGTTGCCCAAAGGGACAAGCACCAATATGTTGAAACGGCATCTTATGCCAAATATGACACAAAAGAAACGATTGAAGTAAAATTTACCAGTAATTTTACCGGCAATAAGGCTTATAAGATTTTTTATAAGAGCGAAGCCGCCAACATAACGGGAAATTCGCAAAAAGCTATTTATCTTCGCAACATAAAAATTTATGATTTTTGGAAAAAAATTAACCAAAAGTATGGTAGTCCGGATAACCGAGATGATGTCATCTGGGGTTTGGGAGGCAATAAACCTTATCTTCAAGCAGCAACAGGTCGGCTGGTATTGGAAGATCCGATGTTGCGGGAGCTTGATTATACAAGGATGTCAAGAGAAGACCAACGTTATATGAATACGGATTTATACAGTTTTTAGGTGAGCTATGGAAAATACAATATCATCAACCGAAATATCAGAACTAATTTGCACCCGCATCAGCCACGACCTAATCGGCAATATCGGAGCAGTATCAAATGCTGTCGAGTTGTTGGAAGAAGGTGATATGGATTTTATGGATGATATTCGCTCCATATTAAAAGTAAGTTCCGGAGTATTAACGGCAAGGTTAAAATTTTTCCGTATGGCTTTTGGTTTGGATAATTCCAATCTCGAAAAGTTAGATTTAGTTGAGAAAACAACGGCGGATTACCTAAAAACACTAGGCAATGTTAATTATCCGATAACCCTGCAAATGAACCTTAAAAATTGGCAATTAAGCCGAATGTCAATGCTTGCCGTAATGATTTTGGCAGATACCTTTATCAAAGGTGGACAAATAGAAGTCAAAGAAGAGGTTGGTCGCCTGCTTATTTCTGCCGGAGGAGAGCACCGTTCAGCAGAAAAAATTAAAACAATATCAGATGCCGTTAATGGAAAATTAATCGAGCACACGGCACAATACGCACCCTTGTTCTATTTACAAGAGATTTTAAATAAGTTCAAACTGAAGTTAAACGTAATTGAAACGGATGTTTTCGCGCTGAGTATTGAATAGGTGGTAGAATGGCTAAATGTGTAATAGCAGATGATTCTCGAGTTATTCGAATGTTGCTGTCAAAAATTATGGCCAATCTTGGTTTTGATGTCGTTGAGGCAGAAGACGGAGAAGAAGTTGTAGAGGCTGTGGAGTTAAACGAACCAGCCGTTGTCATAATGGATTGGCGTCTTCCTGTTCTGGATGGTATAGATGCCCTATATAAAATAAGAAGTTTGAAAAAAATACCTCAGCCCAAAATTATGTTTTGTTCATCAATAACAGATCCCGACAAGATAGATGATGCCTTGAGCGGAGGGGCTGATGACTATATTATGAAGCCTTTTGATGAAGAAATTATCATCAGCAAGTTGGAAATTTTGGGGCTGATTTAGGAGAAAACCATGAGGAAACGCGATTATAACTATCTTCTAAAGCTCTTAAAAGACAATGCAGGCTGGGATTTTAATGATGACGAGTATTTCATCATTGATAAAAAAATGTACAATTTTGTGCGCGAAAAAGGCTATGCCTCAGTAGAGGAACTGATTGCCGAACTCAAAATGGGACAAAAGGCTTTGCTTTGGCAAGTGGTTGAAGCTTTGGCTTTGTCTGAAACCAGTTTCTATAGGGATTATAAAGTTTTTAAAAATTTTGAAGAGAGCATACTACCGCATATTAAAGAGTTGAACAGAGGCGCAAAAAAGTTGCGTATTTGGAGCTTGGGTTGCTCCTCGGGCCAAGAAACTTATTCTATTGCGATGGCTGTTCATAATGCCTTACCTATGAACGGAGATTGGGATATAAAAATTATCGGTACGGATTTATCAACAGTTTCAATAACCAAGGCGCAGCATGGTTTATATAATCAGTTTGAGGTTCAAATGGGATTGAATGCTCGAATGATAATTGATAATTTTCATCAGGAACGCGGAGGTTGGGTTATAAACGATGATATTGCCGATATGGTTGAGTTTCGTCGTTATAACTTGATGGACGATTTAACATTCATGGAAAAATTTGATATTATCTTTTGCCGCAATGTATTGCACTTTTTTGATAAAGAAACGCAACGCAAACATCTGGAAAAAATATATACAAGACAAGCGGAAGGAGGTTTTCTTTATTTAGGGTATAAAGAGAACATATCTGGGCTTGAGGATTTTTACGAACCAGTTTCGGAAATGTCTTGCTTGTATCAGGCAAAAATAATGCCGGAGAGAGAGGTAAAACCTCTTGAGAAAGCCAAACAAGACAGCACAACAGATGACAATATGCCAAGTTTCGTAAGACCCGTAAACTTATCATACCGCCGTCCTGTGCTGTCTGAAAGCCTAAAAAAGTAACGCTTAGATATAACAAATAAAAAGCACATATAAGATTTTTATGTGCTTTTACTAAAAACTTAAGCTGATTTAAGCTCGTCTAGTCGATTAAGCAAATCATTAATTTTGAGTTTGAGTTGAGGTGACGATGTCGCTTTCAGAGCTGTGTTTGCTTGTTTTTTAGCAATATCATATGCACCAATGCGCAAGCTATATTCAGCAGAAGCATAGTTCGAGTTGGCCACATCGTTTAACTCACCATAAGCTCGTGCAAGCAGCAACCAGCCATAAGTATCGGGTTTTTGCAAAATAGATTTATTAAGCAAAGCCACAATTTGCTTAAGCTCTGAAGGAGAGGGCGCATCCTCCAAAGCGGCATGAGCCAAATTAATTTGAAACAAAGCGGAATTTGGCAACAAAGAAAGAGCTTTTTGATATTCAATTTTTGCCGGTTTAATCTTTCCCGTTTCCATAAAAATTTGTCCTTTGAGCTCGTGAAAATAGGGATTGTCCGGCTCTTCCGCAATTAACCCATTAATCAGCTCAAGAGATTGATTAAGCTTAAGCATTCTGAAAAATGCAATGGATTGAGCATAACGCGCGGCAACAGATTTGTCGCTGAGCGGGTATTTTTGCAAAACTTTGTTGGCATCTTCCAAAAAAGCAATAAGTTTAGCCCTAATCCGCAAAAATTCTTCACTTGGTTTGGTTTCTTTGGTATAAGGAGATGCTTTTGCCGCATTGTCTAAAAATCTGATTCTTTCGGATGTTACGGGGTGCGTTCTAAAATACGGATTTTCGCTGATACCGCTTAGCCGATTTTGATGTGCGATTTTTTTCATAAAATTACACATCCCCGCAGAGCTTTGCTGAGTCATATTCAACAACTTAACGGCAGATTCATCAGCACTTCTCTCTTCCTCTACCTGATAAGCCATCATAGCATTAAGCACCGAACTTTGCGTCCCCATCATAATCGCCATTGCTGCATCAGCTCTTCCCGTCGCGGCAGCAGCAGCTCCGGCTGCAAGCATAGACGCCAGACTAACTTGTTGCATATTTTGCATCTTTAGTTTTTGCCGCAGAATATGTCCACCCATAATATGTCCGGTTTCGTGCGCCAGAACTCCGACAATTTCATTTTCATTATCAGCCTTAATCAATGTTCCCGTATTAACAAACATATTATTTCCATCACTGACAAAAGCGTTTAGGCTATCGTCATTAACGATATAAATGTTGTTTCGGTTAAAGGGAATTCCTGCAGCTTTGAAAATAGGTTGTAATTGTTTGGCTAAGAATTGTTCGGTTTCTTCATCCGAAATTAGGCTGATTGAATCTGCTTTGGCATAGGACAAAAGAGCTGATTGCAGCAAGATACTGCAAATCAGCCCTAAAAAGATTTTGCTCAACGAATTGCTTATCCGATAAGTTTTCGCCACCAGTTCGTTTTCTCCTGTTTCGCAGCTTCATCTTGAGCCTCTGCACCTTGTGGCTTAATATCCTCATGCGAATTATATAAGATGATTGTTTCGGCTTTTTCTTTATGATGCTCGTTTTCCTGAGAAGAAGCTCCATTTTGTCTGTTGTCGCGATTTCTTCTGTCCCGACGTCTGTCGCGGCCTCTTCTGTCGCGGCGACGATCTCTGCGGAAGTTTCTTCTTTCTTTGTTATATTCATTGTTTTCCGCCATATCATCAGAAGTCTTTTCAGTTTCTTGAGCTTCATTTTCTTCTGAAGCACTAACATCGGAAACTTTTTCTTCAGTAGTTTCATTTGCATTTTCAACTTGCTGTTGTTGTCTCCTATTATTACGACGACCTCTTTGTTTCCGATTGTTTTCTTCCGATTTTGCTTCGTTTACGGAATTTTCGTCAGTGACTTTTTCCTCCGCAACGTCGCTAGCGGATTTCTTTTCTTCATCAGCTTCTTTAGCTGCTTCTTTTAGGCTTTTAATCCTTTCTAACTTATATTCCGAAACATTTTTAATACTGTCATCGGCGCAAACCACAATCTCCATATTGTAACGTTGTTCCAAAGAACAAAGCGTCTGACGTTTTTGGTTTAAGAGATAGATGGCAATATCTGTCGGAACCGTGATGCTGATTTTAGCGGAACGGTTCTTAATGCCTTCTTCTTCAATAACCCGCAAAATAAGTACAGCACCGGATTCTGTTGTTCTGACTACACCCATACCATGGCAATGCGGACAAACTTGATAATTGCTTTCCATGAAGGAGGAATGCATTCTCTGGCGAGAGATTTCAAGCAAGCCGAAACAACTCATTTTAGCGATTTGTACACGAGCTCTATCTTGCTTCATCACCTCCTTCATCCGTTTTTCAACGGCGTGGTTATTTTGCGGGTCTTCCATATCAATAAAGTCAACCACAATTAAGCCTGCAAGATTACGCATTCTGAGCTGCTTAGCAATTTCATCGGCTGCTTCCAAATTGGTTTTAAGAGCGGTTTCTTCCAAATCCTTTTCTTTGGTCGCCCGACCGGAGTTAACATCAATCGAGACCAAAGCCTCGGTCGGATTAATCACCAGATAGCCGCCGGATTCAAGTTGAACATTGCAGTCATGAAGTTTGTCAAGCTGGCTTTCAACCTGAAAACGTTGGAACAAAGGAATATCGTTCTTTTTGCAAGACTTTATCTTCTTCAAATTATGCGGAGAGAGAATTTTAACAAAATCTCTGGCCATCTGATATGCTTTGTCACCATCAACGATAATTTCTGAAATATCTTTGGTGTACATATCACGTAAAGCGCGCTTAATCAGATTCCCTTCTTCATGAATAAGAGCCGGAGCCGTATTTTTCAAAGCATCTAAGCGTATCTGATTCCAAGAACGAATAAGATAGTTGTAGTCGCGCACAATATCAGCTTTTGTCTTGTCTTCACCTGCGGTACGAACAATCATAGACATATCGCTGGTTAACGGAAGCTCTTTGACAATAGCCTTAAGGCGTTTGCGGTCAGCCGCATTCGTAATCTTACGGGAGACACCGCCGCTCTTAATGCGGTTGGGCATCAAAACGCAATAGCGTCCGGCCAAAGACAAATAAGTTGTCATTGCCGCACCTTTGTTGCCGCGTTCTTCCTTAACAACCTGAACAACTAAAATTTGTCCTTCTTTAATCACGTCTTGGATATTGCTGCGATGATAAAGTTTTCTGACCTTAATCAGTTTTCTTTGCAGTTCAAAGTCATATTCTTCATCTTCATCGTCATCATCGACGGCATCATCATCATTTACGTAAGAAGATGATTTCTCTTGTTTGAGATTTTCTTCGTTGTCATTATTTTCCGAAACTTCTTCGCTAACGGATTCCTCTTCCGTACCGGTAGCTTCGCTCAAAACTTTGAGCTCAGCTTTCTCTTGTTCTTCGGCAAGTTTCTTCTTATAACGTTTTTTCAGGATTCTTCTTTTGCGCGGTTTGGTGTCCGAAGCAGCTTCTTCCTCGATGGCGCGTTCTTCAGCAGCATGAGCATCTTCGACAACAGGTTGTGCATTTTCTTCAGCCACGGGTTCCATGGCAACGGGAGCCGTTTCCGAAACATCTTCGGCAACGCTTTGTGTTGGAACACTTTCTTGAGAGGTGCAAACTTCTTCAGGCTGTTTTGCAATTTCTTCCTGAGATTCGGCTGACTTTTGAGCCTCTGCAGCGGCAAGAGCAGCGGCTTTTTCAGCCTCTTCCTGAGCTTTTTTTGCTTCATATTGGGCACGACGCTCCGCGCGTTCAATACGTTGTCTTTCGCGCTGTTCTTCACGCTCTTTCAAAGCCTGCTTCTTTGCCTCAATAATCGCATCAACTTCTTTGTCGACCTCAGCCATTTCTTCATCAGAAATGTTATAATAATCTGGATGGATTTCTCCAAAAGCCAAGAAGCCATGTTTGTTCCCGCCATAATCCACAAAAGCGGCTTGCAGCGAGGGCTCAATCCTCATAACTTTTGCTAAATAAATATTGCCTTTGATTTGTTTGCGGTTGCTTGATTCAAACTCAACATCTTCAACCTTATTTCCGTTAACGACAACAACGCGAGTTTCTTCCGGATGCGTGTCATCAATCAGCATTCTTTTAGTCATAAACAAACTCCATAATAGCTTACGGCATTTTTTGCCGCAAGAAATTTCACCAGCCGGTAGGCCGAGGGAGTGTTTAAACTAAACCCAACACCCGTAACATACGAGTTTATCAACAAACATCCAAAGCTTCAACCATATAGGGAAGCCTCGTATATAAAAACTCTCTCTCTTTGGCTTCAAGCATCTTTATTGCTTATTTATTATTCGTGCTCAAAACCCGCGGACCTTAATCCGGCAAAAATCTTTTCCTCATCATTGTATGCAAAGCACATTTTTCGCTATGAAAAACGGCGGTACCGAAATTTAGACCTTGAAAAAATGTTCCAAATTCTGTATGAAGACCTAAAGCCGATACATAAAAATACATACAATTCCGCTCTAGAATATACGATTTGATTTAAAACACAACAGCAAATTTATGCGGAAGATTAAGTTTTTTTATTTGTGGCTTTAATATATTGGTAATAAGTATTTCTTATAATCAAAATAGGTTTAACATTTTTACGGAAAGATATGACAAAGGCATTGAAAAATCTTTTGAAGTTTTTCGCGGGTAGAGCGTTTTGCTGCCTGTTGCTTTTGTGTGCTATGCTTTTCTCTTATTCGGCGGAAGCTGCCTCCGGTATCAAATCTATGCGGATAGGTCAGGGAGTAGGAACGGTTCGTATCGTTTTGGATGCGGATAAGAAGTTTGATTATAAAGTGTTTTTGCTTAACAATCCCAAGCGTCTGGTTGTGGATACTTTTGATATTAATGTCAGCAAAAAATTAGAAGATTACAACGATAAAAATAATCTGGTTAGCCAAACAAGGCTGGGAAGCGTGGGTACGGACGGAACCCGAATTGTTTTTGATTTGAAAAAGCCGGCCATCATTAAAAAAGCCTTTATGTTGCCGCCCCAATCAACTTTCGGGTGGCGCTTTGTTGTGGATGTGTCTGTTGCATCAGAGCGAGAGTTTGCCTCTAAAGTCGGTTCTGATCATGTTTTCTCGAGCGATTCTTCGCCGAAAAAAGTTGTCTCAAAATCGCGCTCAAATCCGGTTAAAACCGTCAAAAAAGATTCTAAAAAAATCATTGTCTTAGACCCCGGACATGGCGGACGTGACCCCGGAGCCATCGGTTATTCGGGTGTTTATGAAAAGAACATAACTTTGGCAATGGGCAAGGAACTTAAAAAGATTTTGGAAAAAGAAGGCTATAAGGTTTATCTAACGCGTAGCACGGATATTTTTATTCCCCTGCGTGAGCGTGTAAGAATTGCTCGTCGTTATAAGGCTGATTTGTTCTTATCCATCCACGCTGACAGTGCCGTTAATCGTAGTGCTAAAGGTTTGTCTGTTTACACGCTTTCAGAAACGGCGTCAGACAAAGAAGCCGAGGCTTTGGCTGAAAGAGAAAATAAGGCGGATGTTATCGGCGGTCTCAATCTTGTGGAACATTCCAAAGAGGTTTCGGATATCTTAATCAATTTGGCACAACGAGAAAGTATGAACCGCTCTTCTGAGTTTGCAACCTTTATGGTTCAGGAGATGCGCAAATCTGTTCAGTTAGTGGACAATACACATCGTTTTGCCGGATTCGCGGTCTTAAAAGCTCCGGATATTCCGTCGGCCTTGCTCGAAATGGGTTATTTGTCAAACCGCACGGAAGAACGCTTGCTGAAGCAAGCCTCTTACCGCAAAAAACTTGCCGTATCCACAACAAAGGCAGTTAATAAGTTTTTTGACAATATGCAGCATGCCTCAATCTTCTGACTAAAAATTATTCAACATACATAAAATTTTGCTGTTCTATTGAGATAATTTGTACTAAATTGCAGATAACGCAAAAAATTAATTAATTTTTCGGATGCTTTTTTATGTTTAAAACACTATCGTCACTACTAAGCACATTTTTCTTTTTCGCGGTTATTGGTTTTGTCATCATAATCAGCAGCCTGTGGAAATATGCAGGAGAACTTCCTGATTACCATCAATTAGAAAAATATGAACCTCCCGTAACCACGCGTCTTTACGCCGGTGATGGTCAGCTTTTGATGGAATATGCCGCTGAAAAACGATTCTTCGTGCCGATAGACAAGATACCGGATCAGGTTAAAAATGCTTTTATTGCCGCGGAAGACAAAAATTTTTATACCCATGGCGGGATAGATTATCTGGGCATTATTCGCGCAATGCTCGGCAATATCAAAAATATCGGAACGGGACGTCGTCCGGCAGGGGCATCAACCATTACACAGCAAGTTGCTAAAAATATGCTGTTGTCTTCAGAGCTTTCTTACACACGCAAGATTAAAGAAGCTATTTTGGCAACCCGTATTGAGAACGCTTTCAGCAAAGACCACATTTTGGAGTTATATTTGAATGAGATTTATTTGGGCAATCGCTCCTATGGTGTAGCTGCCGCCGCATTAAACTATTTCGGAAAATCCTTAAACGAGCTGAATATTGAAGAAATAGCTTATTTGGCTGCGTTGCCCAAAGGTCCGAACAATTACCACCCAAAACGCAAATATGAAGCGGCAGTCGGTCGTCGTAACTGGGTTTTGGATCGTATGGCGGAAGAGGGCTACATAACACAGGAAGAGGCGGAAAAAGCCAAAGAAAAGCCTTTATTGACAGTAGAGCGCAGTAGCGGATTCTTAAAAAATGCCGAATATTTCAGCGAGGAAGTAAGACGCGAAATCAGCGATGATTTTGGAGACGAAGCCTTGTACGAAGGAGGCCTGATTGTCAGAACAACCTTAGACCCCAAGCTTCAAAACATTGCAACCAAAGTTTTTCATGATGAGATAATGAACTATGACCGCAGACACGGTTGGCGCGGACCCGTTGCCAATATAGCCTTAGATGAAAAATACAAAGAGAATTTTGATAAGGTTGAAATGCCTAAGGGTGCAGATGCTAGCTGGCAAAAAGCAATTGTCTTGGATGTAAAAACAGACAAGGCTTTGATTGAAACGGCAGAGAATGAAAAAGGCGAAATACCTTTAAGTTTGCTTGGTTGGGCAAGAAAGAATTTGCCCAAGACGCAAGATGTCGGCGGAGCTCCGAAAGCAGCTTCCGACGTTTTGCATAAAGGCGACATTGTTTATGTTGAACATGCTTCGGAAAAAACAATCAAAGCCAAAAAATTAGCCGAAAATAGCTATGAATTGCGTCAAGTTCCGAATGCAGAAGGCGCGTTGATAGCCATGGACCCCCACACAGGTAAAGTCTTGGCTGTTGTCGGTGGCTATTCTTTTAAAAAGTCACAATTTAACCGAGCAACTCAGGCGCGTCGGCAAACAGGTTCGGCATTCAAGCCCTTTGTTTATCTGACGGCTTTGGAAAATGGTTATTCTCCGACAGATTTAATTTTAGATGCCCCATTTGTTTTAGACCAAGGAGCAGGTTTGCCAAAGTGGAAACCGGAAAACTATTCTAAGAAATTTTATGGCTTAATGACTTTGCGTCAGGGAATTGAAAAATCGCGCAATCTAATGACGGTGCGTTTGGCGCAAGATGTCGGAATGGATAAGGTTTCAGAGCTATCCAAGCGCATTGGTGTAAATCCGAACTTGCCCGAACTGTTGTCAATGTCGCTCGGAGCCGGTGATACAAGACTGATAGATATGGCAAGTGCCTATGCTGTCATTGTAAACGGAGGCAAAAAGGTTGAGCCATATTTCATTGAGCGCATTCAAAATCGTGAAGGAAAAACGATTTTGAAGCAAGATAAAAGAGCTTGTGAAAATTGCAATGCAGATAAGTTTGAAAATCAGGAAATTCCGCATTTGGCAGATTCCAGAGAACAAATAGTCGACCCCTTATCAGCTTACCAAATGACCAGTATTTTGGAAGGTGTTGCTTTGCGCGGAACCGGTGCCAGATTGCGTTCCATAGGCAAACACTTGGCAGGAAAAACCGGCACCTCAAACCAGAATAAAGATGCATGGTTTATGGGATTTTCGCCGGATTTGGTTGTCGGCGTATATGTTGGCTTTGATGAACCGAGAACCTTAGGCAGAAGAGAAACAGGTGCCGCGGCCGCCTTGCCGATATTCTACGGTTTTATGAAAGAAGCCTTGGCCAATCAGCCGGATATTCCGTTCCGTATTCCGCAAGGTATAAAATTGGTAAGAATTAACCACGACACGGGCAAACCGGCAGTTCCGACAGATAAATCCGTAATTGTTGAGGCCTTAAAACCTGATTTTGATTTTGACAAAGTCCGCCAACGTGTTATCGGAAGCAATACGGAAGCCGAGAATGATAATAATACCGAAAGCGGAGCGGTTTTTGAGAACTCTTCCAACAGTGATTTTCAGTTGGGTGCGGAATATTAGGAGAATTAAGTAGAATGAGAGCCGAAATAAGCGAAATAGCCACACAAATAAAGCACTCTTTGGAGCTGCTGAGGAGGTCTCTTTGACTATGATAATGCCTTACTCCGGTTGGATGAGTTAAATACACTCTCTGAAGATCCCAAATTATGGGACGATGCAGACAAAGCGCAGCGCTTGATGTCTGAAAAAAATAATCTGGAAGAGGCTATCAATAATTATCAGGAGATGGAAAGCTCTTTAAATGATTTATGCGGTTTAGTCGAGATGGCGGAAGAAGAGGGCGACGAGGCTTTAGTTTCTGATATCAAACAACAAATGGATGATTTGGCGCAACAAGCACGAAGAGGCGAGCTAGAGGCTTTGCTTTCAGGAGAGGTTGATGCTAATGATGCTTATTTGGAGGTCCATGCCGGAAGCGGTGGTACAGAGGCTCAGGATTGGGCAGAAATGCTACTTAGAATGTACACTCGTTGGGCAGAAGCACATAAATATAAAGTTGAATATGTAGAAGAAACGGAAGGCGATGTTGCCGGCATAAAATCAGTAACCATAAAAATCTGCGGTCATAATGCCTATGGTTGGCTAAAGTCGGAAACCGGAGTGCATCGTTTGGTGAGAATTTCGCCTTTTGACAGTGCGGGTCGCCGTCATACGAGTTTTGCTTCGGTTGGCGTCTATCCGGTAATTGATGATAAAATCGAGATAGCAATTAATGAGGCAGATTGTCGGGTAGATACTTATAGAGCCTCGGGTGCGGGCGGACAACATATTAATAAAACAGATTCTGCCGTACGCATCACCCATATTCCGACAGGTATTGTAGTCCAATGTCAAAGCCAACGTTCTCAGTTCCAAAACCGCGAAAGTGCTTGGAATATGTTGAAAGCACGTTTGTATGAGATTGAGCTTAAAAAGCGTGAGGCCGAGGCCCAGGGGATTCGCGATTCTCAGGGTGATAACGGCTGGGGTTATCAGATTCGTTCTTATGTTTTGCAACCCTATAAAATGGTCAAGGATTTGCGAACCGAAGCTGAAACCTCGGATACTAAGGCCGTTTTGGATGGCGACATTGATTTGTTTTTGTCGGCAGCATTGGCAGGTAAGGTAGGCGAGGCATGAAAAAGATTTTAATTTATGCTGCGGGACTTTGGGCCGGTGTCTATGCTGTGCTTTGCGGGTTAATAATTTTTGTACCGCAGATGTTGTTTTATGCTCCGTCAGACATTGCTTCTGATATTTCGGAGGCGAAGGAAAGTGGGCTAACAGTTGAGCAAAAGGAATATAAATCCGCAGACGGAACAAAACTTTTGGGATGGTATGTTAAGCCTAAAGAAGATAAAAAAGTTATTGTTTTTATGCATGGTAATGCGCATAACATTGAAGGTTTTTTCCACAAACTCGTGCCTTTTGCAAGAAAAGGTTATGGCGTCTTTTTGCCGGAATATAGAGGCTTTGGCGGGCTTGATGGTGAAATTAATCAAAAAAACTTAGAAGCGGATGCTCTTGCTGCGGTAAAAGAGCTGCAAAAAATGGGATATAACAATGAGGACATCATAATTTACGGGATGTCCTTAGGCTCACATATGGCTCTGAACACAGCATATGATTTGCAAAAAGAAAATCCGGTTAACGCAGTTATTTTGGAAGTTCCGTTTGATAGTTTGGCCAATGTCGTTCAGGACAAAGTTAAGCTTCCGTTGCCGTTAGGTAGTCTGATGAAAGAGCATTATTACGATAATTTGGAGCTTGTTTCACAGCTAAAAAGTCCGATAATGGTTATGGGAGGAAATGCGGATAAGCTGGTCCCTGTAAAATTAGCAAAAAATTTATATCAATATGCTCAAGAACCGAAAAAAATGATTATCTATCCTTATGCAGGGCATAATGATTTATATCGTTTTCGTAATTATAATGACATAATTTCGTGGCTGGAGGAAAATGAAAAAGGTTTCAATTAAAATCTATAAAGCCCGTAAAATTATGGACTATACAGGCGTCGTCTTTCTGGTTTTGCTGCTATTGTTTTTGTGGCAGCTTTATCGCGGTCCTGTCGCCGTACCATTTTTAAAGCCATATATCATTAAAGCACTCAATCATGATGATGCCGAGTATCAGGTGACCGTAAAAGCCGTAAATTTAGAGCTAGTACGTTCCATTCAGCCAATTAAAATTATAGCCAATGATGTCGTTTATAAGAAAAATGACGGAACATTTATTGTAAATGCTCCCAAAACCTCTGTTTCTTTCAGTATAAGAGCACTGTTGCGAGGTGTTATTGCTCCGAGTTCGGTTGAAGTAACTTCTCCGTCAGTTTACTTGTTTACGACATATGGAATAAACAAAGATAACAAAAATGAGATAAACAAGAAGAAATTGGAATATTATTTTGCCTCATTTGAAGATTTTGTTGAGCGTTTTAATTCGGAGGACAAATTATATCCGGAGAGTTATATTCATGATATATCCATAAAAAATGCGGAGTTGGAATTTCATGAAGTAGATTTGGGACGCAAATGGATTTTCTCCGATTTGAACTATACATTTGAACGCAATTTCACCAATATGGAAACGGATTTTAATGCGCTGCTTAAAATAAAAGATCGTATTTCGACCGTGGGTATTGATGCAGAGTATCGTCCGGGAAGCAGTAGACTGGGCCTGCGTTTCTATTTTTCGGATTTGGTTCCGGCAGATGTTGTTGATACTTTTTTAGAAAAGCAATTAAGCGAAAGTTTATATTCCGTAAATCTACCTATGAATGGAACTATAGAAGCCTTAATAGATTTTGCTGATGTCCTAAAAAATAAAGAAGATTTGGTAAAAAGTTTGGATACGGCTGTCAAAAATATAAGTTTTCAGTTTGAAGGAGGTCAAGGAAGCATAATGTTTTCCGAAGACCAAAATTATCGTTATGATATCTCATCCTTTTTGCTTAACGGTAATATAAACGGCGGGGTAGATAAAATTGAGGTTAAAGATGCCGATTTTAACCTCGGCGGACAAAAGACAAAATTAGGTTTGCAGATAAGCGGTATGAAGAAGTTTTTCTTCGAAAATTCGTTAGAAGATTTGCAGATATCTGCTACGGCTGATGTTCAGAAATTGGCTTTTGATGATTTGAGCAAATATTGGCCGAGATATGTCGGAGAAGATGCTTGGCTATGGGTAAAAGACAGCATTTATGGCGGAGATATCAAAAATGCATCTTTCACGCTTGGATTTGACTATGATAAAAAATCAAAGAAATTAAAGTTTGCCAATCTGGAAGGCAAAGGTGGAATCATAGATTCGAACCTAAATTATTTGAAAGGTATGCCTGATATTAAAAATATGTATGGTACGGCTTATTTTACGGAAAATAGCATCAAGATAGATGTTGATAAGGGCGTGTCTAATGGGGTTGTTTTAACGGGCGGAAGCGTTTTGTTATATGATTTGGATAAGTATGATAATTTTGCCGATATCAATTTGCAAATTACATCAAGTATAACTGATGCGCTTAAATTAATAGATAACCCGCCTTTGGGGTATACATCAGACATGGGAATTGATGCCGAAGCGATTCAAGGAGATGCGGAAACAGAGCTATCATTAAATTTTGAACTAAAAAATGATTTAAAACCAGATGAAGTAAAAGTAAATGTTAAGTCGGCTTTAAGCAATGTTTCCATCCCTAAAATAGTGCAAGATAAAACAGTAACGGCAGAAACGCTCAATTTGGTCGTTGATAATAACGGAATGTCGGTTATTGGTGATGCCAAGCTTGATGATATTCCTCTGCGTCTGATTTGGGATGAAAATTTCCAGAGCAAGGCTTATAAGAGCAAATACAAGATTTCATTCCGTTTTGATGATGCTGTAAAGCAAAAATTAGGCATAGATATCGGAATGCTCAATCCCCCCTATATTGAAGGCTATGCGGATGTTGATGCCGAGATAACCAAATATAATGATAAAAGATTTGATATAGATGTGCTCGCTGCACTGAAAGATGCAACCATAGACTATTCATTCTTAGGTTTCAGAAAACCTTTTAGCCAGCAAGCAGCCATCAAAGCAAAGTTGGAGTTTAGTAATGATAAGCTGACGAATATTCCGAGTTTTGGTTTATCGAAGGAGGACTTTAAGGTCGATGGCAACATTCGTTTAGATAAGACAGGTGAAGTAGAAGTTGTTGACATTACTCAAATAGAAGGCCCAAAAACATCTGCAAAAGCAAAAATAGAGTTTTTACGTCAACCTAACAAAAAAATTAAAATCAATGTTTCCGGAAACAGCTATGATTTAACAGAGTTGTTTAAACGAGATGAAGAAACAATGAAAAGCAAAGCTCGTATAAAAAAGATGCAGTTTGCCAAACAAGATGATGAAGAAGATGAACTGGAAAAGGTTAAGGATACGGATATCTTTATTGCTGTAAATAATTTATGGACCAATCCGGAGGTTCCGATAACCAATTTTGCAGGTTCGGCAGAGTTAAGAAATGGAATAGGTCTTTCAGAGCTTCATATGGTTGGCAATTTTGGTTTAAGCAGCAAAGCTCGTATCAAAGCGGACTATGTGCCAAAACCAAACGGCGAGTATTTCTTGTCAATTGATTCAAATAATGCCGGAAGCACATTAAAAGTTTTGCGTGTTTATGAAAATATGCGGGGCGGAAATCTAAAAATAGAGGCAAGAAGAAATAAGGACAAGCAGTTTATCGGGCACGCATCCATTAGAGACTTCAATATCTATAACACGCCTATAATTGCCAAGTTATTAACTATGGCATCGTTTACGGGAATGGTAAACCTATTAACAGGCGAAGGAATGGCTTTTTCACATTTCGACGCACCATTTGAATATAAGAACAAAACATTATTTGTAAACGAAGGTAAAGCCTTTGGTAATGTTATGGGTATAAGCGGTAGCGGAGCATATAACAGAGCAACAGAAGTTTTGGATATAAAGGGTGTTATTGCGCCGGCTTACAGCATAAATACATTTATAGGAAAACTTCCGGTTGTCGGCAGCTTATTGGCGGGTAAAGATGGCACCATATTTGCCGCCAATTATACCATTGCGGGAGATATATCGGATCCCAAAATAAACATTAATCCATTATCTGTCTTAAGCCCAAGCTCATTAAAAGATTTATTTTCCAACTTGTTTGGAGATGATGACAATGTCAGAATACGTTAAAATAAAAATTGGTTTGGATTTTCACGGGGTTATAACGAGCAATCCGGAATATTTTAAAAAATTTGCTGCAGAAGCATTAAAAAGAAAAATGGAGCTTCATGTCATAAGCGGTGGTCCCAAGGCAACAATAGAAGAATATTTAAGACAATGGCAGATTCCGTATACGACGATTTTTGCAATCTTAGATTTTTATGATGCCAAAGGTTGTGTAAAATTTTTTGAAAATGGCGAATTTAAGGTTGATGATGATTTATGGAATAGTGCCAAAGCGCAATATTGCGAAAAAGAACATATAGATTTGCATATAGACGATTCCTTGTCGTACAGCGAAGGATTCAGCACACCATTTTGTTTTTATGATGGAAAAGCAAAACAATGCCAAATCGAAGATAAATGGCACATTAATTTTCAAAAGTCTCCCGAACAAACGCTGGAAGATATAGAGATTTTTATCAAAGAACAAAGAGCCAAAGATAATTTATAAAAGCTTTGTAGCATAATCACGATATTCTCTGAGAGATTTCTCGGAAGCAGATGTGTTTGCATCAAGGTTGCGCAAGCAAGAAATCTCCTGAGTTTTAAGCCTGCAAATATTATCTAAAGACTTTGCCGCGGCTGCGTTTGATAAGTCAGGAACGAAATCAAACTTTTTTTCCATAATATCAATAGATTCAGTGCTTAGTTGCAAATAAAACTTATGTAGATTCATTATATATTCCTTTACTGACTAGCCCAAACAATTCTATGAATAAGGTGGATATCATCAACATTAATTGATTTTTTTTCAGAGCCGATAATCTCTTTTGTTTCAATTGTTGCTGCTGTTCTTCTAATAAATTCGGCAACGACAATAGCATTGTTTTTCATAAAGACAACAACTCTGTCACCACTTCTTATTTCAGATTCTTGAGACAAAATAAGAAGAGTTCCGTTTCTATAAAAAGGCTCTAAAATATTTGTATTTAGATCCAAAGCATATAAATTATCTCTAGCATCAGGGAATTGGATTTTTTGCCATTTGTTGTTTGAAAAATTGGCAGATATAGAAGCTTTTCCTTCAGATAAATCTGAATATGATACATAAGGAATAGAGTGCAAGTGCTTATCACTATCATCATCGGAAACAAGAGCAAAGAACTCATCAAAGCTGATATTGCATACATCAATAATTTTATTTAAGCTGTCAAGCGATGGCCATCTTTTTTTTCCATCAGGTCTCGTCCTTTTGCTTTTGTTGAATGTAGTAGAGTCTAGTCCTGCTTTTTTAGCCAGTCCTGAGGGGGATAGCCCATTAATTTTAGCCAACTTATCAACAGCTTCCCAAACTTGTTCATATTTCATAATGCACCTCAAAATCTAAAGATTTCAACTTATAAGGAGATGATAAAACAATTTCGCATAGGAATCAATTCTTTTTTTATGTTGAAAATCCTACAACTTAATATATAACTTCAATAGTTAACATTTTATTAAGTTGTGTACTGGGGGACTAAAAATATGAGGGAAAATTATGAGCCTTTTGATAATGCCGAAGAAGTATGGTTTTGGTTTTGTCAATCGTTAGAAGCCAGAGGAGACGGCATTCGCTCAAAAACAGATTATTCGGGGAAGTTGAGGTGTCTGGAAATAGGAGATGTCGAAAGAATCTTGAAAAGGATGCGAGCCAAAGGGGAAATAAGCAATCGGATTCTGCGAGTAATGCTCAAGTGGGGAAGGATTGGCACGCCGCCATATTATGATAGAAGAGCCAAAGCAAGCGAAGTAAGGCTTTGGGAAAATGGAATATATGTATTTGATATCTATTTGAAAATAAAGGGAATTATCTAAGATGGAGAAAATAAAAAGCACATATGTTGTTTTTACAAATACAACGGGATTATGGTGGCTCAGGTTGCTCAAAAGCGGCTTCAGGCATTGTTATATCTTGCAAAAAATGCAAAAAGGTCACTTATGGTTAGAAATAAATCCATATTCCAATCAAGTTATGATAAGTTTGCACAGATATGAAAAATCTATAACTATAGAAGAATTTTTAGTCGGTAGAGGCGAAAGCTTAGCTTGCGCCGTAAAGATTAAAAACGCACCTCAAAAATGTGCTCCGTTAGGATTTTTTACTTGTGTTGAGATGGTAAAGAGAATTTTGGGGATTCATTCTGCGAGTATAATAACACCATATCAGTTGTATAAAAAATTAAAAGTTGTAGGAAAAAACTCTTGACAAATGATTTTTTTTATGTTACACCCTAAACATCACTTGCTAGTAGTGTATCTAAAATAAACTGAGCAATGAAAACAGACCTCCGTACAAGAGGTCTTTTTTTATGGGGTTTAATCAGAATGACAACAAAAAAAATAAAAACACTAAAGGCTCTGAAAAGTAGACTACGCAAAACGCTGCCCGAAAAAATTTCTGAGGTAATAGATAGTTACGAAAATTTTTCCGAACAGCCGATACCGGAAGATGCCAAGGGTTTCAGTGCGCATCATTCGGCTTGTAAGTCAGCGGTTGTTCATGCCGAAACACTTCTAAAACTTGCTGAGTGGACAGATGCCAAAGATACGGATACGGAGCCTCAAAATGAAAACAAACAACTAATATCATTTTTGCAGGAAGCCCAAAACGAACTGAGTTCTGAAGATGAAGATTGATTTTTTTGAGTTTGTATACATCTGGTTTCGGCTACAAGGATTAAGAGTTCCGAAGCATCAAAAGAAGATGGCAAAATGGTTATCAGAGTTATGGCATGATAAAGGGGATAGACAAGCCTTATTGATGGCTTTTAGAAACTCGGGCAAGTCAACCATTGTCGGTCTTTTTTGTGCTTGGGGCTTATATAGCAATCCCTCAATCCGAATTTTGGTAATGGCGGCTGATCATTCTTTGGCAAAAAAAATGGTACGAAATGTAAAGCGTATTATAGAGCAACATCCTTTAACCAAGAAACTGAAACCGCCGAGACTTGACCAATGGGCGTCAGATCAATTTACGGTTTGCCGCCCACTAGAGCTTCGCGACCCGTCGATGTTGGCAAAAGGCTTGGGGGCAAACATTACGGGCTTGCGTGCAGATTTAATAATTTGTGATGATGTTGAGGTTCCAAAAAATTGCGACACACCGCTCAAACGTCAGGAATTAAGAGAAAAGCTAAATGAACTTGATTATATTTTGACGCCGAACGGCATGCAATTATATATCGGAACGCCACACAGTTATTATACAATTTATCAGACGGAAACAGATTTAAATAAGCCGGATACGGAACCATTTTTGCAAGGTTTTACAAAATTGGTATTACCAATTCTGAATGCGGAAGGCAAAAGTGCTTGGCCGGAAAGATTTTCGGAAGAAAAAATTGCCTCAGTAAGGATTCGTTCGGGTGAGAACAAATTTCTTTCACAGATGATGTTACAACCCGTAAACTTCAGGGACAGTACATTATCTCCGGAAAGACTTTGTTCTTATGACGGAGAAGTTGAAATCTCTTTTGCCAACGAGCAAGAGATTTTAAAAATTGGTGGTAAAAGAATGCTTTCAGCCTCTTGCTGGTGGGACCCGTCTTTTGCCGCAAAAGATAAAGGAGATAATAGTGTCATTGCTTGCGTCTTTAGCGATGAAGACGGAAAATTCTGGCTGCATGATATTGAGTATATCAAGGTTCCTTCGGAAAATGCGGATAATGCGGCCTCTTTACAATGCGGTAAGGTGGCAGATTTTTTAGTGCGTAATCATTTGTCTTCCGTTCGGGTAGAAGTAAACGGTATCGGAAGATTTTTGCCTGGGATTTTGAAGCAAGTCTTAAAAGAACGTCGGATTAGAGCCGCTGTTTTAGAGGCTTATTCAAAAGACAACAAACAACAGCGAATTTTAGAAGCTTTTGAGGTTTTGTTGGCGGAACGTGCACTGCATGTTCATCGCAAAATCTGGCAAACACCGTTTATTGAGGAAATGCGCGAATGGAGTGTAGACGGAACCTCTCATGATGATGCCTTAGATGCGGTTGCAGGTTGCTTGGCTTCCGAACCCATACGCATAGGCTCAATCATAGTCAATACGCCATTATCGTCAGCCAGATGGCAAGGAAACTCAAAACAATTTTCTGCAGAAACGAACTTTACTTTATAAGGAGAAATAACAATGTTTTTGGATACCTTTAATTGGGTAACGATGATAGAGATTCCGCTCTTGGCAGCCTTATTCAAAATCATCTTTAAGCAAAAGAAAGATTGTGAAAATTCAATCAGTTTTTGTAAAGATGCTTTGGCAGAATTTAAGCTGCACGTTGCCCGTAACTATGTATCGGTAAACTATCTGAAGGACGTTGAAAACAGAATAACCGATCATCTCCTGCGCATAGAAAAGAAATTGGATAATGTGGGAAGGGGAAAAAGATGAATAAAGATGCGGATATTTTAGCCCGAACCATTTACGGCGAAGCAAGAGGCGAGAGCATTTCCGGACAGGAAGCAATCGCCTCTGTTGTTTTAAATAGGGTTGCTTTAGCCAAAAAGAAAGGGCGTTATTGGTGGGGAAATACGATAGCGGATGTTTGTCAGTTTCCCAAACAGTTTTCTTGCTGGAACACAGACGACCCAAACAGCAAAATCATAAAGAAAGTTGATGATTCAGACATAGGTTTTTGCATTTGTAAAAGAATAGCAATGAGGGCTGTTTCAGGATTGTTAGAAGACCAAACGCAAGGAGCAACACATTATCACACCAGAAATCTGCGCCCTAAATGGTCAGTCGGCAAAATTCCTTGCGCCGAGATAGGAGCGCATATTTTTTATAACGATATTGAGGGGTAGAAATGAACAAATTGATAAATGCTTTTTTCCTGCCTTTTAAGTTTGTGCATCAAATTAATATCAAAAGTAAAAAAGGAAAAACGAGCAAACCATTATGGCAAGCTGCATTTGGCTGGTCCGTGTCTGTTGCTTGGCTTATGGTTATGAGCACAATTTGTTGGGTTGCCGTGGGCGGAAACCCCAAGGCCCCCGAAATTATTATGGCAATGGTTGATACATCATCTTTATGGGGGGTGGCACTCGGTGTCCTGGGTATTGCTTTTGTAAAATGCGATTCTTTGTCATCTTCAAAAAATTCAAAATTTAAAACAAAAAAATAACTTCAACATAAATGAAAGGAACAAACAATGGGAGGATTTAAACCATCTCGCAAACTTCTAATTTTGCAGGCAATGGAACAAGACCGTAAAAGAAAAGAAGAACTGGCGCGTAAACATCGAGGTTATGATAGTTTGGTCAAAACTTCTTATACGGGAATTAAGGAGGAAGAAAATAACAATAAAGAAGATACGCAACCGGATCGTAAAAAACTTCTCGGAGAATAAAAATGGAAAACGACAAACTTGAAAAATTGGTGGCACGTTATCAGAAAGCCTCAGAGAAGAAAAATAACTGGGAGGAACACTGGCGCGAGTGTTATGAATATGCATTTCCGCAACGAGAAAATGTAAGTTCAGAAGGTTTGTACGAAAACTATGGTGCAAAAAATAATTTGCATTTGTACGATGGAACAGCTCCAGATGCAGTAGATCAATTAGCTTCATCTTTGTTGGCGGAGTTAACACCGGCTTGGGCAAAATGGTTTGGCTTAAAATCGGGAAACGAACTTACGGAAGCCGAAAAAACACAAGTAGCACCTGTTTTGGAAAAAACAACGGATATTATGCTTCAAAATTTTGAGCACTCTAATTTTGCAGTAGAAATTCATCAGTGTTATTTGGATTTAGTAACGGCAGGTACGGCTTGCCTAATGTTTGAAGAAGCACCTTTGGGCGAAGCTTCGGCATTTCGGTTTTATGCGGTTCCATTAAGAGAAATAGCCATTGAAGAAAGCGCATCCGGAAAAATTGATACCACCTTCAGATGCTCGCGTATTAACTTGGGCGGAATCAGAGAACGTTTTCCGGAAAGCGAAGTTCCGGCAGATTTTTTAAAGAAAAGCGAAGACGAGCCGGATTATAAAGTCCGTTTGATAGAAGCGGTGGTGCCGCGCAACGGCAATTGCGGTTCTTGCGGTTATGATTATACGGCATTTATCTGGGATAGTGATGTTGGGAATAATTCCGGCTTTATTTTGAGAGAAGGAGTATTCGAAACCTCACCGTTTATCAACTTTCGCTGGCTGAAAGCTCCCGGAGAAATTTATGGGCGTTCGCCGGTAATGAAAGCATTGCCAGACATTAAAACCGCTAACAAAGTTGTGGAGCTGATTTTGAAAAATGCTTCCATTTCTGTAACAGGCATTTGGCAAGCTGATGATGACGGCGTGCTCAATCCGGCAAATATTAAATTGGTTCCCGGAGCCATAATTCCCAAAGCCGTAGGCTCAAAGGGGCTTACAGCTTTGGAAGCCCCCGGAAAATTTGATGTGTCGCAGCTTGTTTTGGAAGATTTGCGCAAAAGAATCAATCATGCTTTGTTGGCGGATAGGTTGGCCGAAATCAATACACCCTCAATGACCGCGACAGAGGTTTTAGAACGCTCGGCAGAAATTGCGCGCATTTTGGGCGCAAGCTTCGGCCGACTTCAATCAGAACTTTTAACCCCGTTGCTTAAAAGAGCATTTTGCATCTTAAGAAGGCGCGGAGATGTTATGAATTTTGATCTGGACGGCAAGATTGTTGACCTTCAGTATAAATCCCCTTTGGCAATGTCTCAGGCAAGAAAGGATGTCAGCAATGTAACCGAATGGATTACTCAGGCGGCAATGCTCGGTGCAGATGGGCAAGCAGCCGTAAATATGTTTGAGGCCGCCAAATGGCTCGGACATACCCTGAATGTTCCGGCATCATTAATTGTTGAAAACAAACCGGATACAGAAACTGGTTTGGCAGAGCTGGCTTCTCTGGTAACCGGGGAGACAACGCAAAATGTCGGAACTTTATGATACCAAAGGCATGAGCGATGAGGAAATCCGCAATGCTTATGTCAGGTGTTTTGCAAGCAGAGAAGGGCGAATAGTCCTTTCCCATCTAAGAAAAATTACTATAGAGCGATATCTCGGGCCGGATAGCTCTTCCGATGCCTTAAGACATCTGGAAGGCCAGCGGCATTTAGTAAGTTGTATCTTGTCGCTCTCTGGTAACAAATTTTAACAACTTCTTTTTTTGAAAGGAAAAATAATGAACAAACACATTGAAGGAAATTTGATTGAAAAATCGCCTTCCGCCAATATGGGCAAACCGGCCGGACTTCCGGATAAATTCTGGAATGAGAAAACCGGACAGATAAACCTTGAGGCATTGATTGAAGATTATAATTATATGGCTTCTCGCGATGATAATTTGGTTGAGATTCATAAACGCAATATGCCGGAAAGTTATGACAAATATGAACTTAATTTTCCGCATCCTTTGCTTGACAGAGATGATGAAATTTTCAAACGCTTTTATGAAAAAGGCTTTACCAATGATCAGGCTCAGTTGGTTTATGATTTAGCCAACGAAAGAGTTATTCCGGTCTTAGACAGTCTTGCGTCAGATTATGAAGCGGAAAGACAACTGGATAAACTTAAACGCTATTTTGGTTCTGAGGAAAAATTCAGTGAGATTTGTCGCCAGATTTCCGTTTGGGCAAAAAGAAATCTGCAAACGGATGTATATGAAGCCTTGGGGTCAACGGCAGACGGTGTCATTGCCTTGTATAAAATGATGTCATCAAACGAGCCGTCTTTAGGCAAAGATAGAGATCTCGGCGAGGACTTAAGCGAAGAAAATTTGCGCAAGATGATGGAAGATCCGCGTTATTGGCGCGACAAAGATAAGGCCTATATCGCCAAAATCACCAAAGGCTTTGAAAAACTTTATCCTGAGAAATAAGAACTCAGGATTTTTTTTAACCAAAACAAAAATCTTTTTTTTAATTTTATGGAGAAAAAATAATGTCAACACAAGTAAGTGAATCTTTTATCAAACAATTTGAAGCAGACGTTCATCTTTGCTACCAGCAAAATGGTTCTAAGCTGAGAAATACCGTTCGTTATAAAAATGGTGTAAAGGGCTCTTCAACCGTATTCCAAAAAGTTGGCAAAGGCATTGCCTCTCAAAAAGCACGCCATGGCTTGGTTCCGGTAATGAGCTTGGATCATTCTCCCGTTGAATGCGAGCTGCAGGATTACTATGCCGGCGATTGGGTAGATGCTTTGGATGAGCTCAAATTGAGCATTGACGAACGTCGGGTTATTGCTAACTCCGGAGCCTATGCTTTGGGCCGCAAGACAGACGAGTTGATTATAAATGCCTTGTCTCAGGTCGGGTCGGAAAATGATGTTGGTGATTATGCCGAAGTTATGACCAAAAAAGAAATCTTGGATGCTTTTGCTAAGTTGAATGAAAACGATGTTCCGGATGATGGTCAGCGTTTTGGCTTGGTTGGTCCGCATCAGTGGAATGCTTTGCTGAATATTCAGGAATTTTCAAATTCGGATTATGCCGGAGATAACTTACCGTTCTTGAAGGGTACGGAAAGCCGCAAATGGTTGGGTATAAACTGGATTATGCATACAGGATTGCCGCTTGACGGCACCAATCGTGACTGCTTCATTTTCCATAAGACGGCAGTAGGACATGCTTGTGGTCAGGAAGTAAAATCAGACATCAGTTGGCACGGTGACCATGCCGCACATTTCGTCAATAATATGATGAGTCAAGGTGCTTGTCTGATTGACGGAACAGGCGTTATCCGCATCAAATGTAAAGAAGCTTCAATTTAGTAAAATAAGAAAGGAATAAAAAAATGGCTTTTAATTCAAAAAACTTTAGCGTAATGGCTTATGCGAATGGTTTCACTCTCTGGAACTATCAAACCCCAGATACCTTAGAAACCGTAAAAGGAGAGGGATATTTCAATGATGTTTCCGCTTTTGCACGCAAGGGAGATATGATTTTGGTTGTGGCCAATAATGCCGCAGCCGTTGCTTCGGCAATTTTGTCGGTAACGGATATTGCGGCAGGTTCAGTCACTGTTGCGGATATTGCGCAGGCTGCCGCTGCCTAAATAAACCAATGCATTATTAGCAAATGATAATCGGGAAGTCGTGTAAAAAGCGGCTTCCCATTTTTTTATGGAGAAACGAAATGGCTTATACCGACATTAGCATATGTTCAAATGCTTTGTTAAAAATCGGAGCAGAAAGTATTACTTCATTTTTAGACGGCACGGCAGAAGCGGAGGTAGCGGCAAATTTATATCCGATGATAAGAGATGGTCTACTTGCTTCATATCCATGGAGTTTTGCTGTCGGACAAAAATCCCTCCCCAGATTGGCGGATATACCCTTGGCTGATTATAGTTATGCCTATCAGCTTCCAAATGACTTTTTACGCGTGTTGTCAGCGGGAAGCGGTTGCAACGGAAGAGGGATAGTATATCGGATTATAGAAAACCGCCTACATACAAATGCACCGGAAGTTAACTTAACATATATTTTTCGCCCGCACGAAAGTTTATTTCCGGCATATTTTTGTGAGTTATTGATTGCACGCTTGGCCGCAGAGTTTTGTTTGCCGTTGACCGAAAGCACAACGCGCTCGGATTATTTGCAAAAAAACTTTGAGGAATTGGAAAAAAGAACCCGTTTAATTGATGCTCAACAGTCAACCCCGACACGTTTTGAGGACTTTACTTTGGTGGAGGCCAGACAATGAGTAATTTGCGACAAGTTAAAACAAATTTCACGGCAGGATGCATTGGCAGAAATCTGTATGGTCGCGGTGATTTAAGTATATTTGAAAATGGTGCGCGTACGCTAGAAAATGTAATTATTCAACCAACGGGAGGTGTTTCTCGTCGCAAAGGTCTGGCTCTGATTGATACTTTACCCCAAAGGGCCAGACTTATTCCGTTTGAGTTCAACACGGAACAAATATATCTGATTTGCATCAGCGAAGGTGAAATTAAGATTTATAAAGAAGGAGAATGCATCAAGACACTAACGTCTCCGTGGACGGAAGCTCAGTTAAACAGCTTAAATTATACACAGAGTGCAGATACGTTATTAGTTGTTCATCCAGATGTCGAACCACAACAAATAACCCGTGGAGATAATGAAGATTGGCAAATTGCAAAAATGGAATTTTATTCCAAAGACGGAAAAATCTATTGTCCATTCTATAATTTTTACAATCATAAAGTAAAAATTTCTTCAAGCGGAAGCAGCGGAACAGTTACCGTCAAATCTTCATCTGAGATTTTTACACCGGAAACAGTCGGAACACTGATTAATATCAGCAATGGGCAAATCGAAATTACGGAATATGTAAGTTCAACATCAGTTAAGGGAACCGTAAAAAAGTCGCTGAGTTCAGGCTCTGAAACCATAGATTGGGAGGAATCCGCATATTCACCGCGTCGCGGTTGGCCAAATTCGGTGACTTTCCATCAGAATCGTTTAGTCTTTGGTGGTTCTAGAAGCTTACCAAACCGTTTATGGTTTTCAAAGTCAGGAGATTTATTTAACTTTGACATCGGAACAGGATTGGATGATGAATCGATAGAGTTTGGTATTTTGTCAGATCAGGTAAATACAATTAAGGCATTGGTGTCAGCAAGACACTTATTGGTCTTTACCACCGGAGCAGAATGGATGGTCAGCGGAGATCCTTTAACCCCAACCAGCATTCAGCTCAGTCGACAAACCAGTACGGGAAGTTACGACAAGTGCAGCATATATCCGCAGCAGATTGATGGAGCTACCGTTTTTGTTTCACAAAGCGGAAACCAATTAAGGGAATTTTTATATACAGATACGGAACAAGCGTATCAGTCAAAAGACCTAACATTAATGTCTGGAGATATTATAAAAAATCCTATGGATAACGATTTCAGCAAAGATGAATGCGTTCTCTATATCGTGTTAGCAGATGGCAGTGTATCTTGCTTAACAAGTTATAGAACAGAAGAAGTAACGGCTTGGAGTAAATTAAAAACGGAAGGAAATTTCTTATCCGTTGCCGTAATATCCAACGAAGTTTACTTCTGTACGCAAAGAGCAAATGGGTACTATCTAGAAAAGATGAGTAATGAATTTTATGCTGATTGTGCTATCAAACTTCAGGCAGAACAGTCTCAAAAAGATTGGTCAGGACTAGAGCATTTGGAAGGATGTGAAGTCTCTGTATTGGCAGATGGCTTTAGTGTTGGCAAATATATGGTAGAAAATGGTTGTATCAGTCTTTTGGAAGAAGCCTCCGAAGTAGAAGTAGGACTTCCTTATGAGCATATCATAGAACCATTACCTTATGTCGCCGAAGCCGTAAAACCATATTCTCCGCAAGCACTAAGAGTAATCAGCGGCTTATTCAGAATTTTAAACACCAGAAGTTTTTGTATAGATATGGGTAACGGTTATTTGCAGGTTCCTCTGAAAAGATTATTCAAAGACGAAATTCTGGATGCTCCGCCGAGTGTTTATAGCGGAGATGTTTGTTTGCGCGCCTTGGGTTGGATAAGAGAGATGGATAAACCATTATGGAGCATCAAATCAGATGAACCTTTGGCATTCACTTTGCTATCAGCAGTCTTGGAAGTTAAAATTAAAGGATAAAAGAAAGGAGAAAATTATGGGAGGATTATCAGCAGCAGCTTTGGCCGGAACAGCCGGAGCTGCAGGAACGGCAGGAGCCGCAGGTTCCGCAGGAACAGCAAGCGGACTTATGGGAGCAGCAACGGCATTAGGTGCCTCAAAAGCGGCATCTTCCGGCAAAGGAGGATTAACATATAGCACAATGCTAGGTCCGATGGGAATTGCTCTGGATATAAAAAATATGGTCGACTTAAAAAATTCGTCAAAACGACAAGAAAAAAATGCTCTATTGCTACAATATGCCAATATGCAACGAAAGAAAAATATTTTAGAGCAGCAGTTGGCAACAAGACATGCAAGGATGGCAAGTATGGGCATTTCATCATCTTCATCGGCAGATGCCGCAAACAACCGACTAATTGATGAAGCTTTTGATGATATCGAAAAAGATAATTTAGAATTTATGAACCAAGAAGAGGAATATAATAATACACAGAACAAATATCGTAAAAACTTGCTGGATACAGGACTTTCAATTGCCAATAAAGTATTGAAATAAAGGAGAAAAACATGGCAAGAAGAAAACTCACATATCAAGAAAAAAGACGCAAGGCATATGAAAAAACACTTCCTCTAAGCGACCAATTGGATGCCATACTCAAAGCATTTGATATGGTACTGCAAGATGGCGGAGATTTGCCTTACGAATTAATAGATGTTATTGAAAAATGGCAGGATATTAAAGAAAAATATCCTAAAGAATAATCTATCCCCCCGTAGATAAAACTTCGGGGGGATATTTTTTTTGTATGTTTAACATATGTTAATTTTTTTTTAGTAAGCACTAAGCAAGTAGAAGATAAAAAAGGTTAAAATAGTGCCGGATTTAATTACAGAGGAAATCGTACACATCAAAGGCTATCCTAAAAGGTTGGTCATATTTTTGCATGGCTACATAGATTCGTCTGAGGCAATAGATAAAACAATTGTTCCACTGATAGATGAGCTGGACGATGTGGCTATTCATGTGCCACAATCGCCGTTTATGTGCGAGATACACCCCAACAAAAGACAATGGTATTCCCTGCATCGTTTTGACCCCAATGATGATCGCAAAACCGTTCCGACATTGAAAGAATGCGTTTCTTTTTATGAAAAAATGGCTCCGGGATATCGAGAAGCCTTTGATTATGTCAATCCATACATAGATCATTGTCTTGAAGAATATCAATTGGAAGACAAAGATTTGTATCTATGCGGCTTTTCTCAAGGGGCAATGTTGGCGATATATATATCGCTTATGCGAGAAAAAAAGATTGGGGGTTGCATAAGCTTCAGCGGTATTCTTGCTCCCGCAAAATATTTGGCAAAACATGCTCAAAGCACGCCCGACATATTGCTGATACATGGCAATGAGGACAATTTGGTTAGATTCGAGGCTCAGGAATTTTCTAGAAAAAATTTACAAAAATTAGGGTGCTTGGTCGAAACTTATGTCGTTGAAGGAGGCAGACACCGTGTCACGGAAGAAACGTTGTCTGTCGCCGCTAAATATTTAAATAGCAAATTTAGAGAAACGGCTGGGGAATAATCATTCCGCCATCTTTCATAAGCTTGTTTTGTTCTCTTTCAAGCTTAAAAGGCGATTCTTTCCCCAAATTTTTTTCATATATTTCACCATAGTTTCCAAACTCTTTTAACGCCGTTCTGAGCCATTTGGGGTCGCGCACCTTAAATTTACTCCAAAGTTTTTCATCAATGCCGAGCAAATTTTTTGATGAAGGATCTTTAATGCCGATAAAAATATCAACATTATTTGACGAAATCCCAATATTTTCTGCGAGTTTTAAGGCATTCAATATCCATTTTGCCGAAACTCTCCAAGTATAATTTTCTTTGGCAGCAAAAGCATAAACGGGTTTAATACTGACAACTTCAGGTAAAATTTGTGTCGTTTCATCCTTAGAGCTCACCGTATCCAAAACATTATTCAGAAACAGAGCGTTCCCGCTCAAAAGGGAGCAGCGTTTAAGCAGAAAAGCTTCCTTGGCGCGTTGCGAATTAGCAAATTGCAAAATCTTAAAATCAAGGTTATAGCGCGTATTATACTCGCTTAAATTATATTGATCATCAGAATTATTAACGACACAAACCGTTTCTCCGCGATAATCTTCCATAGAGGTTGCCTTGTCTGCGTTTCTACCTAAAAACATTTGCTTGTCATAATAAACAACGTCAATCGGAGCAGCCTGAGATTGAATCTCATTGCTGGCAGAATAGGGTGTTCCGCCGAGCATAATATCAATTTTGTTAGTTGCTAAAGACTTTGAAACCTGATTGCTCGGAATATTAACCATCTCAATCTTGTCTTTATCACCCAAAACGGCAACGGCGAGCACGCGGCACAAAGTTGCGTCAATCCCGCGCCAATAGCCGTTTTCATCTTTGTAAGCATATGCTTTTGATGAGAGGTCCGTGCCACAGCGTACCAAGCCTCTTGTCTGTATATAACGCAAACCGGCATCAACCGCCAAAGCCTCATTGCAGAGCAAAAAAGAAAAAAAACACCCGAAAACGAATTTAAGTTTCATTTTATTAACCAAATTATGTTATAGTTACAAAAGTTATTAACCAAATTATGTTATAGTTACAAAAGATAGAACAATAATAAGAGATTTTTTATGAAAAGTAAGATTTTTTTACAACTTATCATATTTTGTTTTGTGAGCTTTGCTGATGTGGCTTTGTGTGCGGAAAAGATATCTCAACAAGAGGCAGAAAGCTGGACCTATCAAAAAGGAAAAGATTTGCTTGATACTTTTGCTCTTCAAGATATTTCAGTAAAATATGCCAAACTGGATGAGATGTTCTTGAATGACATTGATTTAGATTATATCGGCAAGTTTGTAATAGGCAAATATTGGCGTCAAATGACCAAAGAACAGCAAGAAAGATATATGCCTTTGTTTAAGCGTTATTCTTTGAGCTTGTATAAAGGTTTTCCGCTAAATTTTGACTTTGATATAAATTTTAAGGTGGCCTCGGTTAAAACAGAAAAGAACTATACGGATATCAACACATTAATCACCTTAGACGGCGAAGTTTCCGATGCTCAGAAGCAAAACAGTTTTTTGGTGAGTTTTAGGGTTCATAAGGTTGATGGAAGAATAAAAATCATTGATCTCAAATTAGGCGAAAGCAGCCTGATTCTCTCGTATCGTGGGCGTTTTTACGAGATGATAAAAGAGCTTGATGATGAGATAGAATGGTTCTTGGAAGATTTGGAAACCGTAACCGCATCGGCAGAGAAACAAAATCAAATGAATTTAGGAGAACAAAATCTCTAAAAATCTGTTGAATTTATTGTAACAAACTTATATTATCCGCTATAGTTTTGCAAAACTTTAGTGGATTTTTTTTATGAGTAATAATATTAAGGTTAGATTTGCGCCGAGCCCGACCGGCTATATGCACATCGGCAATACGCGCACAGCATTGTTTAATTGGCTTTTAGCTAAAAAGTTAGGTGGTCGTTTTATGCTCCGTATAGATGATACGGATAGAGAGCGTTCCAAGAAAGAATATGAGGATTCATTAAGAGAGTCACTGGTTTGGCTCGGACTAAACTGGACGGAGGAAGCACGTCAGTCCGCTAGGATGGGTCGTTATAATGCCTTTGTGGAGCAGCTCAAACAACAAGGACGGATTTATGCTTGCTGGGAAACTCCGGAAGAATTGGAGTTGATGCGTAAGCAGCTTATGGCCAAAGGTCAACCGCCGATATATGCCCGCAGATTGAGTGATGAAGAAATCGCGCAGCGAGAGAAAGCCGGCCGCCGTCCGCATTATCGTTTCAAACTTGTTTCCGGTGAGATTAAGTGGACCGACCTGATTCGCGGTGAGGTTAAGTATGACGCATCTAAGTTGAGTGACCCGATTGTTATTCGCGAAGACGGAACTTTCTTGTATCATCTGCCTTCGGTTATTGATGACGTTGACTTTGGGATTACACATATTGTCCGCGGCGAGGACCATGTGACCAATACGGCAGTCCAGATAGAGATGTTTAATGCTATCGGCGGTCAAGTGCCGGAGTTTGCACATTTGCCGTTGCTCACGGGTAAGGAAGGTAAATTATCCAAGCGTTTGGGTTCTTTAGGGGTTCGAGAGTTGAGAGCTGAAGGCATTGAGCCTATGGCAATTTGCTCTTTCTTGGCAAAGCTTGGCACTTCTGAAAGCATTGAGCCTTTTTATGCGCTGGAAAATTTGGCTGCATCTCTGGATTTCGGTCGTTTAGGTCGTTCTCAGCCAAAGTTTGATGCCGAGGATTTGCGCCGTTTCAATACGGTTTATCTGCATACTCTGCCTTATGAAAATGTCAAAGATAGGGTGAATGTCAGTGAAGAATTTTGGAATGCCGTCCGCGGTAATTTAAGCAAGGTTGATGATGTTCAGATTTGGGCTGATGTTTGCTTTAAAAATATTAAACCTGTGCTTGAAGATGAAGTTGTAACTAAGGCTGCGGCCGAGCTTTTGCCGCAAGAGCCGTGGAATGACGAAACCTGGAAAACTTGGACCGATTCCATTAAGCAACAAACCGGCAAAAAAGGAAAAGATTTGTTCCATCCGCTACGTCTGGCCTTAACCGGTTTGCCGGATGGACCGGAACTAAAACATCTCCTGCCTTTCATCGGCAGAGAAAAGGCTCAAAAACGCCTTATGGGAATAAGTGATTAGGAGACAGAAAATGAAAATCAGCTTGCATAATACGCTGTTGCGCCGCAAACAGGAGTTTACCCCGATTGATGCAAACAACGTGCGTATGTATGTCTGCGGTCCGACTGTTTATGACCGCGCACATCTGGGCAATGCCAAAACCTCGGTTGTTTTTGATGTGTTGTATCGTTTTCTGTGTCAGGTTTATGGCAAAGAGCACGTAACTTACGTGTCTAATATTACGGATGTTGATGACAAGATTCTAAACAAGCACAAAGAAACCGGAAAATCCATCCGTGAGATTACGGAACAGACTTTTCAGTGGTATCTGGACGATATGAAAAAACTGAATGTTCTGAATCCGAATTATCGCCCGCGTGCGACAGAGTATATTCAGGAGATGATAGAGCTGGTTAAGTTGCTTTTGCAAAATGGTCATGCTTATGAGGCAGAGGGACATGTTCTGTTCAGTGTAGATTCTATGCCGAATTATGGTTTTCTTTCCGGCCGTTCCATGAAGGAGATGTTGGCCGGTGCACGCATTGAGGTTGCGGATTATAAGAAAAATCCGGCAGACTTCATTTTGTGGAAACCCTCAGACCCCGACCAGCCCGGATGGAACAGCCCTTGGGGCTATGGCCGCCCCGGCTGGCATTTGGAATGCTCGGCGATGAGCTCCAAATTATTGGGCGATTCTTTTGACATTCACGGCGGCGGTTCAGACTTGATTTTTCCGCACCACGAGAACGAATGCGCTCAGTCTTGCTGCGCACATCCCGGCTCAAGTTTTGCCAAATATTGGGTGCATGCCGGAATGTTGATGGTAGATGGTGTTAAGATGTCCAAGTCTTTGGGTAACTTCTATAATGTGGACGAGATTATATCCAAATATCCGGCAGAGGCACTGCGTCTGTTGTTCTTGACCACACATTACCATCAGCCGTTTAACTTCACTTTTGAGGGGCTGAATCAGGCAAAAGCAGCATTAGACAAGTTCTATAATGCTTTGCGTCAGAATGCCGATGTTAAGGCTGAAAAAACAACTCCGAATGCTAAGTTGATGGAAGCTTTGGCTGATGATATCAACACACCTTTGGCATTGTCTGTTCTGCACGAGATTGTCAATAATCTGAACAAAGCTGAAACAATGGAAGAGAAGGCTAAGTATAAATCTGAGCTTTTGGCTTCGGCAGATGTTTTGGGTTTATTGTACCAAGAGCCGGAAGTTTGGTTTAAGGGCGGAGCTGATGAAAAAGGCGGTATGAGCGAGGCTGATATTGAAGCAAAAATTGCGGAACGTCTGGCTGCCAAAAAGAACAAAGATTATGCACAGGCAGACCAGATTCGCAACGAGTTGAAAGAGGCCGGTATAATCTTGGAAGACACACCATCAGGTACAACCTGGAAAAGAGCATAAAAAAGAAGCACCGCAAGGTGCTTTTTTTTATTTAAGACACAGGGTACAAAAGATAGATATGCACTTAGGAAGCATCGCGGTTCAACAAAGGTTAGCACCGCAGCCATTGATGCGGTCAAGCTGGCAACAGCTTGCGCGGTTCAATAAAGATTCTCAAAGCAGCCAGTGTTCGCTCAAGTGCGTCCACTTGTCAAGCTGGCAACAGCTTGTCAGGGGAGCATAATTTTGCATTGAATGTTGGTTGCGGATTCCAATTTGGTTTTAAAGTCAAGCGGGTCAACTTTCCCTTCCGTGAAGAGGTCATAGTGGATGGGTACGACGATTTTGGGATTAAGCCAACCGGCGGCGATGACTGCTTCATCAATATTCATATTCGCACGCCCGCCGATGGGAATAAAAGCGATGTCTGGTTTATAAACTTCACCGACAAGCTTAAAATCTTGCTGGAGAGCCGTATCGCCCAAGGCATAGACTTTGACCTTGCCAAAGTTCATAAAGATGCTTGCAGCTTGACCGAAGGGCTTACCGTTAGGTAAAAATCCGCTGTGTATGGCATAACGAAATTGTGCTGTTCCCCAAGCATATTTCCAAGTGCCGCCGATGGGAAGGCGGATGATTTCCGCACCTTGCTCGGCGCAATATTCGGCAAGCTCCATAACAGCGGTAATAGGGGCTTTGTTAGCTTTAGAAATGGCAACGGCATCACCCAAATGGTCAGCATGGCCGTGGGTAAGCAAAATATCCGTAGCTTTAATGGATTCCGGTTTTTGAGTGGACATCGGAGCATTGGTCAAAAAAGGATCAATTACCACGGAATATTCGTCTTTGTTGAGCACAAAACCACTGTGCCCGAGAAAGGTGATTCGCAAGTCCTCATATTGCAAGATGTCAGACATATTTACTTCTCCGAAAATGTTTAATTTAAGATGATGCTACAAGATTTTTTGCTGCTTGTATATAAACTTTTTGGGCAATTTTATTAGTGATTGACAGATGTTATTACAGGCTGTAGAAAAAACAAAAGTCAAATGTAAAAGAGAGGAAATTATGGCTGAAGCATTGGAAGAGTTTTTTCCGATTCTGATAGAAAATTATATCCGTTTTGAAACGGCCAAACGTTATGTGCAAATCAGAGACGAGGGGACGGATACACCGCTGACCACCAAGTTTAAGATAGCCAAAGAATATTATGAAAAGATGATAAACTTTGATGTGACGGCACCGCTGATAGGGCTGGAATTGAGCTATGATGAAGCATCTTCAATTTTAAGCGTGGAACCGACGGATTATTTTAAGGAGCTGTATGAAAATAAGATAATGAGCGATGTTGCGCTCAAGCAGTCTAATGAATCGGTGGGCCGATATTCAAACTTTATTGAAGTAATAGAATAAAAAAAAGACCTGTAAAAAACAGGTCTTTTTTTTTGATTGGTAGGGGTAGTCAGACTTGAACTGACACGGCCTGAGGCCACAAGATTTTGAGTCTAGCGCGTCTACCAGTTCCGCCATACCCCCATCGTTTACGAAGAGAATAAATATATTATTTATTTCCAAACGTCAATAGTTTTTTTACTAAAAATCATTAAAAATATCAATAAATTTGCATGAAAAGGGTTAAGACATTGTCAAATCTGGAAAATATGGCGCAAGAATATTATCAAAAAGGCGAGTTTCCCTTGGCGCTTTCTGCTTGGTTAGAGCTTGCCCAAAGTTCTCCTCAAAAGGAAGAATACTATATTTGTGCTGGAAATTGTTTTGATGCAATGGGCAATAAAGAGTCGGCGGTTAAATGTTATCTCAAAGCATATAAGCAAAATAAAAAATCTCTTCCGGCCATAAGTAATTTGGCAACCGCGTATTATGAACTGGAAAAAATGGAGGAGGCGGAAAAATATTCTCGTCTAGCTTTGAAATATGATTCTAAAAATCTTTCAGCACTGATAAATTTAGGCAACGTTTTTTATCGCCAAAAAAAATATACCGGAGCATTGGAATATTATAAAAAAGCAGTCGAGATAAAAGAAGATTATTTTGTTGCCGTCATCAATCTGGCCAATACCTATTTTGACCTAAAAGAATATGTCTTGTCTTTGCAGTATGCCAAGCAGGCGGCAAAGTTGGATTCCAAAGCTTTGCAGGCTTGGACATTAATTGGAAATTCCGCGTTGGAAACAGGTGATTATGACGAAGCATTATCGGCATTTTTAACAGCCGAAAAAATCGATTCTGCAGACCCATGGATTCACAATTATTTATCACAAGCATATCAAAAAAAATTGCTGTGGAAAAATGCCCTTGAAAATGGATGGCAGGCTGTGGAAAAAAGTGATGGAGAAGAGTCTCATCATATAAATTTTGGTTATCTTTTATATGAAGCAAAATTAGAAAAACAAGATTCTCTTTGTGCAGAATATGTAAAAACTTGGCAAGAAAAATATGGCAAAAATAAAATAGTTTTACATATGTGCAAAGCCTTGTCTGATAAGGGTTCTGAGGATATTGCTCCGGCGGAATATATACGTAATATTTTTGATGTTTTCGCTCCTGATTTTGAGCAAGTTTTGCACGGACTTGAATATCGGGCACCAGACTTAATTTATAGATTCTTACAAGAAATTTACGGTTCATCAAAATACTTTGGATTAAGGATTCTGGATGCGGGTTGCGGTACCGGATTATGCGGAAAATTTCTAAAAAAATATGCCTCTTTCAGAGGTCTGATTGGAGTTGATTTGTCTTCCGGAATGCTCAAAGAGGCTGCCGCTAAAAAGATATATAATAAGTTGATTTGCCAAGATATTATAGAACATCTTGAAGGCCAAAAATCATCTTATAATTTGATTGTTGCTGCAGATGTTTTTACCTACATCGGGGATATGAAAAAACTCTTTTCAGCACTTTCTGATTCTCTTAAAAAAAATGGTCGCATAATCTTCACTGTTTCAGAAAATTCTATAAACGATTCTGAGTGGTTTTTGCATGCCTCAGGTCGTTTTTTACATAGTCTAAAATATGTTCAAAATTTGCTTGAAAAAAATAATTTTTTACAAGAAAAAATCAGTCGAGAAAAACTAAGAAATGAAGGTGATTCCGAAGTGTTTGGATATGTAATTTCAGCTCAAAAAAAGTAAGCCAAACGCAATAAAAAAACCTCTCAAAAATGAGAGGTTTTTTTTATAATTTCAACTCTAAAAAAATGCGATTATTTTGCAGATTTTTTAGCAGAAGAAGTGCTCTTGCAAGAAGATGTTTTGCTGCAAGTTTTCTTAGAAGAAGCAGAGGTCTTCTTTGTGTTGCAAGAAGTGTTAGACTTGCAAGAAGAAGATTTGCAATTGTTAGAAAACTGAGCTACAGCCAAAGACCAAAAATACTCGTCCTGACCCATCGGGCGACCAGCATTTTCCCACAAATAGTAAGCAGCTTCTTTGATTGCATTTTCGTTGTATTTAACCATAACTAACTCCAAATAAAAATAAAAAATGTTTGCTAACACGTTCTAATATACATTCAAAATTTTATACGTCAATAACAAATCTTGAGATAATATTGATTTTGCAAAATAAAAGATAAACAGGTACCGAATTTACCTTGCAATTAAAATGAGAAGAATTTATATCTATTTTTGAAGGGCTATTTTATTATAAAAATTAATTATGTCTAAGTCTATAGGGGGCTATATGGAATATCTGTTATCAAAAGAAGAAATGCAGGCAGTAATTGACGGTAATCACGGCAATGTTTTTGCTGTTTTAGGCATACACCGCGACAAGGGTAGCAAAGAAGTTTATATCAGAGCATATCAACCCAACACGCGCTCAATTGAAGTCATAAAAAATGACGGAACATCACTTGGAAAAATGACCAAATTGGATGACCGTGGTTTTTATCAAATCAACCTCGGTGTCGGTGAAAATTTTGCATACCGTTTTAAAATTGAGAATGACTTAGGCAATGTTTATATGGCTGAAGATGTTTACCGTTTTCAGTCCAACATCGGCGATATTGATGCTTATCTTTTAGCCGAAGGAACACATCTTGATATGTATAAAAAGCTCGGTGCGCATCCGATGATGATGGATGGTGTTTCCGGTGTTAGCTTTGCCGTTTGGGCACCGAATGCCAAAAGAGTTTCGGTTGTCGGAAATTTCAACAACTGGGATGGTCGCGTTAATGTGATGCGCAAGCATCCGACTTGCGGCGTGTGGGATATCTTCATTCCGGGTATTGGTCAAGGTGAGTTATACAAGTATGAAGTAAAAACCCAACAAGATTATATTTTGGTTAAGTCAGACCCGGTTGCTTTTTATTCTGAAAAAAGACCAAACACAGCCTCCATTGTTTATAATATTGATAACTATCATTGGGAAGATGAAGGATGGATGAACTATCGCGAACAAGCCAACAGCTTTGATCGTCCGATGTCGGTTTACGAAGTCCACTTAGGTTCATGGCGTCGCAAAGGTGAACAAGGAGAAGAATATCTGACCTATCGCGAATTTGCTGATTATCTGGTCCCCTATGTCAGCAATATGGGCTTTACGCATGTCGAATTTTTGCCTTTGGCAGAACATCCGTTAGATGCTTCTTGGGGTTATCAAGTAACCGGTATGTTTGCCCCCACATCTCGTTTTGGTAATCCGGATGATTTTCGCTATATGATTGACAAGTTCCACCAGGCCGGTATTGGTGTGATTATGGATTGGGTTCCGGCACACTTCCCGAAAGACGGACATGGTTTGGTAGAGTTTGATGGTACGCATTTATATGAGCATGCGGATCCACGCAAAGGAGAACATACGGACTGGGGTACAAAGATTTATAACTATGGCCGCACCGAAGTATGCAACTTCTTGTGTGCAAGCGCACTTTATTGGTTAAAGGAATATCACATTGACGGCTTGCGTGTAGATGCCGTTGCGTCCATGTTATATCTGGATTATTCGCGCAAGAACGGAGAATGGATTCCGAATATTTATGGCGGAAACGAAAATTTGGAAGCTATTTCTTTTCTGCGTAAGATGAATGAGTTGGTCTATGGTCACAACAAAGGAGCCTTCACTTGTGCCGAAGAGTCCACGGCATGGCCGATGGTTTCTCGTCCGACCTCAATGGGCGGATTGGGTTTTGGCTATAAGTGGAATATGGGATGGATGAATGATACTTTGCGTTACATCAGCAAAGATCCCATTCATCGCAAATACCACCATGGTATGCTGACTTTTGGTTTACTCTATGCGTTTAATGAAAACTTTATTTTGCCGATTTCTCATGACGAAGTAGTTCATGGCAAGGGTTCAATGTTGGCCAAAATGCCGGGAGATGAGTGGCAAAAATTTGCAAACTTAAGAGCTTATTACGGCTTTATGTTTACCCACCCCGGAAAGAAGCTTTTGTTTATGGGTAACGAATTTGGTCAGGATTGGGAATGGAATGCGGAAGAAAGCCTACGTTGGCACTTGCTGGAATATCCGATGTACAAGGGTATGCAAAACTGCGTCCGTGACCTGAACCTGATGTACAAGGGCAACTCGGCACTTTATGAAGTCGATTTTGATTACCGCGGTTTTGAGTGGATTGAACACTCTAATGCAGATGATAGTGTTATTTCATATATCCGTAAAGGCAGTCAGCCCGGAGACTATCTGATTACAATTTGCAACTTCACGCCGGTTGTCAGAAGAGATTATCGCGTTGGTGTTTTTGAAAAATGTCGTTATCAAGAAATTTTTAACAGTGATGATGTAAACTACTGGGGTAGCGGCGTTAAAAATGAAGGTTTTATGGAGGCCGAAGAACAGGAGTGGAATATGAAACCATATTCTATTCGCGTAACACTCCCGCCTTTGTCAACCATCGTTATTAAGCCGATACGTTAGGACAAATTTTAAAACAAGCGGAGAACAACTATGGCAAGCAATAAACCCTCAAGCGGTAAACCTTATCCACTAGGTTCGGTTTACGACGGAAAGGGTGTAAACTTTGCTTTGTTTTCGGCACATGCCGAAAAAGTTGAGCTCTGCTTGTTTGACAAAACCGGAGCTCAAGAACAAAAACGCTATGCCATAACCGAGAACGATAACAGTATCTGGCATATTTATATTCCGGGGTTGGAGCCGGGGCAGGTTTACGGCTACCGTGTTTATGGACCTTATAAGCCGGAAGAAGGAAAAAGGTTTAATCCGAATAAGTTATTGATAGACCCTTATGGAAAACAGCTTGTCGGCAAGCTTATTTGGCACAAGGCAATATTTGGTTATGACTGGGATAGTCCGGAAAAAGATTTATCTTTTTCGGAGCTAGACAGCGCACCTTATGTTCCGAAGTCTGTCGTCGTTGATGATGATTATGACTGGGAGGGTGATGAACCGCTTAAACGTCCGTTTGAAGAAACCATTATTTATGAAACTCATACCAGAGGGTTTACTCGTTTGCATCCCAAAGTTCCGGATGCTAAACGCGGAACATTTTTAGGGATGAGTCATAAGTCAGTAGTTGGTTATCTAAAATGGTTGGGCGTAACCGCAGTGGAGCTATTACCGATACATGCTTTTTTTGGCAACAGGCATAAAAAGGGTTATGTCGTCGATAACTATTGGGGGTACGAGAGCTTTTCATTTTTTGCCCCTGAGCAGTCATATCTGGAACACGGAGAAATAAAAGAGTTTAAGGATATGGTCAAAAAACTACACCAAAATAATCTGGAGGTTATTTTGGATGTCGTATATAACCATACGGGCGAAGGTAACCAACTCGGACCAACCTTATGCTACCGCGGTATAGATAATGAATCTTATTATATTTTGAATCCGGAGAATAAACGTTATTACTTTGACACAACAGGCTGTGGCGCATCATTTAATGTGCAAAATCCGAATGTTTTGGCTTTGGTTATGGACTCATTACGTTACTGGGTTAAAGAAATGCATGTTGATGGATTTCGTTTTGATTTAGCGACCACTGTCAGCAGGCAAAATAAAGAGTTTAGCCAACAAAGCGGATTTTTATATGCTACGGGACAAGATCCACTGCTGCGTCAAACCAAACTCATTGCCGAACCATGGGATGTCGGTTTCGGCGGATATCAGGTTGGAGCTTTTCCGCCGGGTTGGGCTGAGTGGAACGACAAATTCAGAGACGTAGTCCGCCGTTTTTGGAAGGGAGATTTAGGTCAAACGGCAGAGCTGGCCAGCCGTTTAACAGGTTCATCAGATGTCTTTAATTATAATAACAGAGACATTTGGGCTAGTGTAAATTTTGTTACGGCACATGATGGCTTTTGCTTAAGGGATTTGGTTAGCTTTAACGGTAAACACAACAATTCTAACGGCGAAGAAAACAGAGATGGAAGTGATAGCAATTGGAGCTGGAACTCCGGAGCCGAAGGAGAAAGTGATAACAGGACCGTAAAGAATAATCGCTATGCCAGAGCCCGTGCTCTGATGACCACTTTGCTGATGTCTTTCGGTACACCGATGATATTATCAGGTGACGAGTTAGCTCGGACGCAGTTTGGCAATAATAATCCCTATTGTCAGGACAATATCTTAACATGGCTTGCATGGGAAGCAATAACAAACGAGAACAGAAATTTTGCGCGCTTTGTAAAGAAGTTAATAGGTCTACGCAAAAAGCTCAAAATTTTTGAGAGGAACAAATTCTTTACGGGGCATATTCAAGGCAAAAGCGGCATCAAAGATATTACATGGTACACGGAAAGGGGCGATGAATTTACGGAAGCTGATTGGCATAATCCTCAGCGCAAATGCATCTCGTATAGCATCTATTCCGGTGGGCATCATGTGATGTGTATTTTCAACGCTGATTTTAATGAGCAAAGTTGGACACTCCCCGAAATTGATAAAAATCTGGCTTGGACATTGCTGATAGACAGTTCGGAAAAATTTGTTGGTACGGCAGCATCAGGAAAGACAATAAAAGTTCCGGGGTGGAGCGTGCTGATATTTGAAGTAAAAAAATAATAAAGGGGTAATAAAATGGATGACAATCTAAGAGAGCTGGCGGAGAAATTAGGTCTTTCCGTTCGTTTTACGGATGCAGGTTTGGTCAGAAAAGATTATGAAGTCAGCGAAGAAGTCATCCGTCGTATTGCGGATAGCTTAGGCTATAAAGCTTGGACAAATGAAGACGTCGCTAAATCCTTGGCAGAATTTGAATATCGTAAATGGAGCCGTACCTTAGAGGCAATATATGTTGTAGAAGAGGGCAATGTTGAATTTACGGCTGTTATTCCAACATCAAAGCTAAATGCTGAGTTTGATGTTATTGCGGCCCCCGAAAATTCTGGTCCGGGCATGTTTGGTCAGCTTTCTTTTCGTGTGAATGACACCGGTGAAAGATATACCTTAAACGATATTGAATTAGCGCGTATTGAAATACGAATTAATACAACATTGAGTTTTGGCTACTATAACCTATCATTTAAGGTGGATGATGATGTTTACTATGCGACATTAGCCGTCGCCCCAAGAAAGTGTTATGAGAATGCAGTTCTGGCAAGCGGCAAAATATGGGGGCTAAATCTTCAATTATACTCCATCAAAAGTGAGCATAATTGGGGTATCGGCGATTTTACGGATTTAGCGGAGTTAGTAAAGATAGCAGCCCGAAACGGTGCAAACATAATAGGTTTAAATCCGTTAAACGTTTTGAACCACACTTATCCTGAAGATGCCAGCCCATACAGCTCCTTAAGTCGCTTGTTTATGAACCCGATGTATATTGATATCGAAAATGTACCGGAGTTTAATCCGGCAGATAGGGAAGAACACTTAGAACAGATAAAAGAATTAAGAGAGAGCGAATTAATCAGATATACGGAAGTTTATCAGTTAAAAGTTAAACTTCTGGAAGAATTTTATAAAAGATTTAAATTTGGCAAAGACCAAAACCGTCAGACAGATTACCAGCGTTATAGTGAAAGCAAAGGCATTGATTTGGATAAAATGGCAACCTTCCAATGCTTATATGATGAGAAATGCTCATATGATTGGGGCGGAGGCTGGCGCGCCTGGGAAAAAGATTTTCAGGACTTCAACAGTGAAGGAATGCAAAAATATATAGCAGCCCACAAGGACAAAATAGAGTTTTTCAAATTTATGCAGTTTGAGGCAGAAAGGCAGTTCGACTTAGCTTACCAGACTGCAGTTGAATGTGGATTAAGATTGGGTTTTTATAGAGATTTACCCGTAGGTGTAAGTGCAGACAGTACGGAGGTTTGGAGCAATCCTGAATTATTTATTCCGGGGGTTGGCGCAGGAGCCCCGCCGGATGCATTCTTTCCGGCAGGTCAGAAATGGTGCTTGGGAACATTTAATCCTTTTGTTCTTAAAGATAAATGTTACCAACCTTTTATAAAGATTTTAAGAGCCAATATGCGTTCGGCAGGAGCTCTGCGCATAGACCATGTTATGGGTTTAATGCGTCTCTATATCATACCGGATGAAGGAACGGCAGGAACATATCTTTACTTTAATTTTAGGGATATGCTCAACATTGTTGCTTTGGAAAGCCACTTAAATCAGTGTATGATTGTCGGTGAGAGTATTGGTAATGTTCCTGATGGTTTTATGGATACGCTAAGAGCCAGAAATGTCTATTCCTTGGGTGTTTTATGGGCAGAACGTTTTGATGCTGGTTGGGGTGATTTCCGCAGCCCTCAACAATATCCAGAATATGCATTTACCTCCATCGGCACACATGATATGGCCCCGCTTCGGATGTGGTGGTTCGGCTATGATATAGCCTTAATGCGTAGTCTGAACATTATTGACAATGACGAGGCTCAATCGCAAGCCTATCAAAAAAGAGAGGCTGACAGATGGAAACTGTTGCATGTTTTGGACATCAATGGTGTATGGCCGGAAGATAATTGGAGAAAAGCTGATTACCTATTCGGGGAGGCTTATCCCGAAGGTATAGAAGAAGCTGTTCACCGTTTTGGTGCAAGGACGGTTTCCAAAGTCTTTCTGGCACAGCCGGAAGATATTTTCCATGTTGAGAAGATGCAAAATTTGCCAGGCGTTGACAGAGATAAGCATCCGAACTGGCGGCGCAAACTTCCGGTAAATTTAGAAAAATTTGAAACAGATATTGCATTTATAAGAAATATTAAAGCCATTAGAAGAGAGAGATAAGAAAACGAGAAGGCCTTTCCATTCTGGAAAGGCCTTCTTTCTGCCCTGATTACCTTTTGTTTTCTACTTAAGGTAATCCAAAATTGACAAGTTCAAAGTGGTTTGCATAACCGAATAAGAAGCTTGCAGATTCTCTGCCGCCAGAAGCAACTTGGTAGCAGCTTCAGTCTTGTCAACATTCTTTAAGGAGTAAATATTATTCTCCAGATTATTTTTAACCAAAGTTTGGTTTTCCGTAACGCTGTTAAGCAAAACAGTATCGGAATTTACTTTTGCCAACACCGAATACATATCAGGATTAGATGTTGTTCCAGCCGAAGAGTTGAATAAAGCATTTTGAATCAAATCCAACGATCCCATAACTCTGTCCATAACTTGGTCAGCATTAATAGTGCTCTCAATTCCGTCAGCCGGATTTCTCGTATCAACCAAATTACCTTGAGCAATTTGTCCGAGCGCGCGGAACATTTGCTCAAAAACAGCATCTTGCCCATTAATATTAAAGGTAAGACTTTGGTTGTCGGAAATCATTTTATTAGAAGACAACGTTCCGCCTTGATAATAAGATTGTGTCTCAAGGCTCCATTTATCAGAAGCAGCAATAACTTGAGGATTACCCTCTTCAGGCAAATATCCGGGGTCAGCAGTCACATAAAGTGTTGAACCGTCATCGCTAATACCCGTAACCTGAACGCGCGGTGCGGTATTATTGCCAAAACCTTCCATATTAATAACCGAACCAACAGGGAATGAGGTTGAAAAAGTAACATTATCCGTTGGAGAAACAGTCATACTTTCCATAATCGGCGTACTTTCATCAACCGTAATTGTTTTGCCGTCAGAAGAAACAGATTTAATTGTGTAGGCTTTAGCATTTGCGCCGGAACCATCACCTCCGATAACAATAGTATCACCGGCTTTAAGCGAAGCAAAAGCTCCATGTTGTGTTGCTTTAATTGTTCCTTTTTCCTTGTCAAAGGTCAAATCGCCGGTTGTGCGATCATTAGCCGTAATCCCTTCTTTCAAAAAGCCGCCGGCATTTCCTGCGGTTAAAGTTGCCGTATTTCCGCCTGTTGAAGCAATAGTTAAATCGCCAACTTTGTCACCGTTCATAGTCATATTAGTCAAGTTAGCGGCTGCGCTGCTTGGGAATTTAATATTAATACCGTCATAATAGCTCTGAAATTCATCTAAAGAGCTGAACGGAAAATTAATCGGAGGAGTAGTTGTATTTCCACCCCCAAACAAATACTTTCCGTTAACAAAGGTGTTTAAGCTGTCTACAAGAAGCTTAAGAGAAGAAAATGCATTCGTTTGAAGCTGTTTCATCTCTTGGTATTGGTCGTTGCTCATTGTGTGAGGCTCACCGGTCGTGACACCGTTTGCTTTAAGCACGGTAGAACTGCCATTGATAGTATATAAAGGAAACGAGAACTTTGTTCCTTCAAACTTAAAATCAGGATTAGCCGGTAATTTGTTTTGCAAAGCGGTCATAATCTCTTCAGCTGAAGTTAAGCCGCTGATATCAATATTGTTGCCGTCCCCGTTGTCTGCAAAGGTGTAAGTTACGCCGTTAACAGTCAGAGTTTTACCCAAATAGTCATCAATATTATCACTTAAGAAACTAATTTCACCGCCGGTATAATCAGGGGTAAGATTTCCATTTGCCGCAATACTCTCAGACTTCGGAGTGCCGGTTGTAACGCCGTTAGCATCCAAAATAGAGGAGGTGTTGTCAACCGTGTATAGCGGGTAGGAGAAGGTTGTACCATCAAACGTAAAATTCGGGTTAGCCGGCAATTTTGCCTCTAAAGCATCCATAACATCTTGAGCAGATGTTGCGCCGCTGATGTCAATATTATTTCCAATACCATCTTCAGCAAAAGTATAAGTTGTGCCGTTAACAGTGATAGATTTTCCGAGATAATCAGCTTTATCATTGCTGGAGAAAGTGATTTCACCTCCGGTTTTATCCGGATCTTTTTGTGTCGAAGTATCACTGACAGAACCACTAAACGCAGTCAACATACTCTTAAAGTCGTTGATGGTTGTTTGAACGGACTCAAGAGATGTACTGAGCGTATTGAGCTCAACTTGCAAAATGCTGTTGTTATCCATATAGTTGTTGTTAACAGTCAAAGCGGCTTCCAAATTAACAATACTATAAGCACTCATTCCATATCCGGAATAAGTCTGTGCTTTCAGGCCGGTAATAGACTGAAAACTATATTGGTCAACCAGCTGCTTATTCTTAAGCGCGCCGTTCATCAAACTCATATAAGTCGAATAAGTAGGAACCCTAACCATGATAATACCTCCTATTTAACCATACCTAACAGCATATCCAATATTTCTTTGGATGCAGTAAACATTTGTGCGCAAGCAGCATAGCTTTGTTGATATACAATCAACTGACTGAGCTCTTCATCCATATCCACACCGCTGATTTGCGCTTCTTTGGTCGAAATTGAACTCGTCAAACTTTGCTGATATTCAAGAGTTTTAGTTGCTTCACTAGTTTCGGAGGCAATATTTCCGACAAAGGTTGAAGCATAGTTTGACAAAGTTGTAGACATTGAAGACAAAGTTCCGGACTGTCCAAAGGACTGAGATTCCGTAAATACCTTCACCATCTCATTTGCAATAGTATTCGATGCTTGGTTAAGCTTATACTCGCTGCTGGCCACATCATATTGCGGAGAACCGTTGGCAATCAAAGCCGGAGTTGTTTTCAGCTCTTCTCTTACAGAAATGGATGTAGATGCCGAAGCATTAGACGGAGCAATTCCGAGTTTTTCAATAACACCACCCTGACCACCGGGAGCTACGCTTTCAGAGATTTCAAGCTGTTCGCCGGAAGAGTTTACAATACGCAAAACATAGCCGTTTCCGTTGGGAACTAATGCAGCCTGCAGATTTTCATTTAAGACAGGGTCATTGTTAATTTTGTCAACGATTGTCTGCAAACTGTCATTCGGATAAATATTGATAGAACCATAGTTCAATCCGTGCGAAGTATCCGAGAAGTTAAGGGTTACGACATTTTTAAGTCCGAGGTTCATTCCTTTGCTGACAACTTTTGAGTCATAGATAGCTTCATTTGCGTTGCTGACAAAAAAGTCGTTTAAGCCAAAGAAGCTGGAAAAGCCCTCAGCAGAGCGGTCATAAGTTCCATCTCCGTTAGCATCAAAAGAGATACTGACGCTTCCTTGCTCACTGCCGATTGTAGAGCTGACCTCATCCATAATGGCAATGCTGTACTCACTGTCTCCCGTATCAATAACCAAATGTCCGTCATCATCAAAACTGGCAGATGCCTGAGGTAAATTTGCGCCGTCCGGAGATTGCAGCCAATCATTAATGCGCTGTGTCATATCAGCAACACTTCCCTCCGTGAAGCCCAATCCACCATTAAGGTTTGTTGTGGCAACCTGATTACCTTCCGAATCAAAAACAATGAAACGAACATCACCGTTTTCTATTTTGATATTTTGCGCATTCGGGTCAATAAAACTGCGTGTGCCTGTAAGTATTGACGGTGTGTTAGGATAAGCGGTACCTTGGTTATGAATAGCGTTAATTTGCGTTTTTAAAACACCTGCTAACTCATCAAGTTGAGATTGCAAAGAGGGCAGGGTAACATCACGGATTTCAATTAGCCCCTGAATCTCGCCGCCGGCAATCTGGTTGGTGATATCCACGCCATCAACATAAATACCCGTAATACCGCCGCCGGCATAAGAAGATGTTGCGCTGGCTTGAGCAATAGGACTGTGGCTCAAATGGTGTGCGTCTCTATCCAAAAGCGTTACACCATTTTTAGTCTGAATAACCATTTCACCGTTTTCACGTTTAAAGTAGTTAATATCAATCAGTCCGCTCAAATCACGCAAGGCAGAATCTCTTTGGTCTTCCAAATCAGCCACGCCGTCATAACCCAAAACTTGATATTTAACAATTTTATCATTTAAGGTTTTTAGTTCGTCCAAAAGGTTATTAATTTGGTCGACATCTTCCTTAATGTTCATATCGGCATCGCCGCGGAGTTTCTGAATTTCCTGCGACAAATAGTTAAGCCGAGAAGTAACGGTATTAGCGGCATTAAGCAGATTATAACGTCCTGTCGCCGAGGTAACGTCGGTTGAAAAGGTGTTAAAAGCAGCCTGCAAATCAGCCACGCTTGCGGCGATAGAGTCATCACCTTCCGGTGTTCCGAGTAAGGTTTCTGTTTTATTGAGGTATTGGCTTTTACCATTTGCTGTTCCATAGGCATTATTTGCCGCCAAAAAACTTCTGAGCAAGCCTTCATTAACCGTACGAGTAATATTTCCCAAGGCCACACCGGCATTTTGTCCGGCCAGAACAACGTTCTTTTGCGCCATGGTTTTGCGCGTATAACCTTCTGTGTCCACATTGGCAACATTGCGGCCGATAAGCTCCAGCTGACTTTGTGCCACTTTCATTCCGGAGAGGGAAGTTTGTAATCCAGATAATAATGCCATGGTAAAAACTCCTATAAAGTTCTGTTTATCGCTATTGCGTTTTTACTGTTATCCAAAGGCGAATACTTGCCCTGAGCACCATACGAGGTTGAAAAATCCTGCGTACGTTTTTTTGCCAAATTAACGATTGAATCCATAATCGTTTGGCTAACTTTCATTCTTGTCTGCAACAAAGTATTGTTTTGGTGTTGCAGTTCATCCAACTTCAAAGATTCTTCGCGCAAGAGCAGCTTTTCATCTTGTTCCAAGAGCTTCAAACCTTCTTGGTTTTTAATGAAGAAAGCGACAAAAGCTCGATAAGCCGTAACCAACTTAACCTTTTGCTCATACAAAGCGGCCACTTTTTCTGTGTCAAACTGTTCCAAAGCCTCGTTTTCTTCACGGAGCAAATCGGCAAAGTTGCGAACGATTTCCAAATAGTCCGAAACTTTTTCTCTGATTTCTTCTTTATGAGACAAAGTATTCATCTTACACCTCTTTCGTTTTTGTTCCGTCAATAAAACCCTGAGATTGCACTTCCTGCATCTCCAAGATTGACTTCATTACATAGTCAGCCACGCCGACCGTTCCTGTTTTGGCCATTGCTTTGCCATATTCGTTAATCAAGAGGGAGCGAAAGACCTTTTCGCCGTTTCCGCCGCCAAACATTCCGTCGGTAGAAATACCCTCAAACATCGTCTCAACCATACGGCTCAAAAAGAAAGCCTCAAAATCTTCAGCCGTTTGCTTAATCTCATCCATATTTTGGTTTTGAGCATTAGACATCAGGTTTTTTTGGCGTTCTATGGCCAAACCGCTGTAATCCGTATGTAAAGCCGCCGTCATCATCTTAAATCACCTCAATATCTGCCTGCAAAGCACCGCTGGCTTTAATGGCTTGCAAAATGCTGATGAGGTCGCGCGGGCTAACTCCCAAGGCATTCAAACCATCCACCAGTTCTTGCAGATTAACACCCGTATCCAAAACGCTGAGCTTAGAATCAACGCTTTCATCAATATCAATAGCCGTCAGCGTATCCACAACCGTTGTTCCGTCAGAGAAAGGCAAAGGCTGAGAAACGAGAGGAACATCCGTGATTTTAATGGTCAAGTTTCCTTGAGCTATGGCAAGACGATTGATTTTGACATCTTTACCGATAACCACAATGCCGGAGCTCTCATCAATAATCACTTTTGCCGTCTGGTCAGGCTGAACTTGGAGCTGCTCAATCTTGGTCATCAAATCAACGATTTTATCTTTATATGCTTCCGGAACATCAAGAGCGATGGTTGCAGGATCGGTAGCTTTGGCCGTTTGCTCACCCAAAAAAGCGTTGATTGCGTCTGAAACACGTCTGGCTGTTGTAAAGTCAGGGTTTCTTAACGCAATGCGAATTGTATCCAAGCTTTCCAAAGAGAAGGGAATTTCGTTTTCAATAATCGCACCGTTAGCAATACGTCCCGAGGTCGGAACACCTTTGGTAACGGAAGCATTTGCACCGCGAGCCGAAACACCGCCGACGGCAACTTGTCCCTGAGCAACGGCATAAACCTCACCGTTTGCGCCGACCAAAGGTGTAGCAATCAAAGTTCCGCCTTGCAAGTTTGTCGCATCGCCCAAAGCCGATACCATAACGTCAATGCGACTACCCTGACGAGCGAAAGCCGGCAGATTAGCCGTAACCATAACCGAGGCAATGTTTTTAGATTTAACTTGTCCATCACGAGAGTTAATACCTACGCTGTCTAACAAAGAAACCAAACTTTCCTTGGCAAAGTTGATAGACTTGATATTATCACCCGTACCATTCAAGCCCACAACCATACCATAACCGACCAATTGGTTGTCTCGTACACCCTCAAAGTCGGCAATATCTTTTATACGCGATGCCGAAAAAGCCGTTCCGCTCATCATCAGTGAGATAAGCACAACTAGGGCAAAACTGGCAGTTTTCTTAACAAATTTGGCATTCATAACGCAGAAACTCCGCAAAAATCACATTAAACTTATATTGTTATATGCAATTTCCGTGCCAATTATTGTGCAAATAAAAAGCTGTGCTTAATTTCAAACAAAACTTGTTGCGGAATTAAAAATTAATATACTAAGAGCAAAGAAACGGAATAAGATTTGTAAAGGCGAAGAGCAAATGTTCAAAACATTGCTGTTTTTGTTGGATTACTTCAAGCTGGGAATAATCGGCTTCCTTATTGTCGTGTCCATATTATATACAATCTATTCCAACCGCATCTATTCATATGATGACACGAGCCCGACAAAAGTAAGCCAATTTTATCAAGCAAATACCACAATATGCTGATTCGTTTTCTTAAATTTATGTTGCGCTAAACAATACTCTATGCTATCAACTTTCCCATTATGATAGATATAAACGACATAACGCTGCGCATTGGTTCCAAAGTTCTTTTGGAACACGCTTTTGCACATATATCAGACGGGCAAAAGGTTGGCTTGGTCGGTGCAAACGGTTGCGGAAAATCCACGCTGTTCAGAGCATTAAAAGGCGAGCTTGAGACCGAAACCGGCTCAATATATTTTCCCAATGGCTATCGTGTGGTCTTTGTTGAGCAAGAAATGCACGATATCAATATTCCGATAATGGATTTTTTGCTGGCTTCAGATGTTGAACGAGCCGAGCTTTTGCAAAAGCTTGAAACTGCACCGGAAAGCGAATTAGGCGAAATCCACGAACGTTTGAAGATAATAGAAGCGGCCTCGGCTCCGGCGCGCGCGGCAGAGATTTTGCATGGTTTAGGTTTTAAGAATGAAGATTTTACGCGTCCGATAAGAGAGTTTTCCGGTGGCTGGCGAATGCGTTTGGCTTTGGCGGCGGCTTTGTTTCGCCCGTCCGAAGTTTTGCTTTTGGATGAGCCGACAAACCACTTGGATTTGGAAGCCGGAATGTGGCTGGAAAACCATCTGCAAAAATATCGCGGAACTTTGGTCATCATCAGCCATGACCGCAATATTTTGAACTCTCTGTGTAATTATATTGTGCATTTTGACCATCAGAAGCTCATAACCTATTCCGGCAATTATGACACTTTTCAGGCCACGAGGGCTCAGCAAAAAGAGGTCTTGCAAAAGCAGGCGGAAAAACAGGAACAAAAACGCCGCCACCTGCAATCTTTTGTTGATCGTTTCAGGTATAAAGCAAGCAAGGCCAAACAGGCGCAAAGCCGTATCAAGATGTTGGAAAAGCTTCAAACCGTAACTTTGATGGAAGATGATGCTTCAACGCATTTCAGTTTTCCTGAAGCGGAAGAACTGCCGCCTCCAATGCTGACCATAGAAAATGGTGTCGTCGGCTATGACGGTAAACCGGTTTTAAAAAAGCTCAATTTGCAAATTGTAGACAATGACCGTATTGCTTTGCTCGGAGCCAACGGCAACGGTAAGTCAACCTTAGCTAAGCTCATCTCTCAAAGGTTACCCTTAATGGAGGGTAGGGACATTCGCTCTTCCAAGCTCAAAGTCGGTTATTTTGCCCAACATCAGGCGGAAGAGCTGCCGATGGATGAAACGCCTTGTGCCTTTATGGCGCATCTGCTGCCGGATTTTCCGGAGCCAAAATTGCGTGCACATTTGGCAAGATTTGGCTTGGGGCAGGAAAAAGCGCAAACCCAAATAAACTTGCTCTCCGGTGGCGAAAAAGCCAGACTTTTATTTGCCGCTATGACTTATAATGCGCCACAACTCCTGATTTTAGACGAGCCAACCAACCACTTGGATATTGATGGCCGCGAGGCATTGATAACCGCCTTAAACGAATATAACGGCTCGGTTATTCTCATCACCCACGACATTCATTTGATAGAGCTTATTGCTGATAATTTGTGGTTGGTAAAAGACGGAACTTGCAAGCCCTATGACGGCGATTTGGAAGATTATAAAAATCTTCTTTTGAATAAAAATCAGCCTAAAGAAAAAGAACAAAAACCTAAACAAAAACTTGAAGAGCCAAGGATAAATATAAGAGAAGAAAAGAAAAATATTAATTCTCGTTTGCGCCGTATCGAGCGCGAGATGGAAAAGCTCAATGCTGATAAAAAAACTTTGGAAGATGCTTTTCAAACTCCGCTGAGCACGGAAGAAATCATCAAAAACCAAAAAGAGCTGGCATGGATTGCCGCAACTTTGGGCGAATATGAGGAAGAGTGGCTGAGCTTAAGCGAACAGCTTGAAAAATTGGAGAGATTAAGGAAAAAATGAGCGAAGTAAAAACTAATGTTATGCGCATTTTAGAAAAACAAAAGATTCCCTACAAGCATTATTGTTACGAGGGAACCGGCGCGGTAAACGGCGTTGAAGTCGCTGCCGCCTTAAACGAGGATGTAAACCGAGTTTTTAAGACCTTGGTAACGGTAAGCAAATCCAGACATTATTACGTTTTTATGATTCCCGTTGCCGAGGAGCTGAATCTGAAAAAAGCGGCTGCGGCAGTAAAGGAAAAAGACGTTGAAATGCTCAAACAAAAAGAACTTTTGCCGCTCACGGGATATATTCACGGCGGTTGCTCGCCGATAGGTATGAAAAAACAATTTCCGACGGTGGTTCACGCCTCGGCTCAGGACTACACAACAATAATTTACAGTGCGGGAAAAGTCGGCTATCAGGTAGAAACTTCTTTGGCCGATTTGCAAAAGGTCATAAATTGCGCTACGGCAGATATCATAATGCCCTAAGAGCGCATTTGTTTTTCAATCCAAGCCATAATCAAATCTACGGCATATTTCTGTTGTTCAGCCGAGAGCTGAATATTCGGCGAAACCTTGTGCCATTTTTCAAAACAATGCCGACAACAAGTTGCCGTAGCGTGTTGAGCAATAAATACGGGATGATTTTTCATCGGCGTTTGGTGGCCGTCGTTTGGGATATTCGCCGGAGCAAGGCGGGTAGCAATAAAATCTTCCGCATGTCGGCGGATGGTGTCATAGCCTTTCTCGGCAACATAAGTTTTATACTTTTTACCAAGCTTAAAAGAACTGCGAAATTTTGATTTTTCAAGTTTATTTAATATACTGTCAATCATCATCAAACCTCTATATTAACTTTGTAGAACAAAAAATTTTTTTTGCAAGTTGCAAATAAGCTCTTGACCTAGAGTAACCTCTAAGTGTTACGCTTTTCAAAAAAGCAGATTCGTTTAATCTTCAAAAAGGAGGCATAATGTGCAAAAGCATAATCTTAGGGCTAAGTGCCATCATTTTAACTTTTTCAAGCATAACAGGAGCAACAGAAATGAAAACAGCACCGCTTAATACCGTATTCGGACAAGGCGAGAAAAATCCTTACGGCGAATTTTTTACCGGACAAACTTATTTGCAGCGTTTGAGCGCAAATGATGAAATCTGGAATTCCTCAATAGCGAACGTAACTTTTGAGCCCGGCGCGAGAACAAACTGGCACAAGCACAGCGGCGGACAAATCCTTTTGGTCTTGGACGGCGAGGGAAGATATCAGGAAAAAGGAAAAGAGGTACAGGTTTTGCATAAAGGTGATGTCGTTCGCATTCCGCTCAATGTTGAACATTGGCATGGCGCAGCACCGAACGCTTGGTTTACGCATATTTCCATAGAAACCAATTTGCCGAACAATCAAACCACATGGCTTAATCCGGTTACCGATAGTGAGTATAAATAACAGAAAGGAAAAAAGATGAGTAAAAAAGTTTTAATCTTGTCAGCCAGCTTCCGCAAACACGGCAATTCAGATACACTTTGCGACAAATTTATGGAAGGTGCCAAAGAAGCAGGCAACGAAGTAGAGAAGATTTATATTAACGACAAGCAGATAAATTATTGTCGGGGCTGCGGCGTTTGCAACAATACGCATAAATGCGTGCAAAAAGATGATATGGCCGAGATTCTGGACAAGATGATTAAGGCCGACGTAATTGTTATGGCAACGCCGGTTTACTTTTATTCTATGAACGGACAAATGAAAACCCTGATAGACCGCACTGTTCCGCGCTATGAAGAAATAGCGGACAAAGACTTTTACTTCATTGTGGCGGCAGCAGATGATAACAAGGACAATATGCGCCGCACTTTGGAGGGCTTTAGAGGCTTTACGGAAGACTGCCTGACAGGAGCTAAAGAAAAAGGCGTGATTTATGGTACGGGAGCTTGGCAGATAGGCGATATTAACGCATCTCCGGCCATACAGCAGGCATATGAAATAGGCAAAAGCATTCATTAAAAAAATCCCCTCCGCAAAAGAGGGGATTTTTTTAGCCATTCTGCCGTTTTTTCGCCAAATAAGCCCGAGTAATTTTTCGGGCGTGGTCATAAACTTCTTTGGTCAAAGCTTCTCCGTTTGCTTTCATTTTTTCAAAAGCCGAAGCTTCTTTGATATTCATATTTTTATCATCGCTCAAAATAAGTTCTTCCAAGGGCGGCAGAGGCGTAAATTTTTCATCCTGTTGCAAAGAGTTTTTGATGACGTTGTTCAAGATAGTCTTGCTGAAATGTGTAAGAAGCCGCCCATAATTAATCTGAGCAGTCTCCTGATAATTGACAACATCATGTTCATCGGGATTAATCTCCGCAGGCCCTTCATCTGAAAACGGAAATCTCTGTTTAACCAAAAACATATTTCCCATTTTACCGCTTAAGAATGAAGGTTTTAGGTCAAACCATCTGTATTTTTCAATATTTTCCTGATTCTTATTTTTTTCGGCATAATAACGCATATTATTTTCTCGTAAGCGTTTATCAATATAATCCGTAAAATAATTTAATGGTATAGGAATTTTGTAATCATAAGCAGACATAAAGCTGATGATATTTGACTTCGCCACGCCCAAAGGACACCCCGGCGCATGGGCAATTACCGTCATCTGCTGTTGTATTTGTTTTTTTTCTTTGCCCGAATAACCAAGCTCAGCCATTTTTTGCTGCATAAGCTCTTCTAATTTCACGGACATAAAACCACCATGGCAATGCGCCACAAAAGTAACTTTGCGTAGCCGGCGCATCGCTTCCTCTGCATCAATTTTTTTGCCGTTTTGAGAGATTCTTGGCTCAATAACTTTATGGTACAAATCTTCAATATATTTCGGATTAAGTTCTTCAGGACCGGAATTTTCATCAATTTTAGCACGCAGCTTGGAAGACATAATCATCCCATGTTTTTTAAACAGACTTTTTCGCATATAATCTTTGTTTGCATCACCAAAATCATAACGTACGCTATAAACGGGTATATCTATGTTCATCGGCGCTAAAATCTCGTTTTTAATAATTTTAGCATAACCATTAGCGTCTTTTTCTTTTTCGGTGCCGTCGCCGCCCAAATAAACCACGCAAGCCTCATCTGCGGGAATCTGCTTCCTTTCCACAAATCCAAAAGGATTATCTTCGGTTTTTTCCGTGCGTTGATATACATAGAGATGTGATGTCATTTGCTTTTCCTTGTCTTCAATTCTTGAACAATTCAAATATTAGCATATTTTGAAGCCAGAGACAAGGTTTAATCTCAGCTGAGTTTTTGGTGCATTTCTTCCGCCGCGGCTTTGCCGGAAGCCAGAGCTTCTACAAGGGTGGAACCGCCTGTTTTACAATCTCCAGCATAAATAACTTTTTCATGCGAGACTTTTTCATCTGCAAAACTCCCCACAGCTTTAATAATCAGCGCAAACCCCGGAATTTTGAATGATGTTTCAGGCACGGCTTCTAATTTTTTGTCCCTGAATCGATTACGATGCACGGTTAGTGTATAGCCATCAGGAGTTTTTTCAACACATTCCGGGCTGCATAAGGCAGAGACATTAATATGTTCGTCAATCAGCTCCAAATATTCCGCTTTAGAAATGCGCATATCAGAGAGTTTGCGTCGCACAAACATATCCACTTGTTCAGCACCGCCTTTGGCTGCCGTAAAAGCACAGTCTGCAGCCACATTTCCGCCGCCGATGACTGCCACTTTGCCGGATGTAACATATTTGTCGGGATATTTCAGATAATCCATATGCGAAACACAATGCTCTTCGCCCTTAATGTTTAAGATGGCAGTGTTAGGTTCACCGGTGGTAACAATCACGCCGTCATAATCAGTCAAAAGAGCAACAACATCTTTCACACTCGTATTAAAGTTAACCGAGATTAGAGGTGTATCGCTAACAAAAGCCCAGTCTTTATCAATAGATTCTTGTGGCAATCTATTTTGCGGGATAAGGTTCAAGGCACCGCCGATTTTATCTGTTTTTTCAAAAATATGCGCAAGGTAACCTTTTTTTGCTAAAGATGTCGCAGCCGCAATACCGGCCGGACCACCACCGATAATGGCAATTTTCTTGCCATTGGGCTCAATCTGACTGTAGTCTTCTTTTTCTGTTCGAAAGTTTTCCATAATGGTTGCTTGAACCTTAGGAATATTAATAGCAAAGTCAATTTTAGCACGCGTGCAAGCTTTCATACAAAACTTATCAGGACAAATCAAACCGCAAGTTTGCCCCATCGGGTTGGCATCGCTTATGTTCTTGACCGCGCCTTGAGTATTGCCGTTTTTAGTATATTCTATAAAAGCGCGCGGGTTGCAGTGAACAGGGCAGGCATGCATACAGGGTTCATTTTTGCAATTAAGACATCTGTCCAGCTCAGCCTTGAGTTGAACTTTGCTCAGATAAACTTTCTTTGCCTCAGACATTTCCAGATTATTCCCAAAATTAATACTTGTTACAGTAAAGCGTTTATCCCTCAGCCAAGTCAAGTATTATTTAACAGATTTTATATGCAGATTAAAAAAACTTGAAAAAAATATTTTTTTTATAATATTTCTATATTACTAGAAATATGGAAATAAGATTATGACAAATAATTTAACAGATATAGCAGCTGTGTTTGATGCTTTGAGCAATGAAACACGTCTGCAAATTTTTCGTATTTTGGTGGAACATAGCACAGAAGGCATTACACCAACCGAAATATCTTCTTTAATGAATGATTTTCCGAGAAATACATTATCCTTCCATTTAAGCTTAATGACAAATGTCGGATTATGTTCTTCAGAAAAACAAGGCAAACAAATATTTTACAAACCAAATTGTAAGCAAATTAAAGAAATTACCAAATTTTTGCTGACAGATTGTTGCGAGGGAGGGTGCCAATGTTAGACATTTTTACACATTTGGCAGATTGGGCAATTTTGCAAATTGGGCTCACCAAAGAAACCCATTTAGGCTCTGCTGTACACTTTTTTATTGAAGACAGCACCAAAATCTTCGTCCTTTTATATTTATTAATATTCATCATCTCGCTGTTTCGTTCTCAGCTCAGTCCGGAGCGCGTACGAGATTATTTGTCCGGAAAATCGCGCTGGAGCGGCTATTTCTTGGCTGTCTTTTTAGGAGTGGTTACACCTTTTTGCTCTTGTTCATCTATCCCTTTGTTTATGGGATTTTTAGCAGCAGGTGTTCCATTTGGTGTCAGTGTAGCTTTTCTGGTTAGCTCCCCGCTGATTAGCGAAATCGCTGCAATTATGTTGCTCGGTATGGGAAGTTATGGTGTTTACATTGTTTCAATTTATATCATTTCAGGAACCATTATCTCGGTTTTAGCCGGATATTTGGCAGATAAATTTCATGTGGAAAAATATTTAGCTCTTAATATTCCCAAAACCATACCGCCAGTATGTGCTTGTTCATCTATGAAAGAAAAGGCTGTTGCCTTAATCAAATATGCCCATGCATTTTCTTGGAATTTGGTTAAATCATTGTATATTTACATCTTAATCGGCTTAAGTGTTGGGGCTTATATGCATGGCTATATTCCGCAAGAATTTTTTGTAAAATATATGGGCGCGGATAATGTTTGGGCAGTGCCTTTTGCCGCCGTTGTCGGTATCCCGATATATGCTTCTCAGGCAGGGATAGTGCCTTTGGTTCAAGTGCTTTTGATGAAAGGTGTTCCGGTTGGTACGGCTTTGGTCGCTTTTATGAGTATCGCAACAATCTCATTACCTGAAATGATGATGCTCAAGAAAATATTTAGCTTAAAACTTTTGATGATATTCATCGGCTATTTGTTGGTTGCCTTTATTGCAACTGGCTATTTATTAAATATGTTATAGGAGAAAAAAATATGAAAGAAATAAAAATACTGGGAACAGGTTGCCCGAAATGCAAAGCAACTTTTCAAGTCGTTGAAGAAGTTGCAAAAGCTAATGGTTTTTCAGGAACTATTGAAAAAGTTGAGGATATTGCGGCCATTATCTCTTATGGCGTAATGTCAACTCCGGCAGTCGTAATCGACGGAAAAATCGCTCTTGCCGGGGGTGTTCCGACCAAAGAACAAGTTGAAAGCTGGTTTTCTAAGGCAGAAAGCTCCTGCTGTTGTTGTAAGTAGTAATAAGAACCCTTGGGTTCGAAACCCGAACAAACAAGGCAAGTGGTTGAAAACCAAAAAAAATCCCTACACAAGGCAGGGATTTTTAACTGGTGAGCGCGTCGGACGGCCGCCGAAAAAACATCCTGTGAATGTTTTTTCAAGGAGACGCAATGAGACTGGCTGTTAAGCAAGCCAGAGGCGTAGCTAAACAGCGAAGTCGGAATTGAACGAACCCTAGGGTTCGAAACCCGAACAAACAAGGCAAGTGGTTGAAAACAAAAAAAATCCCTACACAAGGCAGGGATTTTTAACTGGTGAGCGCGTCGGGATTCGAACCCGAGACCCTTTGATTAAAAGTCAAATGCTCTACCGACTGAGCTACGCACCCATTGTTTTTTCAACAACGAGCTTATACATAGTCTATAAAATTTTTATAGTCAACAAAAAAAATAAAAAAAGTTAAAAAAAATCAAAATGTAGTTTATTTGTTAATAATTATATGTTAGCATTCCATAAAATTTGATAATAATTATGACTTTTGAGGTTAGAAATGGTTAAGGATATTCATTCAGAGCAAGAAGGCAGATACGATATTTTACAGAACGGAGCTGGCGAGATTCTTATTATCATCAAATATCGCGAGGGCGGGCCGGAAAATCCGCGCTTGGTTTATGACGGCGGTGCGCATGCCTTGCTATACCGGAGCCGAGAGAGTGCTGTTTTGTTAGATTCTATTAACATGGCAGCAAGACAACCTCTGAAGTCTGCTGATGAAGTATTGATGGTTGAAATTGAGGATGATGAGGTTGCCAGAGAATATAAGGCACCGGTTCGCATTGTTCGAGACTTGGAAGCTTTGAGCGCTACTAAGAGTGCCTAACAACTATAACTTATACACAAGATTACTAAAATAAGGGCTTTAAAAGCCCTTATTTTTTGTTATATTGACAGCACTTAAATAGATTGGAAGAAGATAAATGGTTGCAAAAATATTTTTTGCCTTATTAGTCGGCGGTTTACTGGCTGAAATATTAAACAAAATTAGATTCGAAAAAACATTATCATTTATATTGTTTTGCTTGTTAGGTGTATGTGGTGTTTGGCTTTTTGAGGAGCAAAGCCTTGGCATAGTAAGCAAATTTTCCTTCCATTGGATAGACGCTTCATTAATGCGGGTAAATATTAACCTTGATACTTCACCTGCAATTTGCGCTCAAATAATAGTTTTTCTTGTAATAACTGCCGCTTCTGTTTTCTATAACATATTATACCCGCCCGAGGGGCAGAAGCTTTATCAAAATGGTTTATTAATACTAAACATGTCGATGTTGGTCTTAATAATCTGTTCAAAAAATTTTATGCAGTTGTTAACGGCCATTTGCATAACGGATGTTTTGTGTTTGTTGATGATTAATGACATTGAAAGCAAGCGCCGCTACGCTTTTTATAACTTGCTTGCAGATATGTCTTTATTTATGTTGTTTGCCTTGGTTTGGAAGCAGACGGGAAGTATAGACTTATCAGTGTTGGGAAAATATCATCGTTTGGGACAATATGCAGAGCTTTCGGCGTTTTTGCTATTGTTGGGCGGTTTTATAAAAACGGGAATGTTTTTGTGTCAAGGAGGATTTCTGAGCCTGGCGAGCCTCACTTTTAACCGTATCGTATCTATCTCATATTGTTCTGCGCCGATTGTTGGCATTTTTTTATCGCTAAAAACCTATCCTTTATTGGAAAACATACAGTATATGAAGGAAATATTATGGGGCTTTGGTGCAGTAACATTACTTTGGGGAATGTTGGGATGCATCTGCATAGACAACATAAAGGACAAATCTTTGTATTTTAACCAGATGATTTATGCTTTTTTGATAGCTTGTTTGCCACTGGGAACGGCGAGCGTGTCAGAATTTTTGCCATGGCTGATGGCTCTGGGCTTTACGCTTAATGTAATATGGATGTTAATCGCCGTTTCAGCCTCCAACGAGTTATTTGTCTCCAATATGGGTGGCTTTGTGCGCCCGCTGAAGTTTGTTTTTATAACGGTTTTGGTCGTTGCTTTTGCTTTTATCCAAACAATGAGCAAAAAAATGACCGAACAAAACGAGCTTTATTTATACCTATTTATAACAGTATCAATGTTGCCTTTGGCTCATATACTATATCAGGTTTTTTTAGGAGCCACCAATTCGGATGAAAGAGTCTGGGCTTTTCTGAAAAACCCGTCGATATTATATTTTTTGCCGCTGTGGGGAATAAGTGGAATAATAATCTGGCAAAATAATATATACACACAGCAAATCGGTTTGCTGTTTAGTGCTTTTGTTTTGTTTTGTCTGAGCGGACCGCTAAGAGGTCTGGGAAAAGTATATGATTCGGAGAACATTCAAGAAGCAGATTGGCTTCATGACTTCTATCAGACAGTTTTAGTCGCCCCGATAAAGATTCTCGGGCGGGTTCTTTGGTTATTGATTGATTTCTTGATTATAGAGAGAACAATAGTCTCGTCCCTAACTTCGAGCAGCAATTTAATGGTAAAAGTATTGGATAGAATGCATACGGGAAGTTTATTCTCCAGTGCCGGATATGTTTTTTTAGGATTAGGTCTTTTTGCCGCCGTTATTTATGCAAAGGTACATAACTGATGATGACATCATTTAATTTTTTATCAACAATTATTGCCATTCCGTTTATTGGTGTGTTATTTGCACTCACGGCAAAAGATGATGAAAAAACGAGGGGACGCAACGTTTTTAATGTGAGCGTTTTTGCTGTTATAACCAATTTACTGGTGCTGTGGCGTATAGGAACATTGTTAGATATAACAAAGCAAGGGCTACAGCTAACGGAAAATTATGATTGGCTTGAGAATCCTAAAATCAGCATATCTTTGGGAATAGATATTTTTTCATTATTATTGATTGTGGCGGTGCATGCAGCTGTTTTAATAGGTATGTTCGGAGCAAGGCATAACAAAGAAGACGGCAAATCGCTGATGGTATTTTCCTTGCTGTTTTTGTGTATGATAACCGGATTTTTTACGGCGGCGGATATTTTTTCGTTTTATATCTTTTTTGAAGCGATGCTATTACCTTTGTTTATGATAATTGGAATGTTTGGCGGACTGCGCAAACAAAGCCTTTTATCGCGATTCTTTATATATAATTTGTTGGGTGCGATTTTTTTATTTTTCGCCACCGTCATTTTATATAACAATCAAAGCATCAACATAGCACTAAATGATGTAAGCAAAGTCAACCTGAACATTAAACTTGAGATTTTTGTTTGGGGAGCCATATTTGTTTCATTTCTTTCCAGAATACCGATTTGGCCCTTCCATTATTGGATATCATCCATAAGTACGGGCTTGCGAAATCCATTGGTTTTTATTATCACAAATCTCATCCCTTTAACCGGAGTTTATGGTTTTATTCGTTTTTGGCCGAAGACAGTCCCCGGAGTATTGTCATATTTTATGATAGTCTTGGAAATAATTTGTATCATCTCAATGCTTTTCATCGCATTAATCGGAATGATAAACAAAGATTTTCAGTATAAAATATTTTCGTTTATGACGGTATGGTATATCATCTATCTCTTAGCGGCATTTTTACCGACGGATACGGTATTACAAAACATAGGCTACGCTTTGTTTTCTTTTTTAATTATAGCCAGTGGGCTTGAAGTTTTGTCAAATCACATGGAAAAGCAACAAGAGCTTTGGGATATAAGCGCAGGAGGAATGCTATGCGCTATGCCGAAAGCGGCAAGGATTTTTACCTTTTTTGTATTAGCAGCTGTTGGCATGCCGTTATCTTCAATGTTTTTGAATAATTTTGTGTTGGTAGCCAATTTGTTGGATAAAAATATTGAAATGGGATTTTTGGTGGTCTTTGCCATAATGGTGGTTGCCGCCGGTTTATTACAAGAATTATACCGTTTTAAGGATACGGAATGCACACTTCCGGACAAAAGTGTTGTGGCCGACATATCCTCCAAAGCCTATATTGTACTGTTGATTGTTTGTGCCTCACTGGTTTTGACATTCATAAATCCTTTGTGGTTTATTATGTAAAAGGGGAAAAAGATGAATCCGAAATATATAGCAGCCATTCCCGAAGTAGCAATATTATTAGGCCTGCTGGTAATGTTTGCAGTCAATCTTATCCGAAAGTCAAATACACCGAAAACCTTTTTTACTTTAAGTAAAATAACATTATTTGTTGCTCTTTTAGGTACGATTATTTTTTATAACCAAAGTTGGTATCCGACGGTTTTTGAAAATATTCCTTACACCAGCTTGTTCAAAAGTATCATATATCTATTAACTTTGGCTTGGGCATATTTATCTTGCAAGTGGTTTCTAAATAAAAATATACCGAGTTTTTCGTATTATAGTCTGATATTGCTGGCTGTCTTATGTATGTCTTTGGCTATCTCCTCGCTCAATCTTTGGGCTTTGTTTATTTGTTTGCAGGGCGCATTTTTACTAAATTGGTTTTTAATTCGCATCGGAGATGATGAAGAAGAAAAAAAACAAAAGGCCGCCAATAGATTTCTGGGGTTTGCACTGCTTTTTGCTTTATTGTTTGTTGGCGGATGCATTATTTTGCAAATGCGTGTCGGCGGGTTGGAATATGCGGATATATATAGCCATTATAGTCGCGCGGCAAAATTAAATTGGGTCGATTATGCTGCCGCGGGAATGATATTGGCAACAATGATTTTCATGCTGGGTTTGGTTCCGTTTCATTTTTGGTATATTGACGTCATAGGTGTTTCTGTCTTGCCTGTAAGCGGATTTTTGAGCATTATACCACTATTTGCATATATTGCTTGTATAACCGATGTTGTGCTCAATGTCTTTTTTCCGATTTGGGGAACATTTAAGCCGGTTATCTTAATTTTTGGCATAATGTCCGTAGGTTTTGGCGTAATAGGCGCGAATGCAGAGCAAAATATGCGAAGATTGTTCGGTTTCAGCTCATTGTACCATTTAGGTATAATCATTTTGTGTCTGTCAGCTTTTGATGACAATTCGGTTTTAAGCAGTTTTATCTATATGTTGGTATATGTATTAGCGATGAGCGGAATTTATACGGGCTTTTTCGGAATGCGCAGCAAAGGTGTTTATTTGAGCGAATTAGGGAGTGTTTCAGGTTTTTCCGAAACCAGATCCTATATTTCAGCCGCCTTTTTGGTCTTTCTGATTTCGCTTATCTCCACGCCGCCGCTTTTAGGATTTTTGGGAAAAGTATCTGTCGTAAACAATCTGGTCATACACGGCGACTATGAGATAATTTTGTTTGTATTATTGGCCGTTTTGATGCTAGCTTATGCATATTTGAAGGTCATTAAGGCTCTTTATTTTGATGAGAGAACGAATTCCTTTGACCGCGTTGATAAAGGGGTGTATATTTGCCTAACCGTAAATCTGATTTTGGTTTTGATATCTATCTTGAACCCAAAATATTTGATGAACGATGTTGAAGCCATGCTGGTAACTATTTTCTAGAGAAGAGGTTTAAGAACAAATGGCAGCATGGGAAAGATATGATTTTGCGGAAACAACCAGCACCAACGATGAGGTCAAAAAGCTTTGTGAAATGGCGCAAAGCGGTAAGAATTTTATGGTAACGGCATCAAGACAAACGGCGGGCAGGGGAAGACGCGGTCGTAGTTGGATAAGTATGGACGGAAACTTGTTTGTTTCCTTTGGTGTTGAGGTAGAGGCGCGAGCTCTGGGACAAATAACTTTTGTGATAGGGTTAAGCCTGTTAGAGACGATTCGGTATTTTGCCCCCAAAATTGATGTTTGCCTCAAATGGCCGAATGATGTCTTGGTAAACAGCAGTAAAATATCCGGAATTTTGTTGGAGAGAGCCGCAGAAAATTATCTGGTGGTCGGTGTTGGGGTCAATGTTGCGGCAGCTCCTCAAGGAGAGGGGATAAACTATGGCGTAACCTCATTGAAAGAGGCAGGAATAACAACCGACAAGGAGAGCTTTTTGCAAGTTTTTGCCAAAGTTTTTGCCGAGAGGTTGTCGGAGTTAAAAACGCAAGGTTTTGCCCATATAAGAGAGATTTGGCTGAATAATGCAAAAAACTTGGGCGGCAAGATAACGGTAAATATGGAACACGAAAGTAAAGAAGGACAATTTTTGGGCATAGATGAGAATGGAGCTCTGCTTCTTGAAAGAGATGGTAAAACAGAAAAAATCTATGCCGGAGATATATTTTATTTAGAGGAAAAATAAATGAGCAGTTTTGATAAAGAAGGGCTGTATTTCATAGCTTTAGGCGGTGCGGAAGAAGTCGGTTACAATATGTATGTCTATGCCGCTGACGGCAAGTTGATTGTGGTAGATTGCGGTTATGGTTTTTTCAATGATGACTTTCCGGGGATGGAATTGGGCTTTGCTTCGCCGGAGGCATTGGAAGGCGAAATTGAAAATATTGAGGGGTTGTTCATCAGCCATTCGCATGAAGACCATTTTGGAGCGGTAGCACATATTTGGCCTAAACTTCGTTGCCCGATTTATGCCACACCTTTCGCCGCAGAACATATCTTGGCAAGACTAAAAGATTATAAGTTGGAAAAAGAGCCGCAAATTAATGTGATAAGTGACGGCGAAAGTGTAAAACTTCAAAACTTTGAAGTAAAATTTGCATCATTGGTGCACTCAACTTTGGAAAATTCGGCATTGCTGATTAAGACCAGATACGGCAATGTCGTTCACGCCACGGATTGGAGATTCGATGACGGCAGTTGTGATATGTTGCCTTTTGATTATAAAGCATTTAAGGAGTTTGCCGAGGAGGGGGTGGAAGCTTTTGTCTGCGATTCGACCAACATGATGGATACGGAAGAACAACCGACCGAAATGCAGGTCAGACAAAGCTTGATGAAACTTGTGCCGACATTTAAGAACAAACTTGTGGCAACATGCTTTGCCTCAAATGTTGTTCGTTTGGAGAGCTTGATTTTAGCCGCGCATGAAGCCGGACGTACGCCGGTTGTTGCCGGTTTGAGTCTAAACCAAAATTTGAAAATGGCTAAGGATTGCGGTTATTTACAAAATCTGCCGCCATATGTAAATGCCAAAGATGCCGCAGATATTCCCAATGATGAGATAATGTACATCTGTGCCGGCTCACAAGGCAATTATCGCAGTGGTTTAACCCGAATAGTTAATCGTGAAAACAAGGATATGATTTTGTGCCCCGGAGACGCAGTTATTTTCTCCTCTAAAATCATCCCCGGAAACGAGAAAAAAATCGAGCGTATGCAAGAAAAACTCCGAGACCAAGGCGTAGAGGTCATCAGTAAGGAAGAATATCTGGTGCATTGTTCGGGACACGGAGGCAAAAAAGAAACACGCCAAATGTACGAGATTTTGAAGCCTAATGTGCTGATAACCGTGCATGGAGAAAGACGTGTAATAAGAGAACATAGCCGCTTTGCCAAAAGTTGCGGAATTAAGCATGTTTTGATGCCGAGAAACGGCGATGTCCTATTGCTGAACGGCGATAATATTGAAACGGTAGGCGAGGTCCCGACGGATATTTTGGGGGTTGACCGCAACCAAATAACCTCAGTTAATTCGCAACTTGTTAAAAACCGCAAGCGTATAGCCTTTAATTGCAGCGTGTTTATTACGGCGGTTTTAAGAGAAGATTGGACGGTTGAATATTTGGATATCTCCGCAATAGATATTTTGGAAGAGGGCGCTTGGAATGCGCTTGCGGAAGAGATTACGGCAGATATGATTAAAGCAATCCCCGAAGAGGTAATAAAGCTAAATCATCGGGAGAGTGCGGTTAAAGAATATATCAGTGCCAAAATCCGCAAACGCATATATAACCAAACAGGCATCAAGCCGGTCGTGTTTATGCACTTTCATAAGAAGTCAGCAGAGGACTAAGAAAATATACAAGGCATATAAGTAAGATATGCACGTTGGAAGCAACGCGGTTCAGTAAAGATTGCCGCCGCAGCCAGTGAGCGCACAAGGGCGTCCCTTTGTGGCAATTTAGAGGTTTTGTCCGCGAGAACCACCGGGGAATGGCATATATTGTCCGACACCGCCGAAGAAACGCTTAAAGAAACCTTGTTGTTGACCAAGTGTTTCTGTCTTTTCTTCATTAATTGCCACTTGCTTACCATCTTTTTGACTTAATCGTTCAATATCAACAACTTCCTGTTGTTCGTTAAACTTGATGGTCAAGACATCGCGGCTAACTTCTTTAGGTTCAAGAAAAGCAATTCTTTCAATATCCGAAGACATATAAATCCAAGTGTTTTTATCAAAGGAAACAATGGTTGATGGGCTCCCTAAAATGGATTTAACTTCAGCCTTGGTCTGTCCAAGTTTAACTTGTTCGATTCTTTCATTTGTCGGCATATTACCATTATGAGAGATAAACAAGTCTCTGCTGCAAGCGGAAAGGGAACAAACCAAAAGTCCAGATAAAAGCACTTTGTTTATTGACATTTAAATATCCTTACTACTATATAAAAATAAACTTCGATACTTATAACATAAGGAAAGCATTAATGCAAAAAAATTTTTCATATCCGATTGTTGTAGATGAATTGTCACGCACGGAGAAAAAATATCACCTTAAGGCGGAAGGGCGTGATTTAGAATATCTGACGGAAGTTTTACAAGTGCCGGAAGTCAAAAGTTTTAAAAGCGAAATATTGCTAAAAAACAATCCCAAAGAGCACATTCTTAATGTATCAGGCAAGGTAAGAGCTGAGCTTGAATTAGAGAGTGTGGTCAGTTTGGAACATTTTACCAAAGTCTATGAGCCAGAGTTCTCAATGGTTTATGATACGCAAATGACATATAAAGAACAAAGAGCTCTGCTGGAAGATGATAATGGCGCAGATGTTCCTGATATTATAGAAAACGGCAAAATAGATTTAGGGCAGATAGCAATAGAACAAGTTGCGTTAGTAATGGAGGATTACCCGAGAAAAGAGGGTGAGGTATTTGAGTTTATATCAGAGTTTGATGAAGAAACAACCAAGGCTCAAAATCCATTTAGTGTTCTGGCTAAGCTCAAAAAATAAAAATTATGCTTGCAAAATTATAAAATATTGGATAAAAGGGCACTAAAGCTTTCCGAAAGTTAAAATATCTGTTGATTTTAAAAGTCAATTAGTTTATTAGAAACGTTTGGAAAATAAGAATAACAGTAACTTTAGAGTATAAGAAAATGGCTACACCAAAGAAGAAAACATCTAAATCTCGTCGCGATATGCGTCGTTCACACGATGCTTTGGGTGCAAATTCCTATATGGAATGCCCAAATTGCGGTGAGCTGAAGAGACCTCATAATGTTTGCCCGAAGTGCGGACACTATGACAATCGTGAAGTTGTTGCACAGAAGGCAACTAACGAATAATTGAACTTACTTTTATATGATTGGAGCCGGTTTTGTCTGAAAATAATCTGGTTATTTCAATCGACGCAATGGGGGGAGATAATTCCCCCCGAGTCGTAATAGAGGGATTGGCAATTGCAGCCAAAAAGAACCCGGACACCAAATTTTTGTTGTTCGGCAAAGAGGCGCAGATTAGAGAAATCCTCAATAATTATCCTCAGCTTCAAAAGGTTTGCGAGATTCGCAATGCTGATGAAGTTGTCCGTAATGAAGACAAACCGTCTTCAGTCATCCGCAACAAAAACACCAGTATGTATATGGCCATAGATGCAGTTCGCAAGGGCGAGGCACAAGCAGTAGTATCTGCCGGCAACACTGGAGCCCTGATGGCTATATCAAAAATGGTGTTGAAGACGATTCAAAAGATTCATCGTCCGGCAATCGTTAGTATGATGCCACATATCAATGGCAAATACGTTATGTTGGACTTAGGTGCCAATACCGAATGTAATGCCATCAATTTGGCAGAATTTGCCATGATGGGAGATATTTTGGCCCGTTGTGCTTTAGGAATTTCTCGTCCACGCGTAGCCCTGCTGAATATCGGGGCAGAAGAGATGAAGGGCAAAGAGGAGATTCACAAAGCCGCCCAGATGATTCGCAATTCCCATATGAATATTGACTTTATAGGCTATATTGAGCCGCATGAGATTCCCAATAACAAGGCCGATGTTATTGTAGCAGACGGTTTTACAGGTAATATTGCCTTAAAATCCATAGAAGGAACGGCCCGTTTGGTTATGCGTATGATAAAAAATGCGGTTAAGGGTTCTTTCTTGGCAAAAATCGGTTTACCTTTTATGATGGGAGTCGTTTTAAGAATCAAAAAGACGATGGACCCAAGGTTATATAACGGAGCAATGTTTGTCGGCCTCAATGGTTTATCTGTAAAGAGCCATGGCGGAACAGATGCTTTGGGATTTTCCGTTGCGGTAAACAATGCGGCAAGTTTGGTTCGCCAAAACTTTGTTGCAACCATCCGCAATGAGATTGAAAAAATAGATTTGGATGAATTATCACAGGAAGCAATTTATGACTTGTATTAGATCAGAGATTATCGGACACGGACATTATCAGCCGGCAAAAGTATTAACCAATAATGATATGGCAAAGATTGTCGAAACCAGCGATGAATGGATTACCGAAAGAACAGGTATTAAGTCCAGACATATTGCTGCCGAAGGCGAATTGACATCTGATTTGGCAATGCATGCTGCCGAAATGGCATTAAAAACAGCTGGCATTAGTGCAGAAGAGCTGGATTTGATTGTTGTTGGTACCGTAACTCCGGATAATACGTTCCCTGCAGTAGCCACAAAGATTGCGGCAAAGTTAGGTTGTCGTCATGGCATTCCGGCTTTTGACCTTTCAGCAGCTTGCTCAGGCTTTGTATATTCTCTGACAATGGCTGACAATATGTTGCGTTTGGGACAAGCAAAAACGGCTTTGGTTATTGGTGCTGAAACACTTTCCCGCGTAACAGACTGGACAGACCGCAACACATGCGTTTTATTTGGAGATGGTGCCGGAGCAGTAGTGATTCGTGCTTATGAAGGAAAGGGCGACACAACAGATCGCGGAGTCTTGAGTACAAAAATCTTTTCAGATGGCGCACAATACGATAATTTATATTGCAAAGGCGGTGTTTCAAGCACCCAGACAGCAGGTTTTACATTTATGAACGGTAAGGAAGTGTTCAAAAGTGCCATCGGTTGTCTGACTCAGGCCGCAGAAACTGTTGCCGAACAAGCCGGTATTAAGGTAACGGATATTGATTGGTTGTTACCTCACCAAGCCAACATTCGCATCATTGAAGGTGTTGGTAAAAAGTTAGAGTTGCCGGAAAGCAAAGTTATTGTAACCATAGACCATCAGGCTAACACCTCAGCCGCATCGATTCCTTTGGCATTATCAGAATGTTTAGAGAGCGGAAAAATCAAAAAAGGTGATTTGATTATATTCAACTCTATGGGTGCAGGCTTCACTTGGGGCGGCGCACTGGTCAGAATTTAATAAAATATCTGTTTAATAACTTTGATGAGATACTTGTCATTGTTTTTAAGATGGTATAGTCCTGTATATCAGTTAATTTGATATGTAATTAAGAAGCAAAGAGGAAACAAAATGAAAACAATTACCCGTGCAGATGTCGCAGAAACCATTTATGAAGAAATCGGTTTATCACGCAAAGATTCTAATGATATCTTGGATATGATTTTAGATGAGATTGTACAAGAGCTTTCTGCCGGTAATGATGTAAAGCTTTCATCATTTGGCACATTTGCTTTGCGTAACAAAAAGGCTCGTGCCGGACGCAACCCCAAGACCGGTGTTGAAGCAGAGATTTCGCCGCGCCGAGTTATTTCTTTCAAACCTTCTCAAACAATGAGAAAGATTATCAACGCTTAAATCTTTTAAGACAGGAAAACTGCTATGGTTGTAAACAAATCAAAAGCAGCATTCAGAACGATTGCCGAAGTCGCTGATGAGTTGGGTGTTGCCACGCATGTTTTGCGCTTTTGGGAGACAAAATTTTCGCAAATAAAGCCGATGAAAAGGAGCGGCGGCAGACGCTATTATCGTCCGGATGATGTCAAGCTTGTCAGCATCATCAAAGATTATCTTTATGAAAAAAGATATACAATTGAAGGTGTTCAAAAGGTTTTTAAAGAAAAAGGTTTAAAGAACCTCTTAGGAGAGGAGATTCAAAAAGATTTTTTTGAAGTTCCCGAAGAACCGTTGAATGAGCAAACACAAGAGTTCTTGAGTTCCTTACAACAACAGCTAAAAAATATGCGTCAAGAACTGAGTGAGGCAATAGAAAAAGTATAAAGAAAACCCCGAGAGTTAAAAAAACTTTCGGGGTTTTTAGATTAGAAGCCAAATCAAATTTTGAAATAGCTTGGAACAGAATTTTCTTTTTGCCAGAGAGATACCATTTCATAAATCTCTACACCGAATTTAATTTGCCATGCAGTAAACTCTTCCTTGTTTTGGGGGCTGGAACTAAAGTATTTATCTTTAATTTGATAAGCCATTTCCAACAAGTTGTATTTTTTATATAGGCGTTCAACAATAGAAGCCAACATAGTCTGCGGAGCACCTGGAAAATCTTTTTGACATTCAGCCAAGACAATATTTGCGGGATATCCTGGAAAACCTTCAAGATCAAGCAACACAGCCAAGAGGAAGAAAATTGAGCGATAAACCGGCAGTTCATATTCTTCAGAAAGCTGATATTTTTGTATGAGCTCAGTAATTTTCTGCTGAATCTGTTCATACTGGGAATAAAGAATAACTCCGCTATTTTTCTGCCAAGCAAGAAGCTCATCCAAAGGATTTTTGAGTTCCGGAAAAAGCTCGATGAGATAAGCGTATTTATCTTTTCCGGCAAATAAGTCATCAAAAATACGAAAATCTTTAGGCTTTTCATTTAAGATTTTTTCAACAGGAAGATGATGCATATCAATTGCGGCAAACATCAGACGTTCTGTTTTAATTTTTGTTGTTTTCATAAATAATATTTTTTTTAATAGGTAAATAACTAATATTTTTTCAGGATTTATAATATAACAAAGCCAAAAAATCAACAAAAACATTTTTTTTAGCAAAAAAGCAGTTGCATAAAAAAAATAATGTGATAAACCAATATGCATTAAGTTTCGGGACGTAGTTCAGCTAAGGTGAGCGCTTGCATGGGGCTTAAGGCGGAAAGATGTTCCGGAGAAACATCTTTCAACGAAAGGCGAAGTTTTGTTAAAGAATAATCAAGCGACAGCGCAGATTATGAATGTTACAAAACGAGTGTCCGCAACGAGTTAGACTTGCAAAGCAAGACTTACGAGCCAGAGAAGAAGTCGGAGACTTCTTGCAAGAAGACAAAAGTATTATTGATGGAGACATAAACGGGACGTAGTTCAGCCTGGTAGAGCGCTTGCATGGGGTGCAAGAAGTCGGAGGTTCGAATCCTCTCGTCCCGCCCAGATATAAAAAAGCCACCTTCTAGGTGGCTTTTTTATATCTGGATTGTCGGACGCAGGATTTGAACCTCCGACACGGAGGTTCGACTACCAGCAATAGGCGAGACGGGTGTATCGCCGGTTTTGCCAAAGGCAAAAATTGCGCCTGTGCAACTCAAGCAAAGCGCAGAGTAATCCTCTCGTCCCGACCAGATATAAAAAAGCCACCTTCTAGGTGGCTTTTTTATATCTGGATTGTCGGACGCAGGATTTGAACCTCCGACTTCTTGTATTTCTGAAAGCGAGTAATAATTGTTGTTTGTCAAAAAAGCGGAAAATGTCAAATTTTGTATAAAACAATTGAAAAAACTTATTTTTGCTGTATAAAGAAAAAGATACAAATACTAACCACAAACTATTATGCAGAAAAAAATGAAAAAATTTATAGTCCTTGCAGATAATGATGGGACTATAAGGGATACAAATAACGTGAAAGACAAATGTCCGAACGACTTTTGTACCCGAGAAATTGGACCGATGTTGCAGTCTTGCATCTTGCCGACTGAAATTCATCGGCAGTTACATGGAAAACCCATGTCGGAGATTTTTGTGGAGATTGCTAAGAAATGCTATGAAAAGACCATCTCTTTAGAAGAAGGTCAAGAGCTAACAAAAAGGTTGAATCTCTACATCAGACCCGAATACATTTCCCGACCTGTGTATAATGGAGCTATTGAGTTCTATTCTGCATTAAAAAACATGGGGCTTCCTATGTATATTTTGACCGGAATGGAACCAGACCTTGTTGAAGAAGGTCTGAATGCAAACGGAATGAAAGGAATATTTGATGGTATTCTTGGAGATCCAAAAAACAAAAGGGAAAATATTGCTGAAATATTAGCTAGCCATAAAGGCTGCAGAATTTTAGCAATGGGTGATTCCTATGAAGGATATGCCGAAACCACGGCATATCCGGAAACGATATTTCTTGCCTTTGATTTTGAACAAAGGAAAAAAAGAGTGTTCCCGGAAGATGTGAATATCCTTACTCAATACGGTGAGGGTGTTTGGAAAGAAATAGAGGCGCAGTTAAAGAAGCGTCTCTAAATATAAATAAAAAAACCACCTAAAAAGGTGGCTTTTTTATTTATATCAACTTTAGCCTCTGTTTTTGGCGCGTTGTCGCATAAAAACTTCCAACGCTCTATATGGAGTTCTTTTGGGTGAAACACAATTAAACAATGCGTTTGCTAGGCTGTAGCCGGACATATTACGACTAATCTTAATATCAAGAGAATCTTTAATTTTTTTCTGTTGTCTTTCTTTTTCAAAGGCAGGAAGATTTCTTGTTCCAATATAATCAGAATATTCCATAGCATCTTTTCTTTGTCTTTTAGACAAGGACAAAATATCTCTGCTTACACGAAACGATACTTGCTGATAGGCTTCTTCCATCTCCATATCTTTTATAGAAGACAAAAAAGTATCTAAATCATTTTTAGGGGTATCTTCAGCAGAATTTGTCAATTCATAGAAACGCAAGATTTCCTTAAACCAAGGAGATCTGAACGCGTGAAGTTGATATCCGGCATCCATATTTTGCAAAACCATAAAACCACGTCGTTCACTCCATAAAATAGAATTAATAGTTTTAGGTTGAATACCAATGGCACCGGCTTTCATCTTCCGTTCTAGATGATTATTGAGTTTTTGCAAATAAGTACCATAGGTATCATGCTTTGCAAATGGGTAAGTTGTATCCATAATTTCCTCCAACAAGTGCTTTGTATGAGGATCATTAATTTGAGGCGTCTCAAGAGTTCTGGGCGTTGTATTATTCATCAGTCGACGCAATATCTCAATATTGGTTGTCTGATTACCTTGAGAGTCTCTGGTAGGAGCATCATATTTTTTTATATCAAAGAGATTATCATCTTTAAGATTGTATTCTGGAAAATTTTTTTCCACATAATTAAGAACGCGTTCCAGTTTCTTTTGGCGATAATCGACATCAAGGTTCGGATCCAACCCTTTAACCGCATCATAATATAGTACAATTCGTTTAAGAAGCTTATGTTGTTCCGGTTGTTGGTTATGGATATAAGAACGCAACCTTGGAAAAGCATCATTGACAGCAATTGCATCAAGGCGAATTTGTTCAAACCTGTTTTCATCGCTGGAAGGGATTTGTTCTGCAATGCGACAAAGCCGAGTAATGTTGTATGGTGTAACTCGAGAAGTCAAACACCTGAAGATGAAACCGCTACTTCCATGATCAGCGATATCTGTTCCCCAAATATTCCCGACAGAATTAAGAATTTTGCTTTTTCCGTTTTTAATAAGAGGCAAAACATTATCAATAGCGCCTTTTGCTAAGTCATCATCAATATCGGGAAGTTTTTCAACGTATTTATCAAAATGGAGAGCAAAAAGCATAAATTTAGCAGGAGGAAGTTTATCAATAGCCTGAGACATAACATCCAAGCGTTTAACTTCATAAATTGGGTCTTTAAGAGTTCTTTTGCTAAATATTGATGTCTTTATTTGCCCCATATTGGCAATAAGCACACCATAGTCTACAGAAAAGAATTTATCAATAACCTCTCTCTTACTAAATTCTACGTTAGTATCATAATGAGTATTATAGAAGACAGATATATCAACATTATCTTCTCTGGCGTAATTTAAGACCTTAGGAAATGTCTCCGCAATTTTATCAATAATCAGGCCATCTTTATCTATGGCTAATGGCTCATTGATATAATTACATAAAACGCGGCACATTAAATTTTTGTCATCTTCATTATCGGCTAAATTTTGTGCAATAGGGGCAAATTTTTGAGAAACTTGTTCAATTTTATGGAGCTCAAGCGGGTTTTTGGTGCAAAGCAAATAAAGAAGTTCAGCCTGAGGTACTTTAAATTTTTTGCCAATATTTAAATTTTTGGCAATATTGGTCATAAGTTTTAAATTTTGTAAACGGACTGCCTCATCTGAAAAGTTTTGATTCAGTCGTTCGTTAATATCACCGGACAATGCCGGAGAAAAAAAAGAATTTTCTGTCATAGTAAAAAAACCATAGTTTGTTAAAGAATAACGCAAAACTAACACAATTATATAAAAAAAGCAAATGATTTTTGTCTAATTTTGTAAATAAATTCTCGGTTAAATAAAAATACTTTACAATAAATTAAATTAGAATATCTTGTTGGAGAAATTTAACCAATATAGATAAGGGATTAAAATGTTACATCCATGGCATGGCGTAGGGGCAGGTGAAAATACCCCAGAGATTATAACCGCAATAATTGAAGTTCCGAGAGGTTCTAACATAAAATATGAACTGGATAAAGCCAGTGGTTTGCTAAAAGTTGACCGTATCTTGTATAGCGCAGTGCATTATCCGGCAAACTACGGCTTTATACCGCAGAGTTATTGTGATGACAATGACCCTTTGGATATTTTGGTCTTAGGACAAGAGCCAGTTTTGCCTCTTTCGATTTTGCGGGCTAAACCGATAGGGGTTATGAAGATGTTTGACCAAGGTGAGATGGATGACAAAATTATAGCCGTTCACGTGGATGATCCGGAATATGCACATTATAAGAGCATAGATGAACTTCCGCCACATTGCTTGAAAACCTTGCGTCGTTTTTTTGAGGACTATAAGGTTTTGGAAAACAAGCAAGTTATTATTGAAACTTTTTTAGGTCCAGATGAGGCCAAGAAAACCATAAAAGACGCATTAGCGTTGTATCAAGAAAATAAAGAACATTTAGTCGGATATGAGGGATAAAAAAAGGCGGTTTTCCACAAACCGCCTTTTATCCACTTCAAGAAAGCGGATAATTATTGCACTAAAGCAATTCTGATGTTACTCTTGCGCAGGAATATAACATTAGGATTGCGTTCTATGCCGCAGATTTCTTTAATCATACCACTATACAATGCCGAAAAATATTTGGAGGCTTGTTTAACATCTGTAGCCGCACAGAGCTTCAGAGATTTTGAGGTGCTCTGTATCAATGATGGCTCCAAAGACAAAACGGAAGAGATTGTTCAAAGATTTGTAGACAAGGATTCTCGTTTCAAACTCATCAATCAGGAAAATGCCGGCTGTTCGGCAGCACGTAACCATGGCATTACAAAAGCTCAAGCTCCATACATTGCTTTTCTGGATCAAGATGATATGCTTCATCCTCAGGCATTTGAGACTTTGTATTATATGGTAACAAAGTTTAATGCAGAAGTTGCCGCATTTAAGAATAAAACTGTTCCGGATGATTTTGTTTTAAATGATGCAAAACGTTACAATCTGGAACAATTGGAATATAAGTTTAGCACAACACCTTTTGAAGATTTTTTTGCCGGCAAGAAAAACGGACGTGGCGGCTCAGTTTTGGTATGGAACAGATTATACAGCAAAGCCGCGGTTAAAGGACTTGAATTTCCTGTAAACGTCCAACCGGCAGAAGATACGATATATACACTTAAGGTATTGTTTAATATAAAAAATATGGTTAGTACAGATGCCGAGTTACTCTTCTATCGAGACAGCTCGACTTCCGTAATGAATCAGGGAAAAACTGAAAAATATGTTAAATCACATGCTTTGGCAGCACAGGTGATATATGAATATTTCATAAAGTCAGGATTGGCACAAGGGGAAAGAAAAAAATTAATAAACCGCTATTTGGCAAGGTTTATATTCAAATCTTTGGTATCACAGCCACTGCGTTTGCCACCGGAAAAAAGCAAACGTCATGAGTTTTGGAATTTTGCCAGAGAATGCGCTGCAATCCTAAATCAAGCCGGTGCCTACGATGCAAAAGTCTTGGGGTGGAGGTTTAATCTGGCGACAAAATTATTTTTGAAAAAGCATTATTTGTTAGCGAGGGCTTTGGTATGAAAGTAGATGTTGCGGTTCAATCTTATAAAAAACCGGAATCATTATTATATACGTTGATGAGCTTGAAAAAAGTTTCCGGAGATTTAATAGATACGGTTTACATCAATGATGATTGTTCTAATGATGGCTCCGTAGAAATTTTTAATGATATTCGGGTTAAAGAATATTTCGCACCATGGAAACTAAATGTTCGGGTTAATACTAAAAATGTTGGAGTGAATCAGGTCTATATGCTGAAATATCGTCCTGATTATATGAATTGGTTATTTGTCTTAAGCAAATTTAAGCGTTTTATAGACCCTAAAGCCACACATAATAAAGATGATATCCGTTATCAATATGCCATAGACAATACGGATAAAAAATATCTGCTGATAATCCATGATGATGTTAAGTTTTTTAAAAATATTGTGCAGCTATACTTAGATACAATGGAAGCCAATCCGAATATGGCAATTGTCGGAGATTTAGGTCAGTGTTGGCGTTGCAAATTTTCAGAAATCTGCAGCCCGAAGAAATTGATGCAAGGTTTCAGACCGTCAAAATATTGGCCTTTAAGTCCCACTAAAGATAATAAAGAAAATTTTAACCCTAAAAATGGTTATACAAGAGCTTGCCGAATTAATGAATGGTGTTGTATGGTTGACGTCGAAAAATGCAAGATGATAACAAAACAAAAAGGCTGTTTTATTGGAAATATGTATAAATATTCTGATACATCAGCTTTTTGGTTTGGTAAAATGCTAGAGTGTGGTTTCGACTTCAGTGACCCTATAGCCTCGGAAGCTTTGAAAACTCAGCTGGATATCAGTCCCGAGCATGAGGAATATTATCTGCACGCCTGGCAAGGACATCCCGGACACTCAGTTTGGGTAGACCAGGGGATGGGTATTGTTAAATATAATCGAGATGAAATTATAGATTTAATGAAAAAAGACTTTGGATTTGATTTTCCGCATAAACTGATAGGATAAAACAATGTATTGTAAAAAGAAAAACAACCAAATAGAAGGCATACCGAGCTTTTACAAAAAAAGTAGTATGCATCTTTCGGGAAAGAACAATAAAATTATATTTGGAAAAAATTGCAATATCGTAAATTGCAAAATTAAGCTTTACGGAAATTCTACATTGGTATTGGGAGATAATTGTTATTTTGAAAATACCGTAATTATGTTAAGAGAATCAGAAGCAAGATTTGGCGAAAATACAGAAGCCGCAAAAGTTACCGTAACCGGTGCCGGAAAATCCTTATTGGATATCGGAGCAGGTTCGGTTATCTGCGGAGAATTTGATATGCGCAACGAGGGCATAATCAAAGCCAAGAGGTTATGGACAACCTGGGGCCCGCATATTGCAGCCAATCATGGTAAGATAGAATTTGCAGATGGTGGAACCGCCGATTCCATTATTTATAACAGCGACTTTCACCCGATGTATGATTTAGAGGGTAATATTCAGAATGAAAACCAGGATGTATATATCGGTAACAATGTTTGGATTGGGCGAAAATGCTTTATTTTCAAAGGCGCAAAGTTGGGAGATGGCTGTATTTTATCATCAGGAACTTATACCGGAAAAGAAATTCCGCCTCATTCATTAGTTGCCGGGAATCCTGGGCGCATTATCCGCCGCGATGTCGTTTGGGCGGTAAAAGATAAGCCAGAATTAAAAGAAATGTTCCCATTATCTCTTGATGATGAAGATGGAATGCGCGCTTTTTATGCCAGAGCATACGAGTTCAATCCGACAATCAAACATAAAAAAGGAAATACCCTTCTGACCAGACTCAGATTGTGGTTATGTTTGTTGATGGCAAAATAGTTGCGGGAAAGAGCTAGGAGGCAAAGAACTTACCGACAAGCTTTTCTTCTTTGCGCATAAACCAATCATAGTCTTTGGCCAAGTGCCCCATATCAAGAGCCTGAAAACCAAGCTTAGCCAAATCATAAGCCAAGATTGTTGCTGTCGGTCCGAGAACAATGATAAATAAGCAGTCTTTGCTTTCTTTTTTCGCGCTTTCTAAGATATCATCATAATGCTCAAAGGCGTGAGCTTTGGGGGCGTAAATATATTTAACGGATTTTGCGTTGTCATAAATATCATTAACATAAGTTTCTGTACCTTCGCCTTTGATAATAACCACATCGCGATTGTCCCAAATTTTACGCATTTCGGCATAATATTCTTCCAAACATTCTTCGTTTGTTTCTGCAGCCTGAATAGCATACCCCGTAAAACAAGCGTCATAATAAGTTTTGTTCAAGTTGAGCAGATTATAGATACGGTTTCTGTTTTGCGGCAAAAATTCGCGCCAATAAGAGCGCACATGCTGGCAGTAGGCATCTAATGAGCCAAAGACATCAGGAATGCCGATAAGGATATTTTCATCATCGCTTTTTAAGACTTCTGCAAGACGAGAAGCCATTTCGGGAGATGCTTTTTGGAAGCCGATATCACGTCCTTCAATGAGGTTAAATTCTCCGTCCCCGAAACGAGCCATGCTCTTGCGTGTAGAATAAAGCGTCTTAATGGTTTCTTTGGCTTTAACAACTTTAGGAAGACGAATATCTTTGATTTGATCGGCAATCTCATATTTCAGATTATCAAGCATTGTTTCAAGAGTATCATGCTTACGAATAAGCTTTTTATGTTGTTTCAAATCAATGCTAAAAAGTCTGACCATATTTTTGGCAAAAAGTTTCAAGCCCATAATTATCTTCCCATAAGTTAAAATGATTGACTATTTGGCACAGTTTATTACACTCAAAACATAAATTCAACTTCTTTAACGGTAGATTGGTATAATGAAGATATTGGTTCATCTGCACTTGTTTTATCAGGATATGCTTCCCGAAATGTTAAGGCTTTTGCGCAATCTTGAGGACTATGATTACGACTTATTTGCCACGGTGTGCAAGGCCTCGCATGAAACCTTGGATTGTTTGCGCCGTTTTAAACCGGAAGTAACAATAATTGATGTCGAGAACAGAGGCTATGATGTCGCGCCTTTTGTCAAGGTGCTGCAATTGGCAGATTTGAAGCAGTATGATTATATCATAAAACTCCACAGCAAACAGACCCTAAAGCGCCGAGCATGGTTAAAAAATACGTCTTTTAAGGGCGATGGCTGGCGCAAGGCGTTGGTTGGTTTTATGTCATCAAAAGAGCAGCTTCGCAAGACTTTGGCTTTGTTCAGAAATCCGGATGTCGGAATGGTTTCGCATTATAACCTGATAACCGAGGCGGGCAGGGAAGATGTCATCGCCAACAAGAGAGCTGAAAAGCTGCTGGCGGAAATGGGCTTGCAAACAAACGAACACAAATTCGTCGGCGGGACAATGTTTATTGCTCGAGCATATTTGTTTAAGCCGTTAAAAGACTTTCCCTGCAAAATGGATGATTTTGAGCCCTATAATAAGGAAACACCGGGCGGAACTTTGGCTCATGTCTACGAACGCTTGTTCGGTTATGTCGTAACCGCACAGCAAAAAGAGATTGTTTCGTATGAGCCGGAGACAAAGATGATTAAATTCTGGCATATCATTCGCCGCGTTCTTTTAGCCATAGGCAGAACAATTTTGCAAGTTAAAATAAACCGCAAGAACAAATTGATAATAAAGTTCTTTAAGATTCCTCTCTGCTCAATACAGCTGAAGGATTAGTCTAAAAGGTTTAGTATACCGAGCAGAAAAGCTCCGGCAATAATACCTGCAAAAACATCATCAAGCATTACCCCCCAAGCATTTTTGAGCTTGGTATCAGCCCATTTGACAGGGCCGAGCTTAACAATATCAAACAACCGAAATAGAGCAAAGCCAATGAGGTAGACCACCCAAGCATTAAGATTGTGGTATAAGAGTTGTCCGACAAAAACAAAGGTCAGCATTTGCCCGACAAATTCATCAATAACCACAAGGGATGGGTCTTTTTCTTCTTGGTGAGAGATAATCTCATGTGTTGCCAATACGCCGATAAAAAAGGCAAAAGCCGCAACAATCAAAATTCCTGCCGTGCCATAAAAATAAGCAAAAATAAAGGCAATCGGGAGTGTTCCGAGAGAGCCGACCGTGCCGGATGCTTTGGGCGCATAGCCCAAACCAAAATAAGAAGCGAGAATATGAGCAATTTTGTTTTTCATCTTAAAAAATCCTTTCTGTTTGAAACTATTTAAGCACAAAAAAAACTCTCCGCAACTCAAAAATTGCAGAGAGTTCTTTCTTGTGAATTAAGTGTTAGATTTCAAACTTCGTCACACCTTTGTAGGCATAGCGATAAAGTTGTTTGATTTCATCAACCAGCGGATAACGCGGGTTAGCTCCGGTACATTGGTCATCAAAGGCCAAGAGAGAGAGCTCATCGAGGTCAGCCTCAAAAGTTTTTTCATCAATACCCCATGCTTTGATGGAGGCCGGGATATTAAGAGTCTTTTTAAGTTCCTCAATTTTCTTAATCAGCAAATCAAGCTTTTCATCTTTTGTTTTGCCACCCAAGCCCAAATATTCTGCCACGCGTGCATAACGAGACTTCGCGCAAGGATATTTATACTGAGAGAAAGCAGCCTGACGGAACGGATGGTCAGAAGCATTGAAACGCATAACCTGAGAGAGCAGGAGCGCATTAGCAATACCATGCGGAATATGATATTTCGCACCGAGCTTATGCGCCATAGAGTGGCACAAGCCGAGGAATGCGTTCGCAAAAGCCATACCGGCCATTGTTGCGGCATGGTGAATTTTCTCACGAGCCACAGCGTTTTGAGAGCCTTCATTATAAGAAGCCGGCAGATATTTAAATATCAGTCTGATAGCTTCAAAAGCCAAGCCGTTGGTATATTCGGTAGACATTGTTGAAGCAATGGCTTCCAAAGAGTGAACCAAAGCATCAATACCGCCAGCAGCACACAAACCTTTCGGCATGGAGAGAACGAGGTTCGCATCCACAATAGCCATATTCGGGGTGAGAGCATAGTCCGCAATCGGATATTTTACGCCGGTTGCATCATCGGTAATGACGGCAAAAGACGTAACTTCCGAACCCGTACCGGATGTTGTCGGCACGGCCACCATATAAGCTTTCTTGCCCATTTCGGGAAATTCAAAAATACGCTTGCGGATATCCATAAAGCGCATAGCCATATCTTCAAACTTAAGTTCAGGGTGCTCGTACATCAACCATACGATTTTAGCCGCATCAATCGGTGAGCCGCCGCCGAGAGCGATAATAACATCCGGTTGGAAAGCATTAACCAAATCCAAAGCCTGATGGATGGTTGACAAATCCGGATCCGGATGAACATCAGAGAAGATTTGGAAACTGATTCCGACTTCTTCCAAAACATCCGTAATCGGGCGTGTATAGCCTAAATCAAACAAAGGTTTATCAGTAATGATAAAGGCTTTTTTGTGCCCTTTAAGCTCGCGTAAAGCATGCGGCAAACATCCGGCTTTAAAGTAAACTTTCGGCGGCACCTTAAACCACAACATATTTTCCTGACGCATAGCAATCGTTTTAATATTCATCAAATGTTTAACTCCCAAGTTTCCGCTGACCGAGTTTCCGCCCCAAGAGCCGCAGCCCAAAGTCAAGGACGGTTCCAAAATAAAGTTATATAAGTCGCCAAGCGCACCCTGAGAAGACGGGCTGTTGACGATAATACGCGCCGTCGGAATAAGCTCGCCATAATGTGTAATACGATCATGGTTGTTGGGGTTGGTGTACAAAACAGCCGTATGGCCGGCACCGCCGAGCATAACCAAAGATTTTGCTTTTGCGGCGGCTTCTTCAAAGTTTTTAGCCTTGTACATAGCCAAAACCGGAGACAATTTCTCAGCCGAGAAAGGTTCTTGAGGTCCGACTTCCGAAACTTCGGCAATCAAAACTTTGGTGTATTCAGGAACTTTAATTCCGGCCATCTTTGCAATAGTAGTAGCACGTTGTCCGACAATATCAGCATTAACATGACCATTTTCCAAAAGCATTTTGCCAAGTTTTTGCTTTTCTTTTTCGTTTAGAAAATAAGCACCGCGGGTAGCAAACTCTTCCTTAACCGCATCATAAATATCTTTAACAATAATGACAGATTGCTCGGAAGCACAAATCATACCATTATCAAAAGTCTTAGAGATTAAGACGGAAGAAACGGCGGGTTTAATCTCGGCTGTTTCATCAATAACTGCCGGCACATTACCCGGACCAACGCCAAGAGCCGGCTTGCCGGAAGTATAAGCGGCTTTGACCATCCCCGGACCACCTGTTGCCAAAATAGTGTCAACTTTCGGGTGTTGCATCAAATACTGGGAGAGCGTAACGCTCGGGTGTTCAATCCAAGCAATAATATCTTTCGGCGCACCGGCTTTAACAGCTTCCTCAAGCATAATACGAGCGGTTTCAACCGTGCATTTTTTAGCTCTCGGGTGCGGAGAGAAGATAATACCGTTACGTGTTTTCAAAGCCAAAAGGGTTTTGAAAATGGTTGTGGAAGTCGGATTCGTAGTCGGAATAATACCGGCAATAACACCAATCGGGTCGCCGACCTTCATAATACCGTTCAAGGGGTCTTCTTCCAACACACCGCAGGTTTTAGTGTTCTTATATTTGTTATAAATATATTCTGCGGCAAAATGGTTTTTGATAACCTTATCTTCCATAACACCCATACGGCTTTCTTCAGCGGCCATCTGAGCCAAAGGAATACGCAAAGAACTCATCTTAAGAGCCACGCGCTTAAAGATTTCGTCCACTTGCTCCTGAGTATAGGTTGCAAAAATTTTCTGAGCGGCACTAACCTTGGTGACCAAGTCATCAATATACTTTTCTTCATCAAGGATATTTTGTTCTGCCGATTTGTCTTCTTTTTTCTTCAAAGCCATTTTGTTTTCTCCATAGGGCTAATATCCAAAATTCGGCAAAATTATAAGCAAAAAAGATTAATGTTTTATTGCTGATATTAAGATTCTGAAAATATTTTTGTGATACTTAAGAAAAAAAATTAATAAGGAAGAAAGACAAATGAGATTAATAATTTTCAGACACGGCGAAACAGACGGTAATGTAAAGAATATTGTGCAGGGAGCAGGGGTAGATTGCCCCTTAAATGAACATGGGAAGATGCAAGCGGCAGAACTGAGAGATAAGCTGGCAAAGCTTAATCTGCCAGCAATCTATTGTTCAAAAATGACCAGAGCCAAGCAAACGGCACAGATTGTGGCAGAGACAAACAATGCTAAGGTCATTGAGCAAGATGGTCTGGAAGAAGTTCATTATGGGATTGCGGAAGGAATGTTGTCTGCGGAAGCGCATATAAAATTTGCAGACATTTTTAGAGCAATCAAAGATGAGAATAATCCCAATCGTTTTGATGTGTCTATTCCTGAGGCAGAGAGCGTTCGCCAATCAACGGAAAGGGGACTAAAAGCCCTGAATGAGATAAAGAAAAATTGCACTTATGATGTGGTCGGCGTAGCCACGCACGGTGCCTTAATGTATAATTTATATTATCATTATTTCGGCACCGAGCGTGTTTTTGCCAATTGCGAATATTTTGAACTAGAGCTCTAAAACTCCAACACAGGTTGAACATAATTGTTCACTTTTTTATTATCACTAGTTAAATAAGATCCATAGAAAACTACAGCATAATTACCACCATCTTCTGTTGAAGACCAAGGTCCTCCAAGATTCAGTTTGCCTTGTATTTTATTCATGGATATCTCTATCATATCTCTATTGGTGTAAATATTATTTAAAATACCTGCAGCAGGTAAACACCATTTCCCTTGGGTGGCAGAAGTAGGTGCATATTTTCTTGCAGCCCAAGCGGCAGGGTATGTATAGTCATTTCCTTTAGAAGTAATTATACCTGTATTATAACAGCTATTAAAATCTTGATAAGGATCAGAACTATTGGGGTTAACACTAGTGTTTTCATCAATACTCCACATAATGGTAGAGCTTGTATCTCTGATGCCGTCTTTATTAATTGTCCAAGGTGACAAAACTTGTCCGTGTAATCCACCATCTGTTACATAAACCACAACTCCAAGAACGGTTTTATTAGATTGATAATTTTCGGGAGAAAGACAAGTTCCATCCGAGTAATAGATGCTGCCTATTCTACAAGTTTCGGAAGCCATTACGCAAGAACTTCCTTCTTGTTTATAACCCTCATTACAGCTCCAAGAACTAACCTCTTTAGAACAATCGTCAAAATATTGGCAAGTTGCATTATCAGGACATCTATCAATGACCGCTGTTGTATTATGACATCCGTCAGGATATGGTGTTTCGCACTTAGTATCACAATCATCCCAATATTTCATACAACCATAGACAGATGTGTTATCTGTTCGAAGATGACAACCATCCGAATTTGAAATTTTACAAACAGAATCACAAGGTGAAGGATAGTACTCAGCACAACCAAACTCGCCTTCATCAACACCTTCAGGGCATACACAATTTGTATATTTATTTTGACATTCATCACCGGATGTTGATTGCGGATAAGCACAATTTGATGATGTATATTGATATTCAGGCTTGCAAACACAAGATTCATATTTTCCGCCACAACTTGCACCTTGCCCATTTTCTTTTTCAGAACATTTAACGAGCTCCTGAGAACATTCGCAAGAGGCATATTTTCCATCGCAACTATCGCCCTGTCCTGTTTGTCCGACAGGACACTCAATCAAGTTTGAAACACAAGAACATCCACGACCATAAGCCGAGTTATACGGACAAACACCATCAATAACCTGAACAGAATTACAATTTTGTTTTGTAAAACCTAAATTCAAACATTCTGTTTCTGTATTGAAGCCAAAGTTTCCATCATCCCCACCACCGGAGCTTGGAGCTGAATCAAATCCGGCACTCGGTGCACAATCGCCAACACCCAAAAAACAAATACCGGCACCCAAAAAACAAATACCGGCAGTCTTATAAGCCTTATCAAGTTGTGATATGGGCCTCAATTCAATAGGTGTGGTGTGTGTATGTGTATTGAACTCGGGAGCCGCGATTGAAACCGCTGGTACCACAAGTAAAGTTACAGTTGATAAAAGCAAGTTTCGCATGGCTATTCTCCCATCATTCAAATATTGAAACCCATATCTGAATTTCAGAATAACCTAATTCGCGGAAAAAGTCAACTATTGATGAAAGAAATGTTATTTTTGTCTGTCAGAAAATTAAGTTTTGCTGTTATTTCACAAAATTATTGCTGATAAGTCTTAACCGCTTCATCGCGTTCGAACAAATAGAGCAAAATACGCAAAGCTGCGCCGCGTTGCGTGGCAAGTTTTTCATCTTGGGCCACAATCATCTGCGCATCTTTGTTTGCGGTATAGAGCAGATGCTTATGCTCGTTCATATCCGCAATTCTAAATTCGCAAAAGCCCGATTGTCTGGTTCCGAGAATTTCGCCGCCGCCGCGCAGTTCCAAATCTTTTTCGGCAATCAAAAAACCATCTTCGGTTTCACGCATAATATTAAGCCTTTCGCGCGCTGTTTCGCTGAGAGGAAAAGAGTAAAGCAACATACAGGTAGAAGCCTCAAAGCCGCGTTTAATCCGCCCACGGAGCTGGTGGAGCTGAGCCAAACCAAAACGTTCGGCATGTTCAATAATCATAACCGTTGCCTCAGGCACATTAACCCCGACTTCTATGACCGTTGTTGCCACCAGAATTTTAATCTCACCGGACTTAAAACGCTCCATCACCGCGTCTTTTTCTTTTTCCTTCATTTTGCCGTGGACCAAGCCCACATCTTCACCAAAGATTTTTTTAAGCGATTCAAAACGTTCTTCCGCGGCGGCAAGGTCAATTTTTTCAGATTCTTCCACCAAGGGACAAACCCAATAAGCTCGGCAGCCTTGCGCGATTTTGCGTTGCAAAGCGGCGGCCACTTCTTGGAGCTTGGTGATTGGCAAAACTCTGGTATCAACCGGTTTGCGACCTTTGGGCGGTTGGTCTATTTTAGAATATTCCATATCTCCGTATGCGGTCAAAACCAAAGTTCTCGGAATAGGAGTCGCGGTCATAACCAAAATATCGGGTTTGTTACCTTTGTCAGACAAAGCCAAACGCTGATGCACGCCGAAACGATGTTGTTCATCAACCACGACACAGGCAAGGTCTTTGAACGTAACCGCTTCCACAAACAAGGCATGCGTGCCGATCAAAATGTCTATTTTGCCGGCTTCGAGGTCTTGTAAAATTTTGGTGCGAGACTTGCCTTTAACACGTCCGGTTAAGAGTTCCGCCCGAATACCGATTTCTTCACACAAGGGTTGCATCGTTTCCAGATGTTGCTTGGCCAAAATTTCGGTCGGAGCCATAATCGCCGCTTGTGTGCCGCATTCTACGGCATTAAGCATAGACATCAATGCAACGATGGTTTTTCCGCTGCCGACATCGCCTTGCAACAAACGCAACATCCGATAAGGCGAGGCTTGGTCGGCAAAAATCTCTTTCAAAACTTTTTCCTGCGATTCGGTAAGCGTAAAAGGAAGCTTCTCCAATATTTTTTTGCGCAAAAGTCCGTTGCCTTTAATAACGCGACCTTGTTGCTTTTTAACCTTTTCTCTAACCAATGCCAAAGCAAGCTGATTGGCAAGCATTTCGTCATAGGCTAAGCGTTTGCGGGCAGGGGAAGATGAAAGCAAATCAGCCCCGCTCTGCGGATTATGAACAAGGCGCAAAGCCTCGTTGAACGAGGGCAGATTTTCAGCGGACTTAAAACGCTCGTCTAACCACTCAGGCATCTGCGGCACACGTAGCAAAGCTTGCTTGATGTATTTATTAATCATCTTGTTTGTAACGCCGGCAGTTAAGGGATAAACAGCCTCAACGGTTCTAATCTTGTCCATCTCTTCCGGCTTGCCGACATAATCAGGATGGCTCATTTGCAGGCCGCCGTTAAAACTCTCCAGCTTTCCGCTGATGACACGTTCGCTTCCTTCGGGCAGATTACGCTTAAGCGTTTCGGGGTAGGCATGGAAAAAACTCAAAGTAATATCTGCGCTGCCATCCGTGCATATAATTTTGTAGGGAAGCTTTTTGAGCTTGGGCTCAATATGCTCCAAGACTCTAACCTTGACGGTGATGATTGAACCGATGTGCGCGTTAATCAGCTTTGGCGAATAGCGACGGTCTATAACGGAAGAGGGCAAATGCCACAAAAGGTCGACAATTTTCCCGCCGGCCAAATTCCGCACATACTTGGCGGTCTTTTCACCGATACCATTTAAGTTTTCAACTTCTGCAAAAAGCGGATATAAAAGCGGCGGCCGCATGATTTCTTAAACTTTCCTCAAGAAAAATGTTGCTATAATGCGCATATTGTATATATTTTATTCCAAATAGTAAATGAATAAGATAATCAAATGCACGCAGATATAGAAAAACTTGCGGATTATACGTTTTCTGCGGTGGCCGAGGGGTATGATGCCTTTCTGCTCCGTGATTTTTTGCGCACCTCAAAACAAGATATTTTATACATTGTAAGTGATGGCTTGAGTTTGGAGCGAACGGCGGACTTGCTCAAACATATCTCGCCTGAAACCGAGATATTAAAACTTCCGGCATGGGATACGGTGCCTTATGACCGTGTTTCGCCCAATGCCAATATTGTGGCGGAAAGACTGGCAACTTTAGGCGAGCTGACCCTAAACCCGAACAAGAAGAATAAACGGATAATCATAACGAGTGTCGGCGCGGTCGTGCAAAAACTTCCGCCGGCCAAAATCTTCAGAAATTCCGTAAGAGAAATAAAAGTCGGCGGCAAGCTCGATTTTAATGACTTTGTGCACTATGCTGTTGTCAATGGCTATAACCGTGTTGAACAAGTTATGGAACCCGGAGAATATGCCGTCCGTGGTGATATCTTAGATATTTTTCCTGTCGGCACGCCGGAACCTTTGCGTATAGATTTATTTGATGACGAGGTGGAAAAAATCCGCACCTTTGATGCCTTCAGCCAACGCACGACCGGCGAGCTCAAAAGTTATAGTTTTCAGGTTGTGGGCGAGGTTGTGTTGGATAACAATACCATCAAGAACTTCCGCACGGCTTATCGCGAAGCATTTGGAGCTGCGGCACAGTCTGATGAGCTTTATGAAGCTGTTTCGGCAGGGCGCAAATATATGGGTATGGAAAACTGGCTGCCTTTTTTCTATGAAGAACCTTTGCCGACATTGTTTGATTATCTTCCTGCGGCACATATTGTACTGGACCGCAATGTTAATGAAGCAGTCTTGTCCAAGGAAGATGGTATTATGGACTATTATCAGGCCAGACAGGAGGCTTTGGGCATAAAATCCGCGAGCGAGGTAGACACTTATCGGCCGGTTAACCCCGAGCTTATGTTCATTAACAAAAAAGAGTTTGAGAATAAGGTCAAGGCGCGCAAAGCCATCAGATTTACATCTATGAGCTTGCCGGAATCTGAGGGCGTAATCAATGCCGCGATTATTCCGGGGCGCAATTTTTCGCATGCCAAAAATGTCAATGCCGCGCAAGTCTATACCGAACTCAAGGATTATCTGGCAGAGAATGCCAAATTAGCAAGAATAATTTGTTGCTATTCCGAAGGCTCAAGAGAACGCTTATTTACCTTAATGAGCGAATATGACATTAAGGATGTGAGCTTTGCCGAAAATTGGGCAGAGGCTTTGAAAAAAGCCGAACATAAACAAGTTACGATGCTGGTAATGAACCTGCCACATGGCTTTAGGGGAGACGGGCTTTGCCTGATTTCTGAGCAAGATATTTTAGGCGAACGTCAAAACCGCAAAACCGCCAAAAAAGTAAGCAGCAAAGATTTTATTGCCGATGTTTCGTCCTTGTCTGTCGGCGAATTGGTGGTGCATATAGAACATGGTATCGGCAAGTTTTTGGGGCTGGAGAATATCACAGCAGGCGGAGCCCCGCATGATTGTCTGAAAATCTTATATGCCAATGACGCAAAGTTATTTGTACCGGTAGAAAATATTGATGTCATCTCGCGTTATGGTATGGAAGATGACAATATTCAGTTAGATACTTTGGGCGGTCTGGCATGGCAGGCGAAAAAAGCCAAAGTTAAGGAAAAGATTCGTGATATTGCGGAGAAGCTGATTAAGATAGCCGCCGAAAGACATCTGAAAGTAGCGGATTGTTTTGTCCCGCCAGAGGGTTCGTATGACGAGTTTTGCGCCAAGTTTCCCTATACGGAAACGGATGACCAACTTAATGCCATTACGGATGTATTGAAGGATTTGAATCAAGGCTCGCCGATGGACAGATTGGTCTGCGGCGATGTCGGCTTTGGCAAAACGGAGGTTGCTTTGCGTGCCGCTTTCACCGTGGCAATGTCCGGTGCGCAGGTTGCGCTGATTGTACCGACAACATTGCTTGCCAGACAACATTATTATAATTTTAAGAAACGTATGGAAGGTTTTCCTGTTCGGGTAAAAATGCTTTCGCGTCTGGTAAGTGCCAAAGAAGCGGCAGAAACTAAAAAAGGTTTGGAAGACGGTTCGGTAGAAATCGTCATTGGCACGCACGCGCTGTTATCAAAGGATATCAAGTTTTGCAATTTGGGACTTTTGATTATTGATGAGGAGCAACATTTCGGCGTTGCGCACAAAGAAAAACTCAAAGCCCTAAAGTCAAATGTCCACGTCTTGACCTTAACCGCCACACCGATACCGCGCACATTACAAATGTCTTTGACGGGCGTAAAGCAATTAAGCATTATTGCCACCCCGCCGGTGGACCGCTTAGCCGCGCGTACTTTTGTTATGCCCTTTGATAAGGTTATGATAAAAGAAGCCATTTACCGCGAGAAGTTTCGTAACGGCCAAACCTTTTTTGTTTGCCCGAGAGTGTCGGATATCTTTGGTATGGAAAAAGAGCTCAGAGAGCTCGTGCCGGATATAAAAATTTTGGTAGCTCACGGACAAATGCCGGTTAGCAAGTTGGAAGATGTTATGAATGAATTTGCCGACGGCAAGGCGGATATGCTTCTGTCAACCACGATTATTGAATCGGGTATTGATATGCCGACGGTTAATACGATGATTATTCACCGCTCGGATATGTTTGGTTTGGCACAGTTATACCAGCTTAAGGGACGAGTAGGGCGGTCAAAGGTCAGAGGCTATTGCTATTTTACCGTGCCCAAACAAAAAAATCTAAAACCTATTGCCGAGCGTCGTCTAAATATTTTGCAAGCACTTGATACATTGGGCGCAGGTTTTTCGTTAGCTAGCCACGATATGGATATCAGAGGCTCAGGCAATATCTTGGGCGAGGAACAATCAGGCCATATTAAAGATGTCGGTATAGCCTTATATCAGCATATGCTGGAAGAAGAGATAATGCGGCAAAAGAGCGGCACAGAGCAAGAAAAAGAGCAAGCCGCAATAACCGATTGGGCACCGCAAATCACCACTGGTATTCCGATTATGATTCCGGAAGCTTATGTGCGTGATTTGGGAGTGCGCTTGGGACTATATAAACGCATTGGTGAGATTAAGGATAAGGCCGGAATTTTGGATATGCGCGAGGAGTTAACCGATCGTTTCGGCAAGCTCCCCGAAGAGGTAGATAACTTGCTTAAAACAGTAGAGATAAAACAGCTTTGCCGAGAGGCCAATATTGAAAAAATAGATGCCGGAGCCAAGGGAATTCTGATAGCTTTTCATAACAATATTTTCAAAGCACCGGAGAAACTGATTAATTGGGTTGCTAAACAGTTTGGTGTCGTAAAAATCCGTCCTGACCAAAAACTTTTCATCGAGCGAGATTTACAAAACTACGCCACCCGAGTTGAAACAATTAAGACCTATGTCGGAAAGTTGGTAGATATGGTAAAAGGAGATTAGATGGACGAGAGCTATTGCAATCTGGACTTCTACAATATGCTGGTGCATATCGTCTTCAAAAACCGTGTTTCGGAAGAAAATGTGGCGGTAAAAAATGCATGGGAAAAAAACGGAACTTTGTTTTTTGACTTATATTTTTATCGCGCCAAAAAAGGCAAACTGATAGATGCCGCGCTGGTGCGAGATTTGTATGATTTGAATACCGAAAAATATTATTATTCGGCACAAAATTTTTATCAGGATTTTTTACAAAGCAGGCAAATAGCCCAACAAAAAAAACAAAAGCCCCTCAAACAAACTCAGGTTATAACAGATGTCAAACAATTGGAAAGCATAAAGGATGATTTAATTATTTTGACCTTTATGGCCAAATGCAATTCAAGTTTTACAGACATTAAGATAAAAACTATCAGAGATTATATTTTGCGGACCAAACCGCAAACAAAAACCCTAAGCGAGCAGTATATCAATACATATTTAAAGGACCTAAATCCCGATGAGGATGATTTTTATTTATCCTTAATAAACATCAAATCAAAGACACCGGAGGCAGCTACCAATCTGGCAAAGGAAGCATTTAAGGTGAGTGCTTCGGACGGAGCCGTACTCTACAATGAACGCATATATTTGGCAGAATTATTGCAGGCATTAAGAGAATATGGTTTAGAGCCGGATATAGGTTTTTAAAAAGAAGTTGCCAGAAATACGATTCGGCGTTATACTAACGATAGTGTGTGATTTAACAATAGGTGTGGTGTGTGTGTAGTGTAAAACAGAGCCTATCTGTTAAGAGAAGCATCCGTTAGAGACCTAACGGATGCTTATAATTTTAGCGATACTATTCTTGATTTGTTTCTAGTGTGGAGTTTTTTTCCATTTCAAAACTAAACACTTTGCCATAGAAATTCATCAGAATCAAAAAATCGCTCCATTGCACATTGCCCTTGCCTAACTCTATACGGTCAATGATTGTGAGTGTGAGGCCCGTTCTGCGGGAAACACTTTGTAAGCTATAATTTTTATGATAACGACATCTAAAAAGTTCAAAGCCCAATTGTCGGCGCAGTTTGCGTTTTTGTTTTATATTTTGCAGGTTAAAATCAAAATTCATACTGTTCAACTCCTATTGTTTTGTGTAAAACAAAACCGCTCTCAAAGGAGAGCGGAGGAGTTGGAAGCTGTACTTAGTCAGCGTGCTTATTCGACCGCAAAGCGGCTTATATCACACCATCCTCCATTACTGGAGGTTATATTGGTTCTAAGTAAGGAGCTTCCACACTCCGTCATCAGCCTAACCATTGCTGATGACGGATAAAATTATAAAGAGAATTTGCTAATTTTCAATAAAGATTTTTAAAATAGATACAATGCACGAAAGAGAAATATGCACTTAGGAAGCACACGATTCAGCAAAGATTGCGACCACAGTCAGTAATGCGGTCAAACTGGCTTCAGTTTGCAGTTTGTATCAGACAAGCTCATCAACTTCTTCAAGAACTTTATTTGTTTCATAGAAATGTTTTAGATAGTTATGTCCGGTACGTTCAATTTCATCATCTTTAATGATGGATTGATTATTTCCATAAACATTAACTTTATTACTATGGTGGTCTTGTTCATCATCATAAACACCGCTCGCACTCAGGGCTTCTATAGCACTGGGGATATACGCACTACCATTATTCAAAGAATTACCATCACCTTTTTCTTTTTTATCAAAGGAAGAGGTTTCTTTTTCTTTATGATGCTGATTACTGTCATTATTTACCGAAACATTATTGGAAGAGTCAATAATTTCAACAAACGACTCGCCTTCCGTCCCAACAATATAGTTGTGGTCCGTATGCTTAACAGGGGCGTTTCGTGACTGACTTCCCGTTGAGCTCGATACTTTTCTGGTAGCCGAAATGCTCATAGCTTTTCTCCAAAAATTCTTGGATATTCGAAACATCTTATAAGACTATGATATCACGCTTTTTTTTATAAATCCATAGTTATTTGGAATAAATGTATAAAATAAAAAAGCCGCATTCTTTAAGGAATGCGGCAAGAAGAAAACTAAAAAATATTATTCGGCCTGATTGTCATCTTCTTTTTTTTCATCAGAGGAGGCATTTTTTTTCTTAGCTTCCTCAATTTTTGCTTCCAACTCTTTTTTGCCTTTTTCAGCAGCCTGAGCGAGCAATTTGAGCTTGTCCTGAGCTTGTTCCTTAAGTTCGGGAAGTTTGCCCGCGCCAAAGATTACGGCAACGATAACAACGACCAAAAACCAGCCCCAAAAACCTGAAAACATCATTATTCTCCTTTGTATTGTTTCATTTTGTTCAGGACTTCCGTAGCATCGTAGTCGTCCCGATATTTTTCAATCTGTCCCACAAGAGCCTCATATTCAGCAACAACCGTGTCCAGACTAAACATATTAGATTTATTGTGGAATAAGTTTTTAATTTTTTCAAATCTTATGATAGACTTATCCGACATAAATCCGGCTTTTTGGCAAACTTCGGCTGCTTCTTGAGCAATTCCGTCACAATAACAAACACAGTCGCAACCGGCAGAAATACATTTAGTCGTAATCTCGCTGAGGTTTCCTTTAAGGGCGCGCATATTGATTGAATCAGAGATAAGCAAGCCATCAAAACCGATAATGCCGCGTATAAGCTCTTTAATGCCGTTAGCTGATTGCGTAATCGGATTTTTATCGTCAATTTCGGGTATGACGACATGCGCGGTCATTCCGGCAGGTGAGGAGGAAAGCACGCGGAAAGGATAAAAATCTTTTTCAAGTTCTTTTAAAGACTGTGTCAATACAGGCAAACCCAAATGAGGATCAACCGTAATTCGTCCATGCCCGGGCATATGTTTGATGCAAGGACAAATTCCGTTTTGAATATATGTTTCAAGCATGATTTTACCCAAGCGAGCCGCTTGTTTTTCATCATTTCCGAAGCAACGGCTTTTCAATACGGCTGCAGTTTCTTCAAAAGCCAAATCCAAAACAGGCGCATAGTTCAGATTGATACCGCAATCAATCAGGTCTTGGCTAATGAGCAGGGCATGGTCGCGCGTAGCAATATCTGCTTTTGGCGCGCCCAATTCCTGCTCCAGTCTCCCCAAGACATATTGTGAGGCATAAGGTCTGAACTCCGGTTCAGCCAAACGCCGAACTCTTCCGCCTTCTTGGTCTACGGCAATGATTACGTCTTCTCTTTGAGCAACTTCCCTAATTTGTTTACTGAGCTCTGCGACTTGTTTTCTTGTGCTGATATTGCGTAAGAAAAGCGTAACGCCTAAAGGCTGATACTTGGAAATAACCCATTTTTCTTCATCGGTAAGAGAAAAACCGCTAACGGATATAAGGGCTGCAGAAAGAGCTTGCGACATATATTTTCCCTATAGCAAAAAAGATAAAATAAACTTGGCCGCTTTAAGCAAGATGATGCTAAAAACATTTAAGTTCAATCCCAAACTTTGACCGATTGCCGGTAAGATAAAAGCTAACAAAACAATGGCTGCCAAACCGCCTCTTTCAGAATTGACATATCTTTGAGCCCAAGGTTTGTTAACCCAGCCGAACAAAATCTTAGAACCGTCCAACGGCGGAATGGGCAATGCGTTAAATATGGCCAAAACAACGTTAAAAACAACCATATTAAGCAAAAATAATCCCAAAATTCCTTGAAATGTGCTTTGCGGCAAGAAACTAATAACCTTAAGAAGCAAAGCAGAGATAATCGCCAAAGCTAAGTTCATAACAATACCGGCAGCGGAAACAATAATCAAATCACGTTTAGAATGTTTAAGGTTATTAAAATTAACCGGTACGGGTTTTGCCCAACCGAACATAAAGCCGGCATGAGAAAAATATAAAAGAGCAGGGAGCAAAATCGAGCCGAAAGGATCAATATGCTTAAGCGGGTTAAGTGTCAGCCGACCATAAACTTTTGCGGTGTTGTCTCCCAACCGATAGGCTGCATAACCGTGAGCCAATTCATGCAAAACAATTGCAAGAATAATCGGGATAAAGTTTACAATCAGGCTGACAATACTCATTTATTTTTTCTTTACAATACAAGTTCCACCCAAAGCCTTAATATCGCGACACAAAGCATCTGCACCGGCTCTGTCGGCAAAAGCTCCGGCTTTAAGGCGATAAAATACACCGTCAAAATCAAGGTCGGCAGTTTCAATCTCGTGTGGTTGACCTTGCAAAGGCGGATATTTTTTAACTAAAGAGTTCCAAGCATTTTCGGTTGCTTTTTTGTTTTGAGAGCTCATCAGTTGAACTTGCCAAGTTCCTGCAGGGGCAGATGTCGTGGCCGATTTTTTCGGCGCAGATGTAGCAACGGGAGCAGGAGCCACAACATTTTGCGCTTGCTGAATTTTTGCTTGAGCTTCAGTCTTGGCGTTAATACTCCAATCTTTGTTTTCAACTTTTACTTTCTCACCTTTAACAACCTTAACCGTCTCAACTTTTGCCGGAATTACAACTTTGTCAGAAGCTGCGGGAGTTGCTTGTGCAGCTTCCTTAATGCTAACCACTTTTTCTTCGGGAACTTCTTGCGCCGGCGTAACTTTTTGAGCTTTTGCAATAATCTTATCAGCTTCATCAACAACCGGAACAGAAGGAGCTTCAAACATATCTTCCGGAATAGAAGTCGGCTGAGCCGTTATAACAGGAGGTTTAGGCTCTTCCGGCGGCGGTAACAAGTTCTCGACTTTACGTTCATTGGAGGGTTTCTTTTCCACGATATCATAAACAGACTTATCCTGATTCAAAATCTCCATTCCGCCCGGTTCGCTTGGCTGAACTTTAATGGCGGTTTGCGGACGTCTGATAACCGGAATTTCCTCCGGATTCTCAACGGCATATCTGGGCGACAAAACAAACCAACCGACAACGGCCGCCAAAGCCACGCCGGAAACAGCTCCGATGAAAACGCTCTTGGAGCGTTTCATTTCCATACGTTTTTCTTCAAAATTTGCGGCGGATTGCTCGGCAATTTTCTGACGAAATTCATTTAAGAAATCATCATTTTTGTCGTCCGGAAATTCCTGAAACATTCTTCTTCTCCTGAAATTTTTTCTAAGTTCTTTATGCTAACTTTATACAATAAAACTTTATAATCCTTTAACATCATTAACTAAAATCTGGTATGAGGGTCAAATAATTTGCGATGTTCTTCAATTGCGGCAATATCAGTCATGCCTGCAATATATTCGCAGATAACCTCAGCGATTTCCTCATCACTCATCTGGGAAGAGATACGCATACGCTCATTCATTGGCAAAAGCTTCCAATCCCCCATAAATACGGCAAACAGTTCTTCCACTATTTTTTGAGATTTCATATCCATACGGGCAATAGGTGTTGCCGTATAGAAATACTCTTTCAAAAACTGCCGAAGTTGCTTGATTTTAGATTTCATTTCATCTGAAAAATCAATGATAAATTTCTTTTGTTTTCTGGCATCATCACAATCATTTATGTTGTATTGTTGAATATTATCTTTACTGTTTTTCAAAACATCAAAAATCATCTTTGCAATGGTATTGCGTGTAATGGCATAAATTTTTAAATTGTCGTCCGCATAAGGGTTTTGCTTGTCAAATTCAACCAAAATTTCATCAATGAAGGGCAGTTCTCGAAGTTTTTCAATGCTGAAAAATCCGGCTCTGAAACCATCGTCAATATCGTGGTTGTTATAAGCAATATCATCGGCAACTGCACCGACTTGTCCTTCCAAAGAAGGATAGTTTGCCAAATCAAGATTAAATTTTTTATTATATTCTTTAAGATATTTGTTGTTGATTTTCTTTATCGGGCCATTGTGCTTAACCGTTCCCTCCAAAGTTTCCCAAGTAAGGTTTAAGCCCTCAAATTCGGGATAATGGATTTCAAGTTTTGTCATAATCTTAAATGACTGAATGTTATGGTCAAAACCGCCAAACTTTTTCATAGAATTTTGCAAGGCGCGTTCACCGGCATGTCCGAAAGGCGAATGCCCGAGGTCGTGCGCCAAAGCAATAGCCTCGCCGAGTTCTTCGTTCAAGCCCAGACATTTGCATATCGTGCGCGTAATCTGTGCAACCTCAATGCTGTGTGTTAAGCGCGTGCGATAGTTTTTTCCCTCATGGTAAGCAAAAACCTGTGTCTTGCCGTCCAATCTGCGAAAGGCAGAGGAGTGGATTAACCTGTCTCTGTCACGCTGAAAAGGAGAACGAATAATGTTGACGAAATCATTATAAAGCCGACCGCGGCTTTTTTCTGGGGTAATGGCATATTTTGCAGGGGTCATTTTTTTGTCTTTCATTTAATGGATTATTATATATACTTAAACAACAATCTTAAATATTTAGTAAAAGGCGCAAAATGAAAATAGCAACTTATAACGTCAACTCTGTAAATGCCAGATTAGAAAATTTGAGTGCATGGCTTAATGCGACGCAGCCTGATATCGTCTTGCTGCAAGAAATAAAATCGGAGTTCAACGCTTTTCCGTTTTTTGATATTCAGATGTTGGGTTATGATGCAAAAATTTTGGGGCAAAAAAGTTATAATGGTGTAGCAATTTTAAGCAAACACAAGATTAAGATAATCCATGAAGGTTTACCGAATTTTGCCGATGAAAATGCACGCTATTTGGAAGCCGATGTCGATGTTAAGGGTAGAAACGTGCGCGTTGCCTCAATCTATATGCCAAACGGTAATCCGCCCTATAATGCACCGGATGATACAACAAAGTTTGAGTATAAACTGCGTTGGATGGATGCCTTTTTGGCACATGCGCAAAACCTGCTGGAAGAGAATAAGACGGTTGTTTTAGGTGGCGATTTTAATGTTATTTTTACAGATGCGGATGTCTATAATCCCGAGCTCTTTCGCAAAAATGCACTGATGCGCCCAGAAACCAGAGAGCGTTTTCGCACGCTGCTTTATCAGGGGTGGTTTGATGCTTTTCGCACGCTTCATCCACAAGATGTCGGTTATACCTTTTGGGATTATTCCGGCAATGCGCTCACGGCAGATTACGGTATGCGGATAGATTACCTTATGCTCTCGCCAAAGGCGGCGGATATGCTAAACTCTTGCCAAGTTGACAAAAGCCCGCGAACAGGTATAAAACCCTCAGATCATACGGCACTTGTTGCAGAATTAAAGTTGGAAAATCATGAAGAAAAATATTGATAAAAAATTTGACGGCGAAACCAAATTAATGGAAGTTTACGCCATCGGACGCCACGGTGATTTGATTTCTCGTCCGTGCGAAGGTTCATCTTCAGCCAGAATTTATGTTGCGGAAAACAAAAAGATAAAACCCGCGCTTGAAGTCGGAGATAAATTTATCGGCAAAATCACTGCGCGCAAAGGAGAAGTTTGGGTCAAACCTTTGGCGAGGATAATGGCGGCAACAAATGCGGCAGCTCAGGAAAAAATTTTTGGTATTATAGAGAAGAGAGAAGGGCGTTATTATCTTAAACCTGCCGAAAAAAATCAGCATATGGATTATTTGCTGGATGATGTCGGCAAAAACAAGGTCGGCGATTTTGTGGCGGTTATCTTAAACGGTGAAAGAAGATTTAAGGCTGCAAGAATTATCAAAAACTATGGTCCGTTTAACCTGAACAAGGCTGTTTCTTGTTTGGTGTTGGATAAATATGGCATCCGTCAGGAATTTCCGGAAAAAGCAACTAAGGAAGCAGAAAAGAGCCCCAGGTTCTCAGCTAAAGGTCGGGCAGATTTAACAATGTTGCCTTTGGTAACCATAGATGGCGAAGATTCAAAAGACTTTGATGACGCGGTTTATGCCGAACGCACGGAAAACGGATTTAATCTGATTGTGGCAATTGCAGATGTAGCTTATTATGTGCGTCCGGAAAGCGAGCTGGACAGAGAAGCCTATAGAAGAGGAAATTCGGTTTATCTTCCGAATATGGTTGTGCCGATGTTGCCCGAAAAATTGTGTAATGATTTATGCTCGCTCCGTCCCAAAGTCGAGCGAGCCGCCATAGCTTGTTTTATGAAGATAGACAAGAGCGGAAATTTGAAGAGTTATGACTTTAAACGTGCCGTCATAAAATCAGCAGCCAGACTAACTTATAAGGAAGTTCAGGAAGCTTTTGACGGCAAGTTCAATGCGCAAACCTCAGTGCTTTTCACCACGGTTATCCAACCTTTGTATGAGGCATATTTTGCTTTGGCAAAAGCCAAGAAAAAACGTGGTGCTTTGGAGTTAGACATTCCCGAGGTTAAGATAAAAATCGGTAGGGATGGTTTAATTCAGTCTGTGTCAAAAGCCGAGTATTATACCAGTCATAATCTGGTAGAGGAGTTTATGATTAATGCCAATGTCGCGGCGGCAAAAGTCTTGGCTGCGCAAAAGCTGCCGGTAATGTATCGGGTGCATGAAAAACCGCAACCGGAAAAATTGCAAGAGATTGAGCCTCTGCTGCATAATCTGGGGCTAAAGTTGCCGGATGAAAATGCTTTAAAACCGGCGCATTTTAACAAGATTTTGGAAGTCTGCGCCGCTAAGGGTTATTCAGACGGGATTAGTAATCTGATATTGCGTTTGCAATCGCAGGCCAGATATTCGCCGGAGCATTTGGGACATTTTGGTTTGGGTCTGGCGGATTATGCTCATTTCACATCACCCATTCGCCGCTATGCTGATTTACTCATTCATCGCGCCCTGATAAAAGCCTATCATATGCCGGACGGCGGTGCTTTGGAAGATAATATGAATAGGGAGCTTTTCAAAGAGATAGGCGAGCATATTTCGGCCACGGAAAGGAGTGCGGTTTCGGCGGAAAGGGATACTGTGGCAAGATTCTTGTCATCTTATCTACAACCTGCGGTCGGCAGCGATTTTGAGGTCAAAATATCAGGTATCGGCACAGCCGGACTTTTTGTTGCTGTGGAGAGCTTGGGCGCAGAAGGCTTAATTCCGATGCGCACTCTGCCGGATGATGATTATGAATTGCATAATTTTGGCTTGGAATTGTATGGCGAAACAAGCGGCAGAGTTTTTGCTTTCGGAGATGTCGTTAAAGCCAGATTGGAAGAAGCCTCGCCGATAAGCGGTGGATTAATATTTAAATATGTAGATGAAAACGAAGGCGTTGATTATTATGAAAAAGGACTACGCGGGAGTTTTCGGCGCAAGGAGCGAAAGAAAGACAAAAGCTCTAAGGCTAAAAAGCCAAAATCCAAGACCAAAAAAACAGGCAAAACCGGAAAGAAACATAAAAAATGAGAAGATTGTTTTTGGCATTTTTATTAAGCGTTATGACGATTCGTATGGCATCGGCAGATACTAAAATGCAGCTGTCCAATATTTATACGGCAATAGATCAAGCTTATGTTGAGCCTATAGAGATTAACAAATTTGCGATTTTGTTGCTTAAGTCACTCAATAGCTTAGATAAAAAGCTTCAGCTTGCTGATGATAACAAGCGGCTCACGCTTTATGCAAACGGCAGAATTATTAAGACGGTGTCTAAACCGGAGGATGCGGATGATATTATGGCTTGGGCTGAGGTTAGCGATAGCATAATTAAAGCCGCGGCAACAGTTTCTCCAGAGCTTGAACATCGTGACTTTGAAACGGTTGATCGTCTGATGACGGATGCTTTGCCCAAGTTTGACCAAGCATCGAACTATTATAGCAGTTTTGCACCGGAAAAAAAGGATAGAAGAAAATATTATAATCCTTATGTCGAACGTATGATTAACAATGTTTTATATATTCGTCTTGAAGCATTTAATAAATATACGAAAGAAAATATTCTCAGAACGCTGGAAAATAATAAGGATTTTTCGGGTGTGATTTTGGACTTGCGAGGCAATCAAGGCGGCTTGTTGACAGAGGCGATAGAAGTCAGCGGTTTGTTCATGGATAAAGGAAATGTCGTAACCTATACCTTAGGGCGAGGTGAGGGCACAAACAAATACTATGTCGCCGATGGCGGAGATATTTTGGAAGAAAAACCTTTGGTGGTTTTGATTGATGCCGAAACAGCTTCATCGGCAGAAGTTATGGCAGCAGCCTTACAAGAGCAAGGTCGAGCCAAGTTGGTCGGTACCAGAAGTTATGGCAAAGGCTCGGTTCAGAAAATGGTTTTGTTGGAAAATGAGAGTTCAATGACCATAACGGCAGCTTATTTTTATACGCCGGCTGGGAAAAAGATAGACAAAGATGGTGTCTTGCCTGATGTTTGTATGTTTGAACAAGATGAAACAGCTTCAGTAAAAAGAATAATTTCTCAAAGTTTTACCGACTGTCCCAGAGAGAAAAGGGCTGATTTTGACATAGATATTGAGGTTGCTTTAGCCTTATTGAACAAAAACAAGTAAAATTCTTGTTGACAAGACGCCTAAAAAATGTATATTACGCCTAAATGTTGATTTTGAAACCTATTTTAAAAGAGTAAAAAAATGGCAAAAGCAGTAAAAGTTAAAGTAAAATTAGAGAGCACTGCCGGTACAGGCACATTCTATCTTGCTGAAAAGAATCCTCGGACTCATCCGGAAAAATTGTCTTTGAAAAAATATGACAAGAAGTCCAAGAAACATGAAGAGTTCGTAGAGAAGAAACTTAAGTAATTTTTCAAAAAAGTTTAAGTTGTAAGTTTAGAAAAAAGTACCGAGCAAGAGTTTGGTACTTTTTTGTTGTCATAATCTCAATATCGGGCAAAAAAGTAATGTTTAGCGTGTCGTCATGATTGAGGTTAGGCTAGTCTTTAAGTAAATCGGCTTTTTCATATTCTTTGTGCAGGTGTTCAATCTCGACATCAGTGTAGCGTTGGGTTGTGGTTAAGGAAGCATGTCCCAACAGCTCCTGAATAGAGCGGAGGTCGGTGCCTTCAGCTAAGAGATGCGTGGCAAAAGAATGCCTGAGCGCGTGCGGCGTTACCGTATTAGGCAAGCCGAGCTCTGCTCTTATTTTTTCAAGGCGGCGTTGAATAATGCGTGGGGAGAGTCTTTCTCCTCTGGCACCTAAGAAAAGAGCTTCTCCTTTTCTCATTTTGTAAGGGCATTCTTGTTTGTAGGCCTCAACAGCCTCAATAACCGCAGGGAGCAGAGGGACAATTCTGGTCTTTTGTCCTTTACCCACAATCCGCATAAAATCTTTATTATCCAAGTCGCCACAGTTAAGGTTCAAGGCTTCGGAAATACGCAGCCCGCAACCATAAAGCAGAATAAACACGGCCTTGTCGCGCAAGCTCATCCAGTAGGCATCATCGGGGTTTTTGGTGTTTTGTAAAGCAGCCGCATTTTTGAGGACATCAAAAGTTTCATCAATATCCAAAGCTTTGGGCAGAATCTTGGGCTTTCTTGGCGAGGATATAACGCTTATGGCAGAGTTTTTGACAATATCGGAGCGGTCCAACCACTTAAAAAAGTTTTTAACCGCCGAGATTTCTCGGGCAATAGAGCTTTTTTCAAGATGTTTTGCTGCGCGAGCCGCCAAATAAGCGTGAAAATCGCGTACATCAAGCTTGCCAAGTTTGGCAAGATTTAAGGGTTTATCAAAGAAAGCAAAAAATTCGGCCAAATCACGACCATAGGCATCCAGTGTATGTTCAGAATAACGCCTTTCATTTTTGAGCCAGCTGCGCCATTTATTGATACAATCCAAAGCATCGCGCGCGGCATTAAATTTAATCTCGCTTTTCATGGCAATAATTATATCAGGGCAGGGTTAACTTTTGGTATAAATCTTGACAATAATTAACATCTGCTGTAGTCGTAATGAAAATATTTATAATTTAAATCATACAATTATGTTATTAAAAGCTATTATTACGAATTGCCCTGAAAGAATAAGTGAGTTCACGGCAGTGTTTATTACGGTAATATCGGGAAATGCCGAAAACGGCAGAATGAAAACATTAAAATTGTTTGAAACCGATATTGATAAAAAAAGTCTAAAAGCGTTCAAGTCAACGGCAATAGGGGATATTGTAAATCTGGATATAAAAGATAAAAATATTATTGTCGGGTTTTACAATATCAGCCGAAATTTGGGACGCACGGAGATATATAACCTATTATAAACTTATTGCCTGTGTCTGAAATTTCAGAAACAAAAACAGTCGAATCATAAAAGTTCGGCTGTTTTTTTGTGTGTAAAATGCAAACAGGTTTGTTTTAAAATCAGCAAGTTGCTATTATTTGTTTATGTAATAATTCAGAGGTACAAACTTGTCGCAAATAATTGGCGTTTTGCTGCCATTGCCTTTTAATGATGTTTTTGATTATAAAACCGAGGAGGAGATTCCGCTCGGAACATTTGTTCGTGTACCTTTCGGCAGAGAAAAACTTGTCGGCGTTGTTTGGAAAATAGGGCGTTCTTCCAAGCTGGAAGAAAACAAAATTAAAGCTGTGATTGAGGTTTTGTCTTTTCCGCCGCTATCAGAGAATATGCGCAAATTTATCACTTTTGTCGCCTCGTACAATATGGCTTTTTTAGGACTTACCTTAAAAATGACAATGGGCGTTAAGGCTGTTTTTGATGATAATCAGACAACCACACTATACCGCTTGTCAGGCAAAACTTTGGCTGAAGCAAAGCTCAAAAATTCCGATGCCCGTTGGCGGGTGATGGAACTCTTAAAACATTATCCTTACAGCAAGGCGGAAATTTGCGCCGGAGCGGGTTGTGGTCCGGCGGTAGTCAAAACCATGATAGATGCCGGAGTTTTGGAGCCGTTTACGGTTGAGAAGAAAAAAACTTTTGCCAAACCAAACGCCAAACACCAAAAAGTTAATCTGACACCTGAGCAAGCCGCGGCGGCAAAACATTTGGTAGAGAAAGTTGAAAACGGCTTTTCCGTAACGCTTTTGGACGGTGTAACCGGTTCAGGTAAAACGGAAGTTTATTTTGAGGCGGTAGCCAAGGCTTTGGAATGCGGCCGCCAAGTTCTGATTATGGTGCCGGAAATCTCTTTGACTACGCAGTGGTTAAACAGATTTGAAAAGCGTTTTGGCGTTAAGCCGGCTTGCTGGCATTCAGGTCTTGGGCAAAGAGAAAGAATGGATAATTGGACAGCGGTGATAGAAGGGCGAGCCAAGGTTGTTGTCGGGGCGCGTTCGGCATTGTTTTTGCCTTTTGCCGATTTGGGCCTCATTGTTATAGATGAAAGCCATGACCACTCTTTTAAGCAGGAAGATGTTGTAAATTATCAGGGGCGGGATATGGCTGTCGTGCGGGCTAAGTTTGAAGGTTTTCCGCTGAATTTATCAACCGCCACGCCGGATTTGGAAACGGTTTGCAATGTTGAAAGCGGAAAGTACGATTCTGTCCGTTTAACAAGCCGTTATGCCGCTGCATTACTGCCCGAGATTAAGATTTTAGATTTGAAAAAAGACAAACCGCAAAAGGGAACTTGGGGAGTCTCTTGGTTGGCTCCGACTTTGGTTAATGCTTTGAAAGAAAATTTGGAAAAAGGCGAGCAGTCGGTTTTGTTTCTAAATCGCAGGGGCTATGCGCCATTAACCATTTGCCGCAATTGCGGACATCGGATTCAGTGCCCGAATTGCACGGCATGGCTCACTGAACATAAACGGACACATTCTTTAGTTTGCCATCATTGCGGCTACACATCATCAATCCCGTCTTGTTGCCCCGAATGCGGCTCAGAAGATGGACTGACCGCTTGCGGACCGGGAGTGGAAAGAATAGCCGAAGAAGTTAAAGGCAGATTTCCAGATGCCAGAATAGAGATTTTATCAAGCGATATTACGTCTTCTTTGGCAGATGTTTCGGAAGTAATCCGCAAAATGGAAAAAGGCGAGGTTGATATTTTAATAGGTACGCAAATATTGGCCAAGGGACACCATTTCCCGAGCCTGACCTTGGTGGGAATAGTTGATGCGGACTTAGGTTTGATGGGAAGTGATTTGCGCGCTTCGGAACAAACATTTCAGCTGTTGTCGCAGGTTTCCGGGCGAGCCGGCAGAGGTGAGAAAAAAGGCACGGTTTATCTGCAAACCTTATATCCTGAAAACGCGGTATTACAAGCACTTATCGCCAATGACAGAGATAAATTCTTAACTTTGGAAAAAAAGACCCGAAAAATTTTAAAGATGCCGCCTTATGGAAAACTAGCCGCAATTATTGTTACGGGAAATAATCAAAATACGACGGAAAACATAGCAATAAGGCTTGGGCAGACGGCTCCGAATGCGGAAAATATTTCCACCCTCGGACCTGCGCCGGCGCCGATATTTATGTTAAGAGGAAAATATCGTTACAGGCTGCTGCTGAAGACGGCAAAAAACATTAAAATTCAGGATGTTATAAGAGAATGGTTGCGCAAAGTCGACAGCCCGTCAAACGTGCGTGTGGAAGTAGACATTGATCCATACTCTTTTATGTGAGAAAAAAGAAAATATTAATAAATTAGAAACCAATTATTATATATCATCTAGCCATCTTATAAGAAAAACGAGAGTTAAAATTGAAAAAAGATTCTAAAACCAAAATCGCCCGTGTCTATGCTCTGGCATTATATGAAGCCGCTGAGGAAAAGAAAGCGGTAGAAAAGGTGTCGGAAGATATCATAAAACTTCATGAAATCATAAGCGCGGATGCAGATATTGTAAAAAATTTGGCAAATCCTTTGTGGGGCGTCGAAGATAAAATTTCGGCTCTGAAGACCGTGGCTACAAAGCTAAAACTTGATGCCGAAACGCTGACTTGTTTAAACTTAATTGCTGAAAACGGCCGCTTTGCCGAACTGGCGCAGATTATTGGTGAGTTTAAGCATATTTATTATGCAAAGCACCAAATCGCGGAAGTGGAGGTCGGCACGGTTAAGGCCTTGTCTGCGGCTCAAGATAAAAAGTTGAGGGCTAATCTGGAAAAAATGCTGTCTTCAAAAGTTGTTGTTAAATATCAGATTAAGCCTGAACTTTTAGGCGGATTAGTTATAAAATTTAACTCAAATATGATAGACGATTCTCTGAAGTCTAAGCTGAATCGTTTGGAATTAGTGATGAAAGGTGGACAATAATGTCTGTACACGCAAGCGAAATATCCTCCATAATCAAGGAGAAAATAGCCAAGTCGGACGTCAATGTGGATGTCTCCGAGGTCGGCCGCGTTTTGTCTGTCGGTGACGGTATTGCCCGTATCTATGGTTTGGATAAGGTTCAATCTAACGAGATGGTTGAGTTTGAATCCGGTGTTAAGGGAATGGCTCTTAACCTGGAGGAAGACAATGTTGGTGTCGTTATTTTTGGCTCAGACCAAGATATTAAAGAGGGTGATACTGTAAAGCGCACGGACAAGATTGTGAGCGTTCCCGTTGGTAAAGAGCTTTTGGGGCGCGTAGTCGATGCTCTGGGCGAGCCGATTGACGGTAAAGGCCCGATTAAGGCAAAAGAATTTAGCTATTCCGAAGTAAAAGCACCGGGTATCATTCCGCGGAAAAGCGTGCATGAACCGATGCAAACTGGCTTAAAGATTGTGGATTCTTTGATTCCGATTGGTCGTGGTCAACGTGAGTTGATTATTGGCGACCGTCAAACCGGAAAAACAGCCATTATCTTGGATACAATCATCAATCAGAAGCATATTAACGAGCAAGCAAAGTCTGAAAGCGAAAAAATGTATTGCATTTATGTGGCTGTCGGACAAAAACGCTCAACCGTAGCTCAGGTTGTAAAAACATTAAAAGACCATGGCGCAATGGACTACACTATTGTCGTTGCTGCAACAGCGTCTGATCCGGCACCGATGCAGTTTATCGCACCTTATTCCGGTTGTGCTATGGGCGAATATTTCCGCGACCGCGGCATGCATGCCGTTATCTTTTATGATGACTTAAGTAAACAAGCCACGGCATATCGTCAAATGTCCTTGTTGCTCCGCCGTCCGCCAGGGCGTGAAGCTTATCCTGGTGACGTGTTCTATCTGCACTCACGTTTGTTAGAGCGTGCGGCTAAGATGAACGATGAGGAAGGGGCAGGGTCTTTGACCGCGCTTCCGGTGATTGAAACTCAAGCCGGTGACGTTTCGGCCTATATTCCGACGAATGTGATTTCTATTACCGATGGTCAAATATTCCTGGAGACAAGTTTATTCTACCAAGGTGTTCGTCCGGCGGTGAATGTTGGTATTTCCGTTAGTCGTGTGGGCTCAGCCGCTCAGATTAAGGCGATGAAACAAGTTGCAGGTAAGATTAAGCTTGAACTGGCGCAATATCGTGAAATGGCAGCTTTTGCCCAGTTTGCATCAGATTTGGATCAATCAACCAAAAACTTGTTAGCTCGAGGCGAAAGACTGACTGAACTTCTTAAGCAGCCGGTTTATCATCCGATGCCTGTCGCTGAAGAAGTCGTTTCAATCTTTGCCGGTGTAAGAGGTTATCTGGATAAGATTCCGGTGAGTGAAGTAAAGGCTTTTGAGGCAAAAGTTTTGTCTGAAATCAGAGCTAACCATCCGGAATATCTGGAGCAGATTCGCAAAGAGAAAGTCATCTCGGAAGAGCTTGATAAGAAATTGACCGAGTTCTTTGATGCTTTCATAAATGAATTTGTCGGTGAAGAAAAAGCAGCATAAGGAAAAACGATGGCGGGCTTAAAAGAACTGAGAACCAGAATTGAGTCAATCAAATCCACGGAGAAAATCACTTCTGCAATGAAGATGGTTGCCGCAGCTCGTCTGCGGCGCTCCCAGGGTTTGATTGACAAATGCCGGTTCTACAACAACAATATTTTGGCCTCGGCAAACCGTGTTTTATTTGAGCTTCATCAGGAAGAGCAAAAGAAGAATATTCGCTTTGTCTATCCGGAGCTGATGCGTGGCAGCGGCAAGAGTGAAAACTATTTATTGGTAGTTTTTACCTCGGATCGCGGCTTATGTGGAAGCTACAACTCCAATGTTGTGCGTGAAGCTGCAAAACGGATTGAAAGCTTAAAAGAAGAGGGCAAAAATGTCAAAATTCTGTGTGTCGGCAAAAAGGGACGAGATATTCTCAAGCGTAAATATGCAGACCTTATTGCAGACACGATAGAAGGTATTGCTAAAAAAGGCGCCAAATATTATGAAGCGGTAGATTTAGGACAGCGGATTTTGGATTTCTACAAACAAGGAGAAATCGATGTTTGCGAAGTTGTTTTCAGCCGCTTCCGTTCAGCGATTAATCGAGAGATAGTCAATGAGCAGGTATTTCCGGTAGTGGTAGAGGATTTTGAGTATAATCGTCTGCATGCACCGGCAAATGTTTATAAAGGAGCTTTCTACGATTATGAACCGGGGTTGCTTGAGATGTTGGATGCAATGCTCCCGCTCATCTTCCGCAGCAGTATGTTTCAGGCTATTGTGCATAGCCAAGCTTCTGAGCATGGCGCGCGTATGACCTCAATGGACAATGCAACACGCAATGCCAAAGACATGATTTCAGGTTTAACCTTACGTTATAACCGCATTCGTCAAACCGCGATTACCACCGAGCTGGTAGAGATTATCGCCGGTGCCGAAGCACTTTAAGTGATGAAATTTAGGAGAAGTTGATGACTGAAAAAAAGACAACAGCCAAAAAGACAACATCTTCAGCCAAAAAAACAACCAAGACGGCCACCAAAGCCGCCAAGGCTGTAAAGGAGCTGAAGAAGGAAGAAAAAGCAGCTGTCGCAAAAGTTAAAAAGATTGAGAAAAAAGAGCAGGGAACAGGTCAGCTCGGACACATTTCTCAGGTAATGGGCGCGGTTGTGGACGTTAAGTTTGAGAATATTGAAGAACTGCCGAATATTCTGACCGCTCTTGAGTGTGATAACCATGGTAAAAAACTGGTTTTGGAAGTGGCTCAACACTTAGGCGAGGGCGTTGTTCGTACCATTGCTATGGATACAACGGACGGCTTGGTCAGAGGTTTGGAAGTTGTAAATACCGGCCATCCGATTCAAGTTCCCGTAGGTCCGGAGCTTTTGGGTCGCATTATCAATGTTATCGGCGAACCTGTGGATGGCTTGGGACCTGTAAAATCTAAGACGGAATTTCCGATTCACCGTCCGGCTCCGGCCTTTGTGGATCAGTCTACCGAAACCGAAATTTTGACCACCGGTATTAAGGTTATTGACTTGTTAGAGCCTTATGCCAAGGGAGGTAAAATTGGTTTGTTCGGTGGTGCCGGTGTAGGCAAAACCGTTTTGATTATGGAGCTGATTAACAACATTGCCAAAGGTCATGGCGGATATTCTGTCTTTGCCGGTGTAGGCGAACGTACACGTGAAGGCAACGACTTGTATCACGAGATGATTGAATCAGGCGTTATTGATTTGAAGGGCGGAAAATCTAAGACCGTTCTGGTTTACGGTCAGATGAACGAACCCCCAGGAGCTCGTGCACGTGTGGCTTTGAGTGGTTTGACCCAAGCCGAATATTTCCGTGATGAAGAGCACCAAGACGTTTTGTTCTTTGTAGATAATATCTTCCGCTTTACACAAGCAGGTTCAGAGGTTTCGGCATTGCTGGGACGTATTCCGTCTGCCGTTGGCTATCAGCCGACTTTGGGTACGGATATGGGTGCTATGCAAGAGCGCATTACCTCAACAAAAAATGGTTCTATTACTTCTGTTCAGGCTGTTTACGTTCCTGCGGATGACTTGACTGACCCGGCTCCGGCCACAACTTTTGCGCACTTGGACGCCACCACGGTTTTGTCTCGTCAGATTGCCGAGCTGGGTATTTATCCGGCGGTTGACCCGCTTGACTCTACCAGCCGTGTGTTAGACCCAACCGTTGTAGGCGAGGAGCATTATCAGGTTGCTCGTCAGGTTCAGGAAGTTTTGCAAAAATATAAGTCTTTGCAAGATATCATTGCCATTTTGGGTATGGATGAGTTGTCTGAAGAAGATAAGTTGACGGTGGCTCGCGCACGCCGTATCCAAAAGTTCTTGTCGCAACCTTTCCATGTTGCGGAAGTCTTTACGGGAACACCGGGTGTCTTTGTTAAGTTGGAAGACACAATTAAAGGCTTCAAAGGCATTTTGGAAGGAAAATACGACCACATTCCTGAGCAAGCTTTCTATATGGTTGGTACCATTGAAGAAGTTCTGGAAAAAGCCAAGAAAATGGAGGAGGAAGCCGCTTAGCGGTTTCTTCCTGTTTCTGAAAGAGGTTAAAGAATGGAAAAAGGCATTATCTTCAGAATATCTCGTCCATACAAGATTTATCGAACATCTATGGCCCCGAAAGTTGTTGTTCCCGGAGTTAAGGGTGATTTGACGGTTTTGGTTGACCGTGCGCCGACGCTGGTACAGTTGCGCAATGGCTTGGTACAGATTTTAGATAAATCAGATAAAGTTGTGGAACGTTACTTTATCAAAGGCGGCATTGCAGATATAGCGCGCAACCGTTGCGCAATCTCAACGGAGAAAGTCGTAGCTTATGAAAATACGAGTGTTGAGAAAGCAACCATTAAGCGCGATGCGGCAATTTATGATGAAGATAAAGCCTATTACCAGATGATAATAGATTATATCCAAACTTTCGGAAACAAAGAAGTTTAAGTCAAAGCCCCTCGGAAGAGGGGTTTTGACTTAAATAAAAAAAGCAAGCTTATTGAATAAGTAAGTTTCATTTCTTAAATTAAAGGAATAAGAAAAACAGCAAGGAGAAGACTATGGAACTCGGAGAAGGAATATTAACCCGCCGCTCAATCAGAAAATTTGTTAAAGACAAAACCATTCCTGATGATGATGTAAAATTTATTTTAGACGCAGCTATGCATGCGCCTTCGGCAAGAAACAAACAGCCGTGGGAGTTTGTTGTTGTCAATGATAAGAATATGTTTGGAAAGATAGCCGAGCTTCATCCTTACGCCGGATTTATAGAAGATGCGTCGCTCGCCGTTTTTGTTTGCGGAAACTTAAATGAACAACATGCGCCGGACTATTGGGTCGGAGATACGGCAGCAGCATCGGAAAACTTATTGCTTGCTTGCCATGCTAAGGGATTAGGTGCTTGCTGGTGTGGTGTTTATCCGCAAGAAGACAGAGTTAAGAATTTCAAAAAACTCTTGGGCTTGCCGGAATATGTTACGCCCTTGAACCTGATTGTAATAGGCTATCCAGATTTTCAGCCCTCACAGCCCAATGATAGGTTTAAGCCCAACAAAGTACATTATAATCATTGGTAAGAAAAAGCCCTCTTTACAGAGGGCTTTAATTTTACTCAACGGTAACTGATTTTGCCAAGTTTCTCGGTTGGTCAACTTCACGCCCTAAGCCATCGGCAATATAATAAGCCAAAAGCTGCAAGGGCAGGTTAGCCAATATCGGAAAAATACTATAAGAGGCATCAGGAATTTTAATCAGATAATCAAATAAATCCTGCGGTAAGTCCTCTTTTTCCGAAACAACGGCGATTAACGGTGCATTACGGGCTTTGGCTTCAGCGCAGTTAGAAATCATTTTGGAAAGTGTAATTCCGGAGCCCAAAATAGCCATAACCGGCATATTTTCATCCAAAAGCGCAATCGGTCCATGCTTAAGCTCACCGGCAGCATAAGCATTAGCATTAATATAGCTGATTTCTTTGAGTTTGAGAGCACCTTCCAAAGCGCAAGTCAGGTTAATGCCTCGTGCCATATATACGAAGTTATGATAATTTTTGAGCTTATCTGCCAAGGCTTTAATATCGGCTGAATGGCTCAAAACTTCTTCAGCCAAAGCCGGAAGTTCAAGCAAAGATTGCTTAATTGCTTGAAGCTGTCCTTGAGAAAGGGAAGATATTTGCTCAGCCCAATAGAGACCGAACCAATAAAGTGCAGCCAACTGAGCCGTATAAGACTTTGTTGCGGCGACACTAACCTCAATGCCTGCATTAAGCGGAATAACATTCTCGCTGTAACGCGTAATGCTTGAGTCTGTTCTGTTAGTCAGAAGCAAGAGCTGTGCGCCTTTTTCTTGCGCTTGTTTAATAGCGGTAATCGTATCAGCCGTTTCCCCTGATTGTGAGATACCGATAACCAAAGAGTTCTCATCGGTCAGATTATGCTTATAAATATATTCGCTGGCAGCCTCAATATGTACGGGAAGATGCAGCCATTCCTCCCAAAGATTTTGTACAAAAGCAGCTGCGTGCAAAGATGTTCCACAAGCGATAATGCTGATGTTTTTAATCTTTGCAAAATCAAGATTAATCAGACATTCGTTAAGAGCAACAGGCAAATCGACAGCCGGAATATGAGCCGCCAAACATTGGCGTAAAATATTCGGCTGTTCATTAATCTCTTTAAGCATAAAATGTTTATAGCCGAGCTTGCTGATAACATCAGGTGAAAACTCAATTTTCTCAATCGGTTTAATCACAGGCTCTCCGCTGAGCTTTTTAACCTCAACGCTATCTTGTCGAACAATGGCGAGCTCGTTGTCAGCCAAGTGGATAATACCGCTTACTTTGCCAATGATGGCAGGAATATCGCTGGCAATATAGTTTTCATTATTGCCGATACCGATAATCAAAGGTGCATTTTTGCGCACGGCAATAATCTTATCAGGCTCATCTTGGTGCATAATGCAAAAAGCAAAAGCACCGCGGAGTTGCTTAACGGCAGATATAACGGCTTGCTCCAATGAATGAGAATTTTTATATTCTTTGTCAATAAGATGAACAGCCGTTTCCGTATCTGTTTCCGAATGAAAAACAAAGCCCTCGGCTTGCAGTTGTCTGCGAAGCTCTTGATAATTTTCAATGATTCCGTTGTGCACCAAAACAAGCTTTCCGTCATTAGAAAGATGCGGATGCGCATTTTCTGTTGTTGCTTTACCATGCGTTGCCCAACGAATATGACCGATTCCCAAATGAGAAGATGCAAACTTAGCAGATTGTGTATCAAGCAGATTTTTCAGGTTTTCAAGCTTGCCTTTAGCTTTGAAGACATCAATCATATTATTGTCATTGAGGGCAATACCGGCAGAATCATAGCCACGATATTCAAGATTTTTTAAACCGGATAACAAGGTAGACGCAACGGCATTATTGCCGATATATCCAATTAAGCCGCACATTTCCCTTACTCCTTGATATAGCCAATCTTGCGTAAGGTATTGATGACATTTGTTTTATTGCGTTTTTTTATGGGGCGGATAGGTCTGCCGGCATAAACGGTCCAAGGCTCAAATTTGTAGTTTGAGGGAACAAAACTAAGCGCACCGATACAAACACCTTCTGGAATATCGTTGTTAGGCATAATTACCGAGTTTGTGCCTACGCCGGTATATTTGCCGAGTTTAACGTTGCCCTGAATTTCTTTAACTTCGGGAATAGAATGTGTAACCAATTCATTGACATAGTCGTTGCTGCTGAGCCAAACTTTAACACCGGCGGCCAAGCTTGAACAATCACCCATTTCAAACTTATATTTTCCGTCTCCGCCCGCGATATAAGTTCCGGGGGCAATCTCGCAGTCAGAACCAATGTGGCAGGCAGAGGAAATGCGGCAAAAATCCGCAATACGCACATTGTTACCCACTTCAACCAATTCAGGTTTTTTTATAACGACATATTCGCCGAGCGTAAAATTCTTTCCGTGTTTCATATTCAAAAACTCCACAATTATTCAACTGTGTTTATTCTTGAATATTCAAATTATTTTGACAAACCAAATAAAATTACGAATTGTTACATATAAAAAAAGCCCCAAAAAACGGGGCTTTGAGAGCTATTCAGCTGCGGGATTAATTTTAAGTTCTTCCATAACTTCTTTTTTGAGAGTTACGTTATCCGCTTTACCGGTAGCAAAAACGGGAAGTTTGTCTTTATAAAGAATCACTCTTGGCAGGAAGAGCTCAGACATTCCGTTATTTTTAATATAAGAATGCAGAACATCTTGCGTTACTTGCTTATTGTTGGTAACCAAAACAATCTGCTCGCCTTTGCTTTCATGAGGCACGGCAACCACGCCATATTGAAAATCAGCCCCCATCCATTCATAAGCTTTGCAAACCATTTCATGAACGGCATTAAGAGAGACCATCTCACCGCCGATTTTGGCAAAACGTTTGATACGGTCTTTAATATATACAAAACCGATTTCATCAATATCTACCACATCTCCGGTATGATACCAACCATCTTCAAGCGGTACAAGTTTTCCCGGATTATCAGGCATAATATAGCCGAGCATAATGTTTGGTCCTTTAATGACCAGTTCGCCGCCTTTTTCAATACCTTCAACCGGCTCAATTTTATATTGGATTGCAGGTAAGAGCTTGCCGATAGACCCAAAGCGGTTAAAAATACGGTTGTTGGCCGTAACCACGGGAGAACATTCGGTTGCGCCATATGCCTCTAAGACGCGGATACCCAAACGTTCCATCCACATATTACGTGTATCCGGTTTAACAGCTTCCGCACCGCCAAACATAAAGCGGACGTTATGAAAGTCAAACGGGTGTGCAATTTTGGCATATCCTCTGAAGAAAGTATCCGTACCAAACATAATCGTTGCACCGATTTCATAAACGATTTCAGCAACAACACGATAGTGCAGGGGAGAAGGATATAAAAAGAGCTTTGCTCCTTCCAAAAGCGGGAATAAAGTTCCAACAGTCAGTCCAAAGCTGTGGAACATTGGCAAAGCATTAAACACGGTGTCTGTCGTATTAATTGTTTCAATAGCAGACATTTGTTTAATATTAGAGATAATATTTGCATGGCTCAAAACAACGGCTTTGGGAGCCCCCTCAGAGCCTGATGTGAAGAGAATAACGGCTTTTTTATTGCCGCCGTCCTTATGAGGCACACGCTTAATCTTATAACGCAGATAAGCATTAATTTTATCCCATAAGCCGATTTCTTTGCGCAAAGATTCCAAATAAACGATTTTAAGTCCGTTAGCTTTCAAAACCTCAATTGTGCTTTCAAGTTTAGCTGTTTTGATAAAAGTTAAAGATGTAATTACCATACGCACTTCTGCAGTCTTGCACATAGAGGCCATATTTTTAGCTCCGACAGAGAAGTTAAGCATCACAGGAATCCTGTCATAAGCAGATAGCCCGAAGAAAGAGCAAACAGCCGCGATGGAGTTTGGCAGCAAGATAGCAACGGGCTCACCTTGCGGTGTGTGGCGTTTAAAATACTTTCCCAAAACAAAAGACTTGATAATAATATCTTTATAAGAGTTTGGCACACGCTGAATATCTTCCACAAATCTTGGGCGTTTGAACAAACCTTTTTTAGCATGAACCTTAGCCGTCTTCATCAATTGAGCAAAAAGGGAAATATTAGGATTATAATTGCACTCAAAAGACATCTCGCGCAAAATCATATAAACTTCGTTGCTGATGTGGTCACGTTGGCGGCGAAGTTCGTCCTTTAACTTAAATGCTCTGGGTTTTCCGACCGTAATTTTCATTTTAGGCAAGGGTCGATGAGGAAGTTTTCCTTTTGTTTTAGAAAAATAACCATATTGAGGTCCGTTAATCCACACGGGAATAATCGGCGATTTTGATTTATCCACCAACAATCCCGGAGCTTCATAAATTTTCATCAAGCCACCATTTTCCGTAACACGGCCTTCTGCGAAGATAACGCAAAGTCTGCCGCCATTTACGATAGCAATCAACTCCTTAAGGTCGCTAGGCTCAATTGGGTTAAACAAAACGATATCGGCCGTGCGCATAAAGAACCTTATCCAACGTTTGCGATACAGATGACCATTCAGAGCAAAGACAGGGTTCCCCGGCAGAAAAGCAAACAGCAAAATCGGGTCAAGAAAAGAAACATGGTTTGAAACATAGACACCTTTAAGCGGCAAAGATTTTTCATCAAAGTCAATATGGCATCTGACCTTAAAACACCTGAAAAAAAGTCTCAGGCAAAAACGTACGAAGTCCCTCAAAACAAAATTCTCCGCAATTAACGAATAATACATTATGTAAACAAAAACGTGTTGTTTTGTAAAGCGATATTTTGGCGCAAATTTTGTCAACCTTAAAAAGATTGTGTAACACGTTGAAAAATAAATATAATTAGATGTTTTCCAGAGGGGATAATTTAAGGGATTGATTTTTAACATACGAAGTTATACAAGAAAAACAGTAACATAATGTGACTAATTATTACAATCAATTCTGCCAATTGTTACAAATTGTTACAATAAGGCAAGATAAAAACCAGCACAATATGTTATGTAGGACTAACAACCGAAGTATGACTTATGAAAAAACTTTTAACTTTAACGGCGGTTGGAACAATTTTTGTTTGTTCAGAAGCCTTAGCCTCCGGTTTCAACCTCAAAGAACAATCAGCAGCAGCACAAGGTAACGCCTTTGCAGGAGCCACGGCCGGAGCCGAAGATATATCTTACTCATTTTTCAACCCAGCAGGTTTAACGCGTCATAAAGGAACGAAAGTTTCGGTCGGTGGCACATGGATTGCACCGCGTTCGCGAGCTAAGAGGGCGCATGCAGACACGGTCATCCCCGGAGATACATTTCCGGGATATAAGGATTCCGGCTATACGGGAGATATTGTGCATGCAGCAGTTGCTCCGGCAATGTATATGTCGCACCAGCTAGATGACAGATTTACATTAGGTTTATCGCTCAATGTTCCTTACGGTATGATAACCAAGTATAATGACTTATGGGCCGGACGTTTCCACGGAACTTTGTCAAAAGTAACCACGGTTACGGTAACACCGATGGTTGCCTATAAGGCAACAGATGAGTTGTCTTTGGGTGCAGGTTTGCAGATGCAATATATTAAAGCCACATTGCGAAATGCAACGCGCATTCCCAACCCCTCAACAGGAGGTGTAATTCCGGGAGTGGAAGATAAAGCTCGTTTAGAAGGCGATACTTTTGATATAGGTTATCAATTAGGTGCTTTGTACGAGCTAACGCCGCAAACTCGTTTTGGTGTAGGCTATCGCAGTCAGATTAAACACAAACTCAAAGGCGATATTGAGTTTGAAGGGCTAATGAGAGAATTAGCCAATCAGGATATTTCAGCGCGTTTGACCACACCGGCAAACTTAACCATCGGTGCTTATCATGATATCAATGACAAATGGTCGGTTATGGCAGAATTTGGTCGCACTTACTGGTCTTCTTTTGAAGAACTCCGTGTAGAGGGAAATAGAGGATTAGATAACGTAACCGAAGAAAAATGGAAAGATACCACTTTTTATTCTATCGGTGCCAGCTATAAGATTGATGACCAATGGAAGTTGAGAGCCGGTTTTGCCGTAGACCAAAGTGCCGTCGGTCAGGAGTACCGCACCCCGCGCATTCCTGATGCAGACAGATTATGGTATTCTGCCGGTGTTGAGTATAAGTATGATGAAAAATGGACGTTTAACGTCGGTTATACCTACATTCGCGCAGATAAAGGTAAGGTTAAGTTAAATGGTTGGCATGATGGAGATGCCGCAAGAGGTTCTTTACGAGCAGATTATGAGAATGATATTCATATCTTAGCCGCCTCAATCAACTATAATTTCTAAAAATAAAAGCCCTCTCGTCTGAGAGGGCTTTCTAATTTTTAATGTTTTTTTAATCGCAGTAATATTCGCAATATTCACTAATACTGTTAAACGGATCAGAAGAGGGTCGAACACTAACCCACTCTGTCTTAGAAGAGCCGTCATCATACCAATATGTACAAGTTCCGTTATCAACAGGATCATTAGACTCAATATAGTCGGTAGATTCATAAGTATAACCCCATCTAATACATTTAACAGCCTTAACACACCACATACCTGATTTATAATATCCAGAGTAACAAGCGAAATCAGAGCATTTAGATGAGCAATCGGAATAATGAGCTGAACAATATCCATTGGTTGGAACATGTATTGCTGTTCTATTTCTGCAATTGTCATCTGCAATTGTCAGAATAACAAGTCTGACATTTAGAAGAGCAGTCACTCCAATAAGTTTGACAACCATATTGGCAAGATTGATTCGTTCTATTGTCACAAGGATTAGGCTTGCACTTTTCACACTTGGATTGACAATCAGCAAAGGAAGAAGCGCAACCATACTGGCAAGTTACTGCTGTACGATTTCTACAGTTGTCATTATACGCTGTTTTACATTTTGATGAACAATCTTCCCATTCTTCAGCACATCCATAAGGAGTAGAAACACTATCTCTTTTTCTGCAGTTATCTGCGTAAGCTATTTTACAAACAGAACTACATGGAGCCGGATAATATTCTTCACAACCGTAAGGACCTTCAGAAACACCGCTCGGACAAACACAATTGGTATATTTTTCGCTACAATTGTCACCGGAAACAGAAAGCGGATAAGAACAATTTGATGAAGTGTACTGATATTGGGGCTTACAAACGCAAGATTCATATTTTCCGCCACAACTTGCACCTTGCCCATTTTCTTTGGCTGAACAAGTTTTCAAATTCGGGTCACATTTACAAGAGGCATACTTGCCGTCACAACTATCACCGACACCGACTTGCCCTGCCGGGCAAGAGATTAAATTAGAGGCGCATTTACATCCGCGGCCTTACATCCGCGGCCATAAGCCGAATTATAAGGACAAACGCCATCAATTGTTTGAACGGAGTTACAGCTTTGTGGTGTAAAACCTTCGTTCAAACATTGATTCCCAGTATCAAAATCAGTATCAAGATCAAAGGATTCATCTCCGCCGCCACTTCCGGTGCTCGGAGTAGAGTCAAAGCCTGCACTCGGGGCACAATCACCAACGCCTAAAAAACAAACTCCGGCAGTTTTATAAGTCTTATCAAGTTGAGCAAATTCAAAGGAGGGCTCCAGTTTGGGTGTGTGTGTTAGTGTAGAGATATCGTAGGCAATTGCATCATTCGGCAACATGAGAGCCGTTCCCGAAAGTAAAGACATTAATAAAATTGATTTCTTCATAGCATCACCTCACGACAAAATTAAAACCGAAGCCCAATGATGATGTGAGGAGATAGCCTGAAAAGACTATACCAACAAAGTGTCCGAGCTAAAAAAGCATACGAACAACAATTTTCCCACACCTATCAGAATCAGAATATAACAAAATTTGTAGGGTGTCAACACCTAATGAAAGAAATGATGTTTTTGTCAAAAGGACTTTTGATTAACAAAAAAATACCCTGAACAATGTCAGGGTATTTTTTTCATAAATTATGAAGATTACTTTTTCAGTTGAGAAGCAACTTCAGCGGCAAAATCTTCATTACGTTTTTCCAGACCTTCGCCCAAACGGAAGCAAACATAAGCCTTGAGTTTGATGTCTGCGCCCATTTCTTTAGCCGCGTCAGCAATAACTTGCTTAACTTTCTTATCCGGATCCATAATGTAAGCTTGTTCTTCCAAAACAACCTCATCAAAATACTTCTTAATACGGCCTTCAACCATTTTTTCAATAATATTTTCAGGTTTGCCGGAAGCTTTAGCCTGTTCAGAGAAAATGGCCTTTTCATGGTCAATAGATGCTTGATCAACATCGGCAACTGTCAAGAACAGCGGGTTAGAAGCGGCAATATGCATAGCAATATGTTTGCCGAGTTCTTGTAACTTAGCCTTATCGCCGTTGGATTCTAAAGCAACCAAGACACCGATTTTGCCCAAATTTGGTTTGCAAGCATTGTGCATATAAGAAGCAATGACGCCGTTTTCAACTTCAAGCAATGCAGCGCGGCGCAAGTTCATGTTCTCGCCGATTTTAGCAATCAAATCTGTCAAACGCTCTTCAAAAGACTTATTAACTTTCGGGCATTGGAAGGTCTTCATATCACAAACTTCGCCTTTGTTCATCAAAGCAACCAAGGCTGCATCAGCAACATATTCTTGGAACATATCGTTTTTGGCAACGAAGTCTGTTTCAGAGTTAACTTCAACAACGGCACCTTTATTACCTTCAACGGCAATAGCAACCAAGCCCTCAGCTGCAATACGGCTTGCTTTTTTAGCGGCAGATGCCAAACCTTTTTTGCGCAACCAGTCAACAGCGGCTTCCATATCACCGTTGGTTTCCATCAAAGCTTTTTTGCAGTCCAACATACCGGCACTGGTGCTTTCTCTTAAATCTTTAACCATTTGGGCAGTAATTTCTGTCATTTATTTTTCCTCATCATCATAATTTTTTTAAACCATTGCGGCGATATTCATTAATAAAAACAAATATCGCCGCATAAAGTTTTCAGACTTTATTTTGAAAGAATATTTTTCAATTATTCTTCAACGGCTTCAACTTCCTCTTTAGCTTTTTTGGAAGCTCTTTTTTTAGCCGGCTTAGCTTCAACAGCGTCAACAGCCTCTTCAACCTTAACGCCTTGAGCAGCAATTTCAGCCTGCATACCATCCAAAACAGCACTGGAAACGAGTTCGCAGTAGAATTGGATAGCGCGGATAGCATCATCGTTACCCGGAACAGGGAAATCAACATCGTTCGGGTTAGCGTTTGTATCGGTAATGCCGATAACCGGAATACCGAGCTTTTTAGCTTCCTTAACGGCCAAAGCCTCTTTCGGAGTATCAATAACGAACAAGAGGTCGGGTTGTCCGCCCATGTTCATGATACCGCTAAGTTCGTTAGCGAGTTTTTCACGCTCTTTTTTGAGGTTCAACATTTCTTTCTTTGTATAGCCCTCATAAGCGTTTTTCTCTTCCATTTCGTTCAGCTTAACCAAGCGGGAAATTGATTTATATACGGTTTTCCAGTTGGTGAGCATACCGCCGAGCCAGCGATGGTTAACATAGTACTGTCCGCATCTTTCGGCATTCTCTTTAATGATATCCTGAGCCTGTCTTTTTGTGCCGACAAACAAAACCTTACCGCCCTGAGCAGCAATGTCACGTGCAGTAGCCAATGCTGTATAAAGCATCGGGTAAGTTTTTTGCAAGTCAATGATGTGAACGTTGTCTTTTTTGCCGTAAATATACGGAGCCATTTGCGGGTTCCAGCGGCGAGCGTGGTGACCAAAGTGAACACCTGCTTCAACCATCTGGCGTAATGTAAATTGTGGAATTGCCATTATAAATGTCCTTTTTTTTCCAGTTAAACCTCCGCAGATTCTAACAACCGCTTCCGCGGCACCGGAGCGAAATGCGAACACCGCTTTCCGCCTTATCTGCGTGTGAAATTACAGAAAACTTCCGTTTTCCGAGCTTTCTTTTATACGCTATTTGCCTAAATTTCAAGTCTTTTTTATCAGATTTCTTAAAAATTTTTTAACACAGCGCAGAAACGGGATTTTTTGTTTATGAATTGCGCTTGAGGCTTGCATTTCCAAAGGTTTTGAGATAGTTTACGCTCATTAGCTAAAAAATTGAGGAAAATATGTCGGATTTATTTGATAGTACCGCGCCCAAACAGCAATCATATTCGGCGCAAGATATTCAGGTTTTGGAAGGATTGGAGGCGGTTCGAGCTCGCCCGGGAATGTATATCGGAGGAACGGATACAACCGCGCTTCATCACTTGGTGGCAGAGATTCTGGACAACTCTATGGATGAGGCCGTGGCAGGCTTTGCTAACCGTATAGAGGTAAAAATGAACGCCGACAGTTCCGTTACCATTACCGATAACGGCCGCGGTATTCCGGTAGACCCGCATCCAAAATATCCGAATATGTCGGCATTGGAGGTTATTCTGACAATGCTCCACTCCGGTGGAAAATTCGGCGGCGGAGCTTATAAAGTTTCCGGCGGTTTGCATGGCGTGGGTTTGTCCGTGGTCAATGCTCTGTCGTCCTCTTTGGTGGTCGAAATCGCTCGAGATAAGAAACTTTATCGCCAATCTTATGAAAAGGGCAAGCCTGTAACGCCGCTGGAGTTGGTGGGTAATGCGCCAAATCGCCGCGGTACATCGGTAACTTTTTTGCCAGATCCCGAGATTTTTGATGGCAATTCTACCTTAAACCCCAATCGTGTTTATCGTATGGCACGCTCTAAGGCTTTTTTGTTTAAGGGTATCCATATTGATTGGAAATGTGCGCCGGAAGTCTTAAGTGAAGGAGACCAAACACCTCTGGAAGCAGAGCTTCATTATCCAAACGGTTTGCTGGACTTTCTGAATTATCAAGTCGGCGCAAGAGGAACCATCAACCGTATGCCTTTCTCAGGCGATGCCGAGTTGGCTAATGACGAAGGTCGGGTAGAGTGGGCTGTAACTTGGCCGGAAGATGAAAATGGTTTTTGCAACTCCTACTGCAATACGGTCATTACGCCGGAAGGCGGTACACATGAACTGGGTTTCCGTACAGCCCTGATTCGCAGTCTTAAAGAATATGGCGAGATGGCAAACATCAAAAAAGTTTCGCAGGTAACGGCCGAGGATTTTTTGAGTGATGCTTGCATTATGCTTTCAGTCTTTATTCGTGACCCACAATTCCAAGGTCAAACCAAGGATAAGCTAACATCTACCAAAGCCGTCCGTTTGGTAGAACAAGCTGTTAAGGATTCGTTTGATCATTGGCTGAGCTCAGATAAAGAAAATGCGGCGGCTTTGTTGGAATATGTTATTGAAAGAGCAGAGAGCAGAAAGAAGAAGAAAGAAGAAAAAATCCAAAACCGCAAAACCCCAACCAAAAAATTGCGTCTCCCCGGAAAGTTGGCTGATTGTTCACAAGCAGCCGCCGAAAACACGGAAATCTTTATTGTTGAGGGCGATTCTGCTGGTGGTTCAGCTAAGCAAGGTCGCGACCGTATGACTCAGGCAATTCTGCCTTTGCGCGGCAAAATCTTGAACGTTGCCAGTGCCTCGTTGGATAAGATAACCCAAAACCAAGAAATCAAAGATATGATTGAGGCTTTGGGCTGCGGTATTAAAGAGAACTATAAAGAAGAAAATCTGCGCTATGAAAAGATTATCATTATGACCGATGCCGATGTGGACGGTGCGCATATCGCTTCTCTTTTAATGACCTTCTTTTACCAGCAAATGCCTAAACTGATAGAAAACGGACATTTGTTTATCGCCACACCTCCCTTGTATAAGATTGTTGTCGGCAACAAGAATTTTTATGCTTTGGATGATGATGATAAGGATGCGATTCTGAAAAAAGAAGTCAAAGGCAACCAAAAGGTCGAAATTAGTCGCTTCAAAGGTCTGGGCGAAATGAGCGCGCAGCAGCTTAAAGAAACGACAATGGATAAAAAGAAACGCTTGTTGCTGAAAGTCTTGATTCCTTCCTGCAACACGGAAGAAGGCAAGGAAGAAGCCTTTGAGACCCGCCGTCAGGTAGAACGCCTGATGGGTAAAAACCCCGAACTGCGCTTCAAATTTATCATTGAACGCGCAAAATTTGTTGATGATTTGGATATTTAGACGTGATTCGCCGAGCTTGTACTGACGATTATAAAAAGATTCTCTCCCTCTGGCTGAGGGGAGCTTCTGCTGCGCACCCCTTTATCAAAGAGGATTATTGGACAAGCAATCAGGATATGGTTAAAAACCAACTTCTACCCCAAGCTCAGACCTATGTCTTTTGCGACAAACACCAAATAAAAGGTTTCATCAGCCTGCTTGAAGATAATTATATCGGAGCTTTATTTGTGGATGGACGTTTTCAGGGGAGAGGAATAGGGCGCAAATTGCTGGAATATGTCCGCCGCCGCCGCCCAAACTTAAGCCTGAAAGCTTATGCGCAAAATGAGAAGGCAATAGGTTTCTACCGCCATAAAGGGTTTAAGATTTTATCTGAAAATATGGATAATAAGACCCAAGCAAAAGAACTGCTTTTGGTCTGGAACAAAGGCTGCATAAGCGGGTATGCCAAACGTTTTCCGGGGGATTCTTAAAAACGATGCCCAAAGTCTCCATCATTACCGTCTGTTATAACGAGCCGGATGTAAAACGCACTTGCGAAAGTATAATAACTCAGACCGATTCTGATTATGAATGGCTGATTATTGATGGCGGTTCAAAACCAGACTGTCTGGATATTTTGCAAAATTATAAAGATAAGACAGCTTACTTTATTTCCGAGAAGGATAAAGGCATTTTTAATGCAATGAACAAGGGAATAGAAAAAGCTCAAGGCGAATATCTGATTTTTATGAACGCCGGAGATGAGTTTTTTCACCCCGAAGTTTTGCGCTTGGTAAAACCTTTTTTAGACGGCAAATCAGAAATCATTTATGGCGATACGCAATATATAAATGATAACGGCGAGACAGAGATACTTTCTTGTCCGGAGGTTTTAGACAAAGAGTTTTTTAAGGAACAAACCATAAATCATCAGTCATCTTTTATCAGGAAAGATTTATTCAAAAGATATGGAAACTATGATGAAAGTTTTCCTATTTTTGCGGATGTAGAAAAATGGCTGGTTTATGAGGAAAATGGATGCCTATTTAAGCATTTGCCGGTCATTGTCGCCAAGTTTTACCGAACCGGCGTGTCTAGCAAACACACGGAAAAATACTATGCTGAACGCCAAATCTTGTGGCAAAAACATAATCTGGATTAAATAAATAAAAAAAGCAGGTTTATCCTGCTTTTTTGTTATCAATGGTGGAGCTGAAGGGGATACGTGAGTTCGGTTTGTAACATTTGCTCACAGTGCTGTCGCATATTCGCGCATTAACAAACTCTCACCGCTCGCAACGAAAAGTTTCACCGGAACTTTTCTATCGGCTCGCGCCCTCTCGGGTTCGCTCCCCTAAAAGAAACTATAATTTGATAACAAAAAAGCAGGATAAACCTGCCTTTTTTTGTTATCAATGGTGGAGCTGAAGGGGATCGAACCCTCGACCTATTGATTGCGAACCAATCGCTCTCCCAACTGAGCTACAGCCCCAATGAAACTCAATAAACAAAACCGGCATTGCAGCCGGTTTGAAAAAAATGGTGGAGCTGAGGGGAATCGAACCCCTGACCTCTTGAATGCCATTCAAGCGCTCTCCCAACTGAGCTACAACCCCAAAAGTCAAACCGAATATATGCAAATAAATTACGCTTGTCAATGTTTTTTCTGGTTTTTAGATACAAATTTTGCCCAAATAAAAAGCCTTGCTAAAAAGCAAGGCTTTTTCAAAACAATTGAGCTTAATTAATATAGATATGAACCTCTGAAGAAGTTGCATCAGCACTTGTCTTTGCGGACAACATAATATTGTCTGCACTAACCCCCATATTAATCATCTCTTGAAAGATTTGTGTTGCATTGTTCTTTGCGTTGCCGCTGGATAACTGCTTACCATTCAACGGGCTAACAGCCACAACCTCAAACATTGCATTCGGTTTCTTGTTCAAAGTTGTAGTAACAGCTCTCTTCAAAGCATCCTTGTATTGAACATTTTCTTTATTGAATTTTGCAACAAACAAAGGTTTGCCACTGGCTTGAGAGCGATTAGCATTAAAGTTTACCGAACCCTGAGAAACAACAGTTCCAGGAAGAGGAAGGTTATTTACGCCATAGCTGCCTACTTTAATAGAACTGTTCAAATCAATCATATAATTTCTTGCCGTTTGAACATATTGTTGCTGACGCAAAACATCCGTATTAACCTCACTCAACAAGCTATTCATCAAAATAGCAGTCTGATTTGTTTCATTTTCAAGGATTCTTAACTGACGATGGTCTTCATCAACAGCACCGGAAACACCATATGCGGACTTAATCGAGTCCAACAAATAAGAGGTCATAGCCGTATCAGAAGCAACACGTGCAGCTAATTGTGTCATAGCATCTGTATTGGCGTTCATAATCTGAATATTGTTTTGAGCATTCTGCAAAAGTGCAAACATATGCGGGTTTCCGGGAGTTGTACCGATTTGTAGCTTAGCTTCAATTGTGCCAATAGTCTTATGATACTGCTGAGCATTGCTTATTACAGAAGCTCTGATTTTTTGCAGTTGCTCATTATGTTGACGAATTGCTACCTGTAACTGAGACAGTTCATTGCGGAAGGAAACAACTTTCTGTCCGACAAAAGTGCCGGTCTCACCACCTTCGGAAACTTCAACCGGTTCAAAATTTGTAGAACCCAATTCCGGCAAAGCATTCCCGTCTAAATCGACAATATTCGTGCCGCTGGCTCTAATTTCTTCTTGAGAGTCGGAGCCGATAAGAGACGGAAACAGAGCATCTTTGCTAAAAGAGCAAGCGCTGACAACCAGAGATAAAACTGATACCAACGACAATCTGAGAGCTGTTTTTTTCATTGATTTAAGAACCTTCCAGAAAACCTGTTAAACCTTTGATATTTTTTTACACTTTTATCTTCTTTTGTAAAGATAATTTTGCAAAAAAACAAGAAAGAATTTAGATTTATCATTAATTTACATCGAACTTGAAACGGATTTTAGGTTAAATAGATTAAAATTCTTTTAAATTACTAAAAATAATACTTGCAAAAAAAAATAAATCGCGCTATTAACATCTCTGTTGCCAAAACAGATGCACCCGTAGCTCAATTGGATAGAGCATCTGACTACGGATCAGAAGGTTGTGAGTTCGAACCCCGCCGGGTGCGCCATTAAAAAACCCTCCCTTGTGGAGGGTTTTTTAATGGCCTGCGCGGCCGGGAAGAAATCACAGAAGTGAGTTCGGGCCGAGTTTGCAGGCAGACGGGAGTATGCCGATGAGCGAAGCAAACGAGGCAGGTGCAGACTTTAGTCAAGCCAGCCCCGCTCGGGTTCAATATGTAACCCTCCCTTGTGGAGGGTTTTTTAATGGCCTGCGCGGCCGAGAAGAAATCACCTTACTCTAAAAATTTTGAAATTTGCGTTTTCATAAAGCAATTCATATCTGTCGCTATCTTCATTATAAATCTTATTCAACACATAAATATCTCCGGTTTTCGGAGTTGCTTGATAAATAAGTGGAAATTTCAAAACATTTCCGAGCAAGTCAGCATCACTATTTGTTTTAAAAACAATATTTTTATGAGGAAAATAAAACTTATAAGCCGAACGATAACAATCAATAATATAGCTTTCGTATTTTCCTTCCAAGCTGTCTTTTACAAAAATTGGCAAAGGATTCTGTTTTGATGCTAAAGAACTGATAAATTTTGCAGCATCATAGTAAGATTCGCCGCTTTGTTTCTTAAAAAGGTAATAATTTTGCAATATTGCCATAACTAAAAACGCCAAGCCAAACAAAGAGAGCAAAAGCTTTTTTTCCAAAGTATAAAAGACAAGAAACAAACCAAAAATACCGGATACAATAGCGTAATAAGGGGCATTATTTTCATTATAAATCCCAAGTTTCCACGCTACAAATAATAAAATCATCCATGCTCCGGCTCCAAAACCGAATAAAAGGACGGAAAATTTTTTAGAAAAAATAAGAGAAATAACGGCGCAAAAACAAATAAAAAACTCCAGATAATATTTTTTCCATGCCTCCGAATTTATATGTGCAGACACATATTGATTGCTATTAATTCCCAAGCCGAATAGCAGATAAATAAAGGCAAACAAACCCATAGAAAAAAACATCATATATTCCAAAGGCAAAGTTTTTGCCGTTTTGAAAGGATGTAAAAATGAGTTTGGTGTAATCTGCCCTTTATAAATTAAATAAAGCAACTCACATCCCAGAAGACCGGCATAAAATAAGATAACGGTTTCTTTTGTATAGATAGCCAAATTCATTATAAGGCAAAAGCCCATTAAGTATCTGGTTTTGGGGCATGTTAGATATTTTTTTAGCATTAATAAGCTAAGACAAATAAAAATCAGCATCAATCTTTCAGGAAAAATCGGGTTGTTTATCCAAACCAAAGCAGGATAAATCCCAACCAAAGCCAAAGCACATAAGCGTCTTGAAACAGGAACAAAATCAAATAACAAATACAACAAATATAACAACAAAGCTGTTTCGGTTAAAACCAAAAAGCTGACAACATAAAGATTATGGCTGATGGCATAAAATAAGTTTAGTTCAACATTTGCAAATGGAGAAAATCGAATATCAGAGATTCCCGTGCCTTTGCCCTCAGCAAAAGTAACCGTTGTCCCGATACTCATCAAATCAAAATTTGCAAACAAACTCATTTCTTGAGCATAAGTAATAAGGCATAAACAGACAAAAGCTAGTATGAAAAAAATAAGAGGAAGATAATCTATATGAAGATTAAAACGATAAATTTTGTTGGGAAAAGTCAAAAAAGCAGGTCTGGGTTTAATCCAAAGAAATTGCAAAAAGACCAGCCCCATAATAGTTAAAAAGAAATATCCCCAATATCCATCGTTAAAGTAAAAACTAAAGTTACGCCAAAGGGTTGATAAAATATTATCTTCAAACAAAGGGGGTGTAAACATATCTTTCTCCTTAAAACGATGCTAACACCCAAATCCTAAATAAAGATAAATGAATTAATATTTTCCGGCCATAGCTTTGTAAACATAGTTTTCATATTTAATGGTCTGGTATTTTTGGGAGATAAGGTCTTTACGCAAAGAGTTTTCGGTATAAACAGCTTCCAAATAGTCTTTAAACTCCACTTTACCTGTATTATAGCGTTCTTGATAATATTTGGTAATTTGCTGCGAATTTTGATAGTTCTTTTGCGTGTTTTCCAAAATATTATTGGCATAGCCATAAGCCGCGGAATAATAAGCCACTTCATTGACGGCCTGGTTTAGGGTATCCTTAAAATCAATGGCTGTGATTTCATAATCAGCTTCGGAGATTTTAACTTTGTTTTCAACTCTGTTCCAGTCTAGAAACGGCAAATCAACGGATACGCTGCCGAGCAGATAAGGAAAATCAAAAGTTGTGCGAGCCTTGTCGGAAGATGTTCCGAGCAAGCCGTTTAAGGACACATTCGGATACCAGTTTTTGTTCTCGGCTTGCAGATTTTTAAATGCTTTTTCCAAGCGATATTGGCTGGCGAGCAAGTCCGGACGATTAGCCAAGACGGCAACCGGAACATCAAGATTAACACCGAGGTTTTCTTGCAACAAGATATTGCCGAACTGAATGTTAAGCGCCTCTTCCTGACGAAGATTCAAAATATTTTTCAGGCTGGTTTCCATTTCTTTGAACTGCGTCTCAATCTCCAAGAGCCGATTTTGTTCGGATAACAAGCTTTGTTTGGTTTGCAAATATTCCAGATTATCAATTTTGCCGCTTTTATACTTTGTTTCGGTAATTTTGAGGATATTCTCATAGTTTTTGATGTTCTCTTTGGTAACATCCTTGCTGTTTTGCAGATATTCCAGATTAAAATACAAATCAATCACGCTATTAATCAGGCTCAAACGAGCACTTTCTTTATCCATAATGGTTGCTTCATATTCAAATTTTTGTGCATCTTGCAAATCACGGATTTTGCCATACAAATCAGCTTCATAGCTCAAGCCGGTTTCTCCTGAAAAATTGCTGGCAAAATTATCGCTTGTGCTGATTTGTCGCTGTCCGGAAGCATTCATTCCGCCGGAAAGCGTAGGGAAGAGGTCGGAAGTAGCCAGATTCAAATTATATAGTTCTTTGTTAATATTAATGGCGGCTTTCAGATAATCGGGATTATTTGTCAAGGCCAAATCTACCAAGCGATTGAGCTCGGCGTTGTTATATTGCGTCCACCAATTTTCGTTTGCCTTATATTTTTCCTTAATCTCGGCGGTATAATTAAGCTCCGATGCAACATCTGTCGGCATAGCACCGATAGTCGCACAGCCGCTCAGCAACAGAGCTCCGCAAAACAAAGATATATATGTCAGCTTTTTTTTCATATCACTCACTCGCCAAAGCATCAATCGGGTTAAGGTTTGAGGCATTTTTCGCCGGCATATAACCGAAGATAATGCCGATTGCCGTAGAGCAAACCAAAGCTAATACGATGGATGCGGTTGAAAAAATCATTCCGAAGTTTTCGGAAAAAGTATTAAATCCGAAACCGATAAGCATAGAGAGCGTAACCCCCATAAATCCGCCGACCAAACAGATTAAAATAGCCTCAATTAAAAACTGTTGCAAAATATCCGCCTGTTTGGCACCGATAGCCATACGAATACCAATCTCTTTGGTTCTTTCCGTAACCGAAACCAACATAATATTCATTACGCCGATACCGCCGACAATCAAAGAGATGACCGCAATGCTGGCTATAAGGAGTTTCATAGTATTTGTGGTGCTCTCAATCGTTTGTTTAATACTATCGCTGTTGCGCATAAAGAAGTCTTTTTTGCCGTGTAAAGAAGTCAAAATATGCTCAATGCTGGATTCGGCAACTTGCGAATTGACCTTATCTGAGATCTTGACCGTGATGGAATTAATATCCGTGCTGCCGTTAATTTTATACATTGCGGTTGTATAAGGCACCCAAATATTCATCGAATCAGACATCGGTCCGGGGTTGTTGTCTTCTTCCGTAACCCCGATAACTTTCAATGGCTTTTTGTTGAAGATGATAATTTTGCCGATAGGATTCGGTGTGTCAGAAAACATTTCTTTGAGTGTGTTGTTATCAATGACGACAACGGAAGCGATGTTATTCACTTCATCTTGCGTAAAGATGCGTCCTTGCGCGATTTTGCGCCCTTTAACATCAAAAAAGGACGCACCGACACCGCTGAGTTGCGCCGTGAGGGAATAATTTTCATAAACCAAAGTTCCGCTGGCAGAAACACTCGGTGTTGAGCTGTCAATAAAACTTTGCTTGGCGAGATAATCTGAATCACTTACTTTTAAGGTCTTAACTTTTCCCGAACGCATATCACCGAAACCCGTACCCGGCATAATATCAATGGTGTTTGTTCCCATAGAACTGATTTTTTCCAAAATTTTGGCTTGCGAAGCATTACCCAATGCCACCACCGAAACCACAGAGGCAATACCGATGATGATACCGAGCATGGTCAGCAGCGAGCGCATTTTATTAGCCAAAATAGCGTGCAAAGACATTTTAAGCGATTCCTGAAAACTATATTTGAAAGCATCAAGCTTGCTGCGTTTAATATTCTTAACCTTGTCTTTGAGCTCGTAAAAATCATCAGCTTTGCGAATATCGGAGACAATTTCACCGTCTTTAATTTCAATAATACGGCTGGCTTGTTCGGCGATATGGCTGTCATGCGTAACCAAAATGACCGTATGTCCTTGCTTGTGCAAGTTCTTAATAATTTCCATAACCATCTCGCCGCTTTTGGAGTCCAAAGCACCGGTCGGTTCATCAGCCAGAATAATCTCACCGCCGTTCATCAAAGCGCGGGCAATACTCACACGTTGTTGCTGACCACCGGAAAGTTCATTAGGTTTGTTGCCGAGCTTGGTGCCTAAGTCAAGTTTTTTTAAGAGCTCAACCGAGCGGGCGTTTCTGCTATCGGCATTTAACCCCAAATAGATTGCCGGCAGGGCAGCATTTTCCGTAGCATTTAAGCTGCTTAACAAATTGTAACGCTGAAAGATAAAACCGAAAGTCTTGCAACGAAGTTCAGCTAATTGGTCTTTGCCCATTTTGCCTACTTCAACACCATTAATCTTGTAAGAACCGTTAGTCGGAACATCCAAACAACCGATAATATTCATCATGGTAGATTTTCCGGAACCAGATTGCCCGATAATCGCGACAAAATCGCCTTTTTGAATCTCCAAATTGATTCCCCTAAGGACATGAACCCGATTCTTTTCACTACCGAAATATTTATGAATATTTTTCAGTTCAATAATGTTATCCATGACTAAAATCCTCTCGGGCCTCTGACATTGGAGAGTTTATTTGAGATTTCGGCGGAAGACATTTGTGCCAATACAATCTCATCACCTTCAACAACACCTTGTTTAACCTCAACATTCAAGCCATCGGAAACACCGGTAATAATTGTACGTTGTTGAACCCCCTTAGGCGTAAGCACATCAACATATTTTTGCCCATTGTTGTTTTTAATGGCGGTAACCGGAACAGTCAGAACATTTTCGGCACTTTCAACATAAATCACATTTTGTGTTGTCATACCGATTCTGAGCTTGCCTTCAGGGTTTGGAACAATTAAACGTCCGTAGTAATAAATCGCTTCGCTTGATTCCACAACTTCGGTATATTCATTATTTGTCAAAAGCGTTAAACCGGGGTCAATGGAACGCAAAGTTGTTTCATAAACATCGTTTAAATCTGCCAGAATAGAGTAGGTAACTTTAACACCTGGTTTAATGTTGCTGATGTCGCCTTCAGAGATTTCAATCAAAATTTCCATTTGCGTGAGGTCGGCAATTTGAACGATTGCCGGAGTATCCATAGCAGCATTAATCGTTTGTCCTTGCTTAACGGGAACAGATACGATGGTGCCGTCCAAAGGCGCGGTGATTTTGGTATAACCCAAATTTGTTTCAGCCGTGCTTAAAGAAATTTCGGTTTCCTTAATGGTAGATTCCAACCCGGTAACTTTAGACTTCGCCGTTTCATAAGCATCTTCGGCATTTTCTAGGTCTTCATCTGAGGCCGCATTTTTCTTTTTTAAGCTTTGCATACGTTTATACTGTTTTTCGGCAACTTTTAAGGAAACCTGAGCAGCATTCAGTTGGGCATTATAACTCTCCAATCTGGCCTTGTTGATATACACTTCGTTTTGCTGAGTTGTGGAATCAATTTCGGCAATAAGGTCGCCTTTTTTCACATTTTGACCAATGGAGACATAGAGCTTTTCAATCTCACCGGAAACCTGTGCACCAACTGTAACCAATTCAATGGCGCGGACTTCGCCGGTGGCGTTAACGACTTTCTCCACGTTTTGTCGCTTTACCTGTTCGGTAATATAAGCAATCTCATCGCCGTTGCGGAAAAAGAGGAAAAATAAAAGTCCTCCTGCCGCAAGAAGCAGGCAAAAAAAGAAAAACTTTCTATTAAAAATATGTTTAAATTATCCATTGTTGCAACTCTGCTCTTGTTGGCCCTGAACAGCTTCTGTCTGTTAACATATTGTAAAATAAGGTCAAAATTCGGTAATGTTCTGAATTTTTTTTATTTTATAAACGATTAACAACCAATTAAAGCCGCTGTATTTATAAACGATATGGATAAGAAAAAGGTTCAGTTTTTTTCGAAAAAAAAACAAATAGAAAAATTTTTAAGATATGATACGATAAATTATTATTCTTCCAAACTGATTTAAAAAAGATTTTGTGCCATGCAGATATTAAAACGTTCAGCCCTCAGCGCGCGACATTGCCGAACTCAAGGCCGCTGACGAGGCCGAGCGGCGCCGCGAGCATATTAACGATACCGCAGACACTCTACAAGAGCTGGCCGACAAGATCCGGGACTTTTGGGAATGCGATATTGTAGAGTTAACCCCGGCGGGTAAGATATTTGTTGACGGTCAATTATGCCGCAGCCGGTGGCGGCAGGGCGGACAAAACGGCCGGTTCATCTGGTATTTTCCGCCGGAAGTGCAGACAACGCCCGAAAATACAGACGAAGCCAAGGTCATCTATGGCCCCTGGCGATAAAATTTAGGCTTCTGTCATTGCTTTTTGCAAAAATGGTATACCACATTTTTTATTTCGTGCGAAAGGGATTTAAAATACCAGATTCCGCGCACCAAATATTGGAAGAATTTTAATGTAAAAACGCATAATAATCTTTAAATTTTTTATATTTCTTCTTAAAACACGAACGATACTTACCAAAAGAAACTTTATATATTACAAAATACAAAAGCATATGAAATAAAACAAAATATTTGTCATTCAAAAATTGACTACGAAGCTGAAGATATTTGTCTAAATTTGCATTTGTAGTTGTTTCTTGAAAGTATTGTTTGTTTTCTTTCCGCTCATAAATCTTAAACCAATTCAAAAGAAACATTTTGACATCGTTATTTGTGGGCAAAAAAAGTTTAGTTTTTAACTTCAAGCCAAAATAGCAAATTTTATCAATAAAATCTTCTGTAATACCAACCAGATAAGGGCCAAATCTTTGCGTGCTTGGTAAAAAATTAATATAAATTTTAGCTTCTTTATAATCTGCATTTTTAACATTAAAAAAACGTCTATGACATGACAAATCTGTATCAACTCTCATTAACGCTAAAACTTTTAAATTTTTGGCTTGAGACCATAAGCAATTTAAAATACAAGTTCCATTACAACCAGCGAAGAAATTGCAATCTTTATAAAGAGAAATCTGCTCCTCAAGAGTTAATTTTTCAGGGTTTACAACCAAGAACCCATTATCTTTGAATAGCTTTTCAAAGATATCTTCTCCATAAATATTACTTTTATAATCTTTATAGGACAAATAACATTTTAAAATTTTTTTTGATTTTACTTTTGTCGAGATAATGTTAAAAGGTAACAAAAATTCTTTTGGATAAAAATTACCGCCAATAAAAGATGACATTTCAGGAATTATGATATTATCAAATTGTGTTGGTTTATCAATTAATAACATCATGTCATCAGTTATACCCAAAAGGCGAAAAAAATCTTTCATAAATTGAGGCAAATTTTTATCATTTACCGAAAAAGCAATCCGTCGATTATTTTGATTGTGTAAGATGTAAAACCATAAACGAGTTGTTCCCTCAATTAAAAAATGGCCATAATGCTTAAATAAATATCCGCCGTAAATAACGGTTTCATGAATTTTAGGAGAGTTGTCTAAATGTTCAATATATTCCACAGGAAGAAAGTCTTTTCCTGCATTATATTTTGTTATTGAATTTTGCAAAAATTGTTTTTCATTATTACAAACACCGCCCTGTAAAATCCAGTCATCTTTAAATTCTGGTAAAATATAGCCATTTTTAACAGAACAAAAAGAAGGATGATTTGAAGTTACATTGCCGATATTATCCATAAACATTTTCCAAAACATATTTGACCTGATTTTGAAATCATAATATCCCCAAACGAATATATGTCAACAACTACTGAGACTGTATTTATTTTAAGTTAAATAGATTCCTTATAATTTTAACGAATCTACAATAGCCTTTTGATAAAATATTTCATACGAATCTTTGATAAACTTACCGGATACGAAAGAAGACGCTATCGTCTAGCGTCTTCTTAATCAAAATGGCGAAGCTGCAAGAATTAGAGAACAGAACACCTAGCATAATACTCCTAATTTTTACCCTTTTATGGCCGGTTTCTGCG
>CASEZG010000001.1 GCA_949292375.1 uncultured Pseudomonadota bacterium | reverse complement strand
GAGCACCCAAGATCCCCTCCAGAAGTCCAATACAACTCTATCTGACAACGATTTTAGTGAGGCTTATGGTGGTGCTTCCACGGAGCGCAGACCCGCAGCGTACATAGACGTACGTGAGGAGGCGAGCACCGGAGAACGCCTCCAGAAGTCCAATAAAATCGTTGTCTATGGGGCGGGAAGAACTGATGCCGGCGTCCATGCTACAGCTCAGGTCGCACATTTTGACATAAAAGAGGATATGGAAGATTGGAAATTGCGCGAGGCTATGAATGCCCACCTAAGAGATATGGAAGCTCCTGTTTGCGTAATTAATGTTGAAAAAGTAGGGCAAGACTTTCACGCAAGATTCAGTGCCAAAGGTCGGGGTTATTTATATCGGATTCTCAACCGCCGAGCTCCGGCCATAATTGAAAAAAATCGGGTTTGGTGGGTTCCCGTTCCCTTAGATGTTGAAAAAATGCGCCAAGGAGCCAAATTTCTGCTTGGGCACCACGATTTCAGTTCTTTCCGAGCTGCAGCCTGCCAAGCAAAATCTCCCATAAAGACTTTAGATAAATTGGACATTGAAGTTTACGACGAGGAGATTCGTTTTATTGTGGAAGCGCGGTCCTTTTTGCACCACCAGGTGCGCAATATGGTCGGAACATTAAAGATGGTCGGCGACGGACATCTAGAGCCGGAGGATGTTAAGAAGATTCTGGAAGCAAAGAAAAGAAGTGCCGCCGGCGTAAACGCCCCTGCCTGCGGATTATACCTGAACAAAGTCGTATATTAATTAACGCTCTGCCTGACGAAGCTGTAAAAATTTCTCCGGCTTCTGATATATTAAATTAGGATATTTTGCCCGCTCCAAATCCTGATTATAATATTCGTTCAGGATTTGCAAAAATCTTGGACTTTTCATACCAAAAAATGTCTTAGGTCTGGGGCGAATAACATTCAAATCCAACAAGCCTCTGTTAACACCACCGAGATTTTGCGTATTTTTCAAAATCATTCTGGTCATTAAGTGCTGCCCGTTCATCCAATGCCCTGCATTAGCGACGGCCTCAACATAATTATTCATCGCTTGTTCACTAAACTTTTTACGCCTTGTAAAGCTTGTCATAAAAGAAAACTTCATCAGCTCTTTTCCGGCATCGCTTTTATAAAAACCATACTGTTGCGCATAATCAATTTGTGCAAAATACTGCGGAGCTTTATCAATCAGCATTGCCGCCGCATTAAAATCTCCTTTACCGAGCAATTCTTTGCCTTTCAATGCTTTTGCCAGACGCTGATTCAGCAGTGTAACGGCTTTGACAAACTTCGGAGCAGAGAGTTTTTCTTCGGCATAAATTTCGGTATAAAGTCTATCTAAAACAACATCTCCCGTACGCGGACATTCATAAACCGCTGTTTTTTGCTTCTCGAGAGTTTTACGCAAGACATCAATAACCGTCGCATTAACATATTTTTTTTGCGGAAAGGGAGCTGCAAAATTATCTCTTACTTCCATTGTGTGCGGTTTATCATAGAGAGCCAAATTCAACCAATTACTTTCTTTGTAGGTTTCATCAAACAAAGTATAAGGCATCTTATTTTCATAAATTTCTATTGATTTACTTTCATCGACAATATAATGCCCGTCTCTGTTATAATAAAAGAAGTTTCCGTAATATTTGGCAAATATCTCCGCTTCTTCATACAATCCTTCATCTGCCCAAAACTTATCCGAATTTTTTTCGGAAAACTCCGCCAACCATTTCATCCGTTCTAACTCGGCTTTACTCGGTTTTGATTTATCTCGATTTAAATCTTCCTGCCTTTTTTTTATAAAACAAACATACGGATAATCATAAGCAATCTCGTCCACTTGCGCAATTAACTCTTCTTTATCATGCGTTTCATAGTAGCGAACAAGAGCCTGCATAATCTCTTCTGCCGCACCAAAATCGCCGTGTATCATATTGCGCATGGTTTCACCGTCAGCCATAGCTTTGCTCATAAACAAAGCGTTCAACCGATTTGGAGACCAAAAACGCTTTCCGATTTCGTCCGCAATATCTTGAATCAAAATTTTGGGCATAAAAAACTCTGTAAAAACCAACCAAACTGTGCTGATTTTATGCTTTTAGACAAAATTTGTCAATAAAGATTAAACCATTTCTTCTTCCAAGATTTTTTGTGCCACATCATATGAAAAACCGGCACGCACGATTGTTCCCAAATCCTTTTGTCGGTTTTCTTTCCGGCTTTCCTCATCAGCTCTGAAAGGGCCGATTCTTTTTTTCTTGGCCAAACGCAAGGCTGAAGCATATTCATCATATTCTTGTTCCTCAAGCAAGGAATCAATTGTTGTTTCATCAACACCCTTGAGCTGCAATTTTCCTTTAATATAGCGAACAGACTTTCCGGCTGCCAAATAATCTTTGATTTTCATTTCGGCAAAGCGCGCGTCATCAACATAACCATAACCTTCAAACTGCGTAACAATTTCTTCAATCCAATCAACGGCTTCTTGCCTGTTCCATTCCGGATTCTGGTAAGCATAATCATTCACGCGTCGCATCAAAACAGATTTTAGATTCTCTGATGATGTCTCAAAACGCTGCAAATAATACAAAGCAATATTTTTAAGCCGTTGCTTAGTAATTTTCTTTGCGCCCCGTTGTCTTTTCGGTTTATCGTCTTCTTCCGCCACTTGCAAATTTCCTCAAAAAACATTACATAAAACAAAGACACAAACATTATACAAAGGAAAAATCATTGGTTAATAAAAATTTTGATAATTGTGCATCCTTTCACATCGAAGACGGTGCCTTTATGGGGCGTTTGGTCCGCTTAGACGATGTTGTCAACACCATTATAAGCAAACACCAATATCCACAAAACGTATCTGCCGTTGTTGCCGAAAGCACGGCACTTGCGGCCTTGCTTGCCAGTGCTTTGAAATATGATGGCTTATTCACCCTCCAAACCAAAAGCAACGGACCTGTTTCTATGGTTGTCGTTGACGTTACTTCAGACGGAGCTGTCAGAGCCTGCGCAAACTTTGATGAAGAGCGCATCAAAAAAGCTCAGGAACTACGCAAAACCGAAGGCGAGATAGAAGCCGCACCACACTGGTTAGGTGAAGGATACTTAGCTTTCACCGTTGACCAAGGAAAAGCCACAGACCTTTATCAAGGCGTAGTAGACCTTCAAGGCAAAAATTTAACCGAATGCGCCTTGCGTTATTTCAAACAATCCGAACAGATTGAGACCGCCTTGCAGCTTTTCTTGCATATACCGACCGACGAAAACGACAAATGGAAAGCTGCCGGCATCTTGTTGCAAAAGCTTCCTGAAACCGGAGGTAAAGTTAACACGGATATTGATATGTCCGAAGCTTGGAACGAAGCCGTAACTTTTATGCAAAGTTTGACCGCCGATGAAGTTTTTGATGAGAATTTAAGTTCAGCAGAACTCCTGCATCGCTTATATCATTCCAGCAAACTTTCCATCTCAAAAAACAAAGACTATCGTTTTGGCTGTCGTTGCAGCAGAGAAAAGTTGCTCACCACCATATCTTCCTTTAGCGAAGAAGAAATAAACAATCTGGTCGACAATCAAAACCAAATTGTCGCGACCTGTAACTTTTGCTCGGAAAAATATGTTTTTGATAAAGGTGAGCTTATAAAGCATTAAACTTATATTAATCAATTTTTCATATTCTACAAAGGCTCTTAAACCATTTTAGGAGCCTTTATTCGTACAATAAGAACAGGTTTTAGAAAGATGACTAAATTTAGAAAAATTTCCGCTTTTTTGGTTGCTTTAATACTGATGGCGGGCTGCACAAACACCTATGAGGCCGAACCGAGACGCTATCAAGAACCACGTTTCACGGAAGATGCCCCCATTGATTTAAAGGTAAACCGTATTGAGGTTATTTCCGAATTTACCCCGACATTCACACGACCGAATGTTGAGCATCTTTTCCCCATTTCCATTGAAAAAACCGCTCGTCTTTGGGCAAAAGATCGCCTGAAAGCGACAGATTATTCATCTGACAAAATAGCAGAGTTCATCATCAAGGACGCAAGCGTAACCGAAGAAATCGAAAAATCAGAAAAAGTTTTTTACAAAGACCGTATCAAATACCGTGCAACCTTATATGTTGTCGTCAAAGTAACAGATCCCAAGAATCTGTCCAGTGCCGAAACTTCCATTGAAGCCTGGCGCGAACTCGCCATACCGGCAGATACCGGCATTGAAGAGAAAGAAAAATACTGGAACGGCATGGTTCACAAACTCTTTGATGAGTTCAACAAACGCATGGAACAAAACATCTACCAATACTTAAATATGTATGTAGAAAACAACGGTGTTATCCAAGAATACAACTAATTTAAGGACATATACCCTCTTCCGGCAGAAAGCGAGAATGTAGGAATCTTAATTTCCTTCACCGTTTTCTGTCCGGCTTCTTTAATTCTGCAACTTCCGTAAAATACGGCATCACTTGCATTCAAAGGCATCGTAGAACTAAATTCAAAATATTCACCGGGTTCAAGTTCGGGAAGTTCACCTTTAAAACCGGCAGAATCATCACAAAACCGATTCCCAAAGCTGTCGGTAACATTCCAGTTCTTGCCCAAAAGTTGAATTTTCTTGGCCGAATTATTTTCAATCCGAAGATAATATCCCCACAAAAACTCCTGCGCCGGGCGATTCTCTTCCACCAAGACAGGACAAGCCGAAACCACAATATCATCGGTTTGCGAGGTAACATATTCCGGCTCTTCAAACATCATCTTGTCCTTAAAAAAATTAACTTATAATTAACTTTTAAAGAAGCAAGTTTTGATTCGCAACCACGCTTTATGCTTGTTCACAGCATTATACACAACAAAATAAAATCCTCATTTTCCGCTTGCCAATATCTTTCTCGCAAGCCTTTTCGGAGTCCATAAAACAAAGCTTTGGAGTCGCCACAAAAAAAGGCCCCCGAATAAGGAAGCCTTTTTAATAAAAACAAATTTCGTTGTTTATTTTGCTAAAATATCCAGCAACTTTTTGGTAGCATCTGCGGAAGAAATATTCTCGCAAACAGCAACCTCATTTGCCAAGCGGTCCAAAGCCTGCTCATAAATCTGTCTTTCGCTGTAAGACTGCTCAGCCAGATTTTCGCTGCGATACAAATCGCGCACAACTTCAGCAATCGCCACCGGATTACCGGAATTAATTTTGTTTTCATATTCCTGAGCACGACGCGACCACATAATCTTCTTGACCTTTGCTTTGCCTTTCAAAACACTCAAAGCATCATTCATCGTATCAGCCGAAGATATTTTGCGCAGCCCGATATTTTCAGCCTTTGCCATCGGAATCCGCAAAGTCATCTTGTCTTTGTCAAAATTAACAACAATCAGCTCCAATTCCGAACCGGCAATTTTTTGCTTAGCAATATCAGCGATTTTACCCACGCCGTGAGCCGGATAAACAACAAACTCACCGGAATTGAACGCAAGAGATGAAGAACCTTTTTTAATCATAAATTTGTTCCTATTCATTTTTAATGATTGGTAAGACAGCCCCTCAGGGCCTCAAGACGCACATACCATACCACATTTTTTGACTCAATTCCACCCCTAAAATGAAAATTTTGTCAAAAAAATTTTAAAAGCCTGAAAAAGCCATGAAAATTTTAGACAAGATTAGCCTTCAACCTTCGGGAAAGCATGCGTTTGACGCAAACATTCACCCACAACCATCACCGCCGAAACCGCCACATTAATAGAACGCGCATTCTTATTCATCGGGATTAACAGTCTGGCATCTGCCGTCTGGTGCACTTCATCAGGAACTCCGGCCGATTCTCTGCCCATCAGGATAATGTCATTTTTTTGGAACTCAAATTCCGTATAAGGCTCGCTTGCATGCGTTGTCAGCAAAACAATGCGTCCATATTCTTCAGGATGCTCTTGCCGATACTGCAAAAAATCCGCCCAAGAATTATGTCGACGATAAGACACCATCTCCAAATAATCCATACCGGCACGCCGCATAGCTTTTTCATTAAAAATAAAGCCGCAAGGCTCAATAATATCCAAAGGCACATCTAAACAAGCTCCGAGTCTGAGCAAAGTCCCCGTATTTTGCGGAATATCCGGCTGAAACAACGCCAAACGCATCTTCTTTTTCTCCTAATCTTTTTCTTTTCTGATACTCTGAATCAAACTCTTATGCAAGCCTTTTAAAACACTTAGAGGGATGTCTAAAGACACCCCTCTTTGATAAAAGAATTTTTTAGAACTTTCCCCTACGATAATAGAGGTCAATTATTCCGGCCAAAGTACGGCTCTTTTCAAGCAAGGACAACGGCGGATAGTACGCAAACTTCTTGCTTTTCAATCCTTCCGCCAAAGCATTATACACCTTATTGGCCTTCACAAAATACTTTGTTTGAGCGGAAAGATATTCGTTTCCTTCTCCGGTCGGACGCAACTCAGCATAGAGATCGTCCTCCAAAGTCAAGGTTTCATCACCGGTAATCTCTTTAATAATCTGCAAACCTTTGGCGAAAAATTCTTTCTTCTTTTCTTCCTCTTTCTCCACATAGTTCGCAAAATCTTCAACCGTTATTAATCCTTCAGAAGAAGATATCCGCAAATCCGGCAGCACAGCCCGCAGCAATTGCTTAAAATCCTCTCGTTTCTGCGGGAAAACCGAATAATGCATTACACTGTTTCCTGCTTCTTTAATGCCAGTCAGTTTCTCAAATTCGCTGGCAACAATTTTTTCTATTCTTTCACACATAGTAATAAAAAATTTAGTTATACATATACATATTTATTTTGCCCTTGAAATACCACAATATTTTAATTACGTCAACTTTTTTGTCAAAAAAAAGAGGCCGCAGCCCCTTTTTTCAAACTGAATATCTGTTTTTCTTTTATACATTAAACAAGAACAGCATCACATCGCCATCTTGCACAACATATTCTTTGCCTTCTGAGCGAACCTTTCCGGCTTCTTTGCATGCTTGTTCACCGCCGAGTGTGATATAATCATTATAAGAAATCGTCTCGGCACGAATAAAACCGCGCTCAAAATCCGAGTGAATAATACCAGCGCATTGTGGAGCTTTAGAACCTTTCAGGAAAGTCCATGCGCGCACCTCTTTCGGTCCGCAAGTAAAATATGTCTGCAAACCGAGCAACTCATATCCGGCTTTAATAATTTTTGACAATCCGGTTTCAGCCAAACCAAGAGCCGACAAAAACTCTTTCTTTTCTTCTTCGCTATCCAACTGCGCTACTTCCGATTCTATAGCTGCAGAAATAATAACCGCCTTCGCGCCTTCAGCTTCAGCTTTGGCAAAAACTTTTTTAGAGAAGTCATTACCGCTTGCGGCTGAATCTTCATCCACATTGCAAACATACAACACCGGTTTAGAAGTCAGAAGTTGCAACATCTTATATTCTTTGTAGGCATCCTTGTTTTCTTTGGAAGGAGCAGCCGAACGTGCGGGCTTTCCTTCGCGCAATGCCTTAATAATCGGCTCCATCACCTCAACTTTGAGCTTTGCGTCTTTATCCCCGCCGGTTTTAGCTTTCTTGGCCAATTGGTCAAAACGTTTTTCCAAAGAATCCAAATCGGCAATCATCAATTCTGTTTCCACAATTTCCGCATCACGAATAGGGTCGACCGAACCTTCCACATGCGTAATATTATCATCCTCGAAACAGCGTAAAACATGGATAATCGCATCAACTTCGCGAATATTTGCCAAGAACTGGTTGCCTAACCCCTCACCCTTGGAAGCACCTTTCACCAAACCTGCAATATCTACAAACTCAAGCTGTGTCGGTGTAACAGTTTTAGGCTTAACCAACTCGGCAAGCTTATCCAAACGTTCATCCGGCACAGCAACGCGCCCCGTATTCGGCTCAATCGTACAAAACGGAAAATTCGCAGCCTGAGCGGCAATCGTCTGGGTCAAAGCATTAAACAAAGTAGATTTTCCCACATTAGGCAAACCCACAATACCGCAATTAAATCCCATAATCAAAAACTCCCAAAATCTTAAAAATTGTTCTTCTTATACTCAAAAGATTCTTCTCTGGCAAGGCATAAAGACCTATTTTTTTTGCTTATTTAACAAATATATGCCCAAAATCCGTATCACACCTTTCTTGAGGTCAAAAGTAAACAACCAATGCCTGATTTTACGATTCCTCTGCTTGCGCAAAACATCTTTAAGCCCGAATTTTTTAATATAATAACGCATTTTTTTGATAAACTCTTTTCGCGAAATAATTTCATCTGTTGCACTGCAAAAAAAGTTCATATTTCGATCAATAATTCTTTTAACACTGCTTCCTTCTTCCGCACATTTTGCCGCCGCACTCTCTATTGTCTTAAAGACATCAAAATACATATCCGTATTTTGACTGCTGGCTCCCGTAATTGAGGCTGCAAAAAGCCGATGATGATACAACACTTCGTCTACAAAAGAAAATCTGGCAGCATATTCGTTCAAAAAGATATGAAACAGAACATCATCAAACCTGTTTCCGTCCTCCGCAAACATTAAATGATGCTTTTTGATAATCTCCATTCTGACCAACTTTGCCCAAGGCGCAAAAAACACATTTGCCATTTTGTTGCGCATAGCATCATCCATATCAAAAACTTCCGCATCAAAATGCGGAGCCGCCCATTTCTGAAAGACACCATCTTCCTCAACATACTCATCCGCGTAGCAAAAAGCAGCATCAGACTTATTTTTGACAATAGAATGATGAAGTTTTTTCAGCCAATCTTTCTCAACCCAATCATCATGGTCCATAAAAATCACAAATTCACCTTTAGCCTGAGCCAAACCAAAGTTGCGCGACTTTCCGGGACCCTGATTAAAATTATGAAAAACCGTAACACGTTTATCTTTTGCCGCCAATTCATCACACAAATCAGCCGTTTCTTTTTTCGAGCCGTCATCAACGATCAGCAGTTCAAAATCCGCAAAACTCTGCGCCAAAACACTTTCAACCGCTTTGGTTAAATATTCTCTTTTAATATTATAAACCGGAAGGATAACCGAAATCTGTGGCATAACAAAAACTCCTCATCAAATATGCTCTAGCATACAAAGCCCGCACAATTATTACAAGCAAACAAAAATTTAATCAGCCACCTTTTTCATCAGCATTCCGATTTTGTTTGTAAAAGCCGCCAGACCGCAGGTAAGCAAAATTCCGATATTAGCGCAGACCATATCCAAGTCTCTCAAAAGCAACTCTTTATCTGCCTTCGAAAACCGAGACAGCACATGGTTAACAACTTCCTCACCGCGACCTTTAGGATGCCCTACACCGATACGAATACGATTATAATTTTGGCCAATATGCGCATCAATACTTTTCAAACCGTTATGTCCACCGGCCCCACCGCCGCATTTAGCTTTAATCTGCCCCGGCTGCAAGTCCATATCATCATGAATCACAACCACATTTTGCGGCAATATTTTATAAAAAGAAGCAGCCTTAACCACCGCGTTTCCGGAAAGATTCATAAAAGTTTGCGGTTTAAGGAGCAAAACTTTTTCCCCTTCAATCACGCCTTCGGCAACCAACCCATCAAACTTTGCCTTAAAAGGAGAGAAATTATATTTTTCTGCCAAACAATCCGCCGCCATAAAACCGACATTATGCCTTGTTTCGGCATATTCATTTCCCGGATTACCCAACCCCACAATCAAAAACATCAAAACCTCGACCTAACATAAAATTAAAGGGAGAAAACATCCTCAAAACAATCGGACAATTTCTCCCTAAACTGTTTCAAAAACAGATAAGACTTATTTTCTCAAGAAGTCAACATGCAGCGGCGCATCAGAAACGGGATGGAACTGCACATCCTGACAGATAACCTTGTGAGACTTGCCGTCAACAACAACTTCGATATCGGCATCATAGAAACCGAAAGTATCCAAAGCCTTGGTAACCTCAACAGGGTTCAAGCTGATGAGTTCCGGCTCTTTGTTTCCACCATAAATAACGGCAGGGATACGACCCTCACGACGACATGCACGAGCTGCCCCCTTACCTGCTTTCTCACGCTTAACAGCATTAAAAGTAATATTTGTCATATTAAAAATCCTTACTGAAAATTAATCACCTTGTCGCGAGCCTCCAGGGGTGCCCGCCGACAAAAAGACTCATACAACTTTCTTTTCCATATTTCAAGGACTTTTTAAAACAAAAAGAGGCTCGGACTACTCCGAACCTCTCTGTTTTTTGATTTTTTTAATTTCTTTTCGAACCTCTTCTTCCGTCAGAAACTCAATCACAAAAGGGTTTTCTTCTTTCAAGATAACCTCTCGGATTTTTACTAAATAACAATTCTCTTCTGCCGAATTAAACAACTTCAGCAAAGGAATTTCTTTGGTCGTTTCTTCCCAAAAGATACATCCGTCAAGGGTCTGAAGAATATAGGTTGCTTCTTTGTCGCTTTTTGCCACAACAACCAAATCCACCAATTCTCCTTTAACATGAAAATACGTCGAAGCCGCAGCTTTCCGTACCAAATGCATCATACCCATAATAAGCACCATATTAAAAGAGATAGTAAGCATATTACAAGTACCCCAATCTGTTAGCTGAAAGAATCCAAGCATTGATATCATTGGCAACAAAACGTAATACGTAAATCCATCCAATAAATTCAAACACCAACATTCTTTTACGGAAATTGGGCTCATTCGCCATCTATACATAAAATAAAAGGCAAAATAAACATACACAACGTTATCTGTAAAAACAAACAACCATTTCTCGATTAAATTAATTGCATCCATTGCTAAAGAATTTTAATTTTAAACAAACTTCTCCATCAACAATACTGGCCTCAACACGAGCCCAAAGTACATCTCCGGATTTCAAATCATATCCCTCCCAGCAATAACGCGGGGAATTAACATATTCCATATTTTTGCCCTTATAAACAATCCGATACACAATGTCTCGTTCATCAGCAAAATCAACTTTTATGGCAACCTTTTGCCCGTTCAAACTCAGCAAAGCCTTATCCACCACATAGCGGAAAACAAAAAAACCAGCCAAAGTAAAATAAACAACAGCCAAAGCAACCATTTTTTCAAAATTGCCAAACGATGACCATGGTGTAAAAGCATAAAAGGCAAACAAACAAAGCAATGGGACACAAAAAAACTTATGCCACCGCCTAATTTTCCGAAAACGCTTCATCCCGACATATCCCGGCACAATTTGCTTAAAATAAATAAAAAATGCACCGATCAGATACAAAAAACTCAATAGCCCACAGCTTAAAAGCAAGACTCTGTCTATAAATATATGCATAATAAAAAAGTTTAAGTTTCACAATTATATCAAAACGCTTAAACTATAGACAAAACTGTTTTTTGTGTCAACAGGCAAAAAGAAAGAGGCTACTCTCACGAGCAACCCCTCTCACGCTGATTATTAATCTAGACCTCAACAATAAGAAACTTATTATCAGGGTCCCTATCACAAATGACCGCTGTCATTTGTTGTTCTTCAAAATATTTTTCTGCTTCTTCAGGAGCAATTATCGCTTCCGCCGGTAACCAATTATTATTACCGATAACGACATAGCCCTGCAATCGGCGCTCTCCCACACTGGCAACAACAAAATTACATTTATCGCCGATGTGGATATATTTCTTATAATTTTTCAATAACACCTCTCGGCACATAAGTCCCAAGAGAACGGAGATAACTATTGGTATTATTGCATAATAGTCATCAAATTCCGTCTTAATTCCACGAAAATCCATGACAACACAATTAAGCAATAAAGCTGTCTCCAGTACCAATGCCTGAACCCAAGCAAAGGTTAGAACATTTCTTTTTACATAAATTGGCTTCACGCGTTTGCGTAAAGACCAACTTAGCAAATAAAAAAACAATATCAGGCAGATAATAATTGATACTGCCATGATACTTAAATTCAAAGCTTCCATAAATGTGTTTTTTAAGGTTAATACTCTTCTTTTTCTACCGGCGAAAAAAGCTCTAACACTTCTTTCCCCTCAAGCATAACTTCCACTTCTTCACCAGCATAATGTCCTTTTTCGGGAAGATAAACAAATCCCCGCCCAACATCTGTGCCGTTTTCAAAGTGACAGAGCCATGCATCCTTATCAAAATATAAAAGACGAACCTTAAAAGTTTCGTTTTCTACTTTAATAGGAGTCCTAAACGCTTTCAAAAAAAACCAGAAAGCCACGATCACAATCACAACAATTGCAAACAAAATTAAATAAGCATCCATATTTAAAATTATTAAGTTTATAATTCTTAGTCACAATTATATTAAAGTTACCTACACAATAGACAAAAAAGACTCTTCTGTCAAACATATTTTAAACAAAAAAAAGAGCTGATTTTTAAAACCAGCCCATTTTTTATGCATAATCAGCAAAATCTGTATTAATCACCAATTCCGCGTCAAAGAAAAGCACGAAGAATTAGGGGAGTAATAAGATTTCAGGGGGCTGACACCGGAGCGTACACAGAAGTACGTGAGGATGTCAGCAACCCGCAAAATCTGTATTAATCACCAATTATTCGTGCTTTTCCAAATCCTCACCGGTTTCCTGATTAACCCTTTTTGCTGAAAGTTTAACCTTACCACGGTTATCCGTACCCAAGCACTTAACCCAGATAGCATCACCTTCTTTATAGAAGTCAGAAACAGAAGCAATACGCTCGTTCTTAACTTCTGAAATATGAACCAGACCTTCGGTTGTTCCGAGGAAGCGTACAAAAGCACCAAAGTCCATAATCTTGGTAATCACGCCATGGTAAATCTTACCTTCTTCCGGCTCGGCAACAATACCCATAATCCAATCCAAAGCGGCTTCACCGTCTTCTTTCTTGATTGAAGCAATCTTGATAACACCATCATCAGCAATATCAATTTTGGTATTGGTCTTTTCGGTAATTTCACGAATAACCTTACCACCGGAACCGATAACTTCGCGGATTTTATCAACCGGAATCTTAATGGCAATAATGCGCGGCGCACGGTCAGAAACATGCGGACGAGGCTCAGCAATAGCTTTTGCCATTTCGCCCAGAATATGAATACGACCCTCATGCGCCTGAGCCAAGGCCGTCTGCATAATCTCTTTGGTGATAGATGTAATTTTAATATCCATCTGCAAAGCTGTTACGCCGTCCTTCGTACCGGCAACCTTAAAGTCCATATCGCCCAAATGGTCTTCATCGCCCAAAATATCGGTCAAGACAGCCACACGACCATCATCTTCCTTAATCAAGCCCATAGCAATACCTGCAACCGGTTTTTCCATCGGTACACCTGCAGCCATCAAAGACATTGTCGTACCGCAAACCGTTGCCATTGAAGAAGAACCATTGGATTCCATAATCTCTGAAACAACACGAACAGTATAAGGGAAAGTATCCTTATTTTTCGGCATCATCGGATGAATAGCGCGCCAAGCGAGCTTACCGTGACCGATTTCGCGACGTCCGGGACTTCCGATTCTACCACATTCACCAACCGAAAACGGCGGGAAGTTGTAGTTCAACATAAAGTCTTCCTTATATTCGTTCATCAAGCCGTCAACAACCTGAGCATCATCGCCAGTACCCAAAGTTGTAACAACCATTGCCTGAGTTTCGCCACGCGTAAACAACGCAGAACCATGCGCACAAGGCAAAACATCAACTTCGCACTGAATTGGTCTAACCGTCTTGGTATCACGACCATCAATACGGTGTCCCGTAGTCAAAACCTTCTCACGAACAACTTTATGCATCAACTTTTCAATAGCATCCCCGACATAACGCATTTCAAGCTCATTTTCGGGGTCAATCGTTGCTTTAACTTCTTCCGAAGCCTGTCCAACCAACTCGCCTCTCTTAAGTTTATCTGTAACCTTAAATGCCTCTTCATATTTACCGATAAATTCTTTTTCGATACGAGCATACAAAGCATCGAACTCCGGCGGAAAAGCAGGAGCTTCCCAGTCTGGTTTTCCGGCTTCGGCCTTGAGTTCCTTAATCATCTTAATAACAGGCTGGAAGCTTTCAAAACCAAACATAACTGCATTAAGCATTGTCTCCTCTGAAAGCTCATTAGCCTCAGATTCAACCATCAAAACACCTTCAGACGTACCGGCAACAGAGAGCTCCAAATTTGTGTTCGGCATCTGCTCAATTGTCGGGTTCAAAACAAACTGTCCATCAATATAACCAACTTTAGCCGCACCAATCGGACCCAAGAACGGAATACCCGAAATTGTCAAAGCAGCCGAAGCGGCAATCATTGCCGGAATATCGGAATCTGTTTGTTGATCATGAGACAAAACCGTGCAAATAACCTGAACTTCATTTTTAAAAGCATCCGGAAACAGCGGGCGTATCGGACGGTCAATCAAACGAGAGATTAAAACTTCGCGCTCAGAAGGCTTGCCTTCTCTCTTCATAAAGCCACCGGGAACTTTACCCGTTGCATAATATTTTTCCTGATAATTAACGGTCAAAGGGAAGAAATCCTGATCTGCCTTAACCTCTTTTGCGGCGCAAACTGTAGCCAAAACCTCTGTTTCACCATAAGTAACCAAAACAGCTCCTTCGGCTTGTCTGGCAACTTTTCCCGTTTCCAAAACCAACTTGCGTCCGCCCCATTCCATTTCTTTGCGGCACACTTTAAAATCGATCATAAATTCTTCCTTTCATCTATTCTCTTACAATCCTCACTCAATTCCCCATGAATTGAGATTTCCTACCATTTGCCGGTTTCCCGACATAAAAGGAATGCGGAGCCCCATTGCCCCGCATACCCCAAAATTTACGACACAGCACAAAGCGTAACACCCAAGCATCCAAAAGAAAAACTAACCGCAGTAGCACTGCATGTTTCTTGGTTCTTTTGTATTTTTCGCTCCCAATGCTGCATAAACTAATCTTACTTACGCAGATTCAGTTTTTCAATAATGTTTTGATATCTTTCTTCACTCTTAGATTTCAAGTGATCCAAGAGGTGGCGGCGTTTACCAACCATTTTCATCAAACCCAGACGAGAATGCAAATCTTTCTGGTGTGTATTGAAGTGTTCAATCAAATTGTTAATTCTGGTTGTCCAGATAGCAATTTGAACTTCGGCAGATCCGGTATCACCCGGTTTTGTACCAAAGTTTTTAATAATTTCTTGTTTCTGTTCATTTGTAATCGACATCACATTTTCCTTTTATATTAAAGATTAAACACACGAACCGGAGCAATTTTTCTATTGTCGATTCGCACAATCGCAACCATCTTACCGTCATGGGTAGCAACGGCCTCATACTCAACCGAGCCGTCCAAGCCATAAGCCCTAGGCGAAAGCCCTTGTCCCAACTTCAGTTTAGCTGCATCAGCTTCCGAAACAGCAATAACCGCGATGTCGCGCAGATATGTTTCTATCGGAAGCAAAACTTCATTTGGAGTGCTACTATGCACCATATTTTTCAATTTTTCAAGCGTTATTGCATCATCAAGGCCGAAATTCCCGCATTTTGTCCGTCTAAGCTCTTTCAAATGCCCGACCGTCCCAAGTTTTAAGGCAATATCTTGCCCAAGCGTTCGAATATATGTTCCTTTAGAACACTCAACCCTAAAACGAGCCTGATTATTCGGTAATTCTTCTATTAATTCCAAATTATAAATTTTTATCTTGCGGGAAGGCATAACCACATCTTCACCTTTGCGCGCCAAATCATAAGCACGTTTTCCATTGATTTTTATAGCTGAATACACTGGCGGAACTTGCTCAATTTCACCTAAAAACAGCGGCAACACAGCCAAAATTTCCTCTTTTTCAGGCACCTTGTCAGATATGTCCACAACTTCCCCTTCCGTATCTGCCGTTGACGTAGCTTCGCCCCACTTAAGTACAAACTCGTATTCTTTACGCGCCTCCGTAACATAAGAAATAAGCTTGGTTGCCTCACCAAAAGCAATCGGTAAAACCCCCGTTGCAAAAGGGTCTAATGTTCCGCAATGACCATTTTTTTTGGCCTTAAACAACCGTCTAGTAAAATTCACCACATCGGTTGAGCCCATATCCCGCGGCTTATCAATCACCAACCAACCGTTAATCTCTTCGCCTTTTTTATGCCGTCCCATATTACTTTTCCTATATTTTTTTCAAAGATTACGCAGAATTTCTTATCTTGTCAAAAGAAAAGCTCCGTATCTTAAAAGATACGAAGCTTCGCTTTTAAATTTCTCAAAACTTCCAGAATGGCCAATACCAATGTCCACGCGGCTGATGTTTGTAAAAAATAACACTCAAACGCATTGGTTCATCTTTCATCGTTACACGATAAACTGCCACCTCATTTTCAAAAAACCAGTGACCATTTTTCTTGTAACCTGAATCAAAAAGTTTGCGGCTGGTTATTTTTCCTTCCGAATTAAAGAAATAAACAACCACACCTTTGGCATACTCATATACCTCAAAATGAAAGCCATCGACATACTGAATCACACATGTAGGTTTAATGTGCAAAAACAATCCATTACACCGAATAAAGGTCCAAACCGTCGTAGCATCTTGAGCCGTAATCAGCAAATCTTGTTGCAAAATACTGTCAATAACTACAGTCTTTTTCTTAGCGAGCTCATCATAGAGTACCAACTTAGTATTTGCTCCGTTTCGATCAACGACCAAACCCTCATAGCGTTCAACAACTTCCCAATCAAAAATTCTGGGACTCACTTTGTTACAAACCTTACTTTCTTCAGATTTGCTCTTATCAAATAATACATCCATATAATAAAATTTATAAAAAACAAATTTGCTTTATATCACAATTTTTTTATTTTACTAGACAAAAAATTAGGGCAACTTCTAGAAAGCTGCCCTTTTCTTTTATGCTTTTTTCAAATCCTGCGCAACTTTGGGGTCTCTCAACAAACGCTCCATCTTCGCCACTTCGGCAAAACTTGTATCAATTCTAAAGTTTAGCTCCGGCGCATAACGCAGTTCCATTCTTGCACCTATAAGTTTGCGAAAATGATTAGCCGCCAATTGCAAAGCCTCACGCACTTCCTCATTCTTTTCATTAACGGAGGTGATGAAATATACATTGGCATATTTCAAATCCGGCGCAACCCGAACTTCCATAATCGTAACAAGAGCATCAATTCCTTCCAGATTACGCACCAATCCGCGCTCAATCTCTCCGGCCAAAATTTTCTTAATCTCCTGTCCGACACGAAGTTGTCTTTGTGAAGGTTCTTTATCAGCCATAACTTTTATCCTTTCAAATCACCTAGAGCTTAGCCGCAATAGATTCTATTTCATAACATTCAATAAAGTCGCCAACCTGAATGTCGTTATAGTTTTCAAAACTCATACCACACTCATAACCGTCTTTGACTTCCTTAACGTCATCTTTAAAGCGTTTAAGCTGTCCAAGCGCACCGTCATGAATAACCACATTATCACGCAGCAATCTGACCTTAGCACCACGTTTAACCAAACCTTCGGTAACCATACAACCGGCAACCTTACCGACACCGGTAATATTAAAGACATTTCGAATTTCTGCATAACCCAAAATCTTCTCTTTGAGTTCAGGAGAAAGCATACCTTCCAAAGCCTTCTTAATATCATCAGCCACATCATAAATAATTGAGTAGTAGCGAATATCTACCCCATCTTGACGCGCCATATCTCTGGCATGCGGAATAGCACGAACATTAAAGCCGATAATAAAGGCATTAGATGCTTTGGCCAAAGTAACATCAGAATCCGAAATCGGACCGACAGCAGAGTGCAATATCTGAACACTTACTTCATCGTTAGAGAGCTTGGTAATCGTACCTTCAATAGCCTCAATAGAACCCTGAACATCAGCTTTGATAATAACCGGCAAATGCTTAACCTCGCCGGACTTAATTTTATCAAGCATCTGCTCCATAGCCGATTTCGCACTCTTAACCAGCTTGGCGTCACGTTCTTTGCGGATACGATATCCCGTAACTTCTTTAGCTTGGTTTTCATCAGCAACAACAATAAAGTCATCACCGGCAGCCGGAGTTCCTTGCAATCCCAAAACCTCAACAGGCGTGGCGGGAGCTGCTTCAGACATCTTCTTACCCATTTCATTAAACATAGCGCGAACACGTCCCCACTCCTTACCGGCAATAACAATATCACCGACATGAAGCGTACCTTTCTGAACCAAAACAGTCGCAACAGAACCACGACCTTTTTCCATTTTGGCTTCAATAACAGCACCTTCTGCCTTGCGATTCGGATTAGCTTTCAAATCCAAAATCTCTGCTTGCAGCAAAATAGCTTCAACCAACTTATCAATATTAATACGTTTTTTTGCTGAAACTTCGGCACACAGACACTCACCGCCAAGCTCTTCAACAGCAATTCCGTGCTGCAATAACGAGGTTTTAACCTTCATCGGATCAGCTCCGGGCAAGTCAATCTTATTAATTGCAACAACAATTGGCACTTCCGCAGCCTGAGCATGACGAATAGCCTCAACGGTCTGCGGCATAATTCCATCATTTGCAGCAACAACCAAGACCACAATATCCGTAACTTTCGCACCACGTGCACGCATCTCAGAAAATGCCTCGTGTCCCGGAGTATCAATAAATGTAATTTTATCTCCGGTTTTAACCGTAATCTGATATGCACCGATATGCTGCGTAATACCTCCTGCCTCATGAGAAGCAACGTTTGTTTCGCGCAAAGCATCCAACAAAGAGGTCTTACCATGGTCAACGTGTCCCATAACCGTAACTACAGGAGCTCTGGGTTTCATATCTTCTTGCTTATCTTCTTCACCCTTCAAGCCCTGCTCTACATCGCTATCTGCCACACGTTTAACTCGATGCCCCATTTCCTCAACCACAATTTGCGCAGTATCTCCGTCTATTGGTTGGTTAATAGTGGCCATAACGCCCAAAGACATTAACTTCTTAATAACATCCGCGCTCTTTTCTGCCATACGGTTAGCCAATTCCTGAACCGTAATAATCTCAGGAACAACCACATCTTTAATAATTTTCTCTTGCGGTTGTTGCGGCTGAACAGGTTTGGGTTGTTTTTTCTTAAACCGACGTCTTGGCGCACCAAAGCCATAATCATCATCGTCGTCATCAACCGAACCAATATTATGCAGATTAACTTTTCCGCCGCGGCGTTGCGGTTCAAAGCTGCGCTTCATAATCTTTTTGCGTTCTTGCTCAAAAGTTTCCTCACGAGTTAACGGCTTTTCAGAAGACGCTTTCTTAAACTTTTTACCGCGATATTCCTCTTCATCATCCTCATCGTCGTCATCTTCGTCATAATCTTTAGACTTTTTAGCTTTAAACTTTTCTTCGGCAACAATTTCTTCCTTGAGTTCAGCTCTTGCCTGCTCCTCAGCCTCTGCTTTTTTGCGTTCGGCCTCTTCCTTCTCTTTCTGCAAACGCTCTTGCTCTTCCTTTTCTCTCTGCAGAGCACGTTCCTTCTCGCGTTCTTCTTCCTCCTGACGGCGACGAGCTTCATGCTCTTTTGCCTCAGCAATAAGTTTCAACTTCTGAGCCGTAACCTCATCAATCTCAACTTTTTGTTCTGTTTGCGGCGTCGGATTTATAATTCTTTTTTTCCGCACCTCAACTTGAACAAATTTTTTCCCATCATGGTTATGAGCCTTAGAAGCATCACCCAAATTTTTAAGTGTAAGAGTTGATTTGCCTGATAATGTTAGTTTACCATTTGCATTATCTTGTGTCATTCCGTTTATATCTCCATATTTTTTCAAAATCTTAAGCATTCAAAAAACTTTGCAACCGCATCAAATCCCTATGAGCCAAACTTGCCATATCACCTTTCAGCAAAGCTGCATGAACTGTATTAACTTTATCTAATGCCTTATCTAACTCCTCAACACTATACAGAGCAAAAACATCCAAACCTTTGGCAACAGAAACTATCTTCTGGTGTCCGTCAGCACCGGCATCAACCGCCTCAATCAAAAAAGCAATTTTGCCATACTTAAGTTTTTCGCTCACTTTTTCAAAACCGGTAATTAAATCTCCGGCTTTTTTAGCCAAACATATTGATTCCAAACCCTTTTTTTTAAGAATATTTTCCACGGTTTGCACCAAATCTGCACTAACTTTAACATTTTTTTTCACAGCTTTTGCAAACAAATTTTTCTCAATCGCTTTCAGCAAAGCCGCTTTAGAAACAGAAACATAAATCCCTTTTCCCGGCAATTTTTTCTTAAAATCTGGAACAATCTGATTATCCGGCGTCAAAGTAAAGCGCAACAATTGCTCTTTTTCTTTCACTTCACCGCAAACAATGCATTTCCGATTTTCTGTTTCTTGTTTCATTTTCTTTCAACCCAAAATCTCAAGATTATAAGGATAGAGAGATTTCCGGAGCAATAAAATTAATACATAAATCCTCGCCCCGAAAATCATCTCTTCTTCCACAAAATCTATTCTTCTGAGAACCAGTGCTCTCTGGCTTTCATAATAATCTTATTTGCCTCAACCTCTGAGAGAACATTTTCTCCGAGCATTTCTATCAACTCATCGGCAGCCAAATCAGCCAAATCATCCAAAGTTTTAACACCTTTGTCTGCCAAAGTCAAAATCATATCCTGATCCAAACCTTCGATTGTCTTGAGCTGCTCATCAATACCAAGATTTTTGCTCTTTTCGGCAAATTCTTCATTACGTTTAGCGACAAAGTCTTTGGCGCGTTTCTGCAGTTCTGCGGCAACATCTTCATCAAAGCCTTCAATTTCTGCAAGCTCGTTCAAAGAAACCATAGCAACTTCATCAACGGTTGAGAAACCTTCGGCAATCAACAAATGAGCAATCATCTCATCAACATCCAAAGCTTCCATAAAGCGTTGTGAACGAACCTTGTTCTCATTTGAACGACGTTCTTGCTCTTGCTCCTCGGTCAAGACATCAATATCACAACCCAACAACTGAGATGCTAATTTAACATTCTGACCACGACGACCTATTGCCAAAGAGAATTGTTCTTGCGGAACAACAGCCTCAATACGATTGTTTTCTTCATCCAAAACAACCTTGGTAACCTCAGCCGGAGCCAAAGCACTTACAATATATTGAGCCTTATCTTCAGAATAAGGAACAATATCAATTTTCTCACCTTGCAACTCCGTAACGACAGCTTGAACACGAATACCGCGCAAACCAACGCATGCGCCAACCGGATCAATCGTCATATCATCTGTCTTAACTGCAATCTTGGCCTTAGAACCCGGATCACGAGCCACACCCATAATTTTGACAATACCGTCATAAATCTCGGGAACTTCTTGCGTAAACAATTTAGCCATAAATTCCGGACAAGTACGAGAAAGAAAGATTTGCGGCCCTTTATTTTCGCGACGAACATCCAAAACATACGCACGAATACGGTCGCCGTTTTTAAACTTCTCCCGCGGAATAATTTCATCACGGCGCAAAATAGCTTCCGTTTTACCAATATCCAAGATTACATTACCGAACTCAATTCTTTTGATTGTACCATTAACAATCGTACCGATTTTTTCCTTATATTCCTCATATTGCTTGTTACGTTCTGCATCACGAACTTTCTGCACAATAACCTGCTTGGCTGTTTGAGCTGCAATACGCCCGAAATCAATCGGAGGCAACTGATCAATAATAAAATCACCGACTTTTGCATTTGCATCATACATTTTGGCATCTTCCAGAGCGAGCTGGGTGACTTCGTTTTCAACATTCTCCGGACCCTCAACCACTTCACGATAACGAGCCAACGAAATAGCACCTGTTTTGCGGTCAATATTAGCTCTGATATCATGTTCAAAACCATATTTTGAACGACCAGCTTTCTGAATAGCTACTTCCATAGCGGTAAATACGTCTTCCTTATCAATATTTTTTTCTCTGGCAACCGTATCAGCCACAAGAATAATTTCAGGTCTGGGCATATTTTCAATATTTTGCATTTTGTCCTCTTACATAAGTCGTTAGAATTAAAGTTCAATTTCAGGATGATTTTCGGCATATTTTGCCAAAAGTTCATCAGTAATCAATAATTTTGCTTTAGAAACAGCCTCAAACGGAATAATCCATTCTTTACCGTCCATATCAAAATGAATATTTTCTTTGTCATCCAAAGAGAGGATTCTCCCCTTAAAACGTTTGCGCGTATCCACCTCTACCGAGGTTTCAATCTTTGCCTCATAACCGGCAAAACGTTGAAAATGCTCTGCCTTGGTCAAAGGACGATCCAACCCCGGAGAACTAACCTCCAAATTATATTGGTCTTTAATGGGGTCTTTTTCATCCAAAACTTCCGAAACCGCGCGACTAACCGTTGCGCAATCATCCACAACGATATCCGTACGGTCCTTGCGCTCAATCATAATCTGCAATGTCGGATTCTTCTGACCGATTGTCAAAATACGAACCACGTCAAAACCAAGCTGATTAATGACCGGCGTAAGCATATTCTCCAATGGGTGCTTATTCTGCATCATTTTTTCCTTAACAAAAAAGCGGGGTTTTTGACCCCACTTTCCAATAATTTTTCCTGATATTGTCAATACATATAACACAAGTTCAGAAAAAATCCAGCATTTTTTCATCTTTTTACAAAAAAACCGCCCGAATAACGAGCGGTCTTTTCTTCTAAACCTTATCAGGCTTAAATCATAGCCATACCACCATTGATATTGATTGTCTGACCGGTAATATACTGAGCCTCATCAGAAGCGAGGAATGCAACCACATTAGCAATATCCTGAGCCTCACCGAGTTTTCCTTCCGGAATCTTTGCCAACAAAGCAGCCTTAACATCATCCGGCAAAACATCAGTCATCGGGGTTCTGATAAAGCCCGGTGCAATAGAGTTAACCGTAATACCGCGAGAACCTACTTCCTGAGCCAAGCACTTGTTCATAGCAATCATACCTGCTTTGGAAGCAGAATAGTTAGCTTGTCCGGCATTACCCGTAACACCGACAACGGAAGCAATACCGATAATACGACCGAAACGACGTTTCATCATACCGCGAACGGCAGCCTTAGCCAGCTTAAATCCGGCAGAAAGGTTAACATCCAAAACCAATTGCCAATCTTCATCGCTCATACGCATAAACAAATTATCACGGGTCAAACCGGCGTTGTTAACCAAAATATCAATACGACCCAATTTAGCCTCAACATTAGCAACCAAATTCTTAACATCATCAGCATTGGTCAAATTAGCGGTGAAAACCTCAACGCGGTCACCCAATTCTTCTTTGAGTTTGAGCATCGGTTCTTCACGCATATCGGTCAAAGCCAAAGTTGCACCCTGCTTATGCAAAGTACGAGCAATTTTATCACCCAAACCGCCGGCAGCACCGGTAATAAGAGCTACTTTATCATGCAATTCAAACATATTATTGTCTCCTTATAAATTCTTAGCCAATTCTTCAATTTCAGCTGCTGTTCCGACAGAAAAAGCATTCATTTCTTTATCGCTTCTCTTAATAATATTGATCAAAACCTTACCGGCACCAAGCTCAGCAACATCCGTAACACCTTGTTCTTTCATATAAATAACGCTTTCGCGCCACCGAACCGAACCTGTAACCTGCTCGACCAAATGCTTAACAATTTCCTTATGGTCACTGATAGCAGAAGCCAACACATTGGCAATCAACGGAATCTGAGCATCATGAGCTTCAACCTGCATCAAAGCCCGAGCCATAACCTCGGCGGCCGGCTGCATCAACGGGCTGTGGAACGGCGCGCTGACCGGAAGTTTGATACATCTTTTAGCACCAAACTCAGAAGCAATCTCAACCGCTTTCTCAATTGCTTTCAAATGTCCGGACAACACCACTTGACCATCGGCATTATCATTAGCAGCCACACAAACATTTTCTTCATCGGCGCAAGCCTCAGCCAAAGCCTGAACATCTTGAAACGAAACGCCCATCACTGCAGCCATTCCGCCAACCCCGACCGGCACGGCTTTCTGCATGGCATCACCGCGGATACGCAACAATTTTGCCGTATCTTCCAAAGAAAATACACCGGCGGCACAAGCTGCGGAATACTCACCGAGCGAATGTCCTGCCACAAATGAAACCTTGTCTTTGAGATTAACGCCAAAATCTTTCTCCAACACCCGAACAACAGCCATTGAATTAGCCATCAAAGCCGGTTGAGCATTAGCCGTTAGTGTAAGTTCGTTTTCCGGACCTTCCAACATCAGCTTAAACAAATCTTGAGAAAGAGCGTCGTTAACTTCCTGAAATACCTCTTTAGCAGACTTAAAATTTTCTGCCAGTTCTTTTCCCATACCGACAAACTGAGAGCCTTGTCCGGGAAATACAAATGCATATTTCATTAAATAAACCTTCAAATTATTAAAATATCGCATTCAGGTTTAAAGATTCCTGCACAAAAGTCAAGTTTTTAAAATTTCTTAACCTTTCGGTTCTTTGTCTTTTCGGCTCTTTCTTTGACCCTCATTGGCTTTGCTCAAAAACCCTCATCTGCATAAATCAACATTTAAGCGGCAATATTAATATTTTCTTGATGATTTATTGTTAAAATCAACACAACTTCGGACGATTTTCAGGTGGAAATTATGGCAAAAAAAGCAAAGAAAAAAGAAAAAAGCTTTTTAAATAAAGTACTATGGCGTTTGTTTGGCGCATTCATCATCACTTTTACGTTGGCTGCCTTTGTCAGCCTTATTGGTTATGATGCAATGGACGCCTCCTCAAACGTAGCAACAGCAAGACAAATCAACAATTATCTAGGTTCTTTCGGCTCAAAACTGGCTGACTTTATCGTAACCTATTGGGGAATCTCTCTTGCCGTCTTTTTAGTTGCACCAATTTCTTGGGGCTATAATTGTCTCCGCCTCCGCGAGTTTTTGCACCCCTACACCCGTATTATGGCTTTTTTCCTTGGCTCTCTGTTTCTGGCTATTTTCTTAGGGCTCTTGCCTTCAGAATATTTTGGCCAATACAAACTAGGCGGCAGCATCGGACATCTTTTTGCATCTTTAAGCATGAATTCATCTAACATTTTCAATTTCCCTTTCCGCCGCGAAATTCTGCTTTTTGTCAGCTTCTGCTTAACTATGCTGTCTTTCAACTTTGCAGTCGGTATAACTTATAAAACATGGTACAGAGGTTTTCGCACCATAGCTATATATATATGGAAATTTTTACGCCTCTGCTTCCGCATCATCGCTTTGGGACTTTCTAAAATCAAATTTAAGCATTCCGATGAAGAAAACAATGAGCTTGTCATCAAGCCAAGCAAAGAAAAAGCCCCCAAAGAGCGAAAAGAACCTAAGGTTAAAAGTGAAAAAGAGGATGCTCCCGCTGCTTCGAATAAATCTGCAACAAAAACAAATAAAAAGAAAGATATTGATGATGGCTATATGTATCCGGATGTCAACTTGCTTTCTCGCCCTAAAGACAAAGGCGGCAATCTTATCAGCGAAAAAGAACTTGAAAGCATCGCCCGCGATTTAGAAAATGTTCTGCAAGAATTTGGTGTTAACGGTAAAATCGTCAAAGTCCGTCCCGGTCCGGTCGTAACCTTATATGAATTAGAACCCGCCCCCGGCACCAAAACTGCCCGCGTTATCGGCTTAGCGGATGATATTGCACGCTCTATGTCTGCAGTCTCTGTCCGTATCGCCGTTGTCCCCGGTTCAAATACGATTGGTATCGAAATGCCAAACAAAAACCGCGAAACCGTATGGTTCAAGGACTTACTTGAAGACCCTGCTTTCCGCGAAACCAAAAACACCTTAAATGTTGTTCTTGGCAAAGATATCGGTGGCCGCAATGTTTATGCTGACCTCGCCAAAATGCCGCACTTGTTGGTCGCAGGTACCACCGGTTCCGGTAAATCGGTCGGTGTTAACACGATGATTCTTTCTCTTCTGTATCGTATGCGCCCTGAAGAATGCAAATTGATAATGATTGACCCGAAAATGCTTGAGTTCTCAATGTATAATGGCATTCCGCATTTGCTCACACCGGTTATTACCGATCCCGCCAAAGCCGTTATTGGTTTAAAATGGGCGGTTAAGGAAATGGAAGACCGCTAGGCGGTTAAGGAAATGGAAGACCGCTATCGCGCTATGGCGCAACTCAACGTCCGCAATATCGCCGGCTATAACCAAAAACTTCAGGAACTCAAAGCCAGTGGCGAAAAAATTGAACGCACCGTTCAAACCGGATTTGATGCTGAGACCGGCAAACCCATCTTTGAAAAACAAGAACTAGACCTCACACCTTTGCCCTACATTGTCATTGTTGTAGATGAAATGGCCGACCTTATGTTAGTAGCCGGCAAAGATGTTGAAGCCGCCATCCAACGCTTAGCCCAAATGGCTCGTGCCGCAGGCTTACACCTGATTATGTCCACCCAAAGACCATCTGTTGATGTCATTACCGGTACAATTAAAGCTAACTTCCCGACACGTATCACAAGGCGCGGAACAATTACTCGGTATGGGAGATATGCTTTATATGCCGGCCGGACAAAGACCGATTCGCGTACACGGCTCTTTTGTTAAGGATAGCGAGGTCGAAAAAGTCGTTGAGTTCCTAAAGACCCAGCGAGAACCTGAATATGTTTCCGGTGTAACCGAAGGCGAATTATCTGAAAAAGATAGCGGCTCTGTCTTTGACAAAGGCGACTTTGCCGCCGGTTCAGATGAAGACTTGTATGCACAAGCCGTAGCCATCGTTCAAAATGATAAAAAAGCTTCCACCAGCTACATCCAACGCAAACTCCGCATAGGATACAACCGTGCCGCTTCGCTGATAGACAAGATGGAGGAAGAAGGCATCATCTCCGCCGCAGACCACGTCGGCCGCCGCGAAGTTCTATAAAACATAATAAAAAAGACCGGCTTTTCAGTCGGTCTTTTTTATTGCATAGCTTTATGACAAAACTATTCTTTGTTATAAGCCTTTTCCTGCTTCTTAGCATCATCTTCGGTTCTGGCAACGTTAACCAAAATCGTCTGAGATACTTCCGGATGCAAGTTCAATTTAACCTGATAAATACCGAGGTCTTTAATCGGCTTTTCCAAATAAACGCAACGACGCTCAACATCAAAGCCGGAAGCTTTAATGGCAGCGGCAATGTCACGAATGGTAACAGAACCGTACAATTGTCCGGTTTCAGCAGCCTGACGAACCAAAACAGCACTATATCCCTGAAGAGCTTCAGCCTTTTTGGTAGCTTCGTCAAACAAAGCCTTATTATGAGCTTCTAACTCAGCTTTTTTCTTCTCATAGAAAGCAACGTTTGCTTCTGTAGCACGCAAAGCTTTGTTCTGAGGCAAGAGGTAGTTACGGGCATAACCGTTTTTAACGGTAACTTTGTCGCCCATTTTACCCAATTTTTCAACATGTTCTAAAAGGATAACTTCCATCGTATTTCTCCTTAAGCCGCAACATAGGGAAGCAGAGCCAAATAGCGTGCGCGTTTGATAGCGCGGGCCAGTTCTCTTTGTTTTTTAGCTGAAACGGCCGTAATACGGCTAGGAATAATCTTGCCTTTTTCCGAAATATAACGGGAGAGCAATTTAACATCCTTATAGTCAATCTTCAAGCCGTCTTCACCGGAAAACGGACATGCTTTCTTTCTTCTGAAAAATACTTGTTTAGCCATTATATTTCTCCTATTCTTCTACAGTTTCTCTGTCTTCGGAAGAAGAAAGGTCATTAAATTCTTCAACCTTAACAGTCATGTAGCGGATGATATCTTCGTTGAATCTCATGATTCTTTCAAATTCTGCAATAGCGTTAGCCGGAGCAGAGATATTCATCAAAACATAGTGGCCTTTGCGGTTTTTCTTAATACGATAAGCCAGGTTCTTCAAACCCCAGTTATCAACTTTAACAACCTCACCGCCTTCTTTCTTAATAACATCGCTCAATTCAGAAACAATGTTGTTAACTTGAGAAGTACCGAGGTCTTGACGTGCAATCAGCACGCTTTCGTAATTAGACATCTAAAATATCTCCTTATGGATTCTCAACAAATGGCTCAATAAAGAGCCGGGTTCTTGTATAGCCGCAAGCTTTTGTCTTTATTATAATTCGGACTCCTGCGGCAAGGGACGATTGCGAATATACTCTAAAACTTTAATTTTGCAAGCATTTTATGTGCCGATAACCTAATTTTAACCTTTTTCGGCCTACAATAAAGCACTTGCAAGCCGAGGATAGAACTCACATGTGGAACAAAAACATACTAAAAACCTTACTTTTTGCTGTCATTTTAGGTAGTTGCTCAAACACTGCCGAACCACGCAATAATGCCTCTCTCTCCAATGAAACCTTTTTATCTATGGGAGAAGAGATAAAATTGCAACATCTCAAAACCAGAATAATCATCATTTGCAGAGATAGTAAACATGCCTCGGCAGAAACTTGCGCAACCTATTTTGAAGAACGAAACTATGTTCGCCTGCGCGACATTCCCTACAAGGTTGCAAAATACGACCGCTTAACCAAAGAAACTTTTCCCACACGGCGTTGGCGTAATGGGGAAAGAACACCCCGATGGTAAAAAGCCATGTTATCTCGGGTCAATACGGTTGCTTTTAATGGTTTAGACATTCTGGATGTCGATTTGCAAGTGCAAATCTCCTCAGGTTTACCCGCTTTTACGATTGTTGGCTTACCCGACAAAGCCGTAGCCGAAAGTAAAGAACGTGTTCGCGCCGCACTCCAATCACTTGGTTTAAGCCTGCCCGCCAAACGCATCACCATAAACTTGGCTCCGGCTGATTTACTCAAAGAGGGCTCACACTTTGATTTACCCGTTGCTCTGGGGCTTCTGGCCGCCATGAGCATTGTTCCGCAAGAAGAACTTGCAAACTATATTGCGCTTGGCGAACTTGGTTTAGACGGAAGCCTAATCTCCGTCAACGGCATTTTACCTGCTGCCATTAAAGCCAATCGTACTGAAAAAGGTTTAATCTGTCCGGCAGCTAATGGCTCTGAGGCTGTTTGGTCAGGCTTAAAAGACATCATCGCACCGGAAAATCTGCTTTCGCTCATCAATCATTTCAAAGGCACGCAACTCATTCCTTTTCCGGCGGCTCTTAAAGCATCGGACACAAAATCTCCTCTGGATATGAGCGATGTTAAAGGTCAGGAATCCGCCAAAAAAGCCTTAGAAATTGCTGCCGCCGGCGCACATAATTTATTAATGATAGGCCCTCCCGGAGCCGGAAAATCTATGTTAGCTGCCCGCTTGCCGACGATTCTCCCGCCGCTGACTCCGGCAGAAGCTCTTGAAACCAGCATCATACATTCTGTTGCCGGAGAACTCAAAGACAGCAAAATCTGTTTTGAAAGACCTTTCCGCGACCCCCACCACTCGGCCTCGACACCTGCTTTGGTCGGAGGCGGACGCAAAGCACAACCGGGAGAAATTTCTCTGGCGCATAACGGCGTTTTGTTCTTAGACGAGCTACCCGAGTTTAGCCGCTCGGCTCTGGAAGCCCTGCGTCAACCTCTCGAAAACGGTTATGTATCCATCTCAAGAGTCAACGCACATACAATATATCCTGCGCGTTTCCAACTCATTGCGGCAATGAACCCCTGCCGCTGCGGACATCTGGGAAATCCGGCACTGGCCTGCAGTCGCGCACCCAAATGCGCTGAAGAATACCAAGCCAAAATCTCCGGTCCTCTCCTAGACCGCATAGACATCCATATCGAGGTTCCTGCCGTCAGTCCGTGGGAAATGAATGATGTCAAAAAAGGCGAAAGCTCAGAAATCATCCGAGAAAGAGTCATTAAAGCGCGTAAAATCCAAGCAGAAAGATTCAGACAACTCGGTCACCCCGAACTCACCGCCAATGCGCAACTCAAAGGAGATATGCTGGAAGAAGTTGCCGCCTTGGATAACGATGCTTCAACCCTATTAATAAGCTTTGCCGAAAAAGCCAAACTTTCGGCACGGGCATATCATCGCACTTTGCGGTTAGCAAGAACAATTGCAGACTTGCAAAATATGCCGAAAGTTCTTAAGATGCATATAGCTGAAGCTTTAGCCTTGCGTAGCCGCATTCCCGGTCGCCAAGTTTAGGAGATAAAAATAATGAAAATTCAACAGGCTGTTAAATCATTTTTCTTTTTAGCCGCATTAGGATGTGGCATCTTTGCCATAAGCAACGAAAATATGGCATCAGCCAATGTCAGAAGTTTTTTCAAGCCTGAAGAAGCAAATTCATCAAAAGACGGCAGTATTTTCCCCGGCGGAGAATGCACCTCTTGCAACCCCAAAGACAAAGACGGCAGCATTTTTCCGGGAGGAAGTTGCGTCAGTTGTCCGACCACAAAATGCGTCAACTGCGAACAAAAAAAGCCGAATGTAAAAAATTATGAAGTAGCCTACGATGACGAAATCTATAAATCTGTTTACCGAGACTGCAAAAATTTTGCTCCGATTAGCCTTGAATATGTAGACTTCCGCATCAAAAAAGGCAAAAAATATGCCCCTTATTCGACCAAGCTCGGACAATATCGTTTTCGCATTTTCGGTTGCCGTCGTTTTGAAAAAGACGCCATCTTGAATCAAGGTCGCATTATGCAAAAAGATATGCAGTTTATTCCCATATTCAACCAGATTGTCGGCAACTGCTATCCGATTGTTAAAATGCCCTCAAGCTTGTGTCTTGAAACCAACCCCTCTCCTCTGCCGGAATATATTTTAACCGCCGAAATAACCGATTATTATATGAATCTTTGCGATGAATATGACTGGGACGATTCTCAAAAAGAAGACCGCCGCACGGGTTCTTCGGAAATGACCGTTACTTGGAGATTAATGGACATAACCAAAACCAATGTCTATTGGAAAGGGACATCAACAGGCTATGGTGAAGTCAACGAAGGAGAATATAACGCCGAAATACGTTTGGTTGAAAAAGCTTTTGCCGATGCCGTATCAAACTTGCGTAATCTCCCCGGATTTGAAAAGCAATTGGCAACGCGTGTCCACCCTGACGAACACGAAGCGGAACGTCTGGCTCTGATAGAAGCGGAAAGAATTGCTGACCCGATTAAATGTAAATTTGAGCCAGAAATAAAGAAAGCGGAAGCCTCCGAGTTTAACACTTTGCAGGAATTAACCGAACAAGCCGCCGTTCCGATGGAGGAAAATTACAATATTTGCTCCATGATCCCCGGACAATTTGATGAAAACGGTCAACCCATACAAATGTGCCAAATGGTTCCCGTTGTTCAAGAAGTTCTGGAAATCCCCGCTGACGATTCCGTTCAGGTTTATGATGAAATCCAGACTATAACTGAAGTTCCGACTGACATTGTAATGTTGGATACCGTAGATGTTGTGGAAGAACCCGTAACCGAAATCATTGAAGATTCCGGCGTTATCTCCAATGGCGGAGAAACCAAAATGCTGCCGGAAATCGGAACACAAACTCTCATCATGCCTCCGGCAGAAGAAAGCATTGAAGAGAAACAAATTGATATTGTTGAAGCCTCAGGCATAACAGAACATTCCGCAGAAGAAAGCAACACCGTGGCTATCGTTGACGATTCCTGGATTGACATAGACTCAGATAAAAGAGAAGCCGCTGAAGAGGCCTTCTTTGCCAGCGGAAACTCGCTTTGCATCATTGACAGAGAACCTTACGAAAAACTAACGCCGGAAAATCTGTATAAAGTCAGAGCTTCTGTTGTCAGCGTCACCAATGCCAACGGCAAAAAAGGCGCAGGTTTGATTGTTTCCGAACAATTTGTTTTGACCTCAGCTGACCTCATTGTTAAGGACAACAACAGATATAATCTTGAAACAATCAACGGTGGCAAACTGAAAGCAACGGCCTTCCGCATCAACCCAAGCAAAAACACGGCTCTGTTAGTCTTGGATGAAAAGACCAAATATACCCCGCTTTCTCTCAACCTTGATTTGCCTGACGTCGGCAAGAGCGGTTTCTTGGCTCTGGGATTGTTAGACATTGAAGGCAGCTTTGAAAACGGCGAAGGCTATTTAGACAACGCCGGAACGGTCAGCGGCTATCGCTACTCGGAAGAAAAAGGTGCAGAGATTATCATTGATACCTTTGTTCAAACCGTAACCATCGGCGGAGCTTTGATTGATGAGCACGGAACCATCAACGGCTTTGCAACACAGGGTAAAAAGACCGATGATAGTCCGGACTTATTTATCCCGACCGAAACGGCTTTACGCTCTGTTGGTTTATCCATCTGCGGCAAAGCCTTCACGGAAAAAAGCCCATGGCAAAAATACAAACCGCTGACAGAGGCTATTCTGAAAAACAGCGGACCGAAAGATCCGGCTGTTATGGATGCCAAAGACCGCAAATAAAACAAAAGCCCCGCTATTTTGCGGGGTTTTTACTCTAAATTGTTGCAAAATCATTTTAAGCACCCTACATAAAGAAAAGCAAACTTAAAGATAGGATATAATACTATGACCACAATTTTATGCATTCGCAAAGGCAACGAAGTTGTCATGGCCGGAGACGGACAAGCCACATTAGGAGAAGCCGTCATTTTCAAGTCAAAATCCGTAAAAGTCCGCCGCATCGGCAACGGCAATATCATTGCCGGATTTGCCGGAGCCGCCGCAGATGGCATAACCCTGATAGAAAGATTGGAAAGCAAACTTGAAAAGCATGCCAACCAACTCAAACGAGCAGCTGTCGAGCTGGCTAAAGACTGGAGGATGGATAAATATTTAAGACAACTCCAAGCCTTTATGATTGTTGCAGACAAAGATGTTTCACTGGTCATCTCCGGCACGGGCGAAGTAATGGAACCTGACGACGGAATAATCGGCATCGGGTCAGGCGGCAACTATGCCATGGCCGCAGCCAAGGCCCTATATGACATTAACGGATTAAGTCTGGAAGATATCGCCCATAAAGCAATGAAGATTGCCGGCGACATTGACGTATACACCAACCACAACGTAATTATTGAAAAGGTAGATTAAAATGGCCAATTTCAGCCCAAGAGAGATTGTATCAGAACTGGACCGTTTTATTGTCGGTCAAAACGAAGCCAAAAAAGCCGTTGCAATTGCTTTGAGAAATCGTTGGAGAAGAATGCAGGTTTCCGAACATTTGCGCGAAGAGATTGTACCCAAAAATATCTTAATGGTCGGACCAACGGGTGTCGGCAAGACCGAAATCTCTCGCCGATTGGCAAAACTGGCAAAAGCACCTTTTATCAAAGTAGAGGCCACAAAATTCACCGAAATCGGCTATGTTGGACGAGATGTTGAATCCATCATCCGCGATTTGGTAGAAATCGCCATTGCTTCCACCAAAAAAGACTTGCGCAAAAGTGTTGCCGCCAAAGCCGAAATCGGCGCAGAAGAAAGAGTTTTGGAGGCCTTGGTCGGAGCATCGGCAAGAGAAGAAACTAAAGAAAAGTTCCGCAAACTCTTAAGAGAAAATCAGCTCAATGACCGAGAAATTGAAATTGCGGTTATCGATAACAGCAACCCCTCTATGCCGACCATAGATATTCCGGGAATGCCCGGCGCACAAATGGGAATGCTAAATTTAGGAGATTTATTAGGCAAACCATTCGGCGACAAATATAAAACACGTAAGATGACGGTTGGCGATGCCTACAAAGTTTTGATGGAAGAAGAATGTGACAAACTTTTGGATAATGATACTATTATTCAAACAGCCATCAAAACCGTAGAAAATGATGGCATAGTCTTTATTGATGAGATAGATAAGATTGCCGGCAAAGATGACCGCCGTGGCAGCGATGTTTCACGCGAAGGCGTCCAAAGAGACCTCTTGCCGCTGATTGAGGGAACAACCGTAAGCACTAAATACGGTATGGTTAAAACTGACCATATCTTGTTTATCTGCTCCGGTGCATTTCATCTTTCCAAACCTTCAGATTTATTGCCGGAACTTCAAGGACGCTTGCCGATACGTGTTGAACTAAAAGCCTTAACACATGAGGACTTTGTACGTATCTTAACCGAGCCGGAAGCAAATTTGATAGAACAATATGTCGCCTTGATGAAGACCGAAAATTTTGATTTAGAATTTGAAAAAGAAGCTATTGATAAAATTGCAGACATTGCCGTTGCCATCAATGAAAATGTCGAAAACATCGGAGCAAGAAGATTACATACGGTTCTGGAAATTTTGCTGGAAGATATCAGTTATACGGCATCTGACCGCAGTGGTGAAAAAGAAGTAATAACCGCGCAGATGGTTGAGGAAAAACTGGCAAAATATACCGAAGCCTCTGATTTATCCAAGTTCATTTTATAAACATAGGTCGTGGATATGAATGCCGGATTGCCCAAGCAGTTACCCGCCTCCGCTTTCCAAAACTCGGCTGGTGAGGGAAATGCGCCGGACGACACGGAGCGCAACACCGGAATGTACTCTAATGTACATGAGAATAAAAGCACCGGATTGCCCAAGCAGTTACCCGCCTCCACTTTCCAAAACTCGGCTGGTGAGGGAAATGCGCCGGACGACACGGAGCACAACACCGGAATGTACTCTAATGTACATGAGAATAAAAGCACCGGATTGCCCAAGCAGCTACCCGCCTCCACTTTCCAAAACTCGGCTGGTGAGGGAAATGCGCCGGACGACACGGAGCGCAACACCGGAATGTACTCTAATGTACATGAGGATGTGAGCACCGGATTGCCCAAGCAGTTGCCCACCAGACGAGTTTTAAAACCTTTCGGAGTTTATATCCACTGGCCGTTTTGCCTATCTCGTTGCCCTTATTGCGACTTTTATAAGGAAGTCAAAAAGGATGTAGCACAAGAAGAAATAATAGACGGCTATTTGCAAGACTTAGAATATTATCATCGGTTCACACAAGATAAAACTGTCAGTAGTATTTTTTTCGGCGGCGGTACACCATCGCTGATTAAGCCGCAAAACATAGAAAAAATCATCAACTTCATTGCTAAAAAATGGCAGATTCGTTCAGATATAGAGATTAGTCTGGAAGCCAACCCCAACTCAGACAGAGAAAATATGTTTTATGAGCTAAAAACTGCCGGAATCAATCGGTTATCTTTAGGCGTTCAGGCTCTAAATGACAAAGACTTACGATTCTTAGGCCGCACACATAACCTCAAACAAGCTCAAAAAGCCATAGATGAAGTCTTAAATATCTTTGACAATCATTCTATGGATTTGATTTATGCCCGTCCACAGCAAAGCTTGGAAGAATGGAAACAAGAGCTGAAACAAGCAACAAATTTTGGTTTTAAGCACATTTCCCTATATCAATTAACCATTGAAGAAGGTACGGTTTTTGCGGCCAAAGGCGTACGTGCCTTAGAAGATGAGGCTGCTGTTCAGATGTATGCCTTCACCAACGATTATCTTAACACCAACGGCTATCCGCAATACGAAGTTTCAAACTATGGACTGCCTTGCAAACATAATCTGCTTTATTGGGAAGGAGATGATTATATAGGCATTGGCAAATCCGCCCACGGAAGATTTATGTCTGAGGGCAAAATTTATGCCACCACGCATCATTTAAACATAGAAGAGCTCACGGCACAGGAACGCGCTGAAGAATTAATCATTATGGGTTTACGGCTTAATCAGGGCATAAACAAACAACGATTTTTTGAAAATTGCGGCTTAACTTTTGCTGAAACAATCAACACAAAAAATCTACAACATCTTATTTCTGAAGGCTTTTTAACGGAAACAAAAAACAACCTCAAAGCAACATCAAAAGGCTTTGCGGTTTTAAACAAAATCATTGAAGAACTCTGCTGCTAGTCAAGAGGTGGAAAATCGCAGTATGTAAGAGTACTAAGCAGCGATAGTTCTGAAACGAAAGCAAACCTTCCGTTACAGAGATACCACGATTTTCCACATAACTTGCAGAACAACCGGTCCATACCAGTAACGGTATTGACACGATACAATCGTCATCAATACCGCCCGCTGCTTGTAAAAGCCTCTTACCGCTCCGATTCTCGCTTTTGAGAATACTGAAAGTTGCATTGAACTTCCATACACTCCTAATATAAACACACTTTAAGTTGCTTTGCAACCATTTGTTACAAAGAACTATAATATACAAATATATTTAAAGCAACTTATTTCATAGTTATTTTTAATAAATAAACTTTTGATTGTATAAAAGTTCATAAAAAAGGCAGAAACTAATCTGCCCTTTCTCTAATATCTTATCTGTGGGACTCAATCCAAGAAACCAAAGAGGCTTGAGAGTTCAAGCCAACCTTAACATCAACTTGCTTACCGTCCTTAAACAAGAACATTGTCGGAATACTACGGATTCCATACTGAGCAGCCGTATTCGGAGATTCGTCAACATTCATCTTGCAAATGGTAACTTTGTCGCCCATTTCCTTAGAAACCTCTTCCAAAACCGGCCCCAACTGACGACAAGGACCGCACCATTCTGCCCAAAAGTCAACCAGAACCAAACCCTTAGATTTAAGAACCTCTGATTCAAACTGACTGTCTGTAATTTGCTTCATATTATTCCCTTTCAATTAGTAGTAACAAAAACTATATAGGTTTTGATTTAGATATATTAAAGTCTATTAAAATAAAAACAACCAAAAATTATGCAATTTCCATCAAATGAGCCGTGTCTGTCCACAAAATATAGGTTTCGACCCGCTTTGCCGGATAAACGGCTTCAAGCAGCTTACGATATGCCTCAAGCTGCCGTACATATATTGAAGGAACATCCGCCAAAGTTTTGGCCGCCGGACGGTTTGTCTTAAAATCAATAACCACGACTTTGTCATCAAACACCGCCAACCTATCCACTTGCGCAGACACAATTCTGCCGTCAACCACGCCCATAATCGGCACTTCGGCCTTAGAATTTGCGCCAAACATTTCAGCAAATTTCGGATTCTCCAACAAAGACAAAACCTCCGAGCAAATTCTCTCAACTTCAGATTCATCCAAACCATATGCTTCTTTGGCTAAAAACTCTTTGATAATTTTGCTCTTGTCTTTTGCTGCCACATCCGGCAAAAACTGCAACAACTTATGAATAAGCCGCCCGCGCCGGTACCTGCTTTGCCCGCCCTCGCCAATCGGCGAAGACAGTGCCTGCTCTTCAGTATCTTCGGGCTTTGATGGCGTATAAGGTTTTGCCAAAGCCCCCTCTTCCGGCGGATTTTGATAAATCCAATCAAAAGGCGGACGCATAAAACTCTTGGCTTTTGTACCTTCATCTTCTTTCACGGGGAGCTTTTGCACCACATCATAAACCAAAGTCCCGTCATCTTTTTCTTCTGCTAAGGAAGCAAAAGTTTTTTTCACCAAAGAATACCAAGAATCTTCGGATTCTTTTGTCTTTTTACGATACCCGCAAACACACAACCTGTCTTCGGCACGCGTTAAAGCAACATAGAGCAAGCGACGATATTCGTTTAACGCCAGCTCGGATTCTTTGGCTTTAACTTTTTCACAATTTGCCTCATAATCTTTGGCGGAGAGAGGATAATAAAAGACATCATCCCAGAGCAATCCGGCTTCTTTTTTGGTTGCGACCACACGCACCGTATCCGGCAAAATCACAATCGGAGCTTGCAAACCTTTGGAGCCATGCACGGTCATAATCCTGACCGCATCTGCCTCGCTTTGCTCCAGCTCGCGCTTAATTTCTATTTCATCTTGCTTAATCCGACAGATAAAACCTTGCAAAGTCGGAATATGTTCTTGCTCATAAGCCAAAGTCAGATTAACAAACTCATCCAACCCGTCTTCAACCTCATAGCCCATACGTTCCACAAATTTTTTGCGCCCATTAAGCTTGTTTAAGACATAAGCATAAAGCTCAAACGGACGAACAAAATCCGCCTTATCCAACAAATCCTGCAAAGTTTTATAAACTTCTGCATATTTATCATCTTGCCCAAGCCTTGTCCAAAGAGTGGTTTGCCCTCTCTCATAACACAAGCGGAACAAATCATCATCATCAAGTCCGAAAAGCGGTGACTTCAAGATTGTTGCCAAAGTCAAATCATCGGTAGGCAGCAATAAGAACTCACCCAAAGCCACCAAATCCTGAATAGCTATTTGCTCCAACAAACGGATTTTATCAACACCGGCGACATTAACATTAGCATTTTTACAAGCACGCACCATCTCTTCCACAAAGGCGTTTCGGCGTTGAACCAATATCATAAAATCCTTATAACGCACAGGCCTGTTTTGTGAAACTAAGATTTCTCTGCTTTCTACCATTTTCTTGATTTTTGAAGCAATTTTTTGCGCCAATCTTGCACTGGTAGATTCGCCACGGCTTCTTTCTACCGGCGGCAACCAAACATCATTTTTATCATCTTCTTCAGGCTCTACCAAAGGCCAAAGTTCAACCCGCCCGCCGTCACCTGACCTAAACGGAATATGCGTAATATCTTCACCTTCGTTTGCTACACCTTGTGAGGCTTTTTCGTCTCTGAAAACCTCATTAACCACGTCCAGCACTGCCGAGGTTGAACGGAAAGACACAGCCAAATTAACCTGATCAAAATCTTTGGCTTGCTTGGCAAAATATTGCCGCATTTCATCAAAACCTCTGGGGTCCGCACCCTGAAAACTATAAATAGATTGTTTTCTGTCCCCCACGGCAAAAACCGTTCTCAAAGCATCTCCGGCACCTTCTCCGGCAAAAAAATCCGCCGTCAAAGCCTTAACAATAGCCCATTGGTCGGGAGAAGTATCTTGTGCCTCATCAATCAATACATGCTCTATACCGCCGTCCAACTTAAATAATACCCAATCCGCCACGGCAGAATTTTCCAGCAACCGTCTTGTCAGCACAATCAGGTCTTCATAGTCCATTTTGGAATGTATTTTTTTGAAGTGGTTATAACCCGAAATTAAATCTTCTGCCAAAAACAATACGGCTCGCGTAGAAGCCAAAACCCGCACTGCCGTCAGTTTATTTTCAAGAGCCAAAATCCTTTCTGCTTCCAAGGCGGCTTTTTCGGATAATTCGGCATAATATTTTAACGATTCTTTATCGCCGTATTTTGCATAAAGTTCGTTTTTCTTCGTCAAAAATACCGACTTATAAAGCTCATAATTTTGGCGGTCAAATCCGCTTTCCAAAACAGCATAAATTTTTTCGGCTTTAGCACTGTCTTTCACACCTCCGTGCTGCCATGCCTCAGCCCAACGCCGAACTTCGGCTCTGTCCGCTTGTGCCATAAATTCAGCCACCAAAGCTTCTTCCGTGTCTTCTTCTGCCACACCCAATCGCCGACTAAGCTCTGCCAAAACGGCTTCTGCATCACCATAGGCCGCAAACAACCGAATAATCTTATTTCTTGCTTCAGCAATCGCATTCATAATTTTCGGAAACTGAAATTCGCTCACGTTTTTGGTCAAAAAGGCCAAAGCTTTTCCGGCACGACTTTCCGGCTCTAGCTCAATTTTTTGTAATAAAGCTTGCTTAATATCTTCCAAAGCTTCCGCCGCCGTACGGTCATCCATCACCTCAAAATATGGCGAAACTTTTGCCTCCAACGGAAATCTTTTCAAAACCTCTTGGCAAAAACTATGAATAGTCTGGATTTTCATTCCGCCGGGCGTGTCTAACAAAACAGCAAAAAGCTTGCGAGCTTGCGCTTCCAATTTGGCATAATCTTTGTGGTTTTCCGGCAGACTTCCCAAAAGCTTCAAAAGTTCTTTATGCAAGTCATCATCACTTGCCACCGCCCAACGGCTCAACCTTCCGGCAATACGCGAACTCATCTCCACCGCTGCTGCTTTTGTATAGGTCAGGCACAAAATTTTTGCCGGTTGCACCCCGCTTAATAACAAACGCAAAACCCTATCTGAGAGCACTTTGGTTTTGCCCGTTCCGGCTGAGGCTTCCACCCAAACCGAGCGCAACGGGTTTGCAGCCTTCCTCTGTTGAAGAGTAGCTTTTTCACCAAGTCTTTGGCGTTCTGTTGCAATCTCGTCCATCATCAAAAAACCTCACTCCTCATCATCAACAACCGACCATTCGCGCACTCTGGCCAAATGCTCATAATCCGAATATTTCGGCGCATATTTCGGATTCGGCTTGCTGATATATGCTGTTTTTTCAAAATCAAAAACAGATGCCAAAGCAACAATATTTTCATAGTTTTTATCAAGCAGCTCATTCATATCATCCTCAATAACAATATCTTTTCGCCCGAGCTGCCAATAAATCAACTTATCAACTTCCGCTGCCGGAATATTCTCAAATCCGCCGAATTTTGCAATCAACCCTTCTATCGGCAATTGCGGCGCATAACCGAAAGCCACCTCTTTAGCACTCCGTGCATATCCTGTTTTATAGTCTATAATATTAATTTTACCTTCTTTGGTCTCATCAACACGGTCGGCCTTGGCCGTAATCGTAAACTTTCCGGCCGGAGCCTCAAAAGAAAAACTCCCCTCCACCTCATTATGCACTTGCTTAACCTCAGGGCGATAATCTAGCTCTGCGCCAATCAGCCAATCCACCGTTTTTTCAAAAGCCGGCCACCAAAAAGCTCTGGTTTCCATGGCTATCTTGTTTTCGTTAAAATATTCACGCCCCAAAGCCAAAAGCTCCTCTTTGGCATTAGGCGGAAAACTTGTCGCATATTTATTATTAAATTTTTCCAAAACCGCATGAATAATTGTGCCATAATCTTTCAGGCTCAAATCTTGTTCCAAATCATCAAGTTTTTTAAGCTTAAGAATATATTTGGCATAAATAATATACGGGTCGCGCATCCAGTTTTCCACCGCGCTCGCCGACATCACCCGTGGGCGAGCCTCAACCGGCGGTCTGGGTTCCGGCGGCAACAAACGCTTAAAGACTTCCACTCTGTCCAAAAACTCAGCCCAAGCCCTAAAGGCATTGTCTTCCAAATCCTCAATATCAACTTTTAAGGCCTTCAAAACCGTTTCAAGCCGCATCCACCAACGAGATTTCACCATCGGCGTTCCCTGCACGCGCTCAGCTCTGGTCAAATAAACCCTTTTTCCGGCAAGCAGATTACAAAAATCCTGCGCCAAAACCCCAATAGCTTTTTCCGGCAGCGGAAAACCAAAATCCTTCTTCATCGGTCTGGACATCCACGGGTCAGCACTTGTTGCTTTTGGAAAAGCCCCTTCATTAACCTCTCCGATAATAATTGTATCAAAATGCGTCAACCTTGCCTCAATCGGACCCAAAATCTTCAGGCGTGGATGCGTACCATATTTTGGACGCACGGTAATACTTGCCATCATCGCATCTAATAAACCCGCGTATTCAGCCGTTTCTATCTCACCCAAAACTTCGGCACTTTGGTACAAATCCGCCACAAAAGCAGCCATTGCTTCACCGTCGTCTCCTCGCCACAAAATATCCGCGCCTTTTTTATCCGGCAAAGCGGCAAAAGCTTCCGCAACTCTAATATGCTTTTCCAAAAGCAGCTTAAAATCTGCTTTGGGTTGTTGCATCAAATCATAAAACGGCCGTAAAATATCTTTGAGCTTGTTTATCTTGGCTTCCAAAACTTCATCGGCAAACCCGCTGCGCAAAACCTTTTTCTCATAATCTCTGACCAAACGTCTGATTTTGGCATAAGAACATCCGCCCGCTGCCAAAGGCAGCTTCAGCAAAGACAAAAACTCAATCGGCATAAAACTGCTTTTAACAGCTATGGCAATCTGTCGCAAAAAGATACCGACAGGTGTTTGCGCCAAAGGACAACCGGCGGAATCATCCACCTTAATATTCCAACGCCAAAGCTCTGAAGCCACTCGTCTGGCCAAGCTTCTGTCCGTCGTAACCAAAGCTGTTGTTTTTTCTGGCGTTTCCAAGGATTCCCGCATAATCAGCGCAATAGCCAAAGCCTCTTGCCGCACATCGGCACAATTAATCAGACTAATCCCGTCATAAGCTTCATGATAAAGCCCGACCTGAGCAATATCTCGCCATTTATCGGTCGTTTTGGCCGGCCGCATAATCTCTGAAATAAACTTTTCACGCGGCTTATTTTGCGGCAACAGCAGATTCTCTACATTTTCACGCTCAATTTTCAGATAAGCAAGCAAGTCTTTGAGCTCAAATTGCGGATGCGTTTCATCAACCGCTGCCCAACTCTCATCGTCTAAGAACTTATCCAAACCTGACAAATAAACTTCGCCCTCAGACAAAGTCAAAACCACAGAAACTAAATCTTTCATTGCCGGAAAAGTTGCCGTTGTTCCGATAACGCAGATTCTTTTGTTTGGCGGATTCTTTTTCCACATTTCTGCCTGCGCTGCAATCAACAAATTGCGCCTCTCTGCTGGGTCAATCAACCCGCGTTCTCGCAAAATCTCCGGCCAATATTTCGTAATAATCTCCAAGAACTTAAGTGTTTCCTGCCAGTGCGTGGCATATTCTGCCGGAACCAAATCTTTCAGCTTATCAAAAGACAAATTTTCATTATGCGCCGTATCAATCAGACCGGCCAATTCTTGAGCCAAATAGCATGCCTGATTCGCACTCATTTTCTCAAGTCCGAACTCTGTCGGTTTGCTCAAAATAATCTTGGTAAACAAAAGCAACCGCTCATTGCGCTCAATCGCGGGAGCCAGTGAGGCCAAACTTTCCGAAAAGTCAAATCCCGTCAGAAAAAGTTCGTCTTCTTCCACATCGCCGATTGGTAGCATTTTCGGCAACAAAGTCGGCGCAAGCCCGCGTTGTCTTACAAAGGCATCCGACAAAGCCTTTACCGCACGCCTGTTTGGCAACAACATCAGTACATCAGACAAAGCCAAAGGGTCTTGTTCATATTCCGCCAAAAACTTCTCGGCCAACACATCAACCGCCGACAAGCTCGCCGGAATATTAAAAATTTTACCCATGCTTAATCCTCTGTAATCGACTTATTTCTGCAAATATTCCAAAAATTTTCTTAAAGCTCTGCCTCTGTGCGAGATTTTATTTTTTTCTGCACCGTCAAACTCGGCAAAACTCCGCCCATCTCCCTCATCCGGCACAAAAATCGGGTCATAACCGAACCCTCCGCAGCCTTTTTTGGCCTGAGCGATTTTTCCGTCAACTCTGCCTTCAAAAACCTGTGTTTTTTCATCTGGTCTTGCAAAAGCCATCACACAGGAGAAATGAGCCTTACGTTCGGTGTCTTTGGTCGCAGACAACTCATCAAGTAGCATCTGCATACCTTTGTCAAAATCTCTGTTTGGTGCATAGCGCGCAGAATAAACCCCTGGGCGACCATTAAGCGCATCTACACACAAACCGGAATCATCAGCCAAACAAGGTAATCCGGACAATGCTGACAACTGCTCGGCTTTGAGTTTTGCGTTTTCCTCAAAGGTTGAGCCTGTTTCTTCCACATCAGGCAGATTTAACTCTGCAGCCGAACTTACCGCAATTCCGAGAGGTTTCAACATCTCTCTCATTTCTGCAATTTTACCCTGATTATGCGTTGCTAAAACAATCTTTTCAAAACTCATCTCTACATTCCCAATGCTTCTCTTTGTTTCTCAATCAGTTTGGCGATTCCCGTGCGAGCTAAACCCAAAAGCTCCTTAAAATCATCTTCCTCAAACGGATTCCCTTCGGCTGTTCCCTGAATTTCAACAATCTTTCCGCTTTCGGTTAAAACAAAATTCATATCCGCCTGCGCATGAGAGTCTTCCTCATAATCCACATCCAGAATTTTCTCTCCTTCATGAATGGCGCAAGACACGGCAGCAACATATTCACGAATAGGGTTTGTTTTAAGTTTTTTCTCAAGCAAAAGCTTACGCACGCACAAATAAAGAGCCACAAAGCCACCCGTAATAGACGCTGTACGCGTTCCCCCATCTGCCTGAATAACATCGCAATCAATGCAGATTGATACATCTTTCATTTTTTCCAAATCCACAACAGCTCTGAGCGAACGCCCGATAAGCCGCTGAATTTCCTGTGTGCGACCGGAAGGTTTTTTGGCTTCTCTCTGTACTCTAACTTGTGTTGCACGCGGCAACATGGCATATTCTGCCGTAATCCAGCCTTTGTTTTGTCCTTTAAGCCAAGCGGGAACCTTATCTTCCACGCTGGCCGTACAAACCACATGCGTTCCCCCGCACTTAATCAGACAGGAACCTTCGGCATAAGGATTAAAATTCGGTATAATCTCAATATTTCTGATTTCATCTTTTAAACGATTGGAATGGCGCATATCAATCTCTCTTCAACTAAAAAAAACAACCTGCTTTAATTTACGGCAAAACGATTTTGACGGCAAGCACAATATTAAAAAAATACCTACCGGTTTATACACAAAAGCCGGAGATTTTTCTCCGGCTTTTTTAGCAACAAACAAAACTATTTTCCGCCTTTAGTAACCACAACCATCGCCTCGCGCAAAATTCGGTCATTAAGCATATAACCTGTTTGCAGCTCAGCAATAATTGTACCGTTTGGCTTGCTTGCATCTTCAACTTCTTGCACAACCTGATGAAAATTTGGATCAAAAACTTGCCCGATAATATCCATTTTTTTGATACCATTCTTCTCAAAAGCTTTCATCAAATCAGCTTCCGTAAGCTCCACGCCTTTAAGCAGGTTAATCAAGCCATCACATTCATTACGCTTTTCTTCAGGAATTGCACTTAAAGCTCTGTGCAAATTATCCGCCACACTCAACAGATTTTTAGCAAAAGCCGATACGGCATATTTATTATTCTTTTCAATCTCTTGTGCGCAACGTTTTTTCGTGTTTTCCAACTCAGCATAAGCCCGAAGATAATCCTCTTTAAGTTTCTGATTTTCTTCTTTAAGAGCCTCAACAATATCATCATCACCTGCCGCAGATATTTCATCGGCATCAGGAGTTTCTTCTACCTCGGATTCTTTTTCCAAAATTTCCTCAACTTCTTCACCTGAATTTTGCTGATTTTCCTGATGGTGATTTTTAAACTTTTTCATATTTTTCCTCTTTAAATTTTTTACCACTGCGTGTATATATAACTATACTAAGAACTTAGTTATTAAAGATTAACAAGTCAAGCCCAGATGCTTTTTTGCGCTGTACTTTTCCAAAAAAATGTTTATACTTCCGTATAATTATTTTTGGATACTGAGAGACCTAAAGATGAATGCCGTAATTCCGCTAAACACCGACACAAAAAACAATACAAATTTCCTCCCGACAGATTTTAATAAAAAGAAGTTCACTCTCACTTATAGTACTGTTGTTTCCAATCCAAACTTACAAGAGATTCAAAACCTTGGCAAAAAGCAATGTTTAGGCAAAACACCTTGGCCGGAAATCAATAATATCCAAGGCTGGATGATTACGTCTGAAACGGCATCTTTCATGAAATGGGGCGGTCTGGGAATGGTTGCTTCCGAACTTCCTGAAGCTTTCAATGCATGTTTCGGCAAAGATGGCCACGCCTTAACCATAGTTACCCCCATGTATTTAGGTAACACCGGAAAGAAAAAAGCAACTCTAACCAATGATACCTATGAAGGAGCGGAACATCAAACAACATCGGTTACAAAAATAAAAACAATTACGGTTCCTTTTTTCGGCGACAAAAATGCATTGGTTGATCACAAAGTAACCGTTTATAAAGGTCACTTTGCCAACACCGACTACTTATTTCTTGAAAACGAACGCTTTTTCTCAATCAACCCGCATCCGCTAAACCCATCGGCACAAGACGGGTGCTATGTTTTAAATGAATTTGGCATTAATGAGGTTGAGCGCTTTGCTTTCTTTTCCAAAGCCGTTTATATGCTGATTGAAAATATCTGCGACAATAAAATCAAAGATATTGCAAAACCGAATGTTCTCATCGCCAACGATTGGCACAGCGGAGCTTTATCCGGCCTAACCAAATATTTCACAACGGCAAAGGTCGAAAACCAAACCATGTCAAGCGCGCTTGCCGAACAAATAAAATCCATCCCGATTATTCATATTGCACATCACTTAGGTTATCAGGGCTGGGATTACGAAAACACTTCAAAAATTCTCAATTCCTTGTATGAAGAAACGGTTTCAACCGTTTTTCGCAATGCCAAAGCTATCAAAAACGCCAACCCGCGCGCAACAAATACTCTGATTGTTCATGACAGCTATAACCAAGCTTCTTGTAACTTTCATCTGGCTGACCGTGTGGTTACGGTTTCCAAAAACTATATGGAAGAAGTTTCAAAAGAATTAGGTTTCGGTTTAGACTTCCGCGATATTTTAAAAATACGCAAAGATCATCGTAACTTTTTTGGCATCGTCAACGGCTATGACAAAAAGCTCATTTCGCCCAACAAAGCCAAAATAGACCACATCAACGAGTATTTTAAAGACTTTGATTTTCAAGTCTATGATGAACATAATCTGGAAACAAAGCTACATAATAAAAAAGAATTTATCAAACTTCTTTCCAAGATTGCAACGGATAATGAATATAAAAAACAAACCATTCCGCTGATAGATACCTACAAGTTTGATGACTTGAGCGGCATTATACAAGATATAACCAAAACACCGGTTTTCTGTGCCACCAGCCGTCTGGTTGAGCAAAAAGGATATGATATTGCAGCTCAGGCTCTTATCAACCTCTGCACAAAATTCAACAATTTCAAAAAGGAATTTCCGATTTTCATCTTAGGAGGTGCCGGAGATGCCAAAAACTTTGAACTCCTAACCAAACTAAAAGACAAAATCACAGAAATCAACCCGAAAGCGGCTAAACGGCTCTTTGTTTTCCGTGGTTACAGAGATGAGTTTGCCTATGCGATTCAGTTAGCTTCAGACTTTTACTTAATGCCTTGTCGTTTTGAACCCTGCGGCCTGACTCAAATGGAAGCTATGGCCAAAGGAGCCCTGCCGATTGCGATGTCCACAGGCGGCTTAGTTGACACCATTGAAGACAGCGTTGACGGTTTCCGCACAGAAGTATTTTTCACCGAAAAAAGACGTGTTTACGGCTCAAACCTAACCGCTCAAAGACTGAAAAATAATATCAATGCTTATGCCGAAACAGTACAAAAAGCTCTTGAAGCCTTTTATCGTCATCCTGACAAAATCAAACAAATGACCAAGAATGCAATGTCAAAAGATTTTAGCTGGAATGTTCCCGAGGGCTCCATTTACAAATATTTCAACTTGTTAAAAACAGGACAAATATAGCATAAAAAAACCTCTCCTTAAGGAGAGGTTTTTTAGTGTTTTCACCATTATTTTTTATACAGTCCTCTCGGCACATAATGTGTATGCAGCAACTCATGCGCCTTTTCCGAACCTGCTTTTCCTAAATATTCGGCATACAAGGTTTTAATAGATTCGTTATGATGAGATAATCTGTTTTTAGCATTCAAATCTTCATCAAACAACCCCTTAGCCCGCTTTTTCCGAATATCATCGGTAATACCGCGTGGTTTGGGTTGGTCCGGCATCATCACGCGGGGCTGTCCACCGCCGGCAACACATCCGCCGCGACAAGCCATAACCTCAATAAAGTGATACGGCATTTCTTCACCATTTTCTTTAGCCTGACGAACCTTATCCAAAACCTGCTCAACATTTCCTATTCCGTGAGCAACGGCAATTTTAACCTTGGTCCCTTTTATATCGACCTCTGCCTCTTTAATTCCCTCAAGTCCGTCAATTTCCTTAAAGTCCAAATCACCGAGTTCCTCACCGGTAATATAGAAATAAGCAGTGCGCAATGCCGCAGTCATAACACCGCCGGTTGTTCCGAAAATTGTCGCAGCACCGGAATATTCTCCCAAAGGACTATCCGCCTCCTCATCATGCAACTTGCGAAAATCTATTCCTGCTTGTTTAATCATCCGAGCCAATTCACGTGTCGTGATAGAAACATCAACATCCTGATAGCCGGAACTACGCATATCCTCGCTACGAACAATCTCCCATTTTTTAGCCGTACAAGGCATAACCGAAACAACTCTGATTTTTGCCGGATCAATTCCCATTTTTTCGGCATAATAAGTTTTAGCCATTGCTCCGACCATAGATTGCGGAGATTTACAAGTAGAAAAGTGAGGAATCATATCTTGATGATATTTTTCCAACAAATCCACCCAAGCCGGACAACAAGACGTAAACATCGGCAAGCTCTCGGGTTTATTTTTAAAGCGTTCCACAAACTCAGAAGCTTCTTCAATAATGGTCAAATCGGCACCAAAATTCGTATCAAATACCTTTTTGAATCCCATACGACGCAAAGCAGCATAAGTCTTTCCTGTCAGATTTTCACCAAACTCATAACCGAACTCTTCACCAATAGCCACGCGTACAGCCGGAGCAATCTGTACAATTGTATAAAGATTTTGATCATTCAACATATTCCAAACTTTTTCGGTCTCATCATACTCAACTATTGCACCTGTCGGGCAATGCGCCGAACATTGACCACATTTAATACAAGGACTGTCCGCCAGTTTAATCCCGCCGGCAGCCGAAATTCTGGTTGCCAAACCACGATTCAAATAGCTCAAAGCCCAAACATTTTGTTGGTTTTGGCAAACTTCAACACACCTGCCGCAAACAATACATTTAGATGCATCCAAAACAATGGCTTTGGTAGAATCATCAATTTCATATTTTTTATTTAAGCTGGGCAGTTTGCTGTCCCTAATACCAAACGTATTTGCCATATCCTGCAATTCGCAATGTCCGGAACGAATACAAGTTAAACATTCGTTTGGATGGTTACTCAAAATCAACTTTAACACCGTGCGACGCACATCAACAAGCTCCGGATCTGAAGTAATAACTTCCATTCCCTCACTCACGGGCGTACAACAAGAACGCATAATTCGCCCGTTGACACGAACAATACACATACCACAACCGGCACTTGGGTCAACATCAGGATGTTTGCACAAAGTCGGAATTTCTATTTGCACCGTACGAGCCGCATCCAAAATAGAGGTACCGGCCGGAACTTCGACATCATAGTTATCAATCTTCAATTTTACCATTCTAAGCTCTCCTCTATTTTTTCTCGTTTTTCTCAACTTTGGCCAAATACTCGTTCTCATAGAACTTCAAAGTTGACAATACCGGATTCGGCGCGGTCTGCCCCAAGCCGCAAAGAGAAGCTTTTTGCATAGCATGAGCGATTTTGCGCAGTTCTTCAATATCTTCTTTAGTTCCTTTACCTTTATTGATTTTTTCCAACAACAAAAGCATCTGTTTTCCGCCGATACGACAAGGAGCACACTTTCCGCAAGATTCATCAACCGTAAAGTCCAGATAAAAGTTTGCCAAGGAAACCATATCTTGCGTATCATCAATAACAATCATACCGCCAGAGCCCATAATTGAACCGACTTTTTTAAGCTCCTCATAACAAACGGGCAAATCCATATATTCTGAAGGAATAACACCGCCGGAAGGTCCTCCTGTCTGAACCGCTTTGAGCTTTTTGCCGTTTGGTACTCCGCCGCCAATTTCATTTACGATTTCATTAATCGTCGTTCCCATCGGCACCTCAATCAAGCCGGAATGTTCAACTTGTCCGGTTAAAGCAAAAACTTTTGTTCCCTTAGATGTTTCCGTACCAAAGGATGCAAACCAATCCGCACCTTTTAAGATAATCGAAGCCACATTGCCAAGCGTTTCCACATTGTTTACGCAACTTGGCTTGCCCCAAAGTCCCTTATCTGTCGGATAAGGCGGACGCGGACGCGGCGTACCGCGCTTTCCTTCAATAGAGTGAATCAAGGCTGTTTCTTCACCGCAAACAAAAGCACCGGCACCGAGACGAATATCAATATTAAAGTTAAAATCCGTACCCATAATATTATTGCCGAGCAGACGATTCTTTTTGCAAGCTTTAATGGCTTTTTCAAGCCGCTCAACCGCCAAAGGATATTCGGCACGGATATAAAACCATCCTTCCGTTGCCCCGATGGCATAAGCCGCAATCATCATACCCTCAATCACGGCATGCGGATTCGCCTCCAAAATACTTCTGTCCATATAAGCACCGGGGTCGCCTTCATCACCGTTACAGATAATGAACTTTTCATCAATCGTCGGCACTTTTGCAGCCAATTCCCATTTCATACCGGTTGAGAAACCGCCACCACCGCGGCCACGCAAACCAGAGCGTTTAATCTCATCAACAACCTGAGCCGGCGTCATGGTTTTAAGCACTTTTTCCAAAGCCAAATAACCGCCATGAGCCATATATTCCTGAATATCTTCAGGATCCATATGTCCGGCCAACTTCAAAACCACTTTTTCTTGCTTGGTAAAGAAAGGCAAATCCAAAGACAAAACATGTTGCTGTAAGAACTCAGGCAACTCAAAAGTTTCGCCTTCTTCCAGTTTCAAAGCAGGAACAACATGTTCAGCAACAATCAAGCGCGCAATCAATGGCTCCAGACGCTTGTAAAGAATATCTTTTTGGCCTTTGATTTCAACTCTCATCAACGGACCTTGTGCGCACAACCCCATACAACCGGCAGCCACGATGCGTACCTTGTCTTTAAGGTCATATTCTTCCACCGCATCTTGCAATAAAGATATAATGTCATGAAATCTGTCCAAATCAGCTTTCTTGTTTTTGGCGATTTCATGAATATCAAATCTTTTATCAATATCAATCTCGGCCATATTCTTTACTCCTTATCATCAGCTAATTTGGCACGCCATTCATCCAAAATATTTCTGACATCATTCGGAGATACACGACCATAAGTTTTTCCGTTAACCACACAAACCGGAGCCAAACCGCAACACCCCACACAACGAACCACCTGCAGATGGAACATTCTGTCCGGTGTGCTCTCGCCCTCACCGATTCCCAGTTCTTTTTTGAACTCTTCCAACACTTTGTCATTGCCTTTTAAATAACAAGCGGTTCCAGTACAAACTGAGATAACCGCTTTGCCGGGGGCATCTAACTTAAAGAAATTATAGAAGGTCAGAACTTCATAAATACGCGCCAGAGGAATTCCCATTCCGTTAGCAATATCAACGGCATCTTCCCAAGGCACATAGCCCTTCACGCTTTGGATTTCGTGCAGAGCCATAATTAATGACCCTCTTTTTTTCCGCCACTTGGCGGCAACTTGCGAGGCAACTGAAGCGTCGGTCATCTTTTCCCCTTTCTTTCGTTAACAAAGGTCCGCCAATCATTACGGACAATAAAAATATGTTAATAGAGTATTAGTAAACAAAAGCTTATGCAAGCATAAAAAAATAAGAGCCGGAAAAAACAGAATGTAAAAAGGGAGCTAAAAAGCCCCCTCAAAACAAACAAAATATCAAAAACGCTTAACCCGCCATTGAGTTAGATTTCAAACGTTTCATCTCCTGATATTGTTGCAAACTAATCTCTTTGCCATTTTTCTCGGCATCTCTTTGTTTGCTTTTTTCCGGATCAATCCTATATTCCTGCTTTTCCTGTGTCTTTTCATTTTCTTGAGAATTTTCTGCACGATTATCTGCGACAGACCTACCGCTTAAAGCCAATAACTTCTGCCTATCCGCATTTTTATTTCTTTTTTGTTCCTCAGCTTTTTTCTTAAATTCAGGAGTAGCATAATCAGGCACAAAAGATGCCGTTTTAACACTTTCTTCTGCTTTTTTTGTTGCATATTCTACTTTATTCAAACTCGATTCGCTGATAACCCCGCCTATTTCCGCTTTGGGAAGTTCTTTTGCCTCAAGAGCTTTCTTCACGGCCTCTCCTGCTTTTACGCTGGGCAATTTTTTAGCTTCCTGAGCATTAAACCTAACCTCATCAACTTCTCGCCCGAAACCTTTCGCTTGTTGAAGCCGTTTTTCTTGAAGTTTTTCGAGTTTTTCACGCAGATTTTCAATTTTCTTTTTCAGTTCGGTATGACGCAACTCATCCATCTTTTTCTTATCATCACCGGCTGTTTTCTGAATTGTGGTCTTATCTTCTTTTTTTCCATCCTTATTCACAAACAGCCCTTCTGTCCGAGTAGCCGTAATCCCTTTATCATTTTCTTTCTGTAACTTCTTAAAAACTTTTTCTTGCTCTTTTTCTTTTTTCAGCTGTTCTTTTTGCGACGGATTCTTTGCCGCATTATCCAAACCCTTCACGGAAGAGTTAATCTCTCTTGCCTGTTTTTCCAACGCAAAAGCCGAAACACCTCTGGCTATTTCCTTCAATTTAGCATTTCCGGTTTTTTTCTGTTCTTCTCCGGCAATCTTTTTGTTTTTTTTCAACTTTTTTTCAGTTTTTTTCTTCTTTTCTTCTTTTTCGGGCTTTTTCTCTTCGACAGGCTCTCTTTTTTCTTGTTTATCATCTTTGGGCTTTTCCTCATCCAAAGCTTCTTCATTGCTTTTTTTATCAAAATAAACCTTCTGTTTAGGAGTAAAATTAATCAACTCAGGCAATCCATCCTGAATACCCAAAGTCACAATTTTTTCTAAACGGTCTTTTTTTCTACCGGCAACTTCCGCAAGAAAACTATATTCGGCAATTTGCTCTTGCGCCCAATGAACATCAATAACGCGCCCTGTCTTAACCTGTTGTGCATTTTCAATTTCAGCCTTCAGAGCTCTGATTTCTTCTTTAATGCGCTTTTCATCCTCTTTGGCTAAATCCAAAAGTCGCTGAGCCTCCTCTTTTGAGGCTTTTTCCTCCTTTTCCTCTGACTGCTGATTTTTAACCATCACGCATCTCCGTTTTGCTTAATTTTTTGTCTATTATAACATTAAAAACAAAGAAAATAAAATAAATTATGAAAATTTTTAAAAATATTAGTTTTTTTATAATATATTTTGTTTATAATCCAAACCGATTTGTACAAATAAACATCTGATGATATGAAAAAACTAAACGTCTATATAGCCAAACAAATATTTGTCGGTTTCCTTCTGGTAACCTTCTCGCTGTTATCCATTTTGTGGTTAACACAATCGTTACGCTTTGTTGAGCTCATAACCAATAAAGGCTTGCCTCTAAGCTTGTTTATTGAGATGACCTCATTACTAATGCCCAGATTATACATTATCTTATCCCCCATCGCCTTATTTGTTGCCGTTTTGTTTGTTTACAACCGAATGCTATCTGACCGAGAACTTGTGGTTATGAAATCTGCAGGTATCAGCCCTTGGCAAAACGCCAAACCGGCGGTTTTTATGGGGATAATGCTTTCAATATTTGGCTTATATGTAAACAACATCGGCATTCCGCAAGCAGAAAAAACTTTCAATGAACTTGAATGGAAAGTAAAAAACGACGTATCGCACCTTATGTTCAGAGAAGGTGAATTTACCACCTTACAATATATGCTTACCGTCTTTGTTACCACACACGAAAAAGATGGTTCTCTAAGCGGAATTTTAGTTAACGACGAGCGCAACCCGAACAAAAAAATGACCTTATCCGCAGAAAAAGGGCGCGTTGTTTATACCGACAAAGGGCCTCGTATTATCTTGGTTAACGGTGTAAGACAAGAAATAAACACAAAAAACTCTCAATTTTCTTCGTTATCTTTCGACCGCTATTCTGTTGACTTTGGCACTACCAGCCCCAAAGAAGAAAAAGAAGAAGGTGTTCGAGAAAAAAATTTGGTAGAACTATTCAACGCCAAAAATGATCCCACCCTGACAGAAGCTGAAGCCAACCGATATGTCACGGAAGGGCACAAAAGGATTCTAACACCACTATATAACTTGGTATTTGCTATTTTAGCCTGTACGGGGCTTTTGGTTGGAAACTTCAATCGTCGCGGACAAACCAAAATCATATCAAGCTCTATTTTAGTAATGGTTATTGTACAAGCATGTGACTTGGCCTTCACCAATCTTTCGGCAAAAAACCTTTATTTTCTTCCGCTCTTATACGCAAACTTCCTAATTCCTTTGTTTGCTTGCATTTATCTTTTATTGTTCTATAATCCGGCATTCTTTGCACGCAAAAAAAGACTTAAGGATATCGCGGATGACTAAACTTTTTAGCCATAATCTATTTTGGACAACCGTAGCTCTCTGGACTGCGTCTGCGGCACCGTCCGTGGCATTCGAGCCAGAGCCTTTCCGCGTTGAGCTTCCCAAAGCAACACCTTACGCAGAACTCAATCCGCAATATAACATTACTTCATTTATGGATAAAAAACCCCAGTCAGAGCAAGGTATCGAAAAAGAAACTGAAGACATCTACTTCAGTGCCGATGAAATGATAGATAATAAAGAGCTGCAAACAATCACGGCCGTTGGAGATGTTAATATCATTCGCAAAGATCAAAGCCTAAAAGCAGATAAGGTTATTTATAACCAAAAAGATGACATTGTAACAGCTGTCGGAAACGTAAGCATTGTACAAGCAGACGGCACCGTTGTTTTTTCGGATTACGTTGAGCTTGATGACCAAATGACCAAAGGACATATGACTGATGTCCGTATTATCATGAAGGATGAAACCCGCATAGCCGCGAGCAAATTCCGCAAACTTGCCAATGATAACAAAGTAATGGAAAATGTTGTATACTCTCCATGTGATGTATGCCAAACCAAGGATCCTTTATGGCAGATAAAAGCTCGAAAAGTCAAACATGATGCCCAAAGTCAAAATATCTACTACAATGATGCCTTTTTGGAAGTAAAAGGCGTACCTGTTTTTTACACGCCGTTTTTATCCCATCCGGACCCTAGCGTAAAACGCCGTTCCGGTTTTATTGCGCCGACAATGGGTAGTTCATCTTATCTTGGTGGTTTTTTCCAGCCTCGTTATTTTTGGAATATATCCGATCACGAAGATTTAGTTTTTTCACCAATACTAAGTTATGACAAAGGCATAGTTTGGGACGGACAATATAGAAAATATTTTTATAACGGCGATATTGATGCCCAAGGTTCATTTTTATACGATGAAGACAAAGAAAAAAACCGTGGTAGCTTATTTGTAAAAGCGCGTTACGAACTCAATGATTTCTGGCTTGCTGACGCTGACATCAACTATGCTTCAGACAGTTTATACTTAAAAGATTTATCTCTGCCTGACAAAGATGACACTTGGCTAACATCTCGTTTAAGAATGCAGGGTTTCGACAATAGAAATTATGCCTCCGTGGAAGCATATTATTACAAACTTGTCAGCTACAACCTCCGAGAAGCAGACAAAAACGAATTTAACCGCCGCAGCATAAACAAACCTTTTGTTGCACCGCTCATCTCATATGAAAACATAAGCGATGTCGGACCATACGGTGCATATAACAAAACAAACTTTGATTTTGCTTCAATCTACCGTGAAGAAGATGTCAGCACCCAACGCGCCTCAATGATAAATTCTTGGGTTTTACCATACACAAGTCCATATGGTGAAAAATACCGCATGGTAGCATCTGTCAAATCAGACTTATATTATGTAGATAACTATACAAATTCTGAAAATGAAAATTTTACCGGTGGCGTTGCAAGAGTTTTCCCTCAAGTCGGCTTAGAGTGGCGGCTGCCTTTTGTCAGAGCAACAGAAAACTCTCGTCAAATTTTAGAACCCGTAATCGTTGCTGTTGCAGCACCCAACGGCGGAAATGAGGAAGACAAAATCCCTAATGAGGACAGTCAGGATATCGAATTATCCGATGCAAATATCCTAAATCTGGATCGTTACCCCGGTTATGACCGCAATGACACGGGAAGTCGTATCAGCTATGGTATCAATTGGAGCTCTTACGGTAACATTTTAGGTAGAACATCAGCATTCATCGCTCAAAGCTATAAATTCAACAAAGACGAAAGCTTTACCCAAAATATTGATGAGGACAGCAACTTCACGGACTATGTCGGACGCATCTATGCCGCTCCGTCAGATTTTCTGGATTTAACCTACCGTTTCCGTTTAGATAAAGATACTCTGGAACAAAAATACAGCGAACTAGGTTCCTCTTTTGGCCCCAATATGCTGAGAACTTATGTTTCATATATTTATTTACAAAAAAATAATTCTTTTGAAAATTTTTACGACAACAAAGAAAGAAAAGAACTATACATATCAGTAACCGCCAAGCTTACAAAAGACTGGAGCTTAACCATCTATAACAGACAAGACCTTGCCCCCAAAGGAGGCTCCATTGAACATGGCGGAGAAATAATTTACGAGGATGAATGTTTCAAACTCATAACCGACATCCATCGCTACCACTCAAACGACCCCGAATATGAAGGAAATTATGAGTTCAGCGTTTCCTTCCTGCTCAAAACTTTAGGCGGCTTTGGCTCAAAATAAAATAAGGAGAAAGTTTATGAAAAAAATTTTTATAACAGCCTTTCTGCTCAGTACGATTACTACAATGCCTACAATGGCTCTTGACCTTTCTTCTATCGGCCAAAGGAATCAACCCAACGGCAATTCCGTTATGTTTGAAGGGGATTCTGAAACAGATTCTTCCGAAACAGATTCTCAAACTTCCGTTATAAAACAAGAGCAACCATCCTCAGTCATAAAGCAAGCCCAGCCAGCTCCGACAAAACCTCAAATCATTTTTCCGGGAGCCGTTAAAATCGTTGCTGTAGTCAATGGAGAAATCATAACTACTGAAGACCTACAAAACCGTATCAATGCTTTTGTCATGAACACACGCATTCCGGTTAATGAACAAACCCAAAACATGATTGTTCAAAGAACCTTGCAAGCAGCCATCGATGAAAAATTAAAGCTGCAAGATGCTGAAAAAAACGGCATTACCATCAGCGACAAAGACATTGAACAATCCGTCAAGTTTTTTGAGACAAGCAACAAAATCCCGGCCGGAAAACTCAAACAAATTCTAAAAGAAAACGGTGTTAACTATGATGTTTTCTTGGAACAAATGAAATCGGACTTAGCTTGGATTCGCATAATCAGAAAACTGTCTTATGCCGAAGGCGAATTAACCGAAAAAGAAATTGAAACAGCCCAAAAGGAAGCTGATAAAGACTTAAGCACGCCCAAATATATGGTATCAGAAATTTTGATAAAAAATAAAAATGCCAAAAACTTAGACGTTTTGGTCTCAAATCTCAGACAAGATCCGCGCTTTGATCTCTACGCCATGCAATTTTCCGAAGCCCCAAGTTCATCGAAAGGCGGAAATTTAGGCTGGATAAACAAAGAACGCCTAATTGCTCCGCTAAAAAAAGCTCTCGGAAAACTAAAAGCCGGAGAAGTGTCTGATCCCATCAAAGTCGGACAAGACTACTATATCTTAAAATTAGAAAGAATTTTTGACCCTAAAAAGGATAAGGCAGAAACCCCGACAAAAGAAAACATAAAAAAATTCTTGGAAGAACGTCGGATGGAAGAACTTGCAGCCAAACACTTGCAAGAACTCCGTCAAGCCTCCGTTGTTGAAGTCAGAATGTAAAGATGCTTAGCCTAAGTGAAAAAATAAAGATGTTGCCTGCGCTTCGTACCACTGTCGAGGCTCATGGTTTGATGGCAAAAAAAGCCTTAGGTCAAAACTTTTTACTAGACCAAAACATCACGGATAAAATAATTCGTTTATCGCTCGCCGGCCAAAACTTGTCAGATTATAAGGGAGCCAATGTCTTTGAGATTGGCCCCGGACCAGGAGGGTTAACCCGAGCCATCTTGAGCGCGGAACCGGATAATTTAACAGTCATTGAGATGGACGAGCGCTGCATAGACATTATGCAAGAAATAAAAAACAAAGTCGGAGATAGATTAACCATTATAAACGGTGATGCACTTAAGCAAAATCTGGCCGCCTTGGCTGATGCGCCAAGACATATCGTCAGCAATTTGCCTTATAATATTTCTGTTCCTCTGCTCATAAGTTGGCTCAAAGACATTGAAAACTTTACCAGTCTAACCCTGATGTTTCAAAAAGAAGTTGCCGAACGTATCATGGCCAAAACCAAAACCAAAGATTACGGACGCATTTCAGTTTTATCACAATTGCTTTGCAAAGTAGAAAAGCTGTTTGACTTAAACCCCGAATGTTTTGTTCCCGCACCAAAAATTTGGTCATCGGTTTTATTATTTACGCCTTTACATTCAGGTCTTTCAGAAAAAGACATCGCCAATATTGAACGTTTAACAACCTTAGCTTTTGGTCAACGTCGCAAAATGATTCGCCAAAGCCTAAAATCTATTTCCAATCTGGAGCTGCTTTGCCAAAAATTAAATATTCCGCTAACAATGCGCGCAGAAGAACTGACGCCTGAGCAATATTTAGCTCTTGCCCGCCTTCTCTAAAGCGTTTTTGTCGATTTTTGTTGATTTTAAAAGAATGCTGATATATAAGGTAATTCCAAAAATCAAATTATGATGTCTAATCAAAACTTAATATTATGGCTACAGCAACTTTTAGGCGGAGAGATGCGATTAACATCATCCGTCACAAGACCGCCTTCACCAAACAACAAGTAGAAGGCCTTATGATTTCCTTAAATGGAGGAAAAGTATCCTTCACCTATTTCAAGGAAATAGTTGATCAAATGAGAGCCCGCGCCGGACAAACCTCTTTCGCTCTCACGAACCGAGCCGAATGGGATTATGTAGAGCGGCGCCTGCAAGAAAAAGACTTACCGGCGATAAAGTTTGCCGAATTTTTCTGCTCCGACCCTAAAACATCAGCCTTGATTCGGGCGGAACTGATGAAACCCAAGACAACAGCCACGCAGGTAAAACAGTTTTTGGCTGATTGTCTGAATCGGGACGCTGAAACTCTGGATGAAAGCACACAAATTAATATGATGCTTCCGGCAGATTTCAGGGATTATAACTTCTACCGAACGGTTCTGAGCTGGTGCAAGGACCGATTCGGAAAAATACCGGATGAAGACTTCATCCTCAAAAAAACTATCAAAGATTTGATAGAATTTTACTCGGATGAATAGTTTTTATCAAAAAAATTCAAAGAGAGCCCCATCGGCTCTCTTTTTTTGTCAATTTTGCCCAAATTAACTCTTGATTTTAAAACTTCAAAGTGCTATTTTCCCTCCATAACTTTTAAAAATTAATTTTTATTATGAACAAATTTGAAATCTCTGCTTTACTGGCTCAGGAGCTGGTAGACAGATCACCGAAGTTGAAACCATTGTACGCCGGAACAAACGGCGAGGTAGTGTTTAACTCAGAAGATCCTTCTCAGGCTGGGGAAGTTCTGATGAAAGCTCCCGCTTTTTTCAGAGCAATAAACTTCTGCAATGCCGTCAAGATCATTGCACAAAAAACCAATCAGAAATTCAACCGTCTTGGTTTAACTTATTTTCAAAAAGAATTAAATTTTGAAAATATCGTTAAATTCTATGCCGGCGAAGAAAGTAGTATCCTTACATTCAAGGACTCATACGAAATAAAGAAATTCTTCATCGACAAATCAGGTTGTTTTTTGCGCGATTTAGAAAAAAAGGTTGATAGTCCGGCAATACCAAGAACTTTACTGATTGATTTGGTAGAAGCCTTGGAATATCTGACTGGTCGTCCGTTAAGTTCGGCAGATAGCCAACCATTGGCTTATCTGGATGAAGAAGCAACATTCAACGATGTTGCAGAATATTTCAGTGCCGGGAATGAAAAAATTTCGGATGTCAGAGCTCGAGTTCTAAAGGCCCTGCCACCAACGAAAGAACAGCTCATCGAAAGATTCAAAACCAAAGCTGCAGTCATTTATGCGCAGATGGTTGGGAAGGAGCTGAACGAAACTTTATTGGCTTGTCAGGTAAAAGAACTGCATCCGGTTGGATTTGGTCCTCAGGAATGGGATCTTGCCATCGCATGGACAGAGGATGAGTTGAACATTCAAGTCTTCCAAACGCTTTCGGAAGAAATCACCGACGAAAGCACGGTAAGAGACTTACTGGAGCTCTTCTGCAAAAAATACGCAGAGAGCTTAGAAAAATGAATTATGATGTCAAACCTCGGGAGGAGTTGCTTAACCGCACCCTCCCGTAATTTTTTTAAATTTTCTTGCACAACTACCAGATAACCCTTATACGAGTTTTGTAAAAACTTGGAGAATGAAGGTCGTGAGGACACTTTTGACCTGCAAAATCTGTACTAGATGACCACTTTTTGTAAAAACTCGGAGAATGAGGTAAATAATAAGAAACAAGGGAAAAATTTTTTGAGTGTACACAGAAGTACATGACTAAAAATTTTACCCCGCAGTTTCTGTATTAGTTACCCATTATACGAGTTTTTTAGCCAGAGGGTGTTTACTCTGCACCTTCCTAATCAACGCTTCGGAGATGATATGGGTATATATTTCGGTCGTGCCGATATCTTCATGCCCGAGCATTTTTTGCACGGAGCGCAAATCCACATCATGGTTGAGCAAATGGGTGGCAAAGGAGTGGCGCAAAACATGCGGCGTAACTCTTTCGCGAGGCAAACCCGCCTCTATCGCTGCATCTTTAATGTTTTTAAAAAAAGCATCCCGCGTAATATGTCCGGAAGAAGATATTTTGGAAGGAAACAACCAAATCGATTTTCGGCCTGCTTTCAAAAAATAATCCCGATAAGTCATATACTCGGAAACAGCATTCAACGCCGCCGGAGCCACGGGAACGATTCGCTCTTTGCTGCCTTTGCCTTTAAGCATAATCTGCTTTTTATCATAATTTATGCAATTTTCCGGCAGACTGACAAGCTCGGACACACGCAAACCGCAGGCATACATCAACTCCAACATAACCGCCGTTCTTTTGTGCCGAAAATCTGAATGAGCCTTTGCCGCCTCAATCAGCAATCTGATTTCTTCTTCGGTCAAAAACTTTGGCAAAGACTTTTCTTTTTTAGGAGATAGAACATTTGCCGCCGGATTATCTTTAATCTCTTTTTCCGAATACAAAAACTTAAAATACTCACGCACGGCCGAGAGCTTTCTTGCAACGGTTTTAGGCGAAAATTTGCGCTCGCCCAAGTCTTGCACAAAAGCTGAAACATCAGCCCTCGTAAAATCAGAAACATCCTTTGCAGCAACAAAATCTATAAACTGCTGAACATCTCGTCGATAAGCCTCAAGCGTATTTTGAGCAGCCCCTTTTTCGGCTACCATCATCTCCAAAAACTCATCGATTCCGAAATTCTGCATTTTTAACTTTATTTATTTAAAAACGTATTTTCCAAAGGCTGCTCAACAACTTCTGTCTTAACGCTAACTTCGCGAGAAAGCACAAAGAAAGCTCCAGCCAAAATAACAACACCCAAAATATAAAATATTGCATTTGATTTTTTCTGTCTCATATCTTATAACCTTATAAAAATTATTGCTAAATCTACGATTCACTATATTATTTATCAAAAGAGATTGAAAGAAAAATTAAAAAAAATGCAACAATTTGATAAAATAATCCTGCTGGTCGGCTTAATGGGAAGCGGCAAAACCAGTGTGGGCAAAAGACTGGCAAAGAAATTAGATCTTCCCTTTGTAGACGGCGACCAAGAGATTGAGAAAGCTGCCGGTCTTTCTTTGATTGATGTTTTGAAATGCTTTGGTGCAGAAGAATATCGTGCCGGCGAACAACGCGTTATGAAACGTCTGCTGCAAGGTGCTCCATGTGTTTTGGCCTCAGGCGGCGGCTCTTTTGTGGCCGAACAAACCAGAGCTTTAGCCAAAGAACATGCTATCACTATTTGGCTCAAGGCCGATATAGACGTGCTCTATCATCGCACAGCCGGTCGCAAGCATCGTCCTTTTCTCAAAGGCAATGATGAGCACTTAAAAAACAAACTGGAAAAATACATCAAAGAAGAATACCCCTACTATTCCGAAGCAGACATTATTGTTGAGACCAAAGAAGAGCAAGTAGACAATACCGTTCAACGCGTTATTGATGCAATTAACGCTTTTCTGAAAGATAAAAACTAAGGCTTAAAGCTGTTTCTCCAAACCCAACACCAACTCTTGCAAAAAAGGGATGGTCTTTTCTATGACCTTTAGCGGAAATTTTTCAAAATCTCTGTATCTTCGTCCGATTTCCAGCTGCAAAGCCAATGGCTTTCCCGTAAGCATCTGCATACGTGCGGTCAAAGCTTTCATTCCGGCAATACCGGAATAATGAGGATGATTAAGAACCTTACGAAACCCATATCTCTGTCCGACAACCTCAATGGCCTTTATGGCTTTTTGGTATGCATCAGCTTCCAACAACCCCGTGCCGACAGCCAACTCAAAATCCTCATAATCCACCATTCCGTGAATATCTAAAAAGAATTTTTCTCCGATATTTTGCTCCTTAATAAATTCATCGGCTAAATATTCTTTATCCTGATATGATGTGCGAACAAGCGTTGAAATATTACATTTTTCGCCGACAAATTCTACCAACGCTCCCGTAAACAAATCCGCCGGCTTAACTTGCCCGTTAAGATGCGTTTTAACCGCGTGTGGCGCAGACAAAACAAGTTTAGACTTTCGATTCGTAAAGACAAAAGCCGCCTCTCCTGCCCCAAATCCATTATTTTGGACATATTTATCGTTTAGTTCCGAAAGTCTGCTTAGCATAAAAAAACTTTCTATCTGGCAGCCAATAAAGAAAGCGAAGATATTGTGTCGCCCATTCCGACCAGGGTCAACGGTTTTTCAACAATAATTGTCGGCAAAGCAATCAACTCAAAACCCTCATATTCCGCCAAACCTGTTTCCGTCAACTTCTGATTTTTAACATAATCAGCCAACTTTGCCAGCTCGTTTAACCCAATGTCTGATACCTCCTGGCCTTGTGCCCATAACAAATTTTCTGCTTTATTGATATTTCCCGTACCGGCTTTTCCGGCTGCAACTGTAGCAGCCAACATCATTCCGCGCAAATTTGCTTCCGGCGAAATTCTGAAACCTTCATCTTGCAAAGTCATATATAACCCAAACATATGCAGCTGGATTCTGGGGGCTTTCAGATGTTTTTTAATCTTAAACAAAGCCTTAAACATATTCACCGAGTTCGGGTTAGCATTGCATTCTTCGGCTAATTTTTCTTCACCGATAACTTCCAGAATATCCATCGCCTCGCGCTCATTAATACCGACAGAATCAGCAATCGGTGCGATTTTTTGCAACAACGCCTTGCGCACGGCAATATCTTGTGTAGAAGCAATTTCCAAATGAATCAGACTACCCTGTTCTTTCCAACTTTTAAGAACAGGCAAAATATCATCCTGCAGCTTAACACCGTTATTTTGTTCGGTTAAGGCATGAAAACCGGAAAGGACAATATATTCAGCCTTATCTTTTGCCAAAGCCTTAACAAAATTTTCATCCACCACCAATTTAAGGTTCAACGGATCATAAGTTGCAATAAAGCGGTTAGACTTCGGACAAACAAACTTCTGCCCGTCCAAAACAACCTCATCGCCCTTATCAAACTCAATAATCCAATGAATGAGCGGAATATCTTGATTCCTATCAATTTCATAAGCCGGTTTTTCAGCTCCTTTTTCATCAAAAGAAACCAAGTTTTTCAATGGCAAAAACTGCTCAGCTTGGAGCTTAGGCAAAGAGTTTGTATGCGCTACCACTTTCTGCACTCCAACCACAGCCAAAACATTGGCCACAATACCGCCTTGCCCGCCCATCTGCAAACGGTCATAGCCCAAATTCTCCACCATCCAGTCATAAATAGCTTTGTCTTCGGTCAACCATTCTTCGGCAATACCATTCTTAAAACACTTAAAAATTCCCTTAACCACATCAGACGGAGTTAACAATTTTGTATATTCAATATGCTCCAAATCTCGCAAAGAGAGCTTTTGTTTGCTTGCCAGTTTTTCCAAATCCTTACCCTTAATTTTCAACACGGCATCAATATTTGTATTAAAAGCCGTCGCTGCAGACCTAACTTCACGGATTCTCTGCAATATTTCGGAAACCTGTTTAAACTTCTCAGACCAAACTTTTTTAAGCATCTTGTTTTCCATAACCCTCTCCGCTAATTTCATTTAAAATAACGGCCGACAGAAAAAACTGTCAGCCGTCACTTTTTTAACTATTCGTCATCATCATCCGATGCCGGAACCTCAACAATTGCCTCATTTTCCGGCTTTTCGACATACAATCTCCAGTGGCTCAAGCCAAAGGAACCGCATTTCGGACAAATCGGCAGCCATTCCTCAGAAGCATGACCACATTCATCACAAACCCACATAGCATCATCTGCGCAGGTTGCTTCCTTCTTTTTCCATTTAGCTGCTTCTTTTTTATCATTATTGCTAAGTTTTTCATACTGAGCAATCATCTTAGCCAGCTTTTTGGTTGCAGGATTATTAATCAAGAACATCTCGATTTCAGCCTTAGCCTTACCCCAAAATCCGGCCTCTGTAGCCAGCTCTGCCAACAGCAGATTATTCAAAGACGGACGCAAAGCATTCGTCTGCGCCAAAGTCTCAATACGCTGAATTTTTGCGGTAATATCATCTTTCGGATACAATTTCAAATATTCATAAGCAATATCAGCTGTTGGATTCTTATTCCAAGCATTCAACAAAACTTTTGCTGCCTTACGATACTGATTATCATTGGCGTTATAATATCTAGCCATCGCAACAGCAGCAGGAACCAAAGTTTCATCACACTCAATTGCCTGAGAACACAGGCGGAAGAAGTTAACATCATCGCCTTTCTTCTGAGCCTCCAAAGCCATCTCATATAAAACGATAGATCTCAAGCGCTTAAACTTATCATTCGGTATAATTTTTTTCTTATTACCGGATTCCAAAACTTGCAACGCTCCGTCCCAATCTCCGGCTTTGGCCCGAAGTTCAAAAGCACTTTCAATAACCCAATACAAATCTTGACGAAGTTCAAAAGCTTTATTCGCTGTTTCCAAGGCCTCGGCAAATTCTTTTTTCTGCATTTGTGCCTCAACGGCAGCCTTCATACCAACCAAACGAATGTCATCATTTTTCATAATCTTGGCAGAAAGTTTTTCCATCTTATCAAAATCTTTTTCACCCTTATAAATTTTCATTTTTAAGAGGTCTATGATTGGGTCATTTCCGATAAGTTTTTTCAAAGCGCGCAAATTAATACGAGCCTCTTTCATATCTCCTGCCGTAATACTTGTCATTGTACGCAAAACCAACAACAGAGAGTTATCAAAGTCATGACGGTCAATAACGATTTTTTCGCTGATTTTGTTAGCCAAAACATTTATTGCTTCACCTTCGTTCGTCATATTTCCGAGATTATAGCGATAAGTTTCTTTCACTTGCGCCATAACCAACTTGCGCAAGATTCTGTTCAAAAAGTCAACTACGGCCACAAAGACCAGCACCAACAGCATCGCTTCCGGAATGGAAAAATGGTTAACATAACCGCGCCAATCAACAGTAATCACGCTGTTTTTGTCTGACATCCACACCGCCAGCGTAAAAATCAAACCTATAAAAATAAAAGATGAAATTTTCCTAGTCATGACTGTTCTCTCCTTTAATGTAGTTCACCTTCATCAACGCCAGCGAATGAGCAGAAATCCGGCTCACTGCTTCATCAAAATCTATTCTTGCCTGAGCTTCAGCCAACCACCCGTTCAACAATGCGGCGGTTTTGGCTTCTTTCTGCCCGATTTCTGTTAACAAAGCCAAAGCTTTTTCAAACTTTCCTTCATCAACCAGCCTCTTGGCTTTTTCCAGCAACTTATCTTCTTCAAACTCAGGAGCTTGTTTCTTGGTTTTCTTAACCTTAATAATTTCGTTGAGCTTGCTGTTTAACCTGTCTTTCCAGGTCTTCGTAAACTCTGCTTTTTGCTGAGCAACAGCCTCCTCATAAAGAGAATCAAATTCAGCAATCAAAGCGGCTTTAGACTTAATCCCTTGCGGCGCATATTTCACAATCTCGGCAACTTCTTGGCTGATTTGCGCATCTCCCTTTGCCAAAATATCCAATACTTCAGCCTCATAAGCAAAAGGCTGTCCATTTTCGGAAGCATTTTTAACCATCATCGTTGCGCTCAAGATTAAAGCACCGTCATCAGAGATTTTTGTTAGCTTATCAATTTGAGCTTCCGCTTTGTCCAAACGCACCAACAAACCCAAAACCAAAGCCACATCAGCCTTAGAATTAATGACATTCAGATTCTGTTTTTCAATAACCGCCAAGCGGTCTTTCAACTGAGCCAAATCAGCATCATCAATCATCACCGTTGCGGTAGTCGACCCCTGATTCTCCAGACGATATTGCATCTGTGCCAACTGCTTTTGCAAAGCATTAACTTCCTGTTGCAAAACATCCAAAGCCGTAGGTCCTTGAGGCTCGTTTTTGCCCAAACGCTCAATGGCATAATCATAAACCCGAACCCAAGCCTGCGGATAAACAAAAGCACCACCGACAGCTAAAATCATCACACACCAGAAAAACAACCTAACTTTAGAAAACTTTGCTTTAGAAAGTTCTTTTTCCTCCGGTTCTTTTTTCTCGGCAAGATCTTCGGCTTTGACCATTTCCCTATCCTTTTGCTGATAATTCTTGGCAATTTTTCAAATATAGTTTATTACTATGCTTATAATGTATTAAGATTTTACAAAAACTGCAACAAAATTTGGGATTTTCAGATGATAGTTTTAGGAATAGAAAGCAGTTGTGATGAAACGGCCGCAGCCCTAGTCAATGACAAACGAGAAATTCTGGGTGAAAGCCTGCTTTCGCAAGAGGAGCATAAAAGCTTTGGCGGTGTTGTTCCGGAGATTGCCGCCCGTGCACATTTGGAGCATATTGACGAGATTATAGAGCTCTGTGTCAAACGCGCCGTCATCAAACTGGAAGATATTGATGCAATTGCGGCTTCTTCCGGCCCCGGCTTAATCGGCGGCGTTGTTGTCGGCGTCATGGCTGGAAAAGCCTTGGCTCTGGCTCTAAACAAACCTTTTGTTGCCGTCAATCATCTGGAAGGTCATGCTCTTGCCGCCCGCTTAACCAGTGATGTGAAATATCCTTATCTGTTGCTTTTGGTTTCCGGCGGACACTGTCAGATTCTCGTTGTTAAAGACGTCGGGGAATATGAACGCTTAGGCACCACCATTGATGATGCCGCCGGCGAAGCTTTTGACAAGGTTGCCAAAATGTTGGGCTTAGGCTACCCAGGCGGCCCAATGATAGAAAAGATGGCTGCGGTCGGCAATCCGGACAGATTCGTTTTGCCCCGCCCGCTGATTGGTTCCGGTGACTGCAACTTGTCTTTCTCCGGCTTAAAAACCGCAGTACGCAAGATTATTGAATCTTATTCGGAAGACGGCAATATTGAGCACGCTATCATGCGCAAGCGTGAAGCAGCAGATATCTGCGCCGCTTTTCAAGTTGCCGCCACAGATTGTTTAACGCGCAAACTCGCCAAAGCTATCACCTATTTCAAACAAAACTATCCCGAAGGCAAAGATTTGGTTGTTTCCGGCGGTGTTGCCGCCAACACTTTTCTGCGCGGCAAACTTAAAGAACTGGCTGATAAAAACGGTCTTGAATTTTCTGCCCCGCCGGTTCGGTTTTGTACAGATAATGGTGTGATGATAGCTTGGGCCGGCTTAGAGCGTTTTGCCAAAGGTTATACCAATGACCTAGACTTCAAACCTCGCCCACGTTGGCCCTTAGACAGCAACGCACCCAAAGCAGCCGGTGCCGGAGGAGTAAAAGCCTGATGCGTAATGCCAAAGAAATTCTTGAGATTATGGAAATCTTCAACCAGCGCGACCCCAACCCACGTTGTGAACTGGATTATAAAAATGCCTATACTTTGCTGGTTGCGGTTGTCTTGTCCGCTCAGTCTACGGACAAAGGCGTCAACAAAGCCACTAAAGCACTGTTTGAAGTTGCCGACACACCGCAAAAAATGCTTAGCCTCGGCATAGACAAGCTCAAGGAATATATTAAAACCATCGGCTTGTTTAATAACAAAGCCAAAAGCATTATGGCCCTGAGCCAAGACTTGGTAGAGAAATACAACGGCGAAGTTCCGCACAATCGCGAAGCCTTGGAAAGTTTGGCTGGTGTCGGGCGCAAAACCGCCAATGTCGTCTTAAATGTTTGGTTTAATGAACCGGCTCTGGCTGTAGATACGCATGTTATGCGCATTTCTCATCGTCTGGACTTCTCTCAAGGCAAAACTCCGTTAGAGGTGGAAAAAGACTTGCTGAAAGTTTTGCCCACAAACTATGTCAAAAACGCCAACCACTGGCTGGTTCTGTTTGGTAGATACATCTGCAAAGCTCAAAAACCAAATTGTGCCGAATGCCCGATTGCCGCTTATTGCAGTTCTTCGGATAAAAGGCTTTAGTCTATCTCTTGCGGCGCAACAAAATATACAAAGCGCCGCTGCCGCCAAGCTTAACATCCGGATGCCGAAAAGCCAAAATCAGCGGCCGTAATTCACGCCCATTCAGCCATTGCGGCACTTTTTCTTTCAACAAACCTTTGAAAGCCAAAATATCTCTTTCTTCATCATGCGCCAAGCCTTTGCCGGTAATAATCAGCACACAACGCTTTTGCGCCAAATAGGCTTTTTTAATAAAATCAGACACGGCATTATAAGCACGCTCTTCCGTATAACCATGCAAATCAAGTGTTGCCTCAACGGCAAAATCACCACGCTTAAATCTTCTGGCAGTTGCTCCGTCAATATCCGCCAAGCTCCCCTCACGCAGCTCTCCTAAATCATTACCGTGGTAAACCTCATTCATCCGAATTGTTTGCTCAACTTCTTTGATAACCACGCTTTTAAGCGGCGGCTCCGGCGGTTGGTCAAGACGTTCCACTTCTCCGGCGATTTCGGCCCAAAAATCCTTATCTTCTGGGGTTGGTTCTTGACCTTGTTTTAGCTTTTGCATTTTCATCTGGAGCTTCTTCTTTCTTCTCTTCTTTTTCTTCTCTGGGTTCTTCTTTATGTTCGGTCATAAACTCCGAAAAATTCAAGACCACAAAATCTTTCCAATCCCCTTCCGGCGAAACACAACCAAGCTTTTTGTTTTCGGCATTAACAAAAACCAAACCGCCAAAATTCCACAAAGCATCACAATGTTCATATCCGGTTGTAATATAACGTTTAGTGCGTTCAATTAACCGCCGATAAATCTTTTTCTTAAAATAAACGCTGTACACCGAAATCATCGCCACAATAAACAGCAAACCGAACAATACGCCGACCGAAAAAATCAGCAACAACCCAAGCAAAACCGGAATCAAAATCGGCAACAAACTTTCCCAAGGGTCATAAACCGGCGACCCCGGACGATTAATTTTGCCATAATCCAAATAAATCCGCAGCTTGTCATTTTCAATAGCTCTGTTCAAAGCCTTATAAATCAGCATATCTGCTTTGCTTATCCTTTTATGCTCAATCATTAGCTTTAACTCCCGTTTGCTTGGGCAACAAAATAAAATAACGTCCTTCCGAGTTCATTCTGCCGGCATAATCTAAAACATCATCTTTGCCGGAGCCCCAAAAATAATCTCCTCTAACCGCGCCTTTTATTGCACCGCCGATATCTTGCGCTACCACCAGTTTTTCAATTTTTTCCTTATCAGGTCCTGTTGTTTCCAACCACAAAAGTGCCCCGAGCGGAATATATTTTCTGTCAACAGCCAAAGACCTTCCGGCACGCAATGGCACTCCTTGCGCCCCAATCGGTCCTTCAGCATCCACCAACCGATGAAAAACATAGCGTTTGTTTTCTGCCATATTATCCAAAGCCAGCTGACCGTTTTTCTTCAACCATTTTTTGATTTTACCCATAGAGGCTTCACCAGGCTTAATCAAGCCTTTGCTCAACAATATGCTGCCGATTCCCTTAAAGGCATGCCCATTGTTGTCCGCATAACCGATACGCACCTTGCGGCCATCATCCAAATCAGCCACCGCCGAACCCTGAATCTGCATCACATAAATATCAACCGGATCATCACCCCAAAGTAACACCGGCGCATCTCCGGCACCTGCCTCTATCTCTGCTCGTGTATAATAAGGCAACAATCTCTGCCCTTTAACACGTCCGACATATCTCTTAGAGGATAAATTTTCATCAAAATCTTTTACATTAAACTCTATCAGGTCGTTCGGACGTCCATAAATAGGATATCTGTACTTATCGCTTTTATGATAAGAAGCATTAAGCGAGGATTCATAATAGGAGGTGAATTTTCCGATTTCAGAGCCCTTACCCACCACCAAACTTGGAACAAAATTATTTTCCAAAAATGCTCTGAAATCATCGGCAGACAGAATTCCTCGCGCCGCAAAATCCCGACAAATAGCCTGATAATCTGCGGTTTTGATTTTAACCATCGCATTCGAAAGAAATTCGCTCTTTTCCCCGCTAACCTTAGCACAAGAATCAGCAAAAGCACGGATAGCTTGGCTCATATCGTCATTTTTCCAGTTAGCCAAAGCACCAAAAGTTGTCGGCAACACCTCAATTTCCGGCACAACAACGGTTTCTTCGGTTCTTTCTTCAACCGATTCTTTAGTTTTTTCTTCTTCCTTGCCACAAGCAAAGAGCAACAAAGAAAGAGCAAGAGTAAAAATAGCGCGCTTCATTATTTTTTCGTAGAAACTAACATCCAGTTGGGGTTGGTAGAGCTGATAGCTCTTTCAAAGGTCCAGTTATCAGTAATATTCTGAATAAAGTTCTCGTCACCTTCAATAACTTCACCGTTTTTATCTTTCAAAATATTAACCTGCTCACTGACAAATTTAACACAAATCTTAGCAACACCATTTTTTGTAATTTTGGCATCAACAATTTCAACATCATCAAATCCGATAAAATCCGTCTCGGAAGTAATACCGTCAGCATTGCGTTTTTCAATAATCTCCTGAAACTTTTTTAACAAATTCTTGCTTACAAGCATTTCAAGGGTTTCAACATCACCTTTACTGAAAGCCACAACAATAATCTCAAAAGCTTTTTCAGCTCCGCTCAAAAACTTCTCACGATTAAAACCGGGCATCTGAAGCAAAACTTTATCGACTTCGCTGAGTTCCGCATCCGGAATCTTAACTTCCTCTGTCTTAGACAGATTCGCTTCTTCCGCAGCTTTTTTTTCGGCTTCTTTGACGATGATATCAAAAATCTTTGCCGCGCTTTCATCAGACATCTTATGTTGTTCAAAATTATCGGGTCTTGTTCCGAGCAAACTCTTGAGTTTGCTAAAAATCAACACCACTACAACCAACAAAATGATAATATCCAAATACGCTGCCATTTTTTCCTCATAAACAAAATTAACTTAACCTAAATATAGCTTAATTGCGTTTATTATCAACTATAAATATTTGACGACTGATATTATTTATTGTATTGCTAAAAGAAAATAACAGCTTGTTTAAGGAGATTTTTTTAATGAGCGAAGAAAACAAGACCAGTAATGACAACGAACAGCCGGCAAATCAAAATAACAATCAACCGGCCATAATGATTAATACACAATATATTAAAGATTTGTCTTTAGAAATTCCTCATGCGCCGGAAATTTTTAAAGAAATAAATTCCGCTCCTGAAGTTCAAATTAATATTGAGGTTGGCTACCAATCTTTGGAAAAAAACTTTTACAATGTTGAACTTAAAATTGCAATGAACGGTGACGTAAATCATCAAAAACTATTTATTTTAGAATTAACTTATGCCGCCGTTGTTGCCTTAAATGTACCGACCGAACATACAGAACCCGTATTAATGATTGAAATTCCGCGGCTTATATTCCCCTTCGCCCGCAATGTTGTAACCAATTGCTTGGTTGAAGGCGGTCTCCCGCCATTTATGATTAATCCGGTTGACTTCGTAACCATGTACAACAATCGTAAGAATCAAAAATAGAAAAAACCCCGCCAAGCGCGGGGTTTTTTATTAAAATTTAACCTATTTCTCTTATGCTCAAACACAAAGAAAAGAGAGAAAACCTATGCTAAAAAAATGGCTGACAGCGGCAAGAATTTATTTGGATAAGCGAATGCTTACCATGGTTGCACTCGGATTCTCCAGCGGATTTCCATTGCTTTTGGTTTTCGGCACACTGAACCTTTGGCTTAAAGATGCGGGAATATCTTATGCCGCCATCGGGCTTTTTTCTCTGGTAAAAACCCCTTATAGTTTCAAATGGGCTTGGTCACCGCTGATTGACCGCATTAAACTTCCTTTATTCTGCCGTCTCGGTCGCAGACGCGGTTGGGCCTTGTTTACCCAAATTATTCTGATGTTATCCATTCTGTGCATGTCCACGGTTAACCCCTCGGCAAGCCCTTTAACTATGGCTTTTTTTGCTGTTTTGGTAACCATTGCCTCCGCCTCACAAGACATTGTGCTTGATGCTTATCGTATCGAACGATTTACCGCTAAAGAACAAGGAGCCGGCGTTGCCATTTTTGTTTTAGGCTATCGTTTTGGTCTTATTTTTTCGGGAGCCGGAGCCATCTGGATGGCTTCTGTCATGAGTTGGAACAATGTTTATGTTATCATGTCTTTAGGTGCTCTTGTTGGTATGGTTGCAATCCTGTGTTCCAAAGAACCGGCGCAAGATTCGAAAAAAACCCAAATTTCATACTCTGGACCACTTCGCAAGCGCATAAAAAAATTTTTACTGACAGCCGTTTATGACCCATTCAAAGACTTTATGCGCAAGCCGGATTGGGCTGTCATTTTACTGTTTATCTTTTTCTATCGTATGAGTGATGCCTATATGGGCCCCATGGCTTATCCTTTTTATGATGACATGGGATTCAGTAAAGTAGAGATTGCCTATGTCAGCAAGCTTTATGGTATGATAGCCACAATTCTCGGCGGCATTGCCGGAGGACTGATAATCAATCGCTTCGGAATAATGAAGTCCCTATTTTGGTTTGGTGTTTTACAAGGCATAACCAACCTGATGTTTGTCGCCCAATCTTACGCCGGTCATAACATATATCTGCTCACCGTAACCATATCTTTAGACAATATTTCAGCCGGAATGGGAGCAACGGCTCTGGTAGCATATTTGTCATCCTTATGCAACATCGCTTATACAGCCACACAATATGCTTTGCTGTCTTCATTAATGAGTTTTGCTCGAGATGTTTTTGCCGCAACCAGTGGTTTTCTGGCAGCAAAAGTCAGCTGGGATATTTTCTTTTTCATAACCGCTTTAATGGTCATCCCTGGACTTATCTTGTTAGCTTATTTAACAAAGAAATACCCTGCCGGAAACAAATAAGCCTTAACGGTCATGCAAATTATTCAAAGACAGATTACGCCTAACCAATCCCTTTTTGCTGCCCTTGGTTTTATCCGGAATATCCTTAATATCTTTTTTGCGACGTTTTTTAATATCTTGACCCGATTTCTCAAGAATTTTTTTTGCCACTGCGTTATTTTCTTTTGCTGCAATTTTTGCTAAATCTTCATCAGAAATATCTTTTTCTCCGGCTTTCAACAACGCATCCAAAGATAATCCCTCTAAACCTTTTGTCCCAGCAATATTCTTAACCCTTTTAACGCCTCTCAGGGTTTGAATAACTTTTCCCTCAGGAATTTTTTTAGAGCCAAGTTTTTCTTTTTCACCCAAAACATCCTTAACCGCATTTTTAGTAATTTTTTCAAGCGGCTCATTTGACTGCTGATTTCTCAAAATCATATTTTTTTCAAAATCAGATATTCCCGCTTGTTTAACCATATGTGCAGCCGTCGCCAAAGCTTCCATTTTTCCAGCCATCCGCTGCATATTCATATTTTGCAGTTCTTCTTGATGATGTAAAAGTTTTTTCTCTTCTTCATTAAGCGCATTCATCAATGAATTTGCCTGATTCAATTGCTCCAAACTATCCGGAACATATTGAAAATCTTCTTCTTCATCGTCATCATATTCAGAACGAACATCCAGCGTTCTTACTTTCTTACGAATTTTTTTCAAACCTTTGGGTAAATTTTCTGCCACCGAAGGAACCGGTGCTTTAAGAACACTTTTTTTCTTTGCTTTATATTTTGCTGCTTCTTTGTTATTAATACGCAGACTCAACCGCTCGCTGGGATCGGAATTATTCTTTTTCCATTCAATATTCGGATTTGAAAAATCTTCTTTCATCCAAAACTCCAAAAAATCACGCCTTGCTGGCTAAAACTACACTTATTAAAATGCCACAAAACGAAACTTTTGTCAAATATTAACACAAAAAGCCTTACAATCCGCCATTTTTATATGTGTTTTGTCTAATATTAAAACAACGGTTGTGTATTATAGTTGTTTATACGTAATCAAAATAGAACCATCTGACAAAACAGCTGTTAAAACTTCTATTGAAAGACCATCGCTCCTCTTAATACTAAAGCTTTTTGTCGTCAAACTTGTCAAATGCTGAATAATATCTTTTTTCAACAACTTCCAATTATCAACATTACTAAAGAATTCTGCCTGTGCCTCCACAATTTCATCAATTCCCGGCTCATTCTGCAGCATAAGTTCATCAGCATTCCACATATCCAAATAAGCTTTATTATAAAAAATCAATCGCCCATTTGAACCAAAAATCAAAACCGGATTAAACATATTATCCAAAATCTCTTTCTGCACAGAAAGCAACGAATTATAGGCCCGTCTTGTTGCCAACCTATCAGTAACATCTTCAAAAGCAAAGACCAATCCCCCCATAGGGTGAGGCGCACGCACCCGACGAAAAGTTCGCCCGTCCGGCAAATGAAGCATATCTTCTTTCGGCTCAATAATTACGGAAAAATCTTTTTGCTCATCATTTTTATATAAACGAAAATCCGGCACTTCCGGAAGCATCCTCTTTTCTCTGATAACATCCAAAAACATTGAATAACTGGGCGCGCTTTCCAACCAAACATCTTCCAATTTCCAAAAAGCGGCAAATGCTTTGTTATAAAAGGAGAGCTTAAATTTATTATCAAACACTGCAAAGGCCGTACCCAAAGCTCCCAAAATTTCCAAATGTGCATTTTGATGCAGTTTAAGATTTCGCTTCAAATCATCAAGTTCCGTAACATCAACCAAAGCGCCCACAGTGCAAATTTTATCCAAACTTTGCCCGGCATGAAAAGGGGTCTCAATCGCCTCAAAAGAAAATCTTTTTCCATTTTTCACAAGAGAAACGGTTTCTTTTTTTATCTTATTAGCTGCTTGGGCTGCCAAAGCCAAATTTCTTGCAGAACTTTCTCCTCCGGCATTCTGAATTTCAAGACCTTTATCCAAAATTTCTTCCCGAGTAGCATCCGGCACAAAATCAATATATTTTTTATTAATCAATACCTTCTTCAAGTTCTCATCTCTAAGCCATATCGGATAAGGAAGATTATCAATCACATCTTGCAGGCTTTGCATACTCTTTTGCGCTTCATTTTTTTCCTTCTCAAGCTCTTCTATTTTATTAGATTCAAAACTAACATCCCGAAACCATATCATATCGCAATAAACATTGCCGTCCAAACCACTAATTCGAGAACCAGCAAGCTTAATATGTTTACCGCTTGCTTTTAAAACAAACTCATCCTCAAAAGAAACGCCGTCATCCATCAATAATCCGATATATTTTACCAATTTTTTGGCATCATCTTTATAAAACGTTTTCAAAACATCTTCAAAAGAAGAGTTTGTCCCTTTTTCCAAATTAAGAATAACCGCCAAACGTCGAGAACATCTTTCTCTAATCATTTGGCAAGGATCATTAACTTTTTCGTCAGGATAAATAAAAGCAAAATAACCATCTTTTGAAGCATAAAGGGTTTCAGCATAACGCTCTCTGTCCCTGTTCAAAAAATAATTCTTTTGCCGAAGTTTCAGAAGCTTAATTCCGACCACCAAAACGGCAAACAACAACAAAACAAAAACCGCGCTTAAACCATACCAAAGCTCCGGAGCGGCGTAAAACATATCTTGTAAAAGCTCAAAACTCATAATTTTTCTGATTTTATATTAAAATTATTGTTTGTTTTTATAATCTATAATATAAAAACAATTAGTAAAACTCAAAAATATAGGGCAAGTGAATAAAATGTATACTTTGGCTTTTGACACAACCGCAAACGGCGTTTCTATTCTTCTAAACAAAGACGGACATACCGTAGACTCCTTTCAGGAAGAAATGGACTTTGGTCAGGCGGAAGTCCTTATTCCAGAGATTCGCAATACCTTAGAAGCAGAAAATATCCAATTCAAAGATTTAGCCTTAGCTGTTGTTTGCACAGGACCGGGGTCTTTTACCGGCGTACGCTCTTCCATTTCTGCCGCCAGAGCCTTTGGCCTTGCTTGCCCCAATACAAAAATCATAGGTGTTTCCGCTTTCGAAGCATATGTCCATGGTTTGCAATCTGAAGAACTAGCCAAAATAAATGCTGTTATCATTGAAACCAAAAGAGACGATTTTTATTATCAGCTTTTTGATGAAAAAAGAAAAAAAATTACAGAACCTTCCGCTGGCACTTATGAAGAAATAATAAACCAATTGCGCGGTCCGAAAATAACTTTGGTTGGAGATGGTGTTGAAAGATTTTTAAACAAACCGAGCGGTTTAAGCCTTCATGTCATCAAAATGCTGAATTGCCCGCCTATCGAAGATTTAGCTGCCTGCGGAATCTACAAATATCAAAACAAAATTTTTGACTTTCCCAAACCCTTATATCTTCGTGCCCCTGATGTTTGTGTTAAATAAGAACAAACGCTTGTAAACAAACCATATTAAAACAATCATCAAAACGGCCGAAGACAAAACATCCGTCAAAAAATGTGCGCCTTGTCCGATTCTATACACCGCGGTAAGACAACCAAACACCCCTGCTGCCATCAGAGCAATAGGTCTGAACTTTTTTGGGGTCAATAATGCCGGTGCGAGCAGCCAAAAGGCAACTGCCGTATGACCGGACATAAAAGAACAATCCCAAGCACACTGATTTGACATCTCAAAAGGCAAAGTAAACATCTTATTTCCGCCAAACTGCAAAACATCTTGTGGTCTGGCTCTTCCCCAAAAAGACTTAAAAATACCGTTAACAATCAAAATCGGCCCTAAAAACATTGTTCCAAAAGTCAAAAGCATAATTTTATTATCAATCTTCCAAACAACTTTATGCTTTTTCTTTCCGTAAAGCCACACAACAAAAATAATCACGGCAGAAAGAACTATCAATTCAGGTATCCCTTTTCTTATAAGGTTTCCCAAGATATCCTTTTCCAACACAAAATGCCCGTTGTCATAAAACAACGAGCTTACATAAATATCAATATCTGTAATAACCTCTCGCCAAGACATCTAGCCGTCTTCCAAATGCAGCAAAATAGACACACTGATAAGCGTGGCAATCAAGGCCGGTGTCCAAGCTGCAAAAAACTCGGGTATATAACCGTTTATACCAAAAGCATAAATAACCTGAGATAAGAAATAAACAATAAAACCTGTCGCAATACCGCCAACAATCAAAAACATCACACCGCCGCGTCTGTTATTGGGTCGCAAAGCAAACACAGCCGCCACCAACACCATAGCACAAAGCATCAAAGGCGAAGCCAATAATGTCAAAAACCGCATATGATGGCGCAAAGCCGAGAATCCGGACATTTCATAAAACTTAATTGTTGCCGGCAAATCCCAAAAAGAAATAGCCTCCGGATCAATAAAGTTTTCCTTAATTCTCTCTGCTGTCAATGAAGTTTTATATTTCACATTATTCAAACTCAAAGTAGGTTTTCCGGCCTCATAAACCTTAACATCTTTGAGTTCAAATTCATTATTGTCCAAGAGCGCAGCAAACGCCTCCAAACGCCTTAAAATTTGTGAATTTCTATCCATCTCCAAGATATCAACTTCCCGCAAAAGCAAATTCTCGTTTTCTTGACGCAAAGACTTCGATTGCAAAACCAAAAACCGCTCATCATCAATAGCTTCTCTAATCCACAAACCTTTATCCGAAAACAATACGGCTTTCGGGTTTTTCGTTTTAAAGCGAAAATTCATCGTTTCATAAGTTTCATACATTTTTGCGGATATAGGATTAACCACGGTAATATTCAACACACCAACCACAAAAACAGCAAACAGCACCGGAGCCAAAAACCCCCAAATAGAAACACCTGCGGCGCGAATTATCACAAATTCATTGCTTTTGCTAAGCCGCCAAAACGTAATCATTGCCGCAATCATCATCACAAAAGGAAAAACCATCTCAAGCGTTCTGGGCAATTTTGTAATCGCCATTTGCAAAATAAACCAAGCATTAACATCGGGTCTATCGGAAGTGCGCCGCAAAAGCTCAATCACCTCAAACATCAGCACAATGCTCATAACCATAAGCAAAACACTAAAGAAATTAACAATTATCTGCTTTGTTAAATATTTACCGAGAATAGAATTAGGTTTCATCTGTTATACTTCTGTAATCAAAATTGCTGTCAGGATATAAAAAATATTCCTATTTTTCAAGTCTGTTAATTTCCGCCAACAAGCGTTTTTCATGCTCAGGCTGCTCTTGCTTAGCTTCAATAACTTCCTTGCGGATTTTTTGTGTTCGATAAAACAATTCAAACAATTTATCTCCCTCATTCCAACGAATATTGCGCTCCAATGCGATTAAATCTTCGACAAAACGTTGAATAAGCTCAAGTATGGTATCTTTGTTGTTCAAAAAAACATCTCGCCACATTGTCGGATCAGAACCGGCAATTCGGGTAAAATCTCTAAAACCGGAAGCCGAATATTTAATAATTTCCTGTTTTTCATAACCTTCCAAATCAGAAACCGTCCCCACAATCGAAAAAGCAATCAAATGTGGCAGATGAGAAACCGCCGCCATAACCTTATCATGATGCTCCGGCGACATTGAATCAACCTTCATCTTAGCCGTAGCCCACAGAGCCGAAACTTTTTCAATAGCTTCCTTTGTGGAAAGTTTGCTCGGCGTCAAAATATACCACCGACCCTCAAACAAAGAATCAAAACCATTTTTCGGACCTGATTTTTCCGTACCGGCAACCGGATGTCCAGGAACGACAATCACATCTGTTTCTTCCGGCAAGTTTTCTTCAATCTCAGAAATTGCATATTTTTTTATCGAACCGACATCCGTAATAATCGCACCTTTTTTCAAATAAGGTGCAATTTGTCGCGTAATCTCACCATAAGCTCCGACCGGCGTAGCATAAACCACCAAATCAGCATCTTTAACAACAAAAGCAAGGTCTGAACAAACCTCATCCACAATACCCAATTCTTTAGCTTCCGCTAAATATTTCGGGTTAGTATCATAAGCGCATAGCTTTCCGGCAAGCTTATTCTTCATAATCACACGAGCCAAAGATGACCCGATAAGCCCTATACCGACAATTACAATTTTATTAAAAAACATCTAAAAATCCTCAGATTTAATCAAACAGCCCCGTAGACAAATATCTTTCCGTTGCATCAGGCAAAATAACCACAATATTTTTGCCTTTCATTTCTTCGCGCTCCGCGACCCTAATCGCAGCAGACAATGCGGCACCTGCCGAAATTCCGACCGCTAAACCATCTGTTTTAGCAACCATTTTGGCCATATCAACAGCATCACTGTCTTTAATATCAATTACTTCATTAACCAGTTTTTCGTCATAAAACTTTGGCACAAAACCGGCACCTATACCATAAATTTTATGAGGACCGGCTTTTCCTCCATTCAAAACCGGACTTGCCGCCGGCTCTACCCCGACAACATACAAATCAGGATTATTTGTTCTCAAAGCAGAGGCAATACCATTTATTGTTCCGGCTGTTCCGATTGCGCTGACCAAACAATCAACATCACCGCCCGTATCTTCCAAAATCTCTAAACTTGTGCCAAACTTATGCGCATCAGGATTAGCTTCATTATCAAATTGTCGCAACAAAATAACATTTTTGTTTTTTTCAGCCAAAATATCCGCTTTGTTGATTGAGCCGGTCATACCTTCTTCTGCCGGAGTCAAAATAACTTCTGCCCCAAAAAGTTTGATAAGCGAAATTCTTTCCTTAGACATATTTTCCGGCATAATAATCACCAACTTGTATCCTTTTGCGGCACAAATCGCAGCCAAACCTATACCCGTATTGCCGGAAGTCGCTTCCACAAAAACCGTATCTTCATTAATTTTTTGAGTTTCTTCGGCTCGTTCAATCATTTTTAAAGCAACTCTGTCTTTAATGGAAAACACGGGATTATAAAACTCACATTTTGCCAACAAATGAGCTTTAATTTTAAAATGCTTTTCCAAACGATGAAGTCTGAGCAACGGAGTTTTTCCGACCATTTCGGTAACTGAATTATAAATCTTATGCATTTTGCGCCTCTAATTTGTTCATAAACCCTAAAATATTCTTTTCATACGAGCGGGTCTTAAGTAGTATAAGCATAACGACAATTTATTAAAAATAAAGAAATGAAAACAAAAAAAACGCTGTTTTTTATACTTTTTGCATCGCTTATTTATACCTTGCCGGCACAAGCAACCAGCTTGGACGAGATTTATCGTGATTTGGTGCGCTCGGATAATAGCGGTTATTTACCCATGTTCGTCAAAAACCGCAACGCACCTGATTTTATCTTAGATGAAGAAAGCTCAAAAAAAATCACCCTACCTGAAGAAGCCAAACTTTTAGATATAAAAGCCGTAAATCTGGAAAGTGAAAGAGCAAAAAGAGAAGCAGCCTTAAAAGCAGCTCAAGAAAGATGGCAAAATACGCTCAAAGCAATTAAGAACAACCAAATAACTCCTGTTGACCTGGAAGAATTACAAAAACACGTCAACAATAACGAAGCCGAAGCCATAGAAATTTATGCCTGGATGAATGCCAGAGGTATAGGAATAAAACCTGATCTGGTAAAAGCTTTTCATCTATACCAAAAAGCTTCAGCTTTAAAAGTTCCCGGAGCCAACAACAACGCGGCGCAAGTTTACAAAGCCATGACCAGAGAACAACGCAATAGCCTGACAGCTCTTCCGAACTAATTTATTTGCATTGCTCGGCAAAAAGTTGTTGAAAAGCCAACCAATGCGCATAATTTATCTTAATCTTTCCCTTAAATATATCCTTAATATCAACCCACGCGGCTACCCCATTTTCCGGAGTTCTCCATTTTTCTTTCGTTGTATCAAAACCAAAAGAAGATGCATCATAAACAATAAAAGTCATATTATATCTGCAAAACTCTCCAAAGGGCCTGGCATCCTCTGCAAAATAATTAACATCTTGTTCAACCTGACGGATACCGTTATCCAACATAAATTCTATACCGGTTTCCTCAAAAAGCTTTCGAAACAAACAACTTCTGAAATCCTCTTTTCTTTCAACGGCTCCCCCCGGAAATTCCGGAACATTCACTTGTGGCGGATAAGTCACCAACACTTTGTTATCCTTAAGCAAAACGGCAAAAAAACCTTTCTGCTCAACAGGAATAACATCATCGGCAAATTTTTCTTTTCCGCGGCGGTCAAAAAAGACATCAACCATTCTCAACTTCCTTCATCAGTTCTTGAACAAAATCGGTCAAACCTACCTGACGAACACGTTTCATTCTCTCACCGGAAATAATCTTTTGTACTTTAGTAATCGTCTCTTCCAGATTAACATTAACAATCACATAATCAAACTCATCCCAATGACTTATTTTATCTAAAATTATACTCATACGTTTATTAATAACTTCCGGAGAATCCGTTCCTCTGCTTTCCAAACGACGACGCAATTCTTTAATAGATGGCGGCAACAAATAAATGGAAACAACATCTGAACCGGCCTTCTTACGCATTTGTCTTGCCCCGACCCAATCCATATCAAAAATAACATCTTGTCCTATATTGATAAAACTATCCACTTCTGAACGCAATGTCCCGTAACGATCGCCATACTGCGATTCCACATGCTCATAAAAAGCATCTTGAGCCAAAAATTCATCATATTGTTCGTTTGTAACAAAGTAATAATCCACACCGTCAACCTCATTTTCGCGCGGCTTTCGGGTTGTGACCGAAACAGAAAACTTAATATTGCTATCGCGTTTCAATATCTCCTTAACAACAGCACTTTTACCTGTTCCTGAAGGAGCCTCGATAATAAACATAGCTCCGCGGCGAACTTTTTTTAATCTGTTAATTATCTCATCCATTATTTTTTACTCCATATTTTGCACCTGTTCGCGAAACTGCTCAATCAATGTTTTCAGTTCCATTCCCAAATTAGTTATTTCAATATCGCAAGACTTTGAACAAGTTGTATTTGCCTCTCTGTTTAATTCCTGACACAAAAAATCTAATCTTCTTCCAACAGGCTCTCCGGAATCCAACAAATTCAGAGCTGTTTGAATATGAGCTTTTAGCCTGTCGATTTCTTCTCTGATATCTGCTCTGGCCACATACAAACAAACTTCTTGAGCCAATCTGTCTTCAGAAACTTGTATATCAGAGCTCAATAATTCCTTAATCTGAGCAGATAATTTTTCCTTAAGTTTTTCTGGCAAGACATCTGCTTTTTGTTCTATTTTAGCGACATCTATCGAAATTTTATTCAAAATTTCCTTCAAAGCCAAGCATATTTTTTCGCCTTCGGCCTGACGAGCCAACAACAAAGCATCGCAAGCATTTTTAAAACCTTTTTGCAAATCATTAATCAGCTGAGCTGTCTCATCTTCGCTTAAAACATTATCTGCAACCTCCACAACCCCCTTAACGGCAAACATCTCGCTGATAGAAGGTCTGGATAATTTTTCATTGTTTTCATCATAGATGGCTATAGCTTTGCTAACAAGCTGTTTAAGCAGTTCTTCATTAAAAGCAATCTCACCGCTTTTATTAAAATCTACCTCTAAATAAGCACTTATACTGCCTCGAGCAAAATAATTAACCGCTTCATTTTTAATAAACATAGACAAGCTTTCCAAAAAAGACGGCAGCTTTGTCTTAACATCTAAAGATTTTCCGTTCACACTTTTGAGTTCAAAAAACCAAGAACATTGCTTTTTATCATTAAAAACGGTAACTCCGCCCTCTCTGGCAAAACCGGTCATACTTGAAACAGACACAACTCTCTCCTTTTTACCTAAATTTAACTTTAGTATATATATAAATACTTAATAATAATTTACCATTCGGTGGACAATATGACGACCAAAAAGAAACAAAACATTTTGATTACCGGTGCCTCCTCCGGCATAGGTGAAGCTCTTGCCAGACATTATGCCATAACCGAAACGGCAGCAAACCTATTTATTTCAGGTAGAGACCCAAAACGCTTAGAAGCAGTACAAAAAGCCTGCGAAAGATACAACATCAAAGTTTATGCCAAAATTTTGGATGTAACGAATAAAGAAGCAACCATATCTTGGATTCAAGAATGCGAAAATATTGCTCCTTTAAACATTGTTTATGCTAATGCCGGAGTTGCTACCTTACAAGAGATACCCGAAAACATCTACAATACTTTCAACACTAATGTATTCGGCGTACTAAATACAATCATACCTGCTATGGAAATATATAAAAACCGCAAAGACAAAAACAAAACTCTGGTCATAATGTCTTCCATTGCCGGTTATCACGGTTTGCCTTCTTGTCCATCATATAGTGCCAGCAAAGCCTGTGTCAAAGCCTATGGTGAGGCTTTGCGTTCAGACCTAAAACCATACAACATTCAGGTCAATGTCGTCTGTCCGGGTTTTGTAAAATCGCGCATAACGGACAAAAATACTTGCCCGATGCCTTTCTTTATGCCAGCGGAAAAAGCTGCAAAAATTATCGCGGAAAGAGTAGAAAACAACATTGGTTTAATAGCGTTCCCTTGGCCAATGCGCTTAGCAACATGGTTAATGTCTATTTTACCCAACTGCCTAAGCGATTTTATTTATGCCAAGCTCCCGCATAAGGTTTAATTATGGATTTAAACTTAAGCACCATATGTTTTATCATACTGGAAATTTTGTTAATTTCCTTAGCTTTTTATTTTAGAAACAAATAAGAATTAAGACAACCAAACAGCGTCTTTAAGCTTTTTTTCCAAAAAAGTTTTGTGTGCTTCCAATTCTTCTTCTGTCGGCGGAAAAGAACGAGGTTCTCTGTAAGTTTTATTATCATGGCTTTCAAAGCTTGTTGTTTTTTTTGCTTCTTGTTTGCTTTCCAAGCCCATTGTCGGTTCTTCACCACCCAAAAGTTCCAAATAAACTTTTGCTAATAACTCGGCATCAAGCAAAGCTCCGTGGTTTGTACGGCTGCTGTTATCAACCCCAAAACGCTTACACAAAGCGTCCAAATTATTTCTGGCCCCCGGAAACATATTGCGAGCGATTTCCAAAGTATCAACCACTCTATCCCAAGAAAGAGTAGGCTTTCCAAGCTGTTTGAGTTCATAATTCACAAAGTTAATATCAAATTGTGCATTATGGGCAACCAGAATACTGTCTTCTCCGATAAACTCCAACCACTCATCCGCCACCTTATCAAAAGTCGGAAAATCTTTCAAAAATTCATAAGACAAACCATGAACTTTATAGGCTTCTTCAGGTACTTCTTTTTCAGGGTTAATATATTGATGATAAGTTTTACCGGTAGGAATATGGTTAATAAGTTCAACGGCACCTATTTCAACCAATCTTTCACCTTCTTCTGCATTAAAACCTGTCGTTTCCGTATCAAAAACAATCTCTCTGACCATCTTTAGCATTCCAATCCGTCAACAATACTAACCATATCGGCAAAAACCAAATTTTGCGGTCTTCCCGTATCCACAACCACATCAGCCAACAACACCTTAGCTTTGTTGCTAAGTTGCACATTATTAATCTTTTCAAAATCTTCTGCAGAAATTTTATCTCTTTCCATTACGCGTTTTTTCTGTGTTTCGTAATCCACATCGGCAACAATAATACAGTCGCAATAAATATCCCATCTCATTTCAAACAGTAAAGCAACATCTAAGAAAAACAAATCGTCGCTCTGTGCATGTTTATGAATAACTCTTTTAAGATACTTTCGCAAAAAAGGATGAATAAGCCCTTCCAACTCCTTAAGACGAGCATTATCATTAAACACAATATTACGCAAAGCTCTTTTATTAACTTTTCCGTTTTCTACCACTTGTGGAAAATGCTCTTCAATAACTTTAATAAAATCTTTTTTAAAATAGAGACGGCGAACCCAGCCATCCACGTCATAAACACAATATCCCAAACGTCTGACCATAGAAGCCAAAGTCGTTTTTCCGCAACCGATAGAACCTGTGATAGCTGCTAATTTCATAAAAAATTCCTTAAAATCAAAACCATGACTCACTTATACACAAACAAGCCAAAATCTGTGCATAACTAAGCTCTCTTGCTTATTTATACAAACTAATCACCACAATGTAAAATCCAATATACAACTTTACGCACAGGGGTACATTTTTTCACACAAGGGTTGATAAAAAAACTTATCAACAAAACACTCAATTTAAAGTTTACAGAATCAAAAAAACAAAGTTAACGATTCGTTAATAATTCTTAAATTTCGTTAACAATCTTATTAACACTCTTTTAACTTTTGGATATCCCTGTGTATAAAAACTTATCCACATAAGCAGCAGGGATATACAAATAACTACTAAACTTTTAAAATATTTATATGGGGCATTTTGACTGTGCATAAAAATCAAACAACATTTAATTGACTTTCACCCATTTAAATAATATAAAACAGACATGCATTAATTCTAATAATACTATGCAGAGGGATACTTTCCCCTTTCTTATTTAATTTTCACATCAAATATATTTCAAGGTTACAATGCATTTAAAAGATTTAAAGCAAAAATCTCCTAAGGAGTTATTAACTCAAGCGGAGGAATTAGGAATAGAAGACGCATCATCCATGCGTGTTCAAGATTTAATTTTTGCCATTATGAAAAAAGTGGCATCAGATGACCAAACCATTTATGGCGAGGGAACAATTGAGGTTTTGCAAGATGGCTTTGGTTTTCTGCGCTCTGCCGAATCAAATTATTTAGCCAGTCCGGATGATATCTATGTATCCCCTGCTCAGGTTAAAAAATTCGGTTTACGCACCGGCGATACTGTTGAAGGCGAAATCCGTGGTCCAAAAGATAATGAACGTTATTTTGCTCTAACCAAAATCAATACCATTAACTTTGAAGATCCTGAAAAATCAAAACTTCGTGTAAATTTTGACAACTTAACCCCGCTTTATCCAACCAAAAAACTGGATTTTGATATCATCTGTGGAGAAAAAGACTATACGACGCGCATTATTGACCTGATTGCGCCGCAAGGCAAAGGTCAACGAGGTCTTATTGTTGCTCCGCCGAGAACAGGTAAAACCGTAATGTTGCAAAACATTGCACATGCCATTGCCACCAATCACCCTGAAGTATATTTAATGGTTTTGTTGATTGATGAACGTCCGGAAGAAGTAACGGATATGAGCCGTTCCGTTAAAGGTGAAGTTATTTCTTCAACTTTTGATGAACCGGCAGCGCGCCATGTTCAGGTTGCCGAAATGGTTATAGAAAAAGCCAAACGTTTGGTTGAAACCAAAAAAGATGTTGTCATCTTGCTTGACTCCATCACACGTTTAGGTCGCGCCTATAATACAGTTATCCCTTCATCCGGTAAAGTTTTAACCGGTGGTGTTGATGCTAATGCTCTGCAAAGACCTAAACGTCTGCTTGGTGCTGCGCGTAATGTAGAGGAAGGCGGTTCTTTAACAATCATTGCCACAGCTTTGATTGATACGGGTTCTCGTATGGATGAGGTTATTTTTGAGGAGTTCAAGGGAACAGGTAACTCCGAAATCATTTTGGATAGAAAATTAACCGATAAACGTCTCTTCCCGACTATTGATATTACACGTTCAGGTACCCGTAAAGAAGAACTTTTGGTAGACAAAGCCACGCTTTCCAAAATGTGGGTATTGCGTCGTGTTTTGATGCAAATGGGTATGACAGATGGTATGGAATTTTTGTTGGATAAGCTTAGACAATCCAAAGATAACCAAGACTTTTTCAATACCATGAATTCTTAAAGAAAAAAATCCCTCACAAAAGAGGGATTTTTTTTATAAAATAAGTTGACATAAAATATTTTCTGTCCATATAATTAACGCGGTTTAACAAAACAAAGGCGAAAGATGTCATTTTTTGGCAAAACATATTCTATTTTCAAAACTTCCGAGCTCTTATCGGAAGCTTTCGCCCTTATTTCTGCAAAAATTCTGCTAATCAGCATTTTGTTGTTGTTGATTATGAACCTCTAAGCACTTTTACTTTTTGGCAAGGCTTGGGTGCTTGGAGGATGAAAAATCAACAAGCTTTGTTTTTTTGATGGTTAATTTTTTTAATGTAAAGATATAGCAGAAAATGAAAATAAAGAAAAATAACACAACAACTCTTTCGGTTTTAGAGCTTATAAACCTCTGGTTATTTGGGTAATTTGATAATCAGAGGATAAAGCGGAAATTACAAAAGATAGAAACAACCAAAAGAGAAAGAGAAAACCAAAATGAGTAAATACAGTCAGGCAGTACTCGCCAAAAAACCCGAATTTTCATACCTTGATACAGAAGCTTCTTTAGGAGAAACTTATAGCGACGGAAGCAAAAATCCATATAACCCGAAACTTTTTCCTTATGCAGAAAATTTTATGTACACAATTTTAAAACGGGTTAATGATACTTATGCGGCAGTAGTTGAAGAAGAAAATAGAAAACTATTATCCAAAGAGCTTTATGAACAGTTAAAAAAAGATTTTCGTTTTGATTTTTCGGACCACTTAGGCCCCATGCGCCAAAGAGACAAACGTGGAGCAGAGGCAACGGTTGAAGAAAACGATTATAATATGTTTCACTCTTGCTATAAGTTTGTTAACCAAGCCGCCAGAGCACATCATTTTGGCGAAAAATTCAATTTATCTCTGATGTCTGGCCGCGTAAATACCGATAATCAAACCGGACCCGAGATTTGCGACCCCTTTGTTTATGGACCGCCGCTTTATTTATATAGCAAAATTTATCCGAAAGTTATTGCTATGACACTTCCCGGATATGATACGCCGGAAAAAATTGCAGCCCTAAAAGCACATGAAAAAGAGATGAAGAAGGATATGTTTGAGAAAAAAGCTTTAGCTGCAAAATCGTTGAAAGCCCGTTGGCATCACTTAATCAACAAAGAATTTATGCCGCAAGGAATGGAATTTAAGGACTTGTCCATGAATACGGTTAAAGAACTTTCTTTGTTGCATAAAGATGTTTTAACCGAGTTTTCAACACAAGTTGAACAACAGTTTCAAAATGATGTCAGAATGCTGAAAAAAGTTATGAAATTGTTGGAAAAACAAAGAGCCTATAACCAAGAAAAAGGCACGGATGAAAAAGAACTTGGAGCTTTGCAGTTAGCCTCAATTCATGCCATGCAGGCCAATGATTTATTAAAAGACAGCTCTGTTATTCAGGTAAGCATAGAAGCCGAAAAACCGATTTTTGCCTTTATGGCCGATATTTTGGATAATCCACAATCTTTGACATCACAGATTTTTGACAATCCGCAAACCAGAAGCGTATTTGAAACAGAAATGAAAAAAATTCATACAACCAAATCGGACAATGAGTATAATCATCTGCTGGATCATATGGTTCCTATGGGTTCTAACAAGATGCCGGATTTTGCCAAAATGCTTGGTGATGAATATACGGAAAATATGGATAGAAAACAAATTGCCGAGGCTTTAAGAAAAGGCGAAGCAATGCCCAAAGTTTCCTTTATGTTAGCCGTTGTTTTATTGGAAACAGGCGCAAAGATTGAGGGCGGAAGCTCACAAATTGTTTATGCTCGCCGTATCAAAGAGGCATTAGGAAAAGTTTTTGATGAGGCAAGCAAGCATAATGAGTTTAATCAAGAAGACATTAATGCCCGCCGCAAGGTTATAGAAAGTTTTGATTACCGCACAGCGCAAGCTCAAATCTGGGGAGTTAAGGAAAACGGAGATGTTTTGGGTTATCGCGACTTGGTAAATGGCAGTGTCAAAATAGATGATAACTTGCTCAGTGATGTTGCCTCCATTTCATCAAGAGCCGCTTTGGAAGCTGCCGCCGTACATCGTTTTTATTCTTTTATGACAGGACAACCGATGCCTGAAGAAGAAAAATCCACCCAGAAGGAAAGAGTAAAAGGTAACTTATTGCGTTTTGCAGATAATGGTGATTTTGACCGTATTTTGGCGCCGGGAAGTATTTTTTACAAAAGACTTGCCAATATCATCCGCAATGACGAAAATGTTGTTAGCAGACAAGTTAAAAACATTTACATGTCAAATAAAATGCAAACAGCCGCAGGATTCTAATAATGTCGCACAAAATCGGAGTAATATCCCCTTCTCTGCCCTTAAAATCGGAGCAAGAGGTAGAAACCGCCGTCAAACGCTTGAAAGATTATGGAATAAATGTAGAGTTTTTTACGGCAAAAGACAAAACGCAAGACTTTATGCTGGCACAAAAGAGCGAGGCTGAAGTTATTATTGCCTCACGAGGAGGATTTAACTCTGTCGAACTTTTGCCAAAGCTTGATTTTTCTAAAATAACCAAACCTCTTTGTGGTTATTCGGACATCACGGTTTTACTGAATGCGTTATTGGCTCAAACAGGCAAAATTCAATATTTAGGGCCGAATCTCAAAGCCTTAAACGGTGATGTAGAAGATTATGGAATAAAAAATTTTATCTCTATAGCACTAGAGCAAAAAGGAGCAAATTATCATCCGGCAAAAGCCTATATGGACACGCATATTTCCAAAACGCAAACCTTTGCTAATTCAGGGATAACAATCATCAATGAGGGAAAAGCCAAAGGCCGTCTGGTCGGAGGCAATCTATGCAGCCAAATAATGCTTGCCGGAACAAAATATTATCCTGTTTTTGATGATATGATAATTATTGCGGAAGAAGATGACTTATGCGGTGTAGAAACTTTTAATATGTTTATGCGCAATTTGTGGGCTTTGTTTAATTATGATTTTGCAAAAAATATCAGAGGCTTAATCATCGGTAGATTTATGCAAAACAGCTTTGTTGACATGGAGTGCGTAAAGCAAAAGATACAAACTTTTGAGTCCTTGCGTCATATTCCCGTTATTGCAGGTTTTGATACGGGACATACCTTGCCGCAAATGACTTTGCCTTTGGGAAAAGAAGCAATTTTAGACACAGGCTCAGATTCTGTTTTAAGTTTTTAAAAAGCTAAGCGCCGAATTATAAAAAATCCGGCGCTTGTTTTTTTAGTTTTTTATCTCAAGCCTTTTTATTTCAGGAAGACCATTTATTTTATGACCATCTGTTAAGACTTTTATTTTCGTATTTTTATTTATATATCTAATTTCAGGATGTCTTTTGGGGTTAATCCCGATAATTTTTCCCGGAATTTTTACGATATAATATGTGTTCCCGTTGATAGTCTCTTTATCCCAACTAATGACGGAAACAAAGGCTGTTTTTTTGAACTCTTCATCAGTCTTCATTTCATCAATGTTTCTAACATAAAAAAACAGAAGAAGAACATTGATAAGCAAAGACAAAATAAAACCGTTAAACCTTGTTTCGCTGTCTGAAACAAGACTAAAACCTGTATCTACTTTCGTAAGCCCAAGCAAAAAAGACAAATAAGAAGAGCAAGAGTAAATAATCAAGTTTATCAATAAAGCCACGGCAAGACCAAGAATATGGTTTGGTATTATATGCATGATTAAAACAAAAATACCAAAGTTTATGGCTGCCCACGCCAGTCTTATCCAAACACTCTCAATGACAAGGTTCGCATATTTCAACCTGAAAAACATCAAAACAGAAACTATTCCACCAAAAAGAATAGATTCCCAAAACAAAGGCTGTGCTACAAGTATTGCAATCAGGCAAAACAAAGCAGCGAGCCCAAAAAACATATATTTTCCGTTTTTTTTCCAGAAAGCAACTCCCTGCTTCAGGAGTTGCTTTAAATGTTCTTTTATCTTTTTCATAATTATTGATTATTTTACGACCACTAGGCCTTGGTTATCAAAATCTTCGCAATAACCGTCTTCATCAACTTTCACCCAAACAATATGTCCGGGTTCTGTTAAGATGGCTTCCTCAATGTTTCTGTTGATAGTGAATAACATATTGTCTTCACTAATCAAAACAACTTTAGTGTAGCCGCTCATAACAACAGGGATAACTTTTTTAACAATAAAAGTTGCTTCCCCGTCTTTAAAAACGGTGTATACACCATTAGGCTCAGCTTTTTCAATGTCCGCATTCTGCTTTTCTTCCCGTGCCAGCTGTCTTTCGTCAGCCATATTATCCAGAAATCTGAAAAAAATGCACACGAAGAAAATCACAATAAAGACGGCATTGGTCGCCATAATATTATTAATATTTATGGTTATATCTTTGGAAGTTTTTACAAATAGAACAGAACCAATTAATGCCCAATAGATATTAAGCACAACACAAAAAAATAAGGCTATGCAGACTTTGATCCAAAAATAGATTGGCAACAAAGTCATTATCGCCATAATTCCCGTAGCAAATAAAAAGGCATTTCCAAGATGACACCTTATTTTTAAGAAAGATCTATCAGTAAAGAAATTTACAATGAAAGATAAACAGAAAAACAAAATGCCAAACAAGAGAAATTCTCTGCTGACGGTCAAAGTGTAAACCAATGTGCCGATTAAAATACCAAGCACCAATAAAATCTTCACTGCGTAGCCAAAATCTGATTTTGACAGGTCGCTAAAAAATCTTCTACTCATAATATAATAAATTAATATAATTCTTATGAGAGATTATGAATATTTTTGGCTATTTGTCAATATTTTTTAAAAAATCAGAAAGTTCTTTCATTGTCAAAAAGATATGCTCAACACCAAGCTCGCACACTTTTTGCTGATATTCGGGTGTACAGTTCATCTCGCTTCCGACAAAAGCCACCGGCAGCATACCGGCTGCCTGAGCAGCCTGCAAGCCGGGCAAAGAGTCTTCAATAACAATGGTATTTTGCGGCAAAGCATTCATTTGTTTGGCAGAAAAAAGGAAGAGGTCAGGCTCAGGTTTACCATGTTCCACCTGCTCCGCCGTAAATATATGGTCATCGGGAAAATATTTTTTGAAGTTCATTGCCTTGAGCTTAGCCTCTGTTTTTGCCAAGAATCCGCCGGTTGCCAGACAATAAGGAATTTTTGTCTGTTGCAAAATTTCTTCCACGCCGGGAGTTGCTTTCAGGTTATGCTCGATATCATAGGTTTCGCGTCTTTTAAGTTCACGCAAAAAATCGTCATCAATAGTTATACCTATTTTTTGTAAATTTTTAATTTTTGTTTTAACGGCCAACCCGCCCAAAAATTTATCGGCGGTTTCAAAATCCCATCCGAGGTCAAAATTTTCGTTAAGCATATTTTGCCAAATCTTAATCCATAATTTTTCGCTATCTGCCAAAACGCCGTCATAATCCCAAATAATTAATTCTGGTTTAAATTTATCCATTTTGCACCTTTTAGTTTAAAATTAATGAGTCTTTTTAAGCCTCGTACAGAAGATTTTAAGACATTTTATAATACATTTATTAAGACAGAGTAAAAAACCGCTCCTGAGTCAAAAAAACGGCCTTATTTTAAATCTTGCCAAAAACGAGCTTTGGTATAATACTAAGCGCAACTTTTTGAAGGAGTTGTTATGGATAATCAAACAATTTACGCCTTGTCGACGGTATATGGCAAATCAGGTGTGGCAGTCATTCGTGTTTCTGGAGCAAAAGCAAAAGAAGCCGTTGCCAAGCTGACAAACTTAAAAGTAAAAGGCTTAAAACCGCGTTATGCATATTTTACGGATATCAAGGACAATGTTTCCCGTGAAACATTGGATAAATGTTTATTGCTTTATTTTAAGGCTCCTCATTCTTTTACGGGAGAAGATATCGTAGAATTTCAAACTCACGGCTCTAAAGCCGTAATAGCGTCTGTTTTGGAAAACCTAAGCAAAATTCCTGATTTTCGTATGGCCGAACCCGGCGAATTTTCCAGACGCGCTTTTCACAACGGCAAGATGGATTTAACCGAGGCCGAAGGTTTGGCCGACCTGATTGATTCCGAAACATCAGAGCAACAAAAATATGCCATGCGCCAAATGGAAGGCGGCTTAAAAAATCTGTATGACGGCTGGCGAGAAGAGTTGATTAAGATAATGGCCTACCTTGAGGCTTATATAGATTTTCCGGATGAGGATATTCCGCAAGAGTTGGTTGATAAACTTTTGAACGATGTATTTAAACTTAAAACCGCCATTTCTGAGCACTTGAATACTGATTCAATCGGCGAAAGATTGCGTGAAGGTTTTCGAGTTGTTATTGTTGGTCCGCCGAATGCCGGAAAATCAAGTTTGTTGAACACTGTTGTCAATCGTGAAGCGGCAATAGTGTCTTCCATAGCCGGAACAACGCGAGATGCTGTAGATGTTCATTTGGACATTAAAGGTTATCCCGTAATGTTTACGGACACGGCAGGCATTCGCGAAGTTGAAGAAGAAATTGAGAAGCAAGGCATAGAAATTGCTTTTCGCAAAATCGCTGATGCGGATTTGGTTCTTTGTTTATTTGATGCTTCAAAAGACTCTGTTCAAATCTTTGATAATATTAAAAATTCTTTTAAAAACAAAGCGATATATGTTGCGAACAAATCTGATAATTTAACTTTTGAACAATGTTCAAATCTCAAAAAACAAGGTTGTGTTGTTATCTCTGCAAAACATAAACAAGGCATTGCCGACTTAATGGAAGTTATATACCAGCAAATCAAAGAAAGATTTACGGCCAATTCAAATTTGCTTATCACCAGACAAAGGTATCGTGAAGCTTTGACCGAAACTTTGGATAATCTGGAACGTTTTTCTTTTGATAAGGAGATAGAGCTTTCCGCAGAGGATATCCGCCTTGCCGCAAGAGGCTTGGGCAAGATTACCGGACGAATAGAAGTCGACGATATATTAAATAAGATTTTTGGTAGTTTCTGTATCGGAAAATAATCAAAACAAAATAAAGGCCTGAACCTCTTGTTCAGGTCTTTATTTGCGGTTTAATATAACAAATTAACCGCTTAATAAGATTTAAATGCTAAAATGCAACAAAATATAAAAAGGCAAAATAAATGAGCGATAAAGATAATAAATTTGATGTCATTGTTGTCGGTGGCGGACATGCAGGTTGCGAGGCCTGTGCTGCAGCGGCCAGAATGGGCGCAAAAACGGCATTAATCACACATCGTATAGACCGCATTGGCGAGATGTCTTGCAATCCGGCAATAGGCGGTTTAGGTAAAGGGCATCTGGTTAGAGAAATAGACGCGCTTGATGGCTTGATGGGTAGAGTCATAGACAAAGCAGGCATACAGTTTCGTATGCTAAACGCCTCAAAAGGGCCGGCAGTAAGAGGTCCCCGTGCGCAAGCAGATAGAGAACTTTATCGTAAATATATGTTGGAGGCTTTGCAAGAACAGGAAAATTTAACTCTGATTGAGGCACCAGTAGAGGGTTTGCTGATAAAAGATAATAGCGTTGTTGGCGTAACCTTGGCTGACGGAACAGCTTATGAAGCCGGTGCTGTTGTTTTAACAACCGGCACTTTTTTGAACGGTATTATGTTTACCGGTCATGTTGCCACCCCCGGAGGTCGTGTCGGAGATGCAGCATGTGTCGGTATAACACCGTATTTAAAGTCTTTGGGGCTTAAAGTTGGGCGTCTGAAAACGGGAACCCCTGCCCGCCTGAACGGCAAAACCATAAACTGGGATATTTTGGAAACCCAAAGCGGCGATGAAAATCCCGAACCTTTTTCATACTTAACGGAAAAGATTACCAATCCGCAAATAGAATGCCACATTACACAAACCAATGAGGAAACGCATAAGATAATCAGAGACAATTTTTCTAAATGCGCATTATTTTCAGGGTTAATAACAGGTGTTGGCCCAAGATATTGTCCGAGTATTGAAGATAAGCTGGTCAAGTTTGCCGACCGCACTAGCCACCAAATTTTTTTGGAGCCGGAAGGTTTGAATACGGATGTTGTGTATCCAAACGGTATATCAACCTCTCTGCCGGCAGATGTTCAGGATGCCTTCATTCATACGATGAAGGGATTGGAAAATGTTGAAATTTTGCGCTTTGCTTACGCTATTGAATATGACTATGTAGACCCGCAAGAACTCAGTCATACGCTTGAGGTAAAAAAAGCCCCTAACCTATTTTTGGCAGGACAGATTAACGGAACAACCGGCTATGAAGAAGCCGCAGCTCAAGGATTATTGGCCGGCGTCAATGCAGCCTTAAAAGCTGAAGGTAAAGGTCGAGAATTTTTCATCGACCGTAGTAATGCCTATATTGGTGTAATGGTAGATGATTTGATAACCAAGGGCGTTGATGAACCCTATCGTATGTTTACATCTCGTTCAGAATATCGGTTATTCTTGCGAGCAGACAATGCTGACGCGCGTTTGACGGAACAAGGATACGAAATCGGCTGTGTCGGTGAGCATAGATACAGTGTATTTAAAGCTAAAAGAGATAAAATTCTTCACTATCGCAGGTTAAGTGAAAGTTTGACAATCACACCGAACGAGCTGGAAAAGTTTGGTGTTCATACCAAAAAAGACGGAACCCACAGAACAGCCTTTAATGTAATGTCATACGATGGTGTTTCACGTGAAACAATCGGACAAATTTTTCCCAAGTTGTCAGATATACCGTCGGATGTTTATGAACAGATAGAAATAGATGCGCGCTACGCCGGATACATCAAACGTCAAATGGCAGATATAGAAGTATTTAAAAAAGACGAAAAGTTAAAGCTGAGAGAAGATATTGATTATTCAAAAATCGGAGGACTATCCCGTGAGATGGTGGCCAAACTAAGCAAGGTTCGTCCGGCAACCATTGGCGAAGCATCGCGAATCCCCGGCGTAACACCGGCGGCAATAACCGCCGTTTTAGGATATGTAAAGAGGTGATAAATGACTTGCCCAAGCATAAAACAAGCATTGGATTTATTTGATGAGGGATTGGTTAAAATGCGGACAGAACAACCGCGCTTTGCCTTTTATTTTGAAAAATCTTATCGAAGCCATTGTTGTTTGGTTGCTTGTTGTGCGGAGATGATAGCCTCAAGACTTGAATATTTAGATGTTCAAAAAGCATATATATTTGGATTGTTGCATGATTATGGCAAAATGGTTTGCGATGCAGACAGCAAACAATATTTTCATGGTCTGACCGGTTATAATGCGATGAACGAACTCGGCTTTGATGAAGTTGCCCGCATATGTTTAACCCATACTTTCCCAAATAAAGATTTTAAATATACTGAATATTCATATCCCGAAATGCGTAAAACCAAAAACCTTTTATCAAAAATCGAATATGATGACTATGACAGATTGATACAGCTTTGCGATTTGCTTGTCGTGGGCATGGGTTTTGGCACAATAAAAGAGAGAATAGCCTATGTTAAAGACAAATATCGCCTATCTACAATTCTCATCAAAAAACGCTATCGTCAGGCTCTAATGCTAAAGAATTACTTTGATAAACGTTGCGGTTGTGATGTTTATCGTCTTTTAGGAGTCAATTAATCAATGCAACAAAGTTGTTTAAATTGTCCAAGTATGCGCGAGGCAATGCGCTTGTGGTTGGAAGGGCAAAAATATCGTCAGGAAAATGATGATTTTAAATATACCGATGAATATATTTTTCACACGCAAGGTGTTGCATTTGCTTCCCGCGCAATTGCCGGAAATATAAAAGGCTTAGATAGTAATGTTGCTTATATTTGCGGATTATTGCACGACTATGGCAAAAAATATAACGAAAAGAAGATTGGCCGTTTTCATGGTCTTATCGGATATAAAGAATTGCAGTCTTTAGGATGGGAACGCCCTGCCCGCGTATGTTTAACCCATACTTTTCCTGAAAAAAAGATTTTGCTGGAAGATTATCCTTCTTACCCAAAACAAGACTTAATTGAAGCGCAATCAATATTAGATAATATCATCTTTGATGAATATGACAGAATCGTTCAGTTTGCCGATAGGTTATTTGAAGGCTTGTCAATGGTGCCATTTGAGGTGCGAGCAGAAGCAATCGGACAACGCTATAATTTATCGTCGGATATCGTAAAAAAACTCGTAGAAACTGGGAATGCATTAAAAGCAGAACTTGATAAACTATGTGGTAACGACGTATATGAGATTTTAGGGCTAAAATAATGCAAACATTTTCTTATCACTCACATACAAACAGTTTTGGTATCTATGATGGGCACAATTCCCCGGATGAAATGATGGAAAAAGCCGAATCTATCGGATTTACAGAACTGGGAATATCAAATCATCTTATTTGTAAACCCGGATCTTATTGTTGGTCTTCTCAAAATTTTGATGATTTCGCTAAAGCGGAAACGGTGTATTTAAAGACAATTGATGCTATAAGAGAAGCAGCATCTCGCCACAAAATAAAAGTATATGTCGGTTTTGAGGTTGATTATTTTAAGTCTGCAGAATGGTGCCGTGAGTTTGAAAAACTCAAAAAGCGTCTGGATGTAGATTATTTAATTGGTTCAACACATAATCTAATGAACCACGATGCTTCTTGGGTGCAGAATATTTACCATATGACCTGGTCGCACATAAAGGTAGAAGAAGATATCTTAAAAGATGGGATTAAAAACTATTGGCTTAATGTCATAGAATCGATAAAGAGCGGTTATTTTGATTTTATAGCACATTTGGATGTTAAAAAATTTTTGGACTAGGCTTAGAACCTGAATGGGATGAGTACAAATGGAAGGTTATAGAGGCCTTAGATAAAACCAAGCACCCTTTTGAGCTAAACACTAGCGGCTGGACCAAAGCCGGAGAACAGCATCCGCACACATGGATGTTGAAAGAGCTTGCAGAAAGAAATGTTCCTATTGTTATCAACGATGACGCACATACAACGGATGCTCTTGGGCGATATTTTCCAGAAGCCGAAAAACTATTGTCTGAACTGAATTATACGAATCGTTGGAAGTTGAATAAATAAAATAATCTTCATATTTTGATTCAATATACGCTGTCTAAGTCTTTGTTTTAAGATTCTTTTTAAAATAAAGACTTTTTTTGTGTTTATAACTTCAATTATGGTGTTTTAAATTATTTTGAAAAATTATATAAATATTTTATGAAAAAATTTATGGACACATACAATGTTTCACGTGAAACATTCGAGCGATTAAAAGCTTATGAAGCTTCTTTGCATGGGTGGCAAAAGAAGTTTAATCTTGTCAGTAACGCGTCGCTTGAAGATGCTTGGAATAGACATTTTTTAGATTCTGCTCAGCTTTTTAAACTCATTCCTGAAAATGCTAAAACCGTTGTTGACTTTGGTTCTGGAGCGGGTTTCCCTGGGATGGTTTTGGCAATAATGGCTGCAGAAAAAACACCGTATTTAAATTTTTATTTGATAGAAAGCATCTCTAAAAAAACACTGTATTTAAATGAAGTTAAGAAAATAACCGGAATCGATAATGTAAAAATCATAAATGACAGAATCGAAAACATAAAAATTCCGAATGTGGATGTAATAACATCAAGAGCAATGTGCTCATTAAAAGAGCTATTAGGCTATGTAACAAAATTTTCCACCTCCAAAACACTTTGTATCTTTCCGAAGGGTAAAAAATATCCGGAGGAAATAGCAGAAGCGCAAAAATACTGGAGCTTTAATTATAAGGTTGTGCCAAGCGAACAAAGTGATGAAGGCGCAATATTAGTCATAAACCAAATCAAAAAACATAAAGGAGTTAAATAATGCCAAGAATAATTGCTATTGCAAATCGTAAAGGCGGTGTTGGTAAAACAACAACAACAGTAAACGTAGCAACCGCAATGGCTGCTGCCGGAAAAAAAGTTTTGGTTGTTGATCTTGATCCTCAGGGCAATGCCACGACCTCAATGGGTATTAACAAAACCGGCAGAATGGCATCTTCATATGAAGTGTTGCTTGGCGAAAAAAGAATCAACGAGGCTGTCGTTTGGACAGAGATTCCAAATTTCTCTTTAATTCCTTCATCTCCGGACTTAGCCGGTGCCGAAGTTGAGCTCGTAGATGTTGAGCATAGAGAATTTGCTTTGCGCAATGCTTTGGGCAAAGAAGTAATAAACTATGATTATGTTCTGATTGATTGTCCGCCTTCTCTGAGCTTGGTCACAATTAATGCACTTGTTGCTGCCGATGCCGTAATTGTTCCTTTGCAATGCGAATTTTTGGCTCTTGAAGGTATCACGGATTTGATTCGCAATATCAACCAAATCAAGCGTGCCTTCAATCCGAAGTTAGAGCTCCAAGGCGTTGTCTTAACAATGTATGACAAACGCAATAATTTATCCCAAATGGTTGAAGATGATGTCAGAAATTTCTTTGGCAAGAAAGTTTATCAAACCGTTATTCCGAGAAATGTAAGAGTTTCCGAAGCACCTTCACACGGAAAACCAGTTTTGATTTATGACTTTAGATGCCCGGGCTCGCAAGCCTATATAAGCCTAACCGGCGAAGTTTTGAAAAGAGAGAAGGAATTATTAGCATGTTAGAAAACGAAAAATTAGAAGATTTGGATATTTTAGGCGACGGAATCAAGCATGAAGAAGGACAACACAGCGGTAAAAGAAAAAGCCTTGGCCGCGGTCTGGGTGCTTTGCTCGGAGATAGCGAATTTAATTTAGACGAAGCCTTAAATGATACACCGTCTCAGCCAATTCAACCCGCAGACGACACTGTTGCTATTGAGAAATTATATCCTAGCCCTTTTCAACCGCGCAAGGATTTTGATGAAGAATCCTTAAACGCGCTTGTTGAATCCGTAAAAGAAAAAGGTGTTTTGCAGCCTTTATTGGTTCGTCGCAAAGGGGATAAATACGAGATTATTGCCGGAGAACGCCGTTGGCGTGCATCAAAACTGGCAGGTCTGCAATCTGTTCCCGTGATTGTTAAAGAAATGGACGACAAAGAAGTCCTGGAAGTTGCTTTGGTTGAAAACCTGCTGCGTGAAAATTTGTCAGCTATTGAAGAGGCCGAAGGTTTTCAGCGCCTGATAGATGAGTTTTCACATACGCAAGAGGCATTAGCTCAAATTGTCGGAAAATCTCGCAGCCATATTGCTAACACTCTCAGACTGCTTAATCTGCCGGATTCTGTAAAAGATATGGTTCGTGACGGTTCTTTATCTGCAGGGCATGCAAGAGCCTTGGTTGGGCTGGAAAATGCTGAAGCGTTAGCAAAGCAAATAGTTGCCAAAGACTTAAATGTCCGTCAGGTTGAAGAATTGGTTGCCAAGCAAAAAAATCCGGAACCTAAAGAGCCCAAAAAGGCAAAAGATGAAGATATTGTTGAAATAGAAAAAGATTTAAACAAAAATCTCGGCCTTCGCATAAAAATCTCACCGAGCAAACAAGGCGGCGGAAAAGTTGTATTGCAGTATGCTTCAGCTGCAGAGCTTGATATGATTATTGATATTTTGGAGCAAAAGCGTAAAAACGGAACAATGCCGATTCCGCAAAATGATCAACCCGCTGCTTCAGGTGAGAAATTCACCATGAAAATCATAGATTAGGTTAAAAGAAGCTCCCAAAAGGGAGTTTCTTTTTATCCGTTTACTCCTTGTTAAGAGCTTGTTTGTAAACTCCAAAAAAAGGCGCAGAAAAAAATCTTGGCGATTTGGGATTCCTGTGCTCTAATAATGCAAAACAAACAAGAGGAAGATACATTATGGTTTTTCTGAAAAAAGCTCTTTTAGGAATAGGTGCCCTAATTTTGATATTGCTCGGTGGCAGCGGAACTCAAAGCAGCAGTTTGCTTTTGCAAGGAGGCGGTTTTATAGGGCTGATAATAGGTCTGGTTGTCCTCTATATTTTCGGAAAAATGGCTTGGCGCGCAATGGGCTGTTTGCCTTCTTTCTTGGTCGTAATATCCATAATAACTTTCATTTTGTATGCAATAGGCGGTTTTAACAACGGCATCGGAGGCATAGGCCAATCCTTAAGAAGTTTTATGGGTATGCAAGGCAATGCAAACCAGACGCAGCAAAACGGAAGTTTGGTTATTATGGAGGAAGAAAGTTATGGGCCAAGTCTTGACGAGAACTTCTCTTCAAACATAGGTTCTCAAGCTCCGCAACAAAGACAACCACAACAACAACCTCAAAAAAACACTTTTCAAAAGTTTATGAGCTCTTGGGGCGGCGGTGAAGAAGAAGCACCGGCATTTAATCCTAATAATTTTCCGGCATTTTATAGTTCTGCGAGAGTAATCAACGGAGATACTTTAGAATTGCAGGGTCGCTACTTCAAGCTATATGGCATAGACGCGCCGGAAGCCAATCAAACTTGTGCAGACCACCAAGGTCGTTCATATAACTGCGGTAAAGAAGCCGCAATGTGGCTTAAAAATTGGATAACGACCAATGAACTGGAATGTCGAGTAATGCAGCAAGATTCCAAAGGAAATATGATTGGAACTTGTTCTCTCGGACAATATGATTTGGGAGCTGCTCTTGTAAATGCTGGTTGGGCTGTTGCCAACCAAAAATATACGGATATTTATGTTCCGTACGAGCGTCAGGCGCAAGCCAACAAAAGAGGTCTCTGGCAAGGACGCTTTTATATGCCTTGGGATTGGCGTGAGATGCAGAGTAAAAAGCCCAAAATCAAGGTCATTAAACCCAAAACAAAAAGAAAAAGCATTCTTGACCTTTAGGAGCGTTTATGGAAAAAATCATACGCATCTGCCGCAATGAAGAAGAAACGGCAAATTTTGCAGCCCAAATAGCCGGCGAAGCAAAAGCAGGAGATGTTTTCGCGCTTTATGGCACGCTGGGTATGGGCAAAAGCGTTTTTGCTCGAGGTTTTATCCAAAGTCTTACAAATGCGGAAGAGGTTCCAAGCCCGACTTTTACGCTGGTTCAGAGCTACGAAGCCCTCGATTTTGAAATTTATCACTTTGACCTATATCGTCTTAAATCGCCTGAAGAAATATTTGAGTTAGGGATGGAAGAAGCATTGTATGAAGGTGTTTGCTTAATTGAATGGCCGGAAAAAATGGGCGGTTATTTACCCAAAAACTGCTTTTCCGTACAAATAGCACCTCATCCCGAAGGACGCGAAATAAGCATCAGTTCGGCATCAGCTGAAAAAATAACGCGGCTGAAAAGCTTAGGTTTTTAATATGCAAAATATTTATGCCACATCGCTCAATTACAAAGGCAAAGCTGTTTTATTGACCGGAGCATCCGGAAGCGGCAAGTCAGATATAGCCTTACGACTGATAATGCGTTATGCCGCAAGACTTATTGCGGACGACAGAACAAATATTGAGGCAAAAAACGGTCTTTTAAAAGCATCGGCCCCGAAAAACATTGCCGGATTGTTGGAGGTAAGGGGCATAGGCATACAAAAGCTGCCTTTTGACAAAGAAGGAGATGTCATTTTGTATGTTGAACTGACAAAAGACTCAAAGGAAATAGAACGTATGCCGGAAGAACATTTTATTGAGCTTGAAGGCATAAAAATTCCGACAATAAAACTTTTTGCCTTTGAAGATTCCGCGCCGGAGAAGATTGTTATAAAAATGGATAGTTTGCTTGATTAATTTGGGTTCTTAACCTAAAATAAGCGCAAATTAAAGGCTTTAATTAAACGAAAGAAAAATCCATGGCAGGAAATTATATCGAAAACTTTTTGCGAAAACTCGGCAAACCGTTAGTTCGTTTTGTGGCTGGTTTGGGCGAGCTTTCAATCTTTATCGCAAAATCCGTGTATCACAGTCTTACACCGCCGTTTTATATCAAATTACTTGGTAAACAAATGATAGACATCGGTTTCTATTCTTTGCCGGTTGTAGCTCTGACCACAATTTTTGCCGGTATGGTAATTGCTCTGCAAACTTATTCCGGTTTTTCAAGTTATGGCGCGGAAAGTGCTGTTGCATCTGTTGTCTTGATTTCTGTGACACGCGAGCTTGCCCCTGTTTTTTCCGGCTTAATGGTTGCAGGGCGTATCGGTGCGGCAATGGCTGCAGAAATTGGTACAATGCGTGTAACCGAACAAATAGATGCTTTGGTAACTCTTTCAACCAATCCTTTCAAGTATCTGGTTGCCCCACGAGTTTTAGCCAGCATTTTTGTTTTGCCTTTGCTTGTCTTGATTGGTGATGTTATCGGTATTTTTGGCGGCTTTATTGTTGCTGTTTACAAACTAGGTTTCAATCCGGCCAACTACATCAATTCCACTATCAATGGTTTGGAGAGTTTGGATATCATTACCGGTGTTGTCAAAGCTTGCGTCTTTGGTTTCATCATCGCCATAATGGGCTGCTACAATGGTTATAAATCTCGCGGCGGCGCACAAGGCGTGGGTGAAGCAACAACAAACGCTGTTGTTTCGGCATCAATTCTGATTCTGATTTTCAACTATGTCATTACCGAACTTCTGTTTTCAAAATAAGCTTAAGTGGAGAAAATCTATGAGTGAATATAAAATACAAGTAAAAAATCTGCACAAAGCTTTTGGAAAAAAAGTTGTTTTAGATGGTGTTGATTTAGAAATAAAAAAAGGAGAATCTCTGGTTGTTATAGGAGGTTCCGGAACAGGAAAATCCGTTCTGATTAAATGCATTCAGGGTTTGTTAAATCCCGACAGCGGCTCCATTAAGGTTGATGGTATAGAAATCAACAATGCCGATGACGAGATAAGAGATGCGATGCATGCCAAAATGGGAATGCTTTTTCAGGGCGGTGCCTTGTTTGACAGCTTAAGCGTTTGGGAAAATGTGGCTTTCGGGCTGATTGAAAACCAAAAATGGAACCGCAAAGACGCCAAGAATGAAGCTATACGTGTATTGCGTCAGGTTGGTTTAGCTCCTGATGTTGCTGATTTATCTCCGAGCGAACTTTCCGGTGGTATGCAAAAACGTGTAAGTCTGGCAAGAGCAATCGCAACCAAGCCTGAAATAATCTTTTTTGACGAGCCGACAACAGGTTTAGACCCGATTATGGCAGACGTCATCAATGACTTGATTATTGAATCTGCCCGCGGCTTAGGTGCAACTGCTTTGACCATTACGCATGATATGGCTTCAGCGCGCAAAATTGCAGACAGAATAGCCATGTTATACAAAGGCAAAATCATCTGGTGCGGCACAGTCAAAGAGATGGAAAAAACCGATAATCCGTATGTTTGTCAGTTTATCAACGGCTGCTCGCAAGGTCCGATAAAAGTGGAGGTCTAATATGGCCAAAAAAGGCGGAAGCGAATTTGTCTGCCAAAATTGCGGCAGTATATATCCAAAATGGCAAGGCAAGTGCGATGCTTGCGGCGAATGGAATACCATAGTTGAAGAGAAGGTCGGCGGCGAAGGTTTTTCCAATCTTCCGGCAAAAAAGAAAGGAAAAATGCTTGAATTTGTTGCTCTTAGCGGTGAAGAAACCGCTTTGAGCCGAATTCCGACAGGAATAAAAGAGTTAGACCGTGTCTCTGGCGGCGGCTTAGTTCCGGGGTCTGCCATTTTGGTTGGTGGTGACCCAGGCATCGGAAAATCAACTTTGCTGTTGCAAGTTTGTGCTAGTGTTGCCAATGCTCCGACCCATCCTGAGTGTTATTATATTTCCGGAGAAGAAGCCATAGACCAAGTGCGGATTCGCGCCAAAAGATTGGGTTTAGAACAATCTCCGGTCAAACTCGCTTCAACAACGGATGTTAAAGACATAATTGAAACCTTAAACAAATCAGATGCAGCTGTTGTTATAATCGATTCTATCCAAACCATGTATCTGGAAGAGGTAGAATCCACCCCAGGCAGTGTGGCCCAAGTTCGCGCTTGCGCCTATGAGCTGATTAAGTTGGCTAAGAAAAAAGGCTTTGTCCTCTTTCTTGTAGGTCATGTTACAAAACAAGGAGCTATTGCCGGTCCTCGAGTTTTAGAACATATGGTGGATACTGTTTTGTATTTTGAAGGCGAGAGAGGGCACCATTTCCGTATTTTGCGCGCAGTTAAGAACCGCTATGGCGCAACGGATGAAATCGGTGTTTTTGAAATGCAGGACAAAGGTTTGGTTGAGGTTGAAAACCCATCGGCACTGTTTTTGGCAGAAAGACAAGGTAACATATCCGGCTCATGCGTATTTGCCGGAATAGAAGGCTCCAGACCTGTTTTAGTAGAGATACAGGCTTTAGTAAGTCCAACAAGCTATGCCAGCCCCAAACGAGCGGTTGTCGGTTGGGATTCCAACCGTTTGGCTATGGTTTTGGCTGTTTTGGAAGCTCGTTGTGGTATGAATTTGAGCTCGCAAGATATTTATCTAAATATTGCCGGCGGTCTCAAAATTTCCGAGCCTGCGGCAGATTTGGCCGTTGCAATGGCTGTCATATCCTCAATGACCAATAAGCCTCTGCCGGCTGATACCGTAATTTTTGGAGAAATAGGGCTTTCCGGCGAAATCAGAGCTGTCAGTCAGCCCAATTCTCGCCTGAAAGAAGCACATAAGTTGGGGTTTGCCAGTGCCATAATGCCAGCAAGCTACAAGAAAGACAAAAAACTAAACAATCATGAGATGTTAATTCATGAAATAGGCAATGTTCAACGCCTCATAAACTGGTTTAACTAAGGAAAAAACAAATGCAAGAGCTAAATAATCTGGATATCGCCATCTTAATTATTGTCGCCATTTCAGCACTCATAGCTTTGGGCCGAGGTTTGGTCAAAGAAGTTTTATCTATTGTAGGCTGGGTAATGTCGGGTGTCTCGGTTATCTATCTTTTGCCTGTGTTGAATCCCTATATGATGAAATATATTGAGAGCGGTTGGATGTCAGGGGTTGTGACAGCCTCATTGATAATCATAATTTTTATGATTATCTGGATTTATGCCACAGCCGGTGTTGTTGGCAAAATTCGTACCAGCAAGCTGAGTGGGCTGGATAGAATGTTAGGTCTATTTTTCGGCGTCGTCAGAGCCTTTTTATTGGTTGTGTTGATGTATATTCTCATCAGCTGGATAATGCCTGTAAAGTCGCAGCCGGAACTGCTTAAAAAGTCAAAATATTTTCAGATAGCCGGTAATTTCGCAGAGCCGATAGAAAAGCTCATTCCGAAAGATACTTTAGACGCCATAAAAGAAAAGACATCGGAAGTAGGCTTAACCTCGGATGATGAGGATAAAGAGGAAAAGTCTGAAGAAAAGCCTAAAAAAGAAGCAGATAAAGACAAAAGCGATGTAGATGCTTTATTTGAAAAATTAGCCCAGCCGCAAATCGAAAAAATGCGTGATGATAAGAAGAAACTTCAAAAAATCAAAGAAGATTTTGAAGGCTATAATAATTATGAACGCAACAATTTGGATAGATTAATTGAAAACACGGTAGAATAAGCTAAAAAGCATTTTTCAGGTGCAAAATAGAGCAGGGGAGCTTAACCAAAACCGCATCAAAACGGATATCAAAAAAGCGATATTGCGGATGCTTTTTCAAAAAGGCTTCCGCCCCGTTGCGGATTCTTAGCTTTTGTGTTTCAGATATCGCATAAGCCGCATTTTCAAGATTTGCCCGCTTTTTGACCTCAACAAAGACCAATGTTTTGCCTTTTCTTGCCACAAAATCAACTTCTCCGGCGTGAGTTCCTTTTCCTGTAATATAATTTGAAGCAAGGATTCGATACCCCTTAAGCCGAAACAAATTTCGCGCCAAAAATTCCGCCCAATGTCCCGAGTGATAATTATTCATTTTTAAGTTTCAAAGCCAGTTCATAAATTTCGTTTTTGTTTAACCCATAAGTGGCAACCATTTCCTTAACCGCAGATTTAAGAGGCATTTCAGCAAGTTTTTGTTTTAAGATTCCCTCAATATCAAGATTAGAAAAATCTTTCTCAGCGGCAGGTGCAATCATCAAAACCATTTCGCCTTTGGGTTCCTTAGAGCTAAAATGTTCAATAAGTTCGGCCGCCGTGCCGTTGATGCATTCTTCATAAACCTTGCTTATTTCGCGCGCAACCGCCATTTCTCTTTCCCCAAAAATTTCTTTGGCGGCTTCAAGTGTTTTCAAAATCCGCTGTGCCGTTTCATAAAAAACAAGAGTTGCTTTTGTTTCCTTAAATTCATTCAAAGCATCTGCGCGAGCTTTGTCTTTGTTAGGGATAAAGCCGGCAAAAAGAAATCGATTTGTGGGCAGACCGGAAAGTTGCAAAGCGCAAATAAGCGCGCAACAACCGGGCAAAACGCTGACAAAAACACCTTGTTTACGCGCCTTATGAATGAGCTTATACCCAGGGTCAGAAATCAGAGGTGAACCCGCATCGCTGACCAGAGCAATACTTTTGTTTTCATTAATTGCCAAATCCAAAATATTTTGCGCTTCGTCTTCTTCATTATAATTTTGGTAGACCACAAATTTCTTGTTAGCCGTACTGATATTAAGAAGAGCAAAAAGTTTTTTGGTAACGCGTGTATCTTCACAAGCGATAACTTCTGCTTCCTTAAGCGTTTCAACGGCTCTCGGTGAGATATCACCAAGATTTCCGATAGGTGTAGCCACAATGTATAATCCGTTCTGCATATCTTTGTCTTTACATTAAGAATTTTTTATTCTAAATCTGATTAAGTATTGTTCCATAATATATTATAATTTCGGATTGTTTTCTATTTTAAGGTAAAATGCAAGTGCTAAAAAAATATTTTGTCTTTGTCCTTTTTGCAATCTTAGCCGGCTGTCGTTCGGCAGATGTTGCCACACAGGGCGGTTATGATGATATGTCAACGGATTACAGTGAAGTGAGTCTCGGCGGACGAAGCAATTTCAGAGTAGGGGTGCTTTTACCTTTAAGCGGTAGTGCGGCAAAACAAGGACAGGGGCTAAAAAATGCTACCATGATGGCTTTGGATGATGTTCGCAATCCCAATCTCATTTTGCAGTATTATGATACCAAAAGCACGCCGGAAGGTGCGCGTATTGCAATAGAAAACGCTCTCAACCAACAATCTGACCTGATTTTGGGTCCTTTGATGAGTTCGGAGGTTCGGGCCATCTCCAACCAAGCCATAGACCGAGGCGTTCCCGTAATCGCCTTTTCAACCAACACGGATGTTTTACAAAGCAATATTTACACCTTGGGATTGTTGATTGATGAGCAAGTCGGTCGAGTAATGTCTTTTGCCATCGAAAAGGGGCGGTCAAAATTTGCGCTGCTTGTACCGGACAATTCAACAGGTGTCGCAGTAGCCAAAGCCGCGGTTAAGTTTGCTCAAAAAAACAACGTTCAAGTTGTTCGTATAGGTTTTTATCCGCCGGAAACAACAGATTTTTCCGATGTCTTGAAAAAAATGACGGATTATCCGACGCGGGTTGCCCGTTTGCAAAAGATTCGTACCAATTTGGCCGCAAAATCAGCTCGTGGCGATGCCAATGCCGCCAAAGTTTTAAAACGTTTAGAGCCCTTGGATACATTGGGTGATGTTGACTTTGATGCCGTAATCATTCCGGAATACGGCCCACGTTTAAAATCAGCCGCCTCTATGTTTGGTTACTATGATGTTTTTTCGCCGAAAGTAAAATTTTTGGGTACATCTATTTGGGAAAACACGAGCTTAAACAAAGAAACCACCTTGTTTGGCAGCTGGTATCCGGCAATGTCCAGATCTCATAGCGCATATTTTTCGAACAAATACAATGATTATTTCGGTGAACGCCCGAATACGCTCTATTCATTTGCCTATGATGGTGTTGCTTTAGCCTCTGCTTTATCAAAACAAGATAAAGATAACTTGACGGAAGCGATTACCGATCCTGACGGCTATATCGGTATCAATGGTGTTTTCCGTTTATTTATGGATGGCCGCAATGAGCATAGCTTAGACATTGTGGAAGTCAGAAGTTCGGGAGATATTGTTGTAGACGCCGCTCCAAAGCAATTTACGTCTTCAATAATGACGGAAGTATCAGCACCTATTGAAATAGATTCTTCTTACCGAGCCCCTCTGATTTTTGGCAAAGACAGAACATCTGCCCAGACACTTATTTACGGCTATCCGCTTAGTCCGGAAAATCAGCCGGAAGCGTATATTTCGTTTGAGCAAGAACAAGAGATTACACGAGATGCTTTAGCCAAACTCAACATCAGAGTTCCAAACTAAGCTCAAACTGTTAAATTGTTTATTTTTTCCTTGAAAAAAGGGCAAAAAACAACGATATTAAAAGAAGTTTTTTAACGGAGGGCGGCGGGTTAATTCTCCGCCAACCCGGTCAGGTCCGGAAGGAAGCAGCCGTAACGGAATCGATTAAGGTCGCGCGCTCTCCACCTCATTTTTAATGAAGATTGCAATGTCTGAAGAAAATACAAACACCGAAACCGGTAATGATGAGCAATATGTTGTTCTTGCGCGCAAATATCGCCCGCAAAACTTTGATGACCTTGTTGGGCAGGATGCCTTGGTGCAAACCCTAACCAATGCCATCAAAAACAATCGTCTGCATCATGCCTATATTTTAACGGGTATCCGCGGCGTGGGTAAAACCACCACTGCCAGAATTATAGCCAAAGCCTTAAACTGCATAGGTTTAGATGGCAAAAGCGGACCCACTGTTCATCCCTGCGGTGTTTGTGAAAATTGTAAAGCAATCACTGAAGGTCGTCATATTGATGTTATGGAGCTGGATGCTGCATCCCACACCGGCGTTGATGATATCCGCGAGATTTTGGACGGTGTCCGTTACAAGCCAACCAATGCGCGCTATAAAATCTATATCATCGACGAAGTCCATATGCTTTCCAAAAGCGCGTTTAATGCGCTGCTCAAAACTTTGGAAGAGCCTCCTTCTCACGTCAAATTCATCTTTGCCACAACTGAGATACGCAAAGTTCCGGTAACCATATTGTCGCGTTGCCAAAGGTTTGACCTGCAAAGAATCAGCATTGAGGATTTAACCGGACTTTTTAAAAAGATTTTGGATAATGAAAAAATTTCTTATGATGAAGAGGCTTTACATATCATAGCCAAAGCGGCAGATGGTTCTGCGCGCGATGGAGAATCTTTATTAGACCAATCTATTTCTTTGGGCGGAGGCAAAGTTCGCACTGACATTGTTAAGAATATGATAGGCTTGGCGGATCGCAATCAGGTTTTTGAGCTGTTTGAAAATTTGGCAACAGGAAAGGTTGATAAGGTTATAACCAATCTTCAGGAACAATACAAAAACGGCGCAAACCCGACAACTTTGTTGCAGGACCTAATCAATATCACGCATATGTTGGCCAAAGCGCGGATTATACCTTCTTCGGTCAATGATATTAGTTTAACCGAGAATGAGCGCGATTTTTGTACCAAAATGTCTCCGGTTGTTTCCATAGCCGTTTTATCCAAGATTTGGCAGATGATGATAAAAGGTTTGGGCGAACTTCAGGTAGCTCCGGTCCAGATTGATGCCTTAGAGATGATTCTGATTCGCGTGGCTTACTCGGCGAATTTACCCACACCTTATGAACTGTTAAACGACGTAAAAAAAAACTCTAGCCTAGGCAATTCTCGCCCTTTTGAGGCAGCGGCCGGTGCGCCGCAAAAAGCACCTGAACAGCAGGTTGTAAATCCTACCATAAGAACGGAATCGTCACCCGAAAAAAACAATAGCGGTATCTTCAAATCTGCTGAGGATTTGGTCGCATATCTGGAAGCAAACCGCAAAATGTTGGTGTCTTATGCCATCAAAAATGATGTAACTATCCATGAGTTTGCAGATGGTTTTATGAAGATGACGATTTCGGATAAAATCCATCCGGATTTCATAATGAATCTGCACAAGATTTTAGCTGAAGCCACGGGTAAGGAATGGAAGATAGACATTTTGCGCGGCCACTTGGGCGAGACGATAGCAGACAAAGAGCGAGCCAAATCGGAAGAAGAAAAGCGCAGTATTATGGAATATCCTTTGGTCAAGGCGATTATGGCTGAGTTTAAAGGAGCAAAAATAGAAACCCTGACCCGTAGGGTGGATTTGGAAGAAACGGCGGACGGGGAAGCCGACAGCGAACTGTTTTTTGAAGAGGAAAATTAGTTATGATGAATATTCAGGGATTGATGAAACAAGCCCAAATGATGCAGAAAAAAATGGAAGAAGCACAAGCCAAACTTGCCGAGCAAGAACTCACAGGAACTTCCGGCGGCGGTATGGTAAAAATCACCTTAAACGGCAAGTTTGAAATGAAAAAGATTGAGATAGACAAGTCTTTGCTTGATGAAGAAGATACAAGCATTTTGGAAGATATGATTGTTGCAGCCTATAATGATGCGCATGGCAAAGTAGACGCCTCTATGGCAGAAGGTATGAAAGATATAACCGGCGGGCTGAACCTCGGCGGCTTGAAGTTACCTTTTTAGCAGAGAAAAAACGTGTCCGGAAAAGAAATAGAAAAACTCACCAAGATTATTTCCAAGCTGCCCTCGCTGGGAACACGCTCTTCAAGGCGTATTGTTTTGCAGCTCTTAAAAAAGCGTGAAACTTTGTTCCTGCCGCTGATAGAGGCTTTGCAGGATGTTGCAGCCAATGTCAAAACTTGTGAAATCTGCGGCAATTATGACACGGTTTCGCCTTGCTCCATTTGCACCTCAGAGAAGAGAGAGAATAATCAGCTTTGTGTCGTGCAAGACGTTGCTGATTTGTGGGCGATGGAAAGAGTTTCTTTTTTCAAGGGTAAATATCATGTCTTAGGCGGAGTTTTGTCAGCCTTAGACGGTGTTGCTCCGGAAGATTTGAACATAGAATCTTTGCTTTGTCGTATTAAAAAAGATGACATTAAAGAGGTGATTTTGGCTCTGCCAGCAACGGTAGACGGACAAATTACGTCGCATTATCTCGTTTCGCGCTTAAAAGATATGGATGTTAAAGTAACGACTTTAGCACAAGGAATCCCGATGGGTGCCGAGCTTGATTATATGGACGAAGGCACGCTCCAACTTGCACTAAATTCTCGAAAATTGTTATGAAAAAAGGCAACCACAAAAGGTTGCCTTAATTCTAAGCTGTTGCTTCCTGATAAATTTCGCCGATTCTGCTCAATAATTCTTCTCTGGTAAGCTGAAAATCGCTTTCAATCCAAAGTTTTTCCAACTCATCTAAAACGGAGCCGATTTTCCGGTTATTATTAATGCCTGCGCTGATAATATCTTTGCCGCGTAGAGGAAAGATGGGAACAATGGCATCGTCAATTTGTTGCAATTTTTCATGCAAATTAACAATATTTTTCATTTCTAAGGCCGATTGTAACAACATTTTGTCGCGGCAAAATTCTTTACCATATTTATAAATCAGCCGCATAATATTCTTATCATCACCGAAAGCGTTTTCTGGAAGAGAAATAACCGCCCAACGAACAAAAGATTCGCGCTGCTTTTTGGTTAAGTGTAGGCGAGTAGCCAAGCTCTCGGCCAACTCTTCGTCGGGTTGATATAAAACGAACAAACGCCGCATAGCCGCATGAGGGATATTTTCATCATCAACCAGCTTAATCAAAAAATCAAGCTGCTCAAAATTCTGCGAGGTTGGGAGAAGAAAACCCAAAATCTCGTTATCAAACATAATTTTGAGTGTTTTACTCACATTTGGGGTCAACAAGATTTTAGAAAATTCATCACGGATTCTCTCAATCGATAAGTTTTTCAATCCTTCACGATTCTCGACACAGGCTTTAAGAGCTTTTTCATCCATTTCGCCTTTTCCAAAGAGAGAATAAAAACGGAAGAAACGCAAGATTCGTAAATAATCTTCTTTAATGCGGTGGTTAGGATTGCCGATAAAACGAACATTTCCTTTTTCCAAGTCTTCAATGCCGTTATAATAGTCAAAAACATTACCTTTTTCATCGGCATAAACAGCGTTGATTGTCAGGTCACGGCGAGCAGCGTCAGCTTCCCAGTCGGTCGTAAATTCAACTTCGGCATGACGACCGTCGGTTTTAACATCGCGGCGCAAAGACGTAACTTCCAAAACCTTATCGTTAATGATGACGCCAACCGTTCCGAACTTAATGCCGATAGGCACGGTGCGCAAACCATTTTCGGAACAAGCCTCAACCAACTCATCGGGAGAAAGGTCGGTTGCCAAGTCCAAATCAAAACCTTTAAGGCCGGCCAAAGCATCACGCACGGCACCACCAACGAAACGAAGCGCGCCGCCGTGGCTTTCCACCACGCGAAACAACTTCAGAACCTTTTTGTCCTGAATAATTTTGCTCATATCCAGATAATTATCTCTAATCATTTTGTTTTTTCCCGATATTTTAAAATCTGCCTTATTGTTAACAGTTTTTATATATTTTTCAAATACAATAATTGGCAAATAATCATAAATTGTGGGTACAAGAGTATGTTAAAAAAGTTTTTATCTGTTTCTCTCTTTAGTTTGCTTGTCGCAAGTGGTGCAAATGCAGCGGCTTCCGGTCCAAAACTCATTGGCGAATATGATGATTGGGTTGCCTACTATCACAAGGATTCCAGCGGCATTGTTTGCTATATGGCCTCCACACCGAAAAAAGATGAAGGAAAATATACCAAACGCGGTGATATTTATGCCGTAGTAACCCATCGTCCGGCAGAAAAAAGCTTTGACGTCGTCAATTTTGTAGCCGGCTATACCTTTAAGCCGGATTCACCGGTTGTTGTCAAAATCGGCACCAAAACATATAAAAAGCTCTTCACGAGTGGAGACAAAGCTTGGGCTGTAAGTGACCGTGTAGACAGAGAATTGGTGGACGGAATGAAACGCGGTGAGCGTATGATTGTTAACGGAACCTCTGCACGCGGAACCAATACAAAAGACACTTATTCTCTAGCTGGTTTCAGCAGCGCATACAGAGCAATCAGTGCCAAATGCGGTAAAAAATAATGACGGACAAAATAGAACTCTTAGGTTTAAGCAAAGAAGAAATTGCCGAGCAAATAGCTAAGCTGGGCGAAAAACCTTTTCGTGCCAAACAACTTTGGCAGTGGCTATATTATCATGGCGTAAGTGATTTTGAAAAAATGACCAGTTTTTCAAAAGATTTACGCGCCAAACTAGCTGAAAATTTTACGATTACACGTCCCCAAATCGTTACCGAACAAATTTCGGTAGACAAGACACATAAATGGTTGCTGGAGTTTGCGGATGGACAAAGAGTTGAGATGGTCTATATTCCGGAAGAAGACCGCGGAGCAGTATGTATCTCCACCCAAGTCGGTTGCGCGATGGGATGTCGTTTTTGCCATACGGGCAGTCAAAAACTTACCAGAAATCTGACGGCTGGAGAGATAGTCGGCCAGTTTATGGTTGCGCGAGATGTCTATAACGAATGGCCGACCAAAACGGACGAGAACCGAATGCTGTCCAACATTGTGGTTATGGGCATGGGCGAACCCCTGCAAAATGTAGAAAATGTCATCAAAGCCATGAATATCATAACCGACGGCGAGGGCATAGCAGTTTCGCGCCGCCGCATAACGCTCTCCACTTCGGGAATTGCACCAAAAATTGTAGAAGTTGCCGAGGCAACGGGTGTTCGCTTAGCCATCAGCCTGCACGCGCCCACCGATGAGATTCGCTCACAAATAATGCCTATAAACAAAAAATATCCTTTAGCAGAAGTAATGAAAGCTTGTCAGGACTACCAAAGCAAGGATGGCAGCCGTTACATAACTTTTGAATATCTAATGTTAAACGGTGTTAACGATTCCATAGAGAATGCCAATCAACTGATAAATTTGATGAAAAAATATCAAATCAACGCCAAGTTTAATCTGATAGCCTTCAATCCTTGGCCGGGTTGCGGTTTTGAACCAAGCTCCAACAACCGGATTCATGCTTTTGCCAAAGTCTTAAATCATGCGGGCTATGCCGCACCGATAAGAACCCCGCGCGGACAAGATATTTTAGCCGCCTGCGGACAATTAAAGTCTAAGAAGGACCAACAACAAGGCTAGTGCGCTTCCGCCCAATTTTGCCCGACACCTGTTTCGGCAATAAAGGGAATGTCAAATTTAACGACATTCTCCATTGTTTCTTTTATCAAAGTTTTGACGGTTTCAACTTCGTTATCTGGAGCTTCAAAAACCAATTCATCATGCACTTGCAAAAGCATTTTGGTTTTGAATCCGCCTTTTTGCAACCGCCACAAACATTGGTTCATGGCTATTTTGATAATATCTGCCGCGCCGCCTTGCAAAGGAGCATTAATTGCGGCTCTTTCCGCATTTGCAGCAAGACGTTTGTTGCTGTCATTGATTCCGTAAACAAAACATTTTCGCCCGTAAGGGGTCAGAACAAACCCGTTCTTATGCGCAAAATCAATAGTCTTTTCCATATAAGTTTTGATTTCAGGCATTTGGCGAAAATAGTTGTCTATGTAGTTTTTAGCCTCATCGGCAGAGATTCCGAGCTGCTTTGCCAAACCATATTGCGAAATACCGTAAATCACACCGAAGTTAATGGTTTTGGCATGGCGACGCAAATTATGGTCAACTTGCTCAGCCGGAACATTAAAGACTTTTGCTGCCGTTGCCGTATGAATATCAATACCGCGATTAAAAGCTTCTTTAAGGGCTTTAACATCAGCCACCACGGCCATTAGCCTCAATTCAACTTGTGAATAGTCGGAAGATATAATTTTATAACCGGGCTTGGCGATAAAACATTCGCGAATTTTAAGCCCCATATCCGTTCGAATGGGAATATTCTGCAAATTCGGATTCGTTGAGGACAAACGCCCCGTAGTTGTCGTAATCTGATTATATGTAGTGTGCAAACGACTATGGCTGTCTAGAAGATTAAGTAAGGCTTCGGTATAAGTGGACTTGAGTTTGGCAAAACTGCGCCACTCCAAAATCTTTGCCGGCAGCTCGTGCTCTTCAGCCATTTTTTCTAAGACATCTGCGCCGGTCTGAAACCCGCCGCTGGCTGTTTTTTTGCCTTTTAAGCCGAGTTTATTATATAAAATCTCGCCGATTTGTTTGGGCGAACCAAGATTAAATTCTTCTCCGGCGAGGGCATAAACTTGGCTTTCAAGCAGCCTGAGTTGCTCCTCAAAGGAAGAACTAAGCTTGCGCAGCGCGGCGGCATCAACCATCACACCGTTTTGTTCCATATCTTTCAAGGTGCGGATAAGCTGTCGGTCAAAATTTTCATAAACAGCAGCTTTGCGCTCAGGAACAAGCCTCGGTTTCAAGATATTATACAGGCGCAGAGAAAGGTCGGCTTGTTCGGCGGCAAAGTCCAAAAGCTGTTGCGCGCTGATGGCTTCAATATTGAGTTTGTTTTTGCCGCTTCCGAGCAAATTTTCCAACTTTTGAGCTTTATAATCCAAAAACAATTCCGCCAACTCGTCAAGATTATGCCCATGTTCGGTACTATCCAAAACATAAGAAATAACCGCGACATCATCTATTGGCGCAATATCTGCTTCAGGGCCGAAAACCTGGCTCATAAAATGCAAATTAAGTTTCATAGAATGCCCGATTTTTAGGATGGAGCGATTAAGAAACAGAGGTTGCAGATATTGAGCAGCAAGTTGGGCTGAAATAGTTTTTTCAGAAGGTTGCGGTGAAGCAAACAAATCTAAGTTTGTGCCGGTTTGAGTTTCGGGCAAAGCAAGCGGAATATAACAAGCCTCACCGGGGTTAAGAGCCAAGGCAATACCTAAAATCTTATCAAAGAAAGGCTCAATTCCCGTTGCTATGGTTTTAAAAGCAAAAGAGCCGGCAACGCTGATTTTTTCTGCCCAAATCTTCAGGCTTTTTTCATCCGTAACCAATTCATATTTTTTCTCAACTTTTTTATGTGCGGCATTTTGCGCGGCAGAGCTCAAATGGTCGGCGCATTGTTCAGCCACCCATTTTTCCACTCTGTTTTTCAGGCTTTTAAACTCGTGTAACTCAACAAAATGGAGCAGGGTGGTAAGCTCAGGACTGCGGCAAACATATTCTTCCAAAGGGTGTTCGACTGGCACATCTTTTTTGAGCTCAACCAGTTGTTTGGATATACGTGCATTTTCAATATTGACAAGCAAAGTTTCGCGCCGTTTGTTTTGCTTAATTTCGGCAGCATGCTCCAAGACCCCTTCTAGGGAGCCGAACTGATTAACTAATTCCGCCGCGGTTTTGGGGCCGATTCCCGGAACCCCCGGCACATTATCAATGCTATCGCCGGACAAAGCCTGTACATCAATAACTTTGTCTGGCAAAACGCCGAATTTTTCTTTAACATCTTCCGGGGTGAAGAATTTGTCTTTCATCGGGTCAAACAGTTCCACGCCGGGGCGAATAAGCTGCATCAAATCTTTGTCCGCGGAAACAACGACCACTTCATAGCCCTTTTTCAGAGCTTCTTCCGTATAAGTTGCAATCAAGTCATCAGCCTCAAAGCCTTCCATTTCCAGATAGTTGAGGTTAAGCGCGGTAACAGCGTTACGAATGAGTTCAAACTGCGGAATAAGCTCTTCGGGAATCTCTTTTCTTGTTCCCTTATAGTCGGGAAAAATATTGTTACGAAAATTTTGCCGCTTAGCATCAAACAAAACGAGAGAATAGTCGCACTTAATCTGCGAGGTGAGCTTCATAAACATATTGGTAAAACCATAAACGGCATTAACCGGAACACCTTGCGGATTCGTCATTGAGGGCAGGGCATAAAAAGCGCGAAAGATATAACCCGAACCGTCAACCAAACAAACTTTTTTAGTCATGACGCGGCCTCATAAAGGGAGAGTTAAACTTGTATATGAATATAAACGACAAAAATCTATTCGCCAACAGATAAAAAGAAGGAGCGTTCAAGCGAGCTGACCGAATTAAGGTCGGTTTTATAAATATCTTCAAAATTTTCAACATATTCGCCAACGGCAAGTTCCAAACACTCATCAACCGAACGTCCGCTCTTTTCGGCCATAAGAACAAGCTTGGCATACAAATTTTGATTAAGCGCAACAGAAACGGTTTTCATAAAATTTTCCTTAACTTATTTGTGGCAAAATTGATACTAAAATTAATAACGGATTCTATGACTCCACGCAAGGAAAGATTAAATGGTAAAGAAAGCAAAAGCAAAAAAGAAGACAACAAAACGCAAAAAAAGAGAGTCAAAACAAAGGCTTGCGACTCGTCGTATCATCTTGATTTTTTTAAGTTTTCTGGTGATAACTTTTTCCGGTTGGTTGCTTTATTGTTTTCTGACTTTGCCCGACATCGAGCAAGCTGTTGCCAGAACGCGCCAACCCTCCACCACCATCACGGCCGAAAATGGCAATGAGGTAAAAACTTTTGGCAGTGTTTATTCGGAGGTCATTCACCTAAACGAACTGCCGTCTTATGTGCCTGATGCCATAATCTCAACCGAAGATAGGCGTTTTTATTCACACTTTGGTTTTGATATTGTCGCTTTCACAAGAGCCATGTTGACCAATATTTTTATGGGACGCTATGCACAAGGCGGAAGCACGATTTCTCAGCAAGTTGCCAAAAACTTGTTCTTAACTCAGCAAAAGACCATCAAACGCAAGACTCAAGAACTTTTGCTGGCTTTTTGGCTGGAGCATAAGTTTACCAAAGAACAAATTTTAACACTGTATTTAAACCGCGTATATCTGGGAGCGGGAACTTACGGCATTGAAGCAGCCAGCCAAAAATATTTTCAAAAATCCTCAAGAGATATGAACTTGTTGGAATCAGCTATCATTGCCGGAATGCTGAAAGCTCCGTCGCGCTATAATCCTTTTGCCAGCGAAGAAAGAGCCTTAAGCCGTGCCAAAGTTGTTTTACAAAATATGGTCAATAACAATACATTAACCGAACAGCAAATGCGCTATGCTTTAACTTTGCCTATTGGGGAAGATAAGTCCTATAAAGTGCAGGGAGCAGACTATTTTGCCGATTGGGTTTATCGAGAAGTAAATGATTATATCGGCGAAAGAGATAATGATATTTATGTTTATACCACACTCAACCAAGAGATACAGGAAAACGCCGAGAAGATTCTGCGTCAAGCCATATTATCAGCCAAGAACCGCAATGTTAGTGAAGGTGCGGTGGTCGTGTTGGATAAACAAGGCGAGGTCAAGGCGATGGTCGGCGGCATAGATTATCGCAAGAGCCAATATAACCGTGCTGTTTCGGCTTTGCGCCAACCGGGGTCGGCATTCAAGCCTTTTGTATATTTGACGGCTTTGCAAAATGGCTGGAAACCGCAAGATTTGATAGAAGATGTGCCTTTATCAATCGGCAAATGGAAACCGGAAAATTATGATAAAAAATATCATGGCAGCGTAACTTTAAGTGATGCCTTGGCAAAATCTCTTAATTTAGCCACCATCAATTTGTCGGAATCTCTGTCACGCAAAGACATAATCCGCACCGCCAAGAAAATGGGCATAAGCACGCCGATAGAAAATTCACCGTCTTTGGCTTTGGGCACTTTTGAGGTTCGGGTCTTGGATATGGCAACGGCTTATTCTTCCATTGCCAACGGAGGCTATGCAACTTGGCCGCACGCAATTAAGGAGATTTATACAAGGGACGGTTACCAACTTTATCAAAGAGAGGCGGATATGCAAAACCGTATTTTAGATGAACAAGCTGTTGCGGAACTGACAACAATGTTAGAGCAGGTGATTCGTCAAGGAACGGGGCGCAAGGCCAAAATTTCGGGCTTTGCGGCAGGCAAAACCGGAACGACGCAAGATTACCGCGACGCGTGGTTTGTTGGCTTCACGGATAAATATGTTATTGCCGTCTGGGTTGGCAACGATGATAACTCGCCGATGAAAGGCATCACCGGCGGTACGCTTCCGGCAGAAATCTGGCGCAAAATTGCTCAAAGTATAAAAGAATAAAAAAGCATAAAATAATCGCAAAATAGTGCTTTTTAATTCCGATTTATTATATATAATATCGGAAGTTTGTATTGCATATAAGGCATGACAAAACCTTTTGTTGTGCAAGTTTAATTGAAAGAGAGATAAAGTATGACACAAAAACCCGTAATGCTTCTGATTTTGGATGGTTGGGGCTACAGAAGACCCATCACGCCGGACAATGCCATTGAAAACGGCAATACTCCGAACTGGCACAAATTCGTTGAAGAATGCCCGCATAGCCTGATTGAAACCTCTGGTCTGGCCGTAGGTTTGCCGGACGGACAAATGGGAAATTCTGAAGTCGGACATATGAACCTTGGTGCCGGCCGTGTGGTTATGCAGGATTTACCGCGCATTGACCAAGCCATTAAAGACGGCAGCATTGAGAAAAATGCAGTTTTGGTAGAGTTGGTTAACAAGCTTAAAGCTACGAGCAAAGCTTGCCACTTAATGGGTTTGATGTCGCCGGGCGGTGTGCATTCCAGTCAGGATCATATTGTAGCTCTGGCCGAAATTTTGAACAAGAACGGCATCAAAACTTATGTTCATGCCTTTTTGGATGGCCGCGATACGCCGCCGTCATCAGCTGCCGGATTCCTAGCTGATTTTGAAAACTCCGTAAAAGCAATGGAGAATGTAAAAATCGCTACTTTGTCCGGCCGATTCTATGCCATGGACAGAGATAAGCGTTGGGACCGTGTTGAGAATGCTTACAACAACATTGTTTCAGCAGCTGGCAAACGCTATGCCTCGGTTAAGGAAGCAATGGAAGCCTCTTATAAAGACGGCGTAACCGATGAGTTTGTTGTTCCTTGCGTCATTGGTGATTATAAAGGATGTGAAGATGGCGATGCCGTACTGATGGCGAACTTCCGTGCCGATAGAGCCAGAGAGATTTTGTATGCTTTGGCTGACAAAGAGTTTAATGGTTTTGAGCGCAAAAAGCAGGTTAATTTTGCAATGTCTGTCGGTATGACGGAATATTCCGTAGATCATAACCGCTTTATGAAAACAATGTTTGGTCCAGAGGCTTTGCATAACATCTTCGGACAAGTTGTTTCCGAGCACGGTTTGACGCAGCTGCGTATTGCCGAAACGGAAAAATATGCGCATGTAACCTTCTTCTTCAATGGCGGTGAAGAAAGAGAATTTAAAGGCGAGAGCCGCATTTTGGTTCCGAGCCCCAAAGTTGCAACTTATGACCTCAAGCCGGAGATGAGTGTCTATGAGGTTACGGACAATTTGGTTGAAGCTATTGAGAACAAGCGTTTTGATGTCATTATCTGCAATTTTGCCAATGGCGATATGGTCGGACATACCGGCATAATGGAAGCCGCATTAAAAGCGGTTGCCGCTGTAGATGAATGTTTAGGCAGAGTAGCTCAGGCAATAGAGAAAGTCGGGGGCGTTTTGTTGGTTACGGCAGACCATGGCAATGCTGAAAAAATGGTTGATGAAGTAACCGGAGCACCCTATACCGCACATACTGTCGGCAAAGTGATGGATGTTCTGGTCAATGGCCCGAAAGAGGTTAAGGGTCTGCGCGATGGCAAATTAGCAGATATTGCGCCGACACTTTTGGACTTGCTGGGTATCGAAAAACCGGCCGAAATGAGCGGACAATCTTTGCTGATAAAATAAATGGAACTACGGTCGTCATATAAAACCTTGGTCTTAAGCATAGGGGCATTGTTCCTTATGCTTAAGCCGGTTATGGCGGCCGAAGTTTCCAAAGCTGATTTGGCAAAAATGGAAAAAGAAGTGGAAGCTCAAAACTTGGAGCACAAAAAACTTCAGGCTCAAGCCACACAAATCAGCCTAGAATTAACCGAAATCAGCAAGGATATGATAAAATCCGCCAAGCAGATTCAAAACAGCGAAGAAAAAATCTCACAAATGGAAAGTGAGTTAGAAAAGCTGCAAAGCGATTTGCAAAAAGCGGAAGAAAATTTTACCCTAGAAGATGAGAATCTGATAAAGACGCTTTCAGCCTTACAAAATTTAGCTCTAAAACCGACGGAAGCTCTTTTTGTTCAGCCCTTAACCCCTGTGGAGATAATTCGCAGTGCCATGCTTTTAAGGGAGGCTGTTCCATATCTGCAAGAAAATGCAACGCGGATTCGAGAAGATTTGGAGCAAATAAGCAACAAAAAGCAACAAGTTGAAAAGCAAGTGGCAAAAATCATCAAACAAAAGAAGATTTTGGAAAAAGAGCATGAACAAATGAAAGTTTTGGTTCAGCGCAAATCCAAGATTCGCAATGCGGTAGAAGTTAAGAGCGTCAAGGCCAAAAAGAAAGTTGAACAACTGGCCTCACAAGCCAACGACCTGCGTGATTTGCTAAACAAGCTTGAAAAACAAAGACAAGAAAAACTGCGTAAACAAGAAGAAGAGCGTCGCCGCTTAGCCGAACTCAAAGCCGCGGAAGAACGTCGCTTAGCGGAAGAAAACAAAAAACTTGAAGAAAAACAAAGAGCTGACTTGATTAAATTCAAACCGGAAGTTATAAGTGAAACAGGAGCAAATTTTGCTAAAGCTAAAGGGCATTTGTTGCGTCCGGCGCGAGGTCCTGTCGTCACGGCTTATGGTCAACAAATGTCTAAAGGTGTAACATCCAAGGGTATTATTATCAAAACCCGCAGTCAGGCACAAGTTATATCGCCATATGACGGCACGGTTATTTTTGCCGGTCCTTTCAGAGGTTACGGCAACCTGATTATTATAGAACACGGACAAGGCTATCTCTCACTATTAGCCGGTCTGGAAGAGATTGATTGTGAGCTTGGGCAAATGCTTTTAGCTGGCGAACCCGTAGGGCAAATGCCAGAAGAAGATGCAGCTGCAAAACTATATGTTGAGCTTCGCAAAGACAATCACCCGATAAATCCGCTGACATGGATTGAAAAATAAGTTTTTTAGGAAGAAAAAAATGCAAACCAAAATATCGTTTTTTAGTGCCGTAGTTTTAAGTATGTTGTTGTCTTCGCCTTTGCAAGCCGCACCGAAGAATCAGGATAAAGAAGAGGTTGATACCTATGAGCTGCTCAATCTTTTCGGCGAGGTTATGGAGAGAGCAAAAATATCTTATGTTGAAGAGGTTTCAGATAAAAAGCTGATTGAATCTGCCATAAACGGTATGTTGGTTTCCTTAGATCCGCACTCAAGTTATCTTGATGCACAAAGCTTTAAATATATGAACGAACAAACATCGGGAAAGTTTGGCGGTTTAGGTATAGAAGTCACAATGGAAAGCAATCTGGTTAAGATTGTCTCTCCGATAGATGATACACCGGCAGCCAAAGCCGGCTTAAAACCCGGAGATTATATTACGGCAATAGATGACGAACAAGTCATTGGTTTAACTTTGAGCGAAGCTGTTGACCGTATGCGCGGCAAAGTCGGCACAAAAGTAAAACTTATGGTTCGCCGTCCGAATGAAGAACCCTTTGAAGTAACGCTCAAGCGCGAAGAAATCAAAATTCAGTCTGTAAAGAGCGATATCAAAAATGGCGATGTTGTCTATATCCGAATCTCTTCTTTTACGGAAAATATTGATAAGATGGTAGAAAAAGCCATTAAAGATGCCCGCAAAAAAACAAAAAATAAAATATCTGGTGTTGTCTTAGATGTCAGAAACAACCCCGGAGGTTTGTTAGACCAAGCAGTAAGCGTTTCTGATTTATTCTTAGACAAAGGGGAGATTGTTTCCACCCGCTCACGCAATGAAGAAGATACCGTAAAATATACAGCCGAAAAAGGTGATATTATTAAAGGTCTGCCAATTGTTGTTCTGATTAATGAAGGTTCGGCATCAGCATCAGAAATTGTGGCCGGTGCTTTGCAAGATCATCATCGTGCGATTGTTATGGGTGAAAAATCTTTCGGGAAAGGCTCTGTTCAGACAGTGATTCCTTTGGGCGAATATGGTGCAATGAGATTGACCACCGCGCGCTATTATACACCTTCAGGTCGTTCGATTCAGGCTAAAGGTATTGAACCGGATATTGAGGTTAAGCAAGCTAAATTGGAGGTTGTTGAAAGCGGTGGATTCGGCATAACCGAAGCAGAGCTTAAAGGCGCATTGAAGAATGAAAACGGAGATGATAAAAAAGCAGAAAAAAATAAGAAATTAAGTGCCGAAGACTTGAGCGATTATCAATTATTAAGAGCCATAGATATGGTTAAAGCTCTCAAACTATATTCAGAAAACGATTCTGCCAAATAAAGGAAGGAAGCACGATTGCTTAAGCGCATAAAACAACAGCAAGGAATAATTTTAGCAATATTCGCGGCTTTAGTAGTTATTATTGCAGCCGGATATTTTTCGGCCGTCAAAAAGAGTGAACCGAAATACCGCAACAAAGTAGAAGAAATGTTGTTTGAAGAAGGCAATAAATCGCCTAAGTTTGTAATAACCTTGCCGGATAAAAAAAGCCCGCAAGAGCTGAAAAGAGAACGAGAAAAAATAGCAGCTGCGCTCAAAGAACCTGAAAATACGAATATTAAACTAACGCCCCAACAACGCGTCTTGAGCAGCATGCCGTTGTTAACCAAGCTGAAGCCTATTGAAAATGTTGCTCCTCTCAAAAATATTGAGCCGGACAAAGCCTTGATTGAACAAGAAGGCGAATTTTTACTTCCGAAAACCGATGGACTTCGCAAACCCTGGCGAGAATATGGCTATAAACCAAAAGTTCTGCCAAATTTTTATAGAGTTGCCGTTGTTTTCAAAAATTTTGGCATAGACAAAGTAGGTGCAGGTGCCATAATGAAAGCCATGCCGCCGGAGATTTCCTTTTCTTTTTCTCCTTATGCTTTGGAACCTGAAAAACAGATAAAAGAGGCGCGTCAAGCAGGACATGAAACTTATATGGACTTGCTTTTGCCCTCAGATGATTATCTGAGCGCAGATACCGGCCCCTTATCGATGGATATCACCTCAAGTCCGGAAGAATTAGTGCAAAGATTAAAACAGTCCATATCCGTCAACGCACCTTTGGGCGGAATGGTCGTTGTAGAGGGAGCCGCAGGTGTTGACAGCATGGGGCATTTGGAAAAAGTTATCCAAGAAGTTTCAAAGAGAGGCTTGCTTTTATTAAATTCTTCGGGAGAGGAAACCATAGACTTAATAAAAGTCAACGGTTTGGCTCGTAATGTTGCAGATATTGTAATCGACAAGTCTTTTCGTCCTGAAGATATTCGTGACAAATTAGCTGCGGCAGAGCGTTTTGCGCGTAACAAAGGGCAGGTGATTATTGTTGCCGAACCCAAGCCCGTGGTTGTTATGGAAATCCGCAAATGGATAGATGGTTTTTCCCCGCAATTAAGCTACAGCGAAATGATAGCGCAAAATATTACCGAGCCGGAAAAACCATTTGCTTTGGTTCCATTGTCTAATACGGTTATTGAGTAAGAGAGATATAAATGAGTGGTTCTTATCGTCAGTGTGCTTCTGCAGTTGTTTTTAATGATGCAGGTTTGGTTTTGGTTTGTGCGCGCAATGACCAGAAGCATGATGATTGGCAGTTTCCGCAAGGTGGCATAGAAGAAGGAGAAACAGGCGCAGAAGCCGCTCGCCGAGAGCTTTTTGAGGAAACTTCGGTTAAGTCTGTGGAGCTTGTAACAAGTATAGAAGAGGGAATGCGTTATTCTTTTCCTGATTATATACTAAAGAACCGCGAAAAAAGAGGAATTTATAACCTCGGGCAAGATATGCATTGGAGCTTGTTCCGATTTGTTGGCGAAGATAGTGAAATCAATCTGAATACGCCGGAGCCGGAGTTCAAAAAATACGAATGGGTAACCTTGGATGAGGCTGTTAAACGGGTCGTTGATTTCAAAAAAGAAGTCTACGCCAAGATGGCAAAGGTTTTTAAGCCTTATATTGGTTAATTTTTCTATGGCACAAAGCAAGAAAATATGCTATACTCCGACAAAAGCGTAAAAATTCGGAGCCGGTTTAATAATGGACGCTAACCAAAAATTTCAAAAAATAATACGCAATTTCATTCACCGTGCAGCAGAAGCAAAAATTGTTTCGGAGATTCCTCTGGAGCAAGAGCAGCTAAATGCGTTGCAAGAGCTGAACCGCTATTGTGTCAATCAGGTTTTAAACGACACGGAAGTGATTTATGACCCGAGAAAGATAAATTATAAAAGCAATCAGGAACTCAAAGCCGCGCTGGTCGCAATGTTGCTGAGTCGTGCCTTAACGGATCCATCGCGCCGAAGAGTAGAAAATAAAGAATATTTTGCTGAAAATGTTACGGTATATATGCAAAGTGATGATACTAAAGTTTTGGGGTTTGGCGAGCTTGCACCTTATCAGGTTCAGGAGAGCTTGTATCCTGAGATTATTAATGATTGGATGATATATCGCGACAACGCAGGCTTAGGAATCAAAGCGCTGATAGATAACAAAACCAACTTGGTCGGGTTGGATACTTATCGTGCCGGAGGCGACCCTATTTATGAGTTTGCGCGTTTTCATCGCAAATATACCGAAAAAGAACACGAGAAAGAAGAAAAACGTCGTGAGAGCGCACAAGAAGCACTGCGTAATGCTTTGGTCCAGAGCTTGGCGGCAGAGGTTTCCAAGCAGCAACTTTTGGCCGGACAAGACCCTCTGGCCCTAATAGACAGATTGCTGACTTCCGCAGGACAATACAAGCCGCAACAAAAAACACAGCAGATAGATAAGCAAATAGAAAATGATATAACACGCTTGCTGGAATATGATGATAGAGATAACAGCCGTCAGAGATAAGTAAAAAAGCTCCCGAAAGGGAGCTTTTTTACTAAGGTTGTCTTTGTTGTCCTCTTTGGTTTTGCGGAGCCGGAGGCAGTTTTGAAAAATCAATCGGCGTATATCCGGCAACAATACTTTTCATTCCGCTTATGCCTCGTGGATATTCTTGGGCAACAAAGTTTTCAAATTTTGTCGCGATGGCATCCCATTTAGCTCTTTGCGGGTCGGAGGCATCGGGGATAATTCCGCCAAACATCTTGCTCTCAAACAAATCAGGCTTTTTGCCGTCATAATAAGCACCCAAATGTTTTTCATAGAGCTTATGCGCGCAATAAGCTTCAAGGGCATTGAAAATATATTTTTTCTCAAAGTCAAGATTACCTGACAGACCGAAACATTGCGAAGCATTTGTTCCTGCCGACAGAATATTCTCATTTAAGGCTTGAGCGAAAATAAAGGATTCGCTTTTTGCATCGGAAAGACTGCCAAAACTAGCCGGACAAATACCTTCCACCGTTCCGTGCGGATATTGGGTTTCAAACAAACCTTGCAGATAAATTCTGCCGCTGACCACACGATTAAACATTGTTTCTGAGCCAACTTGGTCTGTATAAACCGGAGGCTTAGGAATATTTTGCCCAAAACGCATATTAATCTCTCGGCTGAGCTTTCTGGCATCTTCATAACTTCCGACATAAATAGTCATACCTTTGCCGTTTTCTCCGCCTTTATAAACCTTATGCTCGACATCCAGCTTCTCCAACATTTCGGAAACAGCTTTGGTTGTCGGGTCGTTGCGGTTGGGAACCACATCCAAATGCAGCTTCCATGCAGCCGCATTTTTGCGGCTTTTACTTGAGTAGTAATAGTCTTCAGGTTTTAAGCCACTGCGAGCTGTATGTTCCGCTGTACGAGGATCAATACTGTCACCCGTGCGCTGAACGGCTCTCTCAAATTCTTCTTCGGACTTTTTATCCAAACGCGCATAGTTAAGCATTTTTTCTTCAAAAGGAGACAAAGACCCGAGTTTCTCTTTTTGTTCCAAGCGCACAATCGTCTTGTTGCGGCTGATAATATAAGGTTTAGACTGATTTTGGTTCTGATTCTGATTTTGATTCTGCGTCAAAGCCTCAATTTTTTGTTTGGTTGCAGCATCAACTCCTTTGAAGAAGCCATCGTTCAGCTCAGGCATATTCACAATCTTCATCGGCGGATTAGCACTCAGGCAAGCCAAAACCATTCTGGCTCTAAATTCAGGGGTTTTAATGTCTCCGAGCTTAATAGCTGATAAGTTATTTTTGCGAGCATATTTGACCAAATCATCAAAATGTTCCTGATTCGGCACTTGGTTGTTGCCATCTTTATCTGCGGCAGAAAGTGAAATATTATCAATACTTGAGGCTTCAATATTGGTAACGGAACCATCATTAGCCTTAAGTTGAGCCTGAAAGTTTTTAGCAGCCATATTTTCAGCATATTGCAGACCGCGGTCTTTTGCCGTTTGTGTGTAAAAGTCACGCAACGGCTTTTTCCAAGAGGGGTCAACGTGGTTTGTGTCATCCAGATTAATGGAGTTAATACTCAAAGAATTTTCGTCTTCCAAAAGTTGTTGCAAGTTTTCGCGCATAGCTTGAATGCACTCATCACAGAAAGGCTTAGCTAAAAAACGGTTAATGCTGATGGGAGCAACATCCATCAAACAATTGGCATTAGTGCAATGTTGTCCGTTTTGCAAAACAATGTTGTTTCTTCCTCTGTAGGTGGCACGAAAAACATGTCCGAGCTCATGTTTAACCACATTTTTAAAGAGCTCTTTTTGCGAGTCATCGAACCCGTTTACCGAAATTCCAAAACCCAAATTCTGCACACCATATCCGGCACAATGATCAAAAACATCGTTAACCAATGTAAGAGTAATAGGCTTCTCCGCATCATTAGCATCAGCATGCAGCTTAACAAAAATTTCGGCATCAAAACCGTTATTTTGAGAAAGCTGTTTAGTCCGCTCAATATACCAATCCGTAGAGGCATAAGGAACTAAATATCTGCCGGAAGGAAGTTTGATATAAAGGTCTTTCCCGTCTCCCAGCGTCAAAGCATCAAAAGCAGCTTGGTCTATCTCGCTTCCTTGGGGTTTATGATTTCCTCTGGCAAGAACTTCAAACTTGTCCTTAAATTCCGGAAACAAATCAAGCATTTCATTAACAGCTTCTTGCGTCCAGAGATTAAATTTTGGGTCAACGCCCGTTTGATTTTCAAGATAGATTTTTTTGACCATTTTAATGCCCGCGTGAAGTTAAATTCATCAATATTTTCAGACTATATCACGGATTCTAATTTTTGTCTACATCGTTTTGTCTAAAATTGTTAAAATAAGTAATTTTTCTGTTCAAAACATAGGATAAAACCGAATATTTTCTTGGTTAAAAAACGATATTGTTGTATATTCTACGCAGTAAAATTTTTAATAATTTAGAGGTTTTAACATTATGGAAGAAATGACTGCCGAAGAGCAAAGAAAAGAAGAAAGCGAATATAACGCAGACTCCATCAAGGTCTTAAAAGGACTTGATGCTGTGCGCAAGCGTCCGGGAATGTATATTGGTGATACGGACGACGGCTCAGGTCTTCATCATATGATTTATGAGGTGCTGGATAACGCCATTGATGAGGCTTTGGCCGGCTATTGCGACAAGACCGAGGTCATTCTTAATCCTGACGGCTCGGCAACCATCCGTGATAACGGGCGCGGTATTCCTGTTGGTATGCATAAGGAAGAAGGTATCTCTGCGGCCGAAGTTATTATGACCGAGCTCCATTCCGGTGGTAAGTTTGATAATAACTCCTATAAGGTTTCCGGCGGTTTGCACGGTGTGGGCGTTTCTGTCGTTAATGCCTTGTCTGTTTGGCTCAACTTGCGCATCTGGCGTGAGGGAAAAGAGCATTTGGCGCGTTTTTCCCATGGTAATGTTGTAGAGCATTTGAAAGTTGTCGGAGATGCTGAGGGCCGCCATGGTACGGAAGTAACCTTCTTACCGAGCCCTGAAACCTTTACCATGACTGAGTTCAATTTTGACACTTTGGAAAGAGCTATCCGTGAAAAAGCCTTTTTGAACTCTGGTGTATACTTGAAGTTAATAGACAACCGCGGAGCAGAGCCTCGCGAAGTTGATTTCCACTATGAAGGCGGTTTAACAGCCTTTGTAAACCATATCAACAAGTCAAAATCTCCTCTGCACGAGAATGTTATAGCATTCAGCGGCGAGAAAGACGACATATCTGTAGACATTGCTCTGCAGTGGACTAATGCTTATAACGAGAGTATGCTTTGTTTCACCAACAACATTCCGCAAAAAGACGGCGGAACGCACTTGGCAGGCTTCCGTGGTGCTTTGACCCGCACGATTAATAACTATATTACCGAGAACAACCTGCTCAAAAAAGATAAAAACACCATCACCGGCGAGGATATGCGTGAAGGTTTGACATGTGTTCTTTCGGTAAAAGCGCCTGACCCGAAGTTTTCTTCCCAAACTAAAGACAAATTGGTTTCTTCGGAAGTTCGTCCTGTTGTTGAAAGCGTTGTCGGCGACAAGCTTAAAGAATGGTTGGATGAGCATCCGATTGAAGCAAAAATTATCGTAGGTAAAATTGTTGAAGCCGCCACAGCTCGAGAGGCTGCCCGTAAAGCACGCGAGTTAACGCGCCGCAAAGGTGTTTTGGATGTGGCTTCACTCCCCGGAAAACTAGCTGATTGTCAGGAAAAAGATCCGGCTTTGTCCGAAGTCTTCATCGTAGAGGGAGATTCCGCCGGCGGTTCAGCCAAGCAAGGTCGCCATCGTAAGAACCAAGCAATTATGCCTCTGCGTGGTAAGATTTTGAACGTTGAGCGTGCTCGCTTTGACAAGATGCTCAACTCTGCTGAGATTGGCACGATTATCACCGCCTTGGGTACGGGTATCGGACGCGATGATTTCAATGCTGACAAATGCCGCTACCACAAAATTATTCTTATGGCGGATGCCGATGTGGACGGTTCGCACATTAGAACATTGTTGTTGACCTTCTTCTATCGCCAAATGCCTGAGCTCATTGAGCGTGGCTACGTTTATATTGCTCAACCGCCGTTGTACAAAGCCAAAAGAGGCAACTCTATTTTGTACTTAAAAGATGACAACGAAATGGAAGATTATCTGATTCGCGGTGGTTGCGAAGATGCTGTTTTAACCAAGAAGGATGGTGAGCAAATTGTTGGCGCAGACCTTGTTTCCTTGGTTGAAAAGACCCGCAAAGCCAGAGCTCTGATTGCTGCTTTAGGGCGCAAAGCACCGGAAAAAATCATTGAGCAAATGGCAATCCATGGTTTGTTTAACGCCGAGACTTTGAGCAACAAAGCAAGCTTGAAGGAAAAGATTGAGCAATTGGCCGTTTGTCTGGATAGTTTTGAAGCCGAATATGACAAAGGCTGGAAAGCTGAGCTCAATGAGAATAATGACATAGTTTTCCATCGTACATTGCGCGGTGTTAAGGAACAACATGTCATTGGCGGAAATATTGTAGACAGTGCCGAAGCCAAAGCTTTGAACGAAATGCATGGTTTCTTGAGCGAAAACTTTGGTGAAATGTCGCTGTTAACATCTAAGATTGGTGTGGAAAAGAAAATATCCGGTCCGGCCGTTTTGGTAGATGCCGTAATGTCTGCCGGCAAGAAAGGTATTACACTCCAACGCTATAAAGGTTTGGGTGAAATGAACCCCGAACAATTGTGGGAAACAACCCTAGATCCGGAGGCGCGTTCTCTTCTGCAAGTCAAGATTGAACATTTTGAGGAGGCTGATGAGACCTTTGCGACCTTGATGGGCGATGTGGTTGAACCCCGCAAAGAGTTCATTCAGGACAATGCGTTGAATGTGGTTAACCTAGATATTTAATCTTCCACACATCAAAGAACAAAGCCCCGCTGAAAAAGCGGGGCTTTTCTTATATCTCAATAGCTTTTGGGAGTTGTTTGCGCTTAAAAGCTTGAGCATAGTAACGTTTAATCACCCAAGCCACAATATTGGGGTCAAAGCCTGCGTCTACAATAGCTTTTTCATCTTGTTTTTGGTCAATATATAGAGTCAAAATCTTGTCCAAAATCTCATAAGGAGGCAAACTATCTTGATCTTTTTGGTTGGGCGAGAGTTCAGCGGTCGGAACACGCACAATAACTTCTGTCGGCATAACCAAAGACTGTTTGTTGCGCCATTTTGCAAGCTCATAAACTTGCGTTTTATAAAGACTTGCAATCGGAGCCAAGCCGCCGCAAGTATCGCCGTATAAGGTGCAATACCCCATCGCGATTTCTGATTTATTTCCGCAGGCTAACAGCAGATAGTTATATTGATTGGACATTGCCATAAGGATTTTGCCGCGTTCACGCGCTTGCAAGTTTTCCAGAACAATATTTTTGGGTTCTTCTCCAAAAAGAGAAGAAAGAAAAGCTTTTTGAGTATCAATAATCGGCTGAATATCAATATCTTTATATTCGAACCCGTTTAGACGGGCAATTTCTGCGCCGATTTGCGTACTGAGTGAGGAAGTGTTTTTTGTGCGCATCATTAGACAATGAACATGCTTTGCGCCCAATGCGTCAACGGCGATAGCCGCGGTTAAGGCGGAATCTATCCCGCCCGAAAGCCCGATAACGACATCTGAAAAACCGTTTTCTTCGCAATAATTTTTCAAACCGTTGGTTAGTTTGTTCCAAATCTCTTGCATTAGATAACCCCTTTGTTCTGATTATTAAGATAAGCCTCAACCATAGGATGGTTAAGCGGATTAACAAAATCTTTCCACCGGCGGTCACCAATCGTCATCATATCACGCACCATAGAGCCGGAAACATACGGAAAACTATAATCCGTTCGGTCAATAATCTCAAAATTTTCAAAGATATTCTTAAACCATTGCGCGTCATAGCCGCTGCCGGCAAAATAAACATCTGGTTTTTCCAAACTCGGAAAAGCCTCTTGTAAAAAATCCAATACAAAATTTCCCCATTCCGTCGGGTTATTAATATCAAACAAGCCGATAACCAGCAGCCGTTTTGCCTCAATTTCCGCATTAAACACATTCTTTATCATTTGTTTGCGTTCGGTGTAGCTGAAAGGGTTTCGCGCTGTTCCTTGCTCCTGAATGGAACCGAGGATAAGTGTAACTTTGGCGCATTTTTGGAGCATATCCCGAATAACTTTTTCATGCCCGATATGCAAAGGCTGTGCCCGCATAACCGCCAAACCATGCTTGTATTGATAATTTTCAGACATCATCTTTCCTCCGAATTAGCTTAAAGTATGGCGGCAAAGTTGCAAAATTGCAAATATAAAATGTTGACTCCGCGCATACTCCCGCCTAAACTTCAAACAGAATTTTTCAAATAAGGTAATGCCGATGAAATCAGGATATTTACTTGGCTTAATGAGCCTGATGTTTGCCTCTTCCGCCGCAGCGGGAGAATGGAGTTTTGACGTTTCGGGAAGTGCAAACGCCCTATATGGATATAGCGATGTATCTGCCCGCTATGAAAAATATAATGATAACAACCACACCCCGTCAGACATTAATATTAGCCTTGCCGCCGAATATGCCTTTGATAATCCGTCATATCAGTTGGGAATGTATCTTGATGTAATGGCCGGAGCAGATAAGGAACTGGAAGATTATACGCAAGGCAAATGGGGCGAAGAAGCCTACGCAATTTTAGACACACCTTGGGGACGTTTGATGGGCGGCCAAACTTATAATGTTGCTTACCAGTTTGGCGTCGGAGCACCTTCAGTCGGCCCTTTGGGAGTCAATAACAGCGACATTGTAGATTTCATCGCCAACCCGAACTGGCAGCGCAACAAAAAGGGAACAGCCTACCGTACGCTTAATTCTACCGATATCAATACGGATGGCGTAGCCCCGAAAATCAGCTATATCTCACCCGAATTTTATCATACTATTCTGGGTTTAACCTATGTGCCGGATATTTATTCGCGCACGGGTTTGGTCAGCCGCTATGCGGATTATAAGAATGAAGATGGCTACATTGCGTCCTTGTATAATCAGACGGAATTGGGAAGTTTTAATTTAGAAACCTCTTTGGGTTTTGCTGCCTTTGCCGATGATGACAAAGAATTTTCTGCCGGAATGCGCGTTTCACACGGCAACTGGACATTAGGCGGAGCTTACCGTCGCACTTATGTCAATGGAAATGATTATCCGCAAAACTTGCGCCGCAATCCTCTTCAGGAGCCGGAGTTTTTTGATTCTTATCGCGAAGGCTATGCTTGGAACATCGGCTTAGGCTATGCCATCGGTCCTTATGAGGTTGCCTTAAGTTATTTCAATTCCAAAGCGGACAATACCGACAACGAGGACCGCATTGTACAGTTTTCTAACCAATATCAGCTCAATAAATATGTTGATTTATATCTAATCGCTGCACATGTAGACTATCAAGGCGCAAATGATGATACCCGTAACAATTCGCAAGGCTATGCATTCATAACCGGTTTTGGCGTTAATTTCTAAAGGATTCAAACTTATGCCGAATTTACTTTTTGTTTCTGATAACACTTCTTTTGCCGAGGATTTATGCGGACAAATAAAATATCACGCGCCGGAGTTCAACATTCTGACCGAAGATGATGGCGGTGTTATTGATATTGTTGTTTTAGACGACAAAACCTCGCTCTTAAAAGAGATACGCGCCAAGCATCCCAAAACCCTTGTTTTTATGTTGCAATCAGAGGCCGAAACATCTCTTGAAAACACCAATCTTAATGTTGTCGTAAACAAACCTTTGCAATTGGATTCTTTTCTTAATCAATTATGCGCCGGCAATAATTTGTTAGATAAATCGGCAGATGGCTATCTGCATTTTAACAACTACGAGCTTAGACCTATCGCCAAAGAAATATTAAACCGGCGTAACAATGAAGTTATAAAGCTGACGGAAAAAGAGGTTTCCATAATCAAATATTTATATAAAGCCAAAGATAAAATCGTTGGTAAAAATGAGCTTTTGCAAGAGGTTTGGGGATATAGTCCCGATGCCAGCACACACACGATAGAAACACATATCTATCGTCTGCGCCAAAAAGTAGAGCACGACAACCCTGAAGCTCAGCTTATAATGACCGAGGACGGCGGATATAAACTAAAAATGTAGCTTTCTAAAGCAATATCTCTGCCACCACCGGCACATGATCGGAGGGGCGTTCCATACTACGCATTTCTTTTAAGATTTTGACACCGACCAAGCGCGATTCTAAAGCAGGAGTTGTCCATATATGGTCAAGCCTACGGCCTTTATTATTAGTCTGCCAATTTGGATTGCGATAACTCCACCATGAATAAATTTTTTCCGGCTCAGGGTAAAAATGGCGAACAGCATCAACAAAATCCAAAGAATTTTTTAATCTAGTCAGCCGTTCAACCTCAACCGGTGTATGTGAAATGATTTTGAGCATTTGCTTATGATTCCAAACATCATTTTGCAAAGGTGCGACATTAAAATCGCCGCAAACAATCATTTTTTTGTTTGCATAATCAGCTTTGTGCTGTTCCCAATATTCCGCCACATCATCCATAAACGTAAGCTTATGCGCAAAAGAAATATTTTCTATGGGGTCCGGAATATCTCCGCCTGCAGGAATATAAATATTGTTTACTTCAATATCGTCAAAAACCTTTGCGCAAATATGTCTGGCATCTTTTTTGCCAACCCAGTTCTTTTGTTCAATATCTTTGAGCGGTATTTGGGATAAGATGCAGACGCCGTTATATCCAGCCATACCATATAAAGCAATATGCGGATAACCAAGTGCTTTGATTTCATCAAATGGAAAATCTTCTTCCTTGGCTTTGACTTCTTGCAGACAGACAACATCAGGCTGTTCTTGCTCAACCAATTTTTTCAACAAATCCAGACGGATACGAATGGAGTTAACATTCCATGTTGCAAGCCTAAAAGTCCGATTAGTCATTTATTTTTTTCTGCCCTTGTAGTTAAGCGGAGAAGATTTTTCTTTTTTGAACTTAAACAAATCTTCATCCAATTTTTGGTCACGCACGGCATCATATAATGAAACGGTAACCTCAACGCTTTGCGGGTCAACAATCTTCCACTGCTTGAGCTCAAACGGTTCGTTGCTGAAAGTCAAGGTAATTGGGCCGATATCGCCTTTTTCTTTATAATCTAAGGTAAGCGTCTTAATACCGGCATCTTTGTAAAAATCCACAACTTTAACCATTTTGCCGTCAATTTTCACATCGTTTGCTAAGATAAGACTTGCCGGAATATCGTCATAATCAATATGTGTAACCTGATCAAGTTCCGTATCGTTATAAACGATAAAATTCCCGTCGCCGACAATCAGAACCGAGGTTGGAGCGTCATAAATCATCCGAATTTTGTTAGGTTTTTGGATATAAAATCGTCCTTCTGCCGTGTTGCCGTTGCTTGCGGTTTGCACAAAGCGAGCTTCCATTGTTTTAATATTGTTGAGGTAGTTCTCAACTTTTTTAATATCTTCGGCAGTCTGCGCCGCCGCATTTTGCGTCCACAAACAAACACATCCGAGCAACAAAGCAAAAAATCTTTTCATCTTTTCAAATCCCGTTTCAAAAACTGTCTTTAACAATATAATCGCCGGAATCTTTTTTGACAACGAAAAACCTCTGTTTGGCTAACAACCAAAACAGAGGTCATAGCTTCAGAGCATAAAACTATTTACTGCAGCCGCAATGCTTGCCAGTGTTGGTATTTTGAGAGTTAGAATTATTATCGGAAGAAGAGCTTGCTGATTTTGTAGTATTTTGGTTGCTGTTGCTGTTGCAAGATTTTGTTGTGTTTTTCTCGTTTTTCATAATTTTTCTCCTTGCTAAAAGTTGAAAAAACGACACAACAAGAGATAACTATGAAATAAGCGGAAACAAGACAGATAAAAAGGCTATAAAAGTTCTAGATAAAATTTCTGGCTTTAAAAATTCCGTTTTCAAAGCCCTGAATATTTTTGTTAGATTCGGCATCTTCCAAACGTTTTTCGGCGATGGCGGCATATTCTTTTTCGCGTTCAATGCCGATATAGTTTCGTCCGAGCTTCTTGGCAGTAACCGAGGTTGTACCGGAGCCCAAAAACGGGTCAAGCACCACATCCCCCGCATCACTTGAGGCCAAGATAAGTTTGGCAATAAGTTTTTCTGGCTTTTGTGTGGGGTGGGGTGTATTTTCCGGCATAGACCAGAAAGGAATGGATATGTCTGTCCATACGTTAGACGGAGATGTCAAACGATAACGCTGTTTTCCGTCGTCCACCCAATCCTTAGGCTTGCCGGATTCGTCACGATACGGCGCAATAACCGGCCGCTGAACCTTAACCGCATCTAGGTTAAACTTATACTCTTTGCTCTTGGTAAAGAACCAAATATCTTCCAAGCAGTTTTTCCAGTTGTTGAGAGCTCCGCGCCCTTTTTCCCGCTCCCAAGAGATTCTGTTCTGCAAGATAAAATATTTTCCGGCAATTTCGGGGATAGCGATAGATGTCTTCCAATCAGAGCAAATATAGACCGAAGCATTGTCTTTCAACAAGCGTACGGTCTTTGCCAACCATTTGTCCAGCCAAAGTTTATAAGCCTCAAAATCCATCTCTTTAAAGGTATTTTTACCAAAAAGTTTGGTCAGATTATACGGCGGGTCAGCAATAAGAAGGTCAACGCTCTTATCCGGCAAAAAATCGAGAGCCTTGAGCGCATCCTGACAAATGGTTTTGTTCAAAACCTCTTCCAAAGAAACTTTTTCTCTGAGCCTAATGGCTCTTGCCGCATATTCGGCGGTTTCTTTAAGCGTTAAATTGATTGTTTTGTTTCTGGGAGCTTTCTTCTTCATTTCTGGCTTATTCTTCGCCGAACTTGCTATCGATTAAAAGAGTAAGAGCATCAAGAGCTTCCTGAGCCTGATTTCCTTCACAAGTAACCGAGATGGTTGTGCCTTTTGCGGCGGCAAGCATCATAAGTCCCATAATGGAACAACCGCTAACCTTTTGACCGATTCTCTCAACCGTAACATCAGCATCCAAATCTTCGATAGCTTTAACAAAAGCGGCGGCAGCTCTGGCGTGTAAGCCTTTTTTATTTTTGATTTCCAAAACAGCGGAAACAGTTTTCTCACTCATCTCACTACATTCCCAACAATTGTGATGCAATATTAATATATTTTTTGCCGGCTTCCTGTGCGCCCTCGACAGTTTCCTTAAGAGTTTTGTCCTTGCGTAAGGAGGCCAATTTAATCAGCATCGGCAAATTAATTCCGGCAATAATCTCAACCTTAGCTCTGTCCATAATGGAGATGGCTAAATTTGATGGTGTTCCGCCGAACATATCTGTCAAAACGATTGCGCCATGTCCTTTGTCGACTTCGCCGACTTTTTTCAAAATTTCTGCGCGGCGCATTTCCATATCATCCTCAGGACCGATGCAAACAGCTTCAATCTGCTCTTGTTTGCCAACCACATGTTGCATGGCAGAGATAAATTCTTTGGCCAAATTGCCGTGTGTAACCAAAACCAAACCTATCATTGTTGTCCACCACAACTCCAGCTGCGAACAGCACCAAAACTTTTCATAACGTCTTCCTTGCTCTTAACCTTAACAAGCTCATCGGCGCGGGTCTGACGACCTTTGAAGACGATTTCTTCAACATTCTCAACCGGCACGCCATAGGTTCTTTCAACCATCTTGCCATTGAGTTCAACAATCAGAACAAATTCAGCCTCAGCCAAAGGACCTTTGGTCTCTTCATCAATATTATCCAGCCGAACAGCCAAGCGGTCATCACGCTTTAAGAGGGCTGTTTTTTTGCCGTCAAATTCCAACACGGGGTTAACCGGACTTCCGTCTCTGGCATCGATAAAAATAGCCAGTTCGCCAAACTTATTTTCAATAATTTCGAAAAAATCCTGCTTTTCGATTAATGTGTAATATTGTGTTTCCATAGTTTTTCCTGTAAGATGAGTTAACACACAAACTAAAAAAGATATTATTACAATATCAGCAATGTGTCAATTTTGAGTTAATAGAACGGACCACCCATGGAAAAAACTCCATTTAAATATCTCTGGCACTATATCTGTATTTTTAAGTATTTGGTTATAGCTGTGCTTTTGCTGAATTTTACGGCTCAGCTTTGTAACCAGACTTATCCGCTTTATTTGGCAAAAATCTATAACACGGCGGCCGGAGAGGTAGGAATACCGGATTATTGGGAAAAAATAATATATTTTGCCTTCATCGCTTTTGGCTTAGGGTTAGCAAGGGTTATTTTGTTTGATACTACTATGTTTCTGGCTGCTTATATTTTACCTCAAATACGCACTTTAGTAATCAGAGACAGCTTTGACTACACCAACCAACATTCTATTGCTTATTTCAATCAGGAAATGTCAGGCAATATCTCCAACAAAGTCACACAACTCAATACCGGTGTATTAGACGGTTTTAACGAGTTTATGATGTCTTCCTCTATGATAATGTATGTGCTGATAGCCATCAGCATTTTAAGTGCGATGAATATTTATTTCTTTGGCGCGATGTTGCTTTGGCTGGTAATGATTCTTTTGGTCAGCTGGAAACTTGGGCAAAAGCGTTCAGCCTTGTCCAAAGAAACCAGCCGTCAACAAAGTCAGGCAAATGGTGTTATTGTAGACAGTCTTGCCAACTACAGCGAGATAAAAAGTTTCGCCAATTTTCGCTTTGAGCGGCTTAATTTGATAAAATATCTCCGGATTCTGCGTAAGTCCGAAAACAAAGAACAAAAAGTCAAAGCCTGGATTCATCTAAGCCAAAACCTAATCTCCGTTGCTTCAATGTTAGGCTTTATGATGCTCTCTATTTGGGTCTTTCGCCGCGGTGGCATTGATACCACCAACTTCATCTATGCCAACACGCTTTTTGCGATGATATCGGGAATGGTTTTTCAGCTGACTTGGGTTTATATGAATATTATGCGCATTCATGGTCAATTAAAGTCGGCGTTAGATACTTTGGCCGTAGAACCAGAACTCAAAGATAGCCCGAATGCGACAGAACTCAAAGCCAAAAAGGCCGAAATCACGTTTGATAAAGTTTCTTTTGCGTACAACGGTCGCAAAAATTTGTTTGAAGATTTATCTCTTACGATTAAGGCCGGAGAGAAAGTGGGCTTGGTCGGACATTCCGGCAGCGGTAAATCCACTTTTATCAAACTGATTGCGCGTTATTATGATATAAATGATGGCAGCATAAAAATAAATGGTAAAGATATCCGCGATGTTACGCAAAATTCGCTGCATAAGCTTATTTCGACCATCCCGCAAGATGTTTGCTTGTTCAACCGTACTTTATTTGAAAATATTAAATATGGCAGAACCAATGCCACGGAAGAAGAGGTTTACAAAGCGGCGCGTCAAGCCGGAGCCGATGAGTTCATCCGCGCTTTCCCGAACGGTTATCAGACCAAAGTCGGAGATAGAGGCGTTGTATTGTCGGGCGGTGAAAGGCAGCGCATCGCCATAGCTCGCGCGCTGCTCAAAAATGCACCGATTCTGGTTTTTGATGAAGCCACCTCGGCCTTAGACAGCCAGAGCGAAAAACATATTCAAAAATCCCTGATTCACCTGATGCAAAACAAAACCGTTATTGCCATTGCGCACCGCTTGTCCACCTTGCGGGAGATGGATAGGATTCTTGTTTTTGAAAAAGGCCGGATTGTAGAGCAGGGAACACACTTAAGCCTCCTGCGCAAAAAAGGCCGTTATTATAAATTATACAATATGCAGGCGGATGGCTTTATGGTGCAAAACGAGAGCTAAAACACGCTGTTGTTTTTAACTTCCAAAAATTGAGCCTCATCGGAAAGAGAAGCAAAGAGTCTTGGGTCTGTGGACGTAATCCACGCCTGAATACCGAGGTCTCTGATTTTTTCAAGCAAAGCCTCGCGTTTGAGGTCGTCCAAATGCGCCACGACCTCATCCAACAACAACACCGGCGCAAAACCTTTATCCAAGGTTTGGCATTTTGTCTGAGCCAGAATAATACTAATCAGCAGCGATTTTTGTTCACCCGTAGAGCAAAGTTCCGCCGGCATTCTTTTCTTTTTGTAATAAACCTTAAAGTCTGTGCGGTTAACTCCGTCCACATTATCATTATACAAAACATTGCGACGCTGAGACTTCAATTTTTGGATATAATAGTCTTCCACATCAATCGCCGGCATCGTGTCCAAAAGCTGTTCTATCGTGCCGTCCAACTCCAGCATAACATTCGGAAAAACATCATCCGGTTCTTTTTCAATAAACTTATTCAGCTTGGCAATCAGCTCACGCCTTGCCGCTGCAATAGCCACGCCGATTCCTGCCATATTTTCTTCCAAAGAGGTCAGCCAATTGTTGTTATTATTGCCGTTTTTAAGTAGCTGATACCATTCTTTGTATAAATGTTCAAAATTAGCCGTTCTTTTGGCATGTTCTACATCAAAAGCATAAACCAAACGGTCCAAAAAACTTCGTCTTGGCTGTGAGCCGCCGCGGAACAATCTGTCCATCTGCGGGGTTAGCCAAATGGCGGAAATATATTTTCCCAAATCTGATTGTGAGGATGTTTTTTGCCCGTTGATTTTGACGATTCGCCGTTCATAAGAGCGAAAATCATCTTCATCGGTTTCTCTCGTGGTTCTTTCAACCGCCGTCCCGATTTCAATCTCATCATCACCTTTGTTAACCAAGGCCGAAACAGCCCAGTTCAGGTTTGATATTTCGGTCGGGCTATATTCATCATTCACCAAAGCCGGCGTAATTCTTCTGATATCAGCCAATCTGGCCGAGCGAAGACCTCGACCGGGTGTAAGAAAAGAAATCGCCTCTAAAATATTGGTTTTTCCTGTTCCGTTTTCGCCGGTAATAATGACGGGAGCAAGTTTGGCATTAATCCGCAAATGCGCATAGTTTCTAAAGTCAGTTAAAGTCAGGCGTGTAACACCTGACTTTTCTTTCATAAACTGAGCTAAATTTAATGCCAAATTATCCGTCATTTTTCTTAAACACGCATAGGCATCAAAACATAAATAGCACTGGCGTCGCTTGTATCATGGATAACGGAAGGAGAAGAACCATCGGCAAAGCTGATTTTAACACTCTCGCCTTTAACCTCGCCCAAGATATCCAAAAGATAACGGAAGTTATAGCCAATTTCCAACGATTCGCTGTCATATTTAGCCTCAACTTCTTCCATAGCAGAACCCAAATCAGGGCTTGAAGTTGTGATAGTGACATGATTTTTGTTGGTAATCATTTTGATGGCGCGAGTTCTTTCTGCCACAACCGAAACGCGGTCAACGGCAGAAGAAAGTTCTTTAACACCAAGCTCTAAAACTTTGTCGTTATCTGTCGGAATAACACGTTCATAATCCGGATAAGTTCCGTCAATTAGCTTAGACGTCAAAATAACATCTTCCATTGTGAAGCGAATTTTATTTTCAGACAAAGCAATGGTGATATTGTCTGTAGAGCTGTCATCCAAGAGCTTGCGAACTTCAGAAACCGTCTTTCTCGGCACAATAACACCGGCCATATTTTCAGCACCTTTGGGCAAAGGAGATTCAACACAAGCCAAGCGGTGTCCGTCTGTAGCAACTACGCGCAGAACCTTAGCCTCGCCTTCATTTTTGGCGTGGATGTATAAACCATTCAGGTAATATCTGGTTTCCTCTGTGGAAACGGCAAATTGCGTGCGGTCAATAACATCTTTGAGCTCATCTTTACCCATAGCAAAATTAACCGGAAGTTTGTCGCCGGAGATAACCGGAAAGTCTTCTACGCCGATGGTGGAGAGAGAAAACTTTGACCGGCCGGAGGCAATGGTTAATTGACCTTTTTCGTCAGGAAAAGTCAGCTCAACATCAGAGCCGTCGGAAAGCTTGCGGACAATGTCATAAAGCATATGCGCCGGAGCAGTTGTTGCACCTGTTTCAGCTGTTTTGGCATCAACAATTTCCGTAATTTCGGTATCCATATCCGTTGCCTTAAAGCTGATACCGTCTTCCATAGCCTCAATTTTAACATTTGAGAGAACCGGAATAGTGTTTCTCTTTTCAACAATACTCTGAACGTGGCTCAGAGTTTTCAGCAATTTTGCGCGCTCAATTGTAAATCTCATTTTCTTATACCATTAATGTTATAAACTAATTTCCACTAAATATAGCACCCATTTAGCAAAAACCGAAACTAAAACAACGATTCGTCAACAGCTTTTTTAGTATTCCGAGAGCTTGTGTTTTTTAGAAAATTAGCGGCAGGTAAAAACATATTTAAGGGCAGGTTGTTTTCGCTAAACCAACGCCATTCTGCGCATTTATCCGGCTCCATAATTTTAGGTTCACCGCTAAAGCAATGTGTAATCATATTAAGCGTAACATAATGCTTGCCCGATTCCTCAAAAAAATCATTGGTAACATCAGCCAAAACAACATCTTGAGGAGAGATAACCAACCCTGTTTCTTCTCTAGCTTCTCGGACAGCTCCTTCTTCAAAACTTTCGCCATATTCCATATGCCCGCCCGGCGGACACCAAGTGCCGTTTCCGTGAGCAGATTTTCTCAAACCCAGCAAGACCTGATGTCTTTCGTTGAAAATATATAAACCTAACCCGACTTTTACAATTTTCTCATCACTCATAGCACTTCTCCAAGCATCAAGATAAAGTACGGAAATCCTATTTACAATAAAAAACAGGTTTTACGCAAAAGGCAAAACCTGTTTTTAAGGAGTTAGAACGGATTTAAGCTTCTAATGTTCTTCTCAAAGCATCAACATTTTCTGCCAGAGAAGCATCTTCCAAAATAAGCTCCTCAACCTTGCGAACAGCGTGCATAACTGTTGTATGGTCACGGTCAAATTTGCGACCGATTTCCGGTAAGGAACGAGAGGTAAGTTGCTTAGCCAAATACATAGCAATCTGGCGCGGACGAGCAACTGTGCGAGCTCTGCGAGAAGATTGCATTTCTTTAACTGAAATATTGAAATATTCGGCAACCTTTTTCTGGATTTCATCAATCGTTGTGCGTTTGTCATAAGAGCGCAGCATATCTTTCAAAACATCTTGAGTCATATCCAAAGTAATTTCTTTGTCACTCAGAAGCTGAGAATGCGCAATCACACGGCGGAGAGCTCCTTCGAGTTCGCGAATATTAGACGTAATCTTGCTTGCCAAAAACTCAGAAACTTTCTGAGGAAGTTCAACACCAAGCTGGCGAGCCTTGTTTTCCAAAATACCGATACGCAAATCAAAGTCTGTCGGATGAATATCGGCAACCAAGCCACAACCCAAGCGAGATTTCAAGCGAGCCTCAATTCCTTCCAAATCAGCCGGAGATTTATCAGCGGAGATAATAATCTGGCGACCTTCCTCAATCAAAGAGTTAAAGGTATAGAAGAACTCTTCTTGTGTAGTGTCTTTTCCGCCCATAAACTGAACATCATCAACCATCAAAACATCAACCGAACGGAACTGCTCTTTGAAAGCTGTTGTGTCTTTGTAACGCAAAGCGCGAACAAACTTATACATAAACTTTTCGGCAGATAAATAAACAATATTTCTGGTCGGGTCTTGTTGCTTAATATGCCAAGCAATAGCGTGCATCAAGTGCGTTTTACCCAAACCTACGCCGGAATATAAAAACAAGGGGTTAAAAGAAACATTTCTTGATTCCGCAACTTTGCGCGCAGCTGCATAAGCAAACTCGTTGGTTTTACCGACAACAAAATTGTCGAAAGTATATTGCGGATTAAGCGGAACAGACAAAGATTGGTCTGAGTTTGCCTGAAAATCATTGCTGTTCGCCAAAACAGAATTAAGACCTGATTGATAAATATTTTGCGGAGCCGGACTTGAAGAAATCTTTTTCAGCAAAGAACGGCAAGAAGGATTATAAAGTCCTTTAGTTTCATCTTGGACGGCCTGAACAACAAAGTTGACGCTTTTAATGGCCGGATTCTTTTTCTCCCAAATTTTGTGGATGCGGTCGCTATAATGCGTAATCACCCAGTTTCTCATAAATCGGGTCGGAACACAAATATTCATGATTCCATCGTTAAAAGCACCCGGTGTCAGTGGCTTTAACCAACTGTCAAAAGCTGTTTCCCCTACTTCAACTTTCAACTGGCTGCAGATCTGTCCCCATTGCTCCTGAACAGAACTGTTGTTGTTTATTGCTTCTTCAGCCATCATATCTCCCCATATAATAAAATCACTAAAAACAATAGCACGAACATCTGAAATCTGCGCATAAAAGACATTATCTTTTCTGGTAACGACATAACATGTTATGTCATTCAGGATGCCCACGCTGCAAGACTTTCTCAAAGAGAGCATCTTGCCCCTTGCATTAGCTGCCATCTCTCAAGACAAAATCAACAAATCTCAAAAGCATCATATGATATTTACCAAAAAGCCGCTTTTGAATTTATCAAAAGTGTCGCTTTCGAAAGAAAGCAGAAACTCTTTTTATAATACTTAAAGATTGTTCCCCAATTTTTGCAATCTGTCGGGTATTAATTTTAGAGTGGATTCTGATAAAAGCTTCAATCAACTTTCATCCGAATTTGTCTGGATAGTAAAATCAAAAAAAAATAATTACAACAGAACATTCATCGAACATTGCAATTAATTTTCTTGACAGAAGATTCTTGCAGAGTCGCTTAGATTCTGCCGATTTTCGCACAAAAAAACGCAAACCGACAATCTCTCATATAAGAGAGCAACCATCAGTTTGCGTTACAAAAAACTACTTGTAATAAGCGATTACAGAGCTTTAATTTTGGCAGAAAGACGAGAAACCGTACGAGAAGCAGTATTCTTCGGCAGAACGCCCTTTTGAGCAGCTCTCATCAACTCAGACTCAGCAACAATCAAAGCAGCCTTTGCAGCTTCTTTGTTGTTTTCCAAAATAGCCGCATTAACCTTTTTTACGAAAGTGCGAACACGACTTCTGCGAGCACCATTGATGATGCTTCTTTTATTGTTTCTGTTAATTCTTGTTTTTGCCGATTTATGATTGGCCATTTTTCTTTATCCTGTATTAAATAGTTATGACAATTTTTTAATTCTGATATGCTTTATAAACTCTTAAGTCTGTCTAAGTCAATACCTAATTTCGCAAAAAAGCCGGATTCTATGCCATTTTTCAAGGTTTAACGCTCACCATTGGCGAATTTTTTTAGAGATTCTCTAAAATCATCTGCAGCCAAACAACTTTTTGAAGCGTTTCTCTCAAGCAAGATTCCATCATGAAGCGGCATATTTTGTGCGGCTAAAACAACGGCTTTTGCTGTCCTCAAGGCATTAAGCGGCTGAGAAGAAATTCTCGCGGCTGTTTTAAAAGCATCGTCATACAAATCAACCAAAGGTACAATCCTGCTGACGAGTCCCGCCGCAAAAGCTTCTTCCGCATTCATTCCTCTTCCGCTCAAAACCATTTCCATAGCTTTGGCTTTGCCCAAGGCTTTAGTAAGTCTCTGTGTTGCACCGAAGGATGGGATGCCGCCCAAGCTGAGCTCCGGTTGCCCGAAACGAGCGTTATCTGCGGCAAGTATGATGTCGCAGGCCAAAGCCAACTCGCAGCCGATTCCCAGAGCATATCCGGCAATGGCGGCAATAAGCGGCTTGCTGCATTTTTCAAAAATACCGAAATATTTTTGCATTTCATCAACACCGAAAAACTTTTGATTCCCGTTGCCCAAAACTTCTTTAATATCGATTCCCGCCGCAAAATTTTTGCCGTCGCCCTTTAGGACAATAACCTTAATATTGTCATTTGCTTCAAAATCCGTAATGGCTTGAGCCAGTTCTTTCAGCATTTCTAGATTAACGGAGTTCATGGCTTGTGGCCGATTAAGTGTGATAATGCCGAAGCTTTCTCTGGATTCGACTAAAATATTGCTATATTCCATAATTCTATCCTAAATCTGATTTTTAATGGTAAAACGAACATTCAACGGCTTTGTCGATTCTTTAACGATTTCCAAAGCCTCGCCCTCGCGATAAAAAAGCAAACTGTTTCTTCTTTGCCCTTGATAAGACCATCCGAGTTGTGGCAGAGTATCGACATAGAATTTTTTAACACTTTTAAATCCGACTTTTGATCCGGTCAAAACAGCTTCGACCAAACGAGCCTCTTCATTTCCGAAAGAAAAATTATCATTCTTAATTTGTTGGAGTCCCTTCATAATCGGAATATCCTCATACCCCTCCAAAAAGGAAGCAGCTTTGGCAGAGAAACTCAAGCCGAACAAAACAGCCAGAGTCGCAGCGAAAAAACAAATTTTATTTTTCATTGTCATCATCATTTTTGTTTAACCGAACAATAAAAAGTTGACCGACCGGCCTGAACGATTTTTCTTATACCGCCGGTCTTTGAAACATCACAAGTGCACATAGGACATTTTTGCCCTGTTTTGTTGTAAACACAATGCATATTTTGAAAATACCCCAAGCTTCCGTCAGGTTTTTTATAATCATGGATGCTTGAGCCGCCGGCATCAATGGCTTTTTGTAAAATTTTTCTGATACTGCATACAAGTTTTTCACATTCCTTCAGGGTTATGGATTCTGTTAATCTTAAAGGACTTATGCCGGCGTCGAAAAGAATTTCCGAAGCATAAATATTGCCAATTCCGTTAACAATACTTTGGTCAAGCAGTGTAATTTTAATCGGCGTATTTTTGTTTCGAAATTTATTAAATAAAAACAGCGCGTCTAATTTTGTGTCAAAGGGGTCGATTCCAACATGGCTAAAAATAGGATTCTTTTCTAAATCATTTGTCTTGATACAATCAAGCATACCAAAGCGGCGCGCATCATTATAAACCAAAAAACATTTATCTGTCTCAATAACGACATGGTCGTGTTTTTCATGTTTTTCCGGCAGCTTATCAAAAATTTTAATTTTTCCGCTCATTCCCAAGTGCCAAACGATGCTCAAGCCGTTATCTAACCCGAGAAGCAGATATTTGGCTCGTCGCGAGATTGTAATAATTTTTGCTTTCTCGATTCTTTTTGCAAAATCATCAGGGATTATTTTGCGAAAACGGTTGTTGAAAATGCGCACGCTTATTATATTAGCCTTATAAACGGCTTTCAGGAGCGCGTTTTTTATGGTTTCCACTTCGGGTAATTCCGGCATATAAACCTCACAAAGAAACAATAGATGATAAACCGCCTGACATATCTTTATCAAAAGTTCAAATTAAGCATATTGCTTGCTCGATATGACCTTCTGTTTTTAACGGAGAATTTAATTTCGTTTAAGAAAGTTATAAAACCGGCAAAAGTTTTTGTAAAGCACTCAAAACTTTCCGCATCAGAACGCTTGGAGCAATTTTTACAAGCCTATCAGTCAAGCATACCGAATATTATTGTTTCGGAACTGGCGGCTTTAGCTTTTGCCAAAAGCGGAGTCTTTTTTTGCCGGAAGGAAAAAGAACAAAACTATACAGCCGGAACATCTGTCTTGCAAAAGGCATATGCTTCAACACAAAAACAATTTTTTCAGAAACTTATACAAGAAATATATGAAAAAGACTTTTCAGAATATCAGGATGGACTTTCAGATTTTCAAAATCGTTTTAATGAAACGGAAGATATGCGTCTTTATGCCGCACAAAGAGAGGATGTCTTAAAATTCACGACGGCTTCATCAGATATAATACCCTTGCAGACTGATTGGGTAAAAACAACAAAAGAAGAATGGATTGTCGATTCCCAAGAGGCTTTTACCACAACATCAAAGCTAAATCTTGAAGCCGGTCAAAAATTAGCAAAACTTTTTGCCAAACAACTTTTTGAAAAAGGCTTTTTTGTTTTGGGTTTCAATCAGGTTGCCATCGATTCTCAAGCCAGAATAGCCTTTACGGAGGTCGATTCTGTTCATAAAGTTTCAGATGAACATTGTTTGGCTTTACTACACAATAGACCATTGCCGCAAGACATCATTTCCTGCAAACTAAAATATGCGCGAGCCCAGCTTGCGCAAATCTGTTCGGAAAGTTCTGTTAAAAAAGCCTTTGAACCTTATGTAAAGAACTATCAAAAGAAAACAACATTTTTACCCCAAGACCAAGAAGTATCAGAAACTATGAATAATTATTATGCAGAAAAAAAAGAAGAAAACCCCCAGAGCTTTTGGTCTCGCCATATTGAAAGAAAATATGCAAAAGCCAACAAACAAACTAATAAGATTTCGATTCTTTATTGGGGACCGGCTTTAATTGTCGGTATAATCCTTTTTGTTCTGATGCGTTTTTAGAGGAACACAGAAGACTGAGCATCTGTCTGACGCGATTCTCCCCTTTATCCTTAGACAAAAGCCTATCAGGTTTAATCGCTTTATTATAAAAATAAAATAAGGTAAAAAGTCTGGTCAAATAAGTCAGCCCCAAACAAGACTGCCTACAGTTTTCAACCAATTCTATCAGTCGATTTCTGGACAACCCTTCATCAAGGCAAATTTTTTCTAAGGCCATCCATTCACTTTGACAGAGTCGCATACTTGTACGACGCTCATTAACAACCACGACTTTATTAACCAATTTTGTCATTAGGCCAATCTTCAAAAGCAAAAACTAATATTAAACGACTATTCTGTTGCCATAAAAGGCAGAATAGGATAATAATATAACTTCAAAAACATAAAATACAACCTTAAAAAGAAAAAATAAGAGTTTTTATGAAAAAAGCTGTAAGGAGCCGAAAATATTTTGCGCCGCAAACAGAAGATAAAGAGCGTCGCTGTGATCATCCGGGCTGTAAAAAAGCCGGAGAATATCGTGCACCTAAGGACCGCAAATTAAAAGAATATTACTGGTTTTGCCTTGAGCATGTACAAGAGTACAATGCCAAATGGAACTATTATGAAGGAATTTCCACGGAAGCTCCGGAAGAAGAACCCAAAAAACGAATGCATTTTAAGGGCTTTAAGTCTCGTATAAAATACAATTTTGGTTATAATATTAAGGATGATTTTGGTTTTTTTGGCGAATATGCAACAGATTTTGCCGCTATGGACGAAGTTTATTATAACGAGGAAGAACGCCGCTTTCTGCAAATAATGGAACTCAAACCTTCGGAAGTTAGTGTCGAAAGCCTAAAAAAACAATACAAAAAGCTGGTAAAAAAATATCATCCGGACGTCAATCAGGATGATAAAACCGCAGAAGAGAAGTTCAAACAATTAACCATAGCTTACAAAGCATTGTTAGCCAAATTCTCTTAGAATTTTTGCGCCAGATTGTGGCAAGCAAGCTCAATTTTTTCAAAAACTTTATCAAAACCGGAAGTTCCGTAAGGATTCTGTATGCAAATATCTTGAGCATAAACCGCCAAATTCTCAATTTTTGCCTTTTGATACCGAACATCGCCTTGTGGACGAAGCATTTCTAAATAGTCAGCGGCATCATCATCCATAGTCAATATCAAATCAAACTCGGCAAAATCATCTCCGCGAATAGGCCTTGACCTAAGCATAGAGATATCTATGCCACGTTTTGCAACGCAAAGAGTAGCGTGCAAATCAGGGGCATCTCCTTCAAAGGCGCAGATGCCCGCAGAATCAATAGTCCAATCCGAGCGCAAATCACGCATAATGCCTTCCGCCATCGGAGACCGACAAATATTTGCGGAACAGACAAATAAAACCTTCATTTTATTTTCCTAGGCAACCATGCGTTTCTCTGGCAAATTGAACATATTTTTTATAATAATTTTCGAGGCTTTTCTTTACCAGATAATTAACGCTTCCTTTAGGAAATTCGCCTTTTTTATCGGGCTTTCCGGCCGGTATGTCGGTTAAAATTTCAATACCGTCATCAACCGTATCAACAGCCCAAATATGGAATCTTCCCTCGTCAACAGCCGCCAAAACATCTTCACGAAGCATTAAGTCTTTGACGTTTGTGCGCGGAATAATCACACCTTGCGTACCGGTCAAGCCGCGATGGTTACATACATCAAAGAAACCCTCTATTTTTTCGTTTGCGCCGCCAATCGGTTGAATCTCACCAAACTGGTTGATAGAGCCTGTAACCGCGATATTTTGTTTGATAGGCAAGTTTGCAATAGCCGAAAGCAAACAATAATATTCGGTTGAGGAAGCACTATCCCCATCAACCCCGCCGTAAGATTGTTCAAATACAATGGAAGCGGAAAGCGAAAGCGGATATTCTTTGGCAAAACGATTTGCAATAAGTGATTGCAAAATCAAAACACCCTTACTGTGAATAGGTCCGCTCATTTCGACTTCGCGTTCAATATTAATAAATTCACCCTTACCTATTCTTACTTGAGTTGTAATTCTGGAGGGTTTGCCGAAAGATGTACGAGAGAAGTTATAAACGACCAACCCGTTAATCTGTCCGACGCGCTCTCCTTCGACATCAATCAAAATCGTTCCTTTATCAATTTGCTCAAGCATAGCTTGTTTAATGCGGTCGCTTCTGTAGATTTGCGCATTAATGGCTTGTTCAATATGATTTTTACCGATTTGGTTAGCTTTGGACTTACGCGCCCAATAGTCCGCCTCACGCAACAAATCACCGATAGATGCAATATGTGCGGTCAGTTTTTCAGAATCTTCTGCCAAGCGAGATGAATATTCAATAACTTTGGCAACGGCTTGTCTGTTAAGTGAGCGCAGATGTTTTTTCTTGGAAAGAGAGCCAATAAGTTTTGCATATTCAAGCTCATTTTCTTCGGTTCTGTCCATTAAAACACCAAAGTCAGCTTCCACCTTAAAATAGTCTGAGAAGTCAGGATCTCTTTCTGACAAAACTTCATAGAGTTCTTCATCGCCGGTCAAAATGACTTTTACATCAAGAGGTATCGGCATCGGGTCAAGAGAGATTGTTGTAAAGCTGGTTTCGTCACTAGGTGTTTCAATCTTGATTGTTTTGGAAGCCAAGGCGCGTTTCAGAGAGTCCCAAGCATAAGGTTGCAAAAGCAACTTTCTCGCATCAATCAAAAGGAAGCCGCCGTTCGCATGGTGTAGAGCACCGGCTTTAATAAGTGTAAAGTCGGTTAACAAAGCACCATATTGTTGCAAGCGTTCGACCTTACCGACTAAGTTTCCTTGTGTTGGGTGGTCTAAGTGAACAATCGGAGCTCCTGAGTTTGGCTCGTTTTTGACCACGACATTTACCTTGAATTTTGCAAACTTGTCTTCTTCTTGCTTATTCATACGGCTGAGCAGAGCAGACAAGGCATCTTCACCTTCGCCTTGTCCTCCATTTTCATTACCGCCGTTTGGCAAAAAGTCCTCAATATTTTCAATAATATTTTTCTGTACGGCTTTTAAAAAGTCATTGACTTGCTTGTGTCCTTTATATTTATGACGCAGATTATCAATCGGATTTTTAACGGCAACTTTAATAAACTTTTCGCGCAACAAGCCGGACTCTTTACGCTGTTTGTCCTCCCACTCAGGCAAATCCTGCGCCGTGTTTTCAATTTCCTCCTGCATTGCGTTTAAGTCTTCAATCAAAGACTTTTTCTCATCTTCTGGGAGTTCGTCAAAGGCCTCAGGACTTAAAACTTCGCCGTTTTTAACCGGAGCAACGACCAACCCGACAGGCATATGCAGCAAAGAAACACTTTTACCTTTAGCTTTTTTCTGCAACAAGCGAACATATTCTTCTTTCTTTTGCTTATATTTTTCCCGAATAATGCTCAAAGCAGCTTTATATTCATCACTGTCCAATACAGCCGGAATTGAAGATGAAAACTCCTCAATCAACTTATCAATATCTTTTGCAAACTCAGGAGCTTCTCCGGCCTCAAAGGAGATGGCGATAGGTTTATGCGGCTCATCAAAATTATAAACATAGACCCAGTCTTTCGGGGTTGGGCGATTCTTAGCTTCTTTAATCAAAATACGCTTAACCAGACTAGTTTTTCCTGTTCCCTCAGGGCCGAGACAAAACAGATTATAGCCCTTAGACTTAATGTTAATGCCGAGTTCCACGGCGCTGATAGCGCGGTCTTGCCCCAGAGCAGAGAGTCTTTCTTCCAGTTCTGCCGTTGTCGTAAACTCAAACTTATGCGGATCGCATTTTTTGTATAACTCGTCAGATTTCAATTTTGAGATAGCCATTTTACAAAAATCCTTATATGTTTTATACATTAGTAATAATATAACCCTGCAATAACTAATATAGTGTTAAACGTCAGATGATTTATTTGCAATATATCGCGATTTTAATAATATGTGGCTTGGCGTTTTTTTACCTTTTTCTGAGCCTTCATCGTATTCGTTGTGCCCATTTTCTGAAATTGGCCGTGAAAAAACTTCTTATCCAAGAGGAAGTAAGTCGGGCCAAAGCATACATAAACACGGAAGCACTGAGAGAAATTATTTCTATTTTGCTCACCCAAAAAGATAAAGCCGCGCACCGAGCCTTACTTAATTTGGCTTGTGGCCGAATATCCGCTTTTAAGAAATTTCTGCAGCAAAACAAACAAACAAAATTAAAAAGCTTGGGAAATAGCTTATTCCCCAAAGACATTAAGAACCTCTTTCCGTCAGACAGAGCTGTTTGGTTTTTGAGTCAAAATCAAGAGAAAGAGGCTGAAAGAATAATAGAAAATCTTTCGGATAAAGGATTATCCCCTTACGCCAAGGCTCGCAAACGCTTTGTTCAAGGTTGGCTTTTTTTACGGGACGGCGATATGCTTTCGGCATCACAATGCGCCGCAGAAGCCGCCAAGCTTTTTGCCGAAAAAAAAGCCCTTATTGAAGAGGCGCAAGCTTTGCTGCTAAATGGAACAATTTATCGATTATCTTGTATTGAAGATGTTTCCCTAATGATGTTTGATTCCGCCGCCAAAATTTTTTGTTTTTGCAATGATACGCAAGGTCAGGCAGAGGCTTTGGGAAATAGGGGAATGCTGTGGATTCTGCAGGAAAAATTTGAAGAAGCACAAGCAGACTTTGAACAAGCTCAAAAACTTTGCCCACCTCATGAGCAAAAGATACTAACGGCATCTATTCTCAATCAGCAGGCCTTGCTAAATCTCTTGCGTCGCCGATATGCGCAAGCCAAGAAACTACTAAATGAGAGCGAAAAAATAAGCCGACAAAAAAAATTCATTAGCGGTTTGGCTTTTTCATCAGAACTCCGAGCCCATATTTTGTATGCACAAAAGAAAAAAACACAAGCAGCAACGGAAGCGCAAAAAGCCGCCGAACTTTACTTAAAAGATAAAAATAAGCCCGCTTATTTTGAAAGCTTGTATCTGCAATCTTTGGCTTTGTTTGAATCAAAAGAGCTGGATATGGCAGAACAAATATTACGAGATTTGATATCAAAAGCCAAATTAAAACAAACCTCTTTTCATTTGGCGGGAGCTTATAATTTAATGGGGCTGATTTTTCTGCATCGCAAAAAAACTAAAGAAGCAAAAGTTTGGTTTCAGGAGGCCGCCGCCTTAGAACAAAAAAATGAAAGATATATCGGAGCCGCAACAGATTACGCTGATATTGCCTTTTTGGCTCTCCAAAAGGGAAATATAGAGGAAGCTCGCAAAAACCTCGAAACCGCTTTGAGCTATGCGGAAACCTACGGGAAAAACAAATTATCAAAAATACTAAAGACAAAACTCTCTGAGTTAAAAATTTAAGTCAAAACGTAAAGGATGGCTTCCCTTGTGATCAGATAAAATATCAATATTTTTTAATCCGAGATTTCTATAGCCCAAAACATTAATACTAGGGACAATAAACGGATTAAACCAACTGTTACCGTCAGTCATAATGATACGATTTTTTATCTCCAAATCTGTCTTTGCCAAAAAGTTTTTAAATGTTTTGGACCATGCCGGAACCCCAAAATCTCCGATAATAATTACAGGCTCATCTTGTCCGAGAATAAATTTTGCCAAATTATCAAAAACGTTTTTTTCTTCTTTGAAGGATAAGTTGGCAAAATTAAGGTTGATAAAAACAAAATTTTTGCCCGCATTTTCAAAAACCAAAAAAGAAGCGGTTCGTTGCGGAGAGAGATGAATCCGCCCCGCACGCAAAGGATTTTTTGTTGTCAGAATAAAACTTTTTTCTTCATCGCGAGATTGATGAACCAATTGATAATCACCAAAGCTTTCCGGTAAATATGCCGGAGCTTTTTTATGGTTAAGTCCAACAATGGAAGCATTATTCTCCAATGCGTCTTTAACCAAGGGCTCAACTCTCCGTACATTGTTTTGATATAAAATTGTAAGTTTATCAGAACCGCTATGAGAAGTATTTGTAACAATATTTGCCGCAGATGTAAGTACGCCGAAATTCACTATCAACAAAAGCAAAGCAACCAAAGAATGAATAAAAAAACGTCCAAGCAAAGCATAAATCAAAGCAGCCAAAGTAATAATATAGAAATGGAATTGCAACAAATTGCAAAAACGTCCGAAGGCTCCGCCGTCAAAAGAGCATACCGTAAGGACAGCAACAATCCCTAAGGTAATATTCAAAATAAGATTATCTCTTTCATGTTTTTTTCTTTGACTGAAGTAACCCATTTTTAATCTATTTCTGCTAGCGTGACTTTTGTTGTATTGTATCTTGCTTTCCAAAAGCAATAAGATACAAACAATATTAATCATTAAAAGACAATTTGTAAATGGTGGCCTTAAAATTATGCCAGATCAGGTAATAACTATTCTTACATCAGGAGATTTTTTGAGCACAATATCCGGCAATCTGGATATAATGGCGGGGATGTTCAGTCGCTATTTTTCAGGAGCGGACAATCTGCGCATGGTGTCCATAATCTTGATGTTGCTGGCATTCATCTTATTTTTATTTTTAATCATCATCTTATATGTCAAATCCATAATTTCATTTTTAAAAAGCGACCAAGCCAAACAAAATTCGGATATTTTGTTTGATGAGAGCAGCAGTCCTTCAGCACACTCAAGCCAAGACGAAGAGCTAGAGCTTGAAAGAGAGTTGGAAAGAGAACTAGAAAGAGAACTAGAGCAGGCCCGCGCAGAAAAAGAACCTGTTGAGCAAGAGCAAGAGCAGAAAAAAGAAGAACATCGCAAAGAACAGCAAGAGAAGAAGAAATCAGAAGATAAGAAAAAATCACAAACCAAGGCCATAAATACCGAAAGAGCCAAAATTGCATCGGTAGATTTAGACTGGAAAAAAGGCAAAATAAACGAACTTGATGCAAACAAGGTTATGTTGGACATAGAAAGTTTGCAATATCAACAAAGTCGCAAAGGTTTGCCGGAGCTTTTAGGCTTAATTATAGATATGGTTGGCCGTGGTGTAGATGACTTAAAAATCGCTCAAACCATAATGTTTCGAAATCAGGGGCAGAGTACGGAAGATGAGATTTTGCAAGTTATTGATGCCATAAAAGATTTTATCGCAATGTGTTTAAATGACAAATTTGAACAAGTTCGTTCAGCCGCAAATAACGAACTTCCTCAAGATGATGAAGCTCTGTACCATTTGGCTAAAGGAGACCCCTCTCTATCTTTGGTTTTGATAGAGGCGTTGATGGATGAAAACATCAATAAAGGGGCGACCCTAATGCAAGAAAACAAACGCGACAGATTATTCGGTGAAGTATCTAACTATGCTTGCACATTTGGGACTCTGGCAAGTTTATCAGATGTTCATTTGGCAACGGGTTCTTTTGAGCTTGCGATTGAATTAGCTCCGCAAAATGTCAATGCATGGGGTCGTATAGCAGATATGTATACCAAAGCAGAATCAAATAACAAAGCCGTTTGGGCTTATGAGCACGTTTTAGAAGTAGCGGACGCAGAAATTTATCCGCGTCAAATTGCCAACGCCGAAAAAATGTTATCACAATTTTATTACGCGCAAGGCAACAGTCTACAAGCAGCCGGTCTATACAATAATGCCAAAAGCTACTACGATTCCATAGGCATCAATCGCCGTCTGGATAAAAAAGAAGTTGAGATTATCGAAATTATTGAATCTCGGCAAAATGAGGATTTGGAAGCAACTATTGCCAAAATTTTGCAAAACAGCGATTTAAGACAATACAGCTACGCCTAAATCTTATCAAAATTAATTCTGGGGTCGACCCAAGAATAAGTCAAGTCGCTGATGAGTTTCAACACCAAGCCCAATAAGGCAAAAATATATAAGGTTCCGAATATAACGGGATAATCTCTGGTCATAATAGCTTCATATCCGAGCAGTCCCAAACCATTAAGCGAGAATATAACCTCAATTAAGAGAGACCCCGTAAACAACATTTTAATAAGCATTGCCGGCATCCCCGCAATAACAATCAACATCGCATTCCGGAAAACATGGCCATACAACACTTGGTTTTCGTTTAAGCCTTTTGCTTTTGCGGTTAGGACATATTGCTTATTAATTTCATCAAGAAAAGAGTTTTTTGTAAGCATCGTAAGGCTTGCAAATCCACCGATAACCATAGCCAAAACCGGCAAAGTAATATGCCAAAAATAATCCATAATTTGTTTATACCAAGGAAGTTCGCTCCAGTTATCCGAAGTAAGTCCTCTGAGCGGAAACCATTGCAGATAAGTTCCGCCGGCAAAAAAGACAATTAAAAACACGGCAAACAAAAAAACCGGAATAGCCGAACCCAAAATAACCGCAAAAGATGTCCAAACATCAAACTTTGAGCCGTCGCGCACCGCTTTCTTAATACCTAAAGGAATTGCTATCAAGTAAATGATTAAAGTGGACCACAAACCAAGAGAAATTGAAACAGGTAATCTTTCAACAATCAGTTCTCCGACTGTCTTGTCTTTATAATAACTTCGCCCAAAGTCGAAGACGGCATAGTCCTTAAGCATTTTCCAAAACCGCTCATGTAAGGGTTTGTCAAAGCCAAATTGTTTTTCCAGCTCTTTAACCAGCTCTTCGGGAACACCTTGCGCCCCTTGATACTTGTTGGCAGAGCTTTCCATATTCATATTTGCCGATGCCGTAAACTGTGACTTTGCATCAACATTCATTCCCCGATATTTTGCCAAAACATATTCGACCGGCCCTCCCGGAGCAAGCTGAATAATGGCAAAATTAATAATTAAAATACCCAACAGCGTAAAGGGAATAAGCAACAGTCTTTTGATTATGTAATTTCTCATTTTTTGCCTTTCAAATATTGTTGCTTCATCCACCATGTAAAGGGCTGATAACCGGCCTTAACCGAAGATTGCGGATGCTCAAACTTATTCTGATAAGCAACACGGTTATAAGGCGAATACCATTGAAAAATAAGATAATGCTCATTAAGCAATACGCGGTCCAAAGCACGCACATAGGCTTCATAATCATCTTTGTGCTGCGCCTGAATTAAACCCTCGATTAAAGCATCAACGATAGGGTTTTTAATCCCGACGACATTATAGCTGCCTTTAGCATTAGCGGAAAAACTACCCCACATTTCGCGTTGTTCATTTCCGGGCATATGGCTAACCCCGAAGGAAACGATAGCCATATCAAAATCAAAATTATCCAGCCTGTTTTTAAAGATATTAACCTCTAAATTCCGAAATACGGCTTTAATGCCGATTTTTTTGAGGTTGTCGATAAAAGGAAGCATAACGCGCGTAAAAGAACTTCCGTTAGCCGAATTACTTAAGACCTCAAATTCCAAAGGTTCGCCGGTAGACAGATTTGTCATTTTACCATCAACAAAATCATATCCGGCCTCATTTAAGAGTTTAACGGCTTGTCGCAAATTTTCGCGTACGGCTTTGGCATCTGGATGTTGCGGATTCGCAAATTCTTTGCTAAAGACTTCTTTAGGCAGAGCATTTTTATATTTAAGCAAAATCTCTTTTTCTTTTCCGGAAGGCAGAGATTTAGCTTCCATGCCCGTATTGGTAAAATAACTGTACAAGCGAGTATATTGATTATAAAACAATCTCTCATTCGCCCAATTAAAATTGAAAGCTAACCCAATAGCCTCGCGAACACGTCGATCTGAAAACTTTGGTTTTCTGACATTAAAAGCAAAAGCTTGCAAGATTGCCGGATTATTATGTTCGATAGCTTCTTTGACAATCTGTCCTTTTTTTACTTTATCATTATCATAGCCCGTAACCCAAATTTTGGCGATATACTCTTCCCGAACATCAATATTACCGGCAAAAAGAGCTTGCAAGGTAACGGTTGTATCCTGATAAAAATCAAACCGAACTTCATCAAAATTAAAAAAACCTTTGCGCGATGGCAAGTTTTGCGCCCAATAATCCTTAACTCTTTTCAAAACAACAAATTTTCCGGCCTGAAAATCAACAATCTTGTAAGGACCGCTGCCAAGCATCGGTTTAAGACTTGGTTTGGCAAAGTCTTTGCCCTTCCAGTCAGCTTCCGAGAAAATGGCAATTTGCGAGAGAATTAAGGGCAATTCGCGATTATTTGAGCCTTTGCGAAAATAAAATCGTACATGATGGTCATTGATTTTTTCCACCCGCTCCACATCGGCATAATACATTTTATACAAAGGCTGTCCTTTTTCAATAAGGCTGTTGTAGCTGAAAATAACATCATCAGCCGTAATCGGTTTGCCGTCATGAAAACGTGCTTTAGGGTTAAGGATAAAACCGACAAAAGATTTGTCGTCGGGCAATTCAAATTTTTTGGCAATCAAAGGATAAGCCACGGCTGGGTCATCAACCGGAGAAACGGCTAAAGTATCTAACGTCAAGCCGACAGCCGTTGCGGGAGAAATGCCCTTAAAAATAAAAGGATTAAAACTGTCAAATCCGCCATAATCAGGCATAACGATTCGCCCCCCTTTGGGAGCATCGGGATTAGCGTATGAAAAACTTTTAAAGTCAGGTGTATATTTAGCTTCATCATATAAAGCAATATGCTCAGATAAAACAATCTTTGCTTGAGCAGAGGGCTCAAAACAAAAAAATGCACCGCAGAAGATAATTATTTTATTTATGATAGTTGGCTTCATCTGTCCAACTGCCGAAAGGATAAGCGTAATTCTCTTCTTTTTCTTCCTCAGTTTTTTGAGACGTATTTTCAAAAGACGGAGATTCGGGTTCTTGCACCGAAGGTGCCGGCATTGTAGCATTGCGCATCTCTTCCCACTCTTTTTTCAAGTCAGACAAAGTTTTATTAGTGTTTGCAAAGCTATCATCATCTTGAGGTTTGAAATCATTTTCTCTTGGCTCTATTACGGGAGCAGGAACTTCTTCCACTTCTGTTTCAACGAGCTTCTCCTCAAACCGAGGTTCCATGGGAGCGATGGAATGTTGTACAAAAGATTCTGCATTTTCGCTTTCTTCAAAAGAGGGGTCAGCAATTTTTGGCGAGGCTAATTCTTCGTTTTCGCTAAAACTACGTTCCAAAGCCATAGAAAATGGGTCTTTTTCTCCAGAAGGATTCTGCTGAACTTCATCTAAATAGTTTTCGGTTCTTTCCTTGCGAAAGGGATTAAGCTTTGCGGCTTTTGCGGCAAAAGCTTTTGTATCTATCTTATTAAGAAAATTTGTTTTTTCTTGTTTAGGAGCCTCAGCCTTAGGAGCAATGCTTGGTGTCGGTTGCTGATTTTTGTTTTCATCTTCATAAGCAGGAGTTTGCGGTGCAAAAGCGGGAGCCGCCGAACCAATAGGAGCAAACTCGCGGCTACGCCGAATTTCATCAGAAACAGGAGCCAAAATAGAAAAGACCTTGCCAAACACTCCGGTTTCGATAATTGTGATAAATACACGCTCTTTGTCGTGCTTCTCCAATAAAGAAGTAAGACTTAAATAACGGGCGCACCATTCCAAAATGGTTCCGGCAATAACATTGTCTCTTTGCGACTTTTCATAAATGCGCATCTGAAAATTCGGCTGATTTTGGTTAACCTCAATCAAAACTTTGCCGAAAGCCCATTTTCCACCGTTTTGAACTTTACTCCACAAGCGGTCGATTTGGTCGGTTGAAGCAATATTGCAGCGTGTTAACAAATCGGCAATAAGCTCATTCATGTCGGCAACAAACAGGTCAAACTTATTAAGAATAAAACCATCCTTAATTTCCTGTTCTGCTTCCAGCATAATTCGGGCAATCAGGTCAGTATAATCCTGATTTTTTTTCATTTGCCGAAATAAGGAGAACATATTGTTCGAAAGTGTACGGTTGCCCAAATACTGATTAATAAAACCAAACACCATCCACAAAATCAAGATAGGCAAGAGGGCAAGTCCGACATACACGGAGATATCTGTTATTCCGAGGGAGCTGAAAGCCACGCCGTTCAAATGGTCATTAATATACGCAACCGCAAAAATCAGCCATGTCAGGGTTGAAAAAACCGAAATAAAAAAAGCTAGTGCCAACACGTCCTCTTCTCCTCTGAGGTTTAATTTTTACTGATTTTAGCCTTTTTAGTCGTTTTTTCAATTAAAATCTACACGTTTGTCTGTGGTTTGGGATATGTTTTTCAAAGAGATAATCAACATAACCAAAAAAAGAGTCGAAATTTTGAATAAATTGTGCTAAGACACACAACAGGTTTAATAGTTAATAGAGAGTTTTGATGAATACGAACGCTACATTGGTTTTGGATTTTGAAAAGAATATTGTCGAAATTGAAGCTAAAATTGAGGGGTTGAAAATGCTTGCAAAGGACGAGGATGTAGATATCGCTCATGAGGTTAATCGCTTGCAGCAAAAACTCGAAAAACAAGTAAGACAGTCCTATGCCAACTTAACACCATGGCAAAAATCTCAAGTTGCCCGCCATCCGGATCGTCCGCATTGTTTAGATTATGTTCATGCGCTGATAGAAGACTTTACCCCATTGTGCGGTGACAGATTGTTTGCTGATGATGAGGCAATGGTCGGCGGTATCGGTCGTTTTAAAAACATTTCGGTTGTTGTTTTGGGGCAAGAAAAAGGTCATGACCTTGAAACCCGTATGAAACACAATTTCGGCATGGCTAAGCCGGAAGGCTACCGCAAAGCACAACGCTTAATGGATCTGGCGGATAAGTTTAATATGCCGGTTCTCGCTTTTGTTGATACGGCCGGTGCATATCCCGGAGTTGAGGCTGAAGCCAGAGGTCAGGCGGAGGCTATTGCCGCATCGATTCAAAAATGTCTGCGTATAAGAGTCCCGTTGATTTCTATTGTCATCGGCGAGGGCGGTTCCGGCGGTGCAATTGCTATAGCAACGGCAAACCGTGTTTTAATGTTGGAGAACTCTATCTATTCGGTTATTTCTCCTGAGGGTTGCGCTTCCATTCTTTGGCGCTCTGCAGATAAAGTGAAAGAAGCCACGGAAGCTCTGTGCTTGACGGCGCAAGACCTAAAACGTTTCGGCGTAATTGATGAGATTGTTAAAGAGCCGGTCGGTGGCGCACATCGTGACCCGCAAACAACCATCAATCGGGTCGGGGAAGCTTTGTTGCGCAACCTGAAAGAGCTATTGCCTTTGAGCGGAGAGGAGCTCAAAAAGCAGCGCACGGAAAAATTCTTGGCAATGGGTCGCAATTTGCCTGAATAGGAATAATATGCCAAACAATGCTTTTACAATGACGGAAACCCTGCTGCTTTTGGTGGCAGGGCTTTTGCTGATTACAATAGTTTTAGGCATAGTTTTGCTTTTTCGCCGCAAAGCAGACCCCACGCTTCAGAATGTTGCGGAAACTTTGTTCCGCGGTCAGGCCGAGTTGGCGGGGCGGTTGTCTCAATTATCGGAAAATGCAGTTGCACAACAAGCCAAAATCTCAGGAGCTATTGATGAACAGCGTCTGTCTATGCTTAAAATGATAGATGAAAAATTGTTGCAAGTAACCAAAAATGTCGGAGAAGGCTTGCAAAAATCCACGACTCAAACGGCGGAAACACTTCAGGCGTTAAGAGAGCGTTTGGCAAAGATAGATGTTGCACAGCAAAAGATTTCATCCTTATCGGAGCAGGTTGTATCATTACAAGAAGTATTATCCAACAAACAAGCCCGCGGTGCCTTTGGAGAGATTCAGCTCAACGATTTGGTAACCAATACCTTGCCACCCTCGGCTTACGAGTTTCAGGTCGTGTTGTCCAACGGCAAAAGAGCAGACTGTGTTTTAAGGCTGCCCAATCCCCCTGGGACAATAGTTATAGATTCGAAATTTCCGTTGGAAAGCTATAATGCTTTGCGTATTGCTTCATCGGAGCGAGAAAAGATTGAAGCGGAAAGATTTTTCCGTGCATCTGTTTTGAAGCATATTAAAGATATTTCCGAAAAATATATCATTCCGGGAGAGACCGCAGAATCAGCCTTAATGTTTCTGCCTTCAGAGGCGATATATGCCGAGCTTCATGCCAATTTTCGTGATGTTGTAGAGGTTTCTTATAGAGCAAAAGTTTGGATTGTCTCTCCGACCACACTGATGGCGACACTAAACACGGTTCGAGCGATTCTCAAAGATGCCAGAATGCGTGAAATGGCTGGCGTAATCCAAAAAGAGGTTGGTGTTTTGGTAGAAGACATCGGTCGTTTGGATGAACGTATCGAAAATCTCTCCAAACATTTTGATATGGCAAGTCGCGATATCGGAGAAATAAAAGTATCTTCAAGCAAGATTTCGCGCCGAATTGAAAAGATAGAAGACTTGCAATTGGGAGAGGACGAAAAACCTTTGTCTTTAGAACATTCAGCATAAAATATGCGGTAGACATAAAGCTTTGGATAACTGTGTAATAAGATTTTGGCTTTTTTTGAAAAGGGTCTATTGATTTATAAAACAAAAACGGCTAAATTATGTTGAAAATAAAATATAAAATTAAGAGGTATTTGAAGTGACTAAATCAGAATTGATTGAAAAAATTGCAGAAAAGAACCCCCACCTGATGCTCAAAGATGTTGAACGCATCGTAAATGTGGTTTTTGAGAAAATCACCATGTCTTTGGCCAAAGGAGAAAGAGTCGAGTTTAGAGGCTTTGGTGCTTTTTCCGTTCGCAAACGCTCTCCGCGTATTGCAAAAAATCCGCGCACGGGGGAGCAGGTAAAAGTTGAGGAGAGAAATATCCCTCACTTCAAAACAGGAAAACAATTGCACGAATTATTAAACAAATAATTTAAGCAACCATAGAAGGAAGAAAGGGCTATTGCCATGGGTTTCATAAGATTGCTGATAGCTTTGCCATTATTAATTGTTGTTTTGGTCTTTGCTTTTGTTAACAACGATTTGGTGGAGTTTAACCTTTGGCCTTTTTATGTCGAGATTACGGTTTCGCAAAGTGTAGCAATAGTTGCCTTTATCCTTTTTGGTTATGTCTGGGGAAAAATCAGTTCATGGATGTCTTATGCGCCGGTTCGCGCTCAGCTTCGCAAGCAAAAGAAAGAAAATAAGAAGTTGAACAAAGAGCAGCAAAAACTGACCGAGCAAGTCAGCGGCCTTCAGGAAAATATTGAGGCCTTAAAGACCCAAACAGCAGAGCTGATGCCTTCCAAACCGACGTTTAAGGAAAGATTGAAAAATCTCTTTAAGCGCAAAGAGAAAGAAACTCTCTAAAACAAATGTCTTAACAACGATGGTATAGAATAATGAATTGGCTTACAGATTTTGTCAGACCGAAAATAAAAAAAACCACACCTAAAGAGATTGCGGACAATTTGTGGGTAAAATGCCCGGTCTGTGGTCAAATGCTCTTTTCAAAAGAGATGAAAAAGACCCTTTATGTTTGCACCAAATGCGGACATCACCTGCGTCTTTATGTTGACAAGCGTTTAAAAATGCTTTTTGACAATGGCGAATATAATGAAATAGCTCTTCCCAAAACCAAGGAAGATCCGCTTAAGTTTCGCGATTCCAAAAAATATACCGACCGCCTAAAGTCGTATCGCAAAGCAACAGGAAATGAAGATGCTATTAAGGTTGCTCAGGGCGAAATAGGGGGCATAACCTGCGTTGTTGCCGCACTGGATTTCTCTTTTATGGGAGGATCAATGGGTATGGCTGTTGGTGAAGGCATTGTTAAAGCCGCAGAAATGGCCATGAAAGGAAATTATCCTTTGATTACGGTTGCCGCCTCCGGTGGTGCGCGTATGCAAGAAGGTATTCTGTCTTTGATGCAAATGGCCAGAACAACCGCAGCCATTAATATGGTTAAAGAACAAGGTCTCCCCTTTATCTCTATTTTAACAGACCCGACCACGGGTGGTGTTTCGGCCTCTTTTGCAATGCTTGGTGACATTCATATCGCTGAAAAAGGCTGTGTTATCGGTTTTGCCGGAGCTCGTGTGATTGAGCAAACCATCAGAGAAAAATTGCCGGAAGGTTTTCAACGTGCCGAATATCTTAAAGAGCATGGTATGGTAGACATTGTTTGCCGCCGAGATGAGCTGAAAAATGAGTTGGTTAAAGTCATCAGTATTCTGACGCACAACAAACCCAAGCTCAATACACCGCTACTGGATAACAAGTAATAAAAAGCCCCTCATCTGAGGGGCTTTTTTATTGAAAATATTTATAAGCATCCAAAATTTTTCGCAAGTGGTAGGGTGTCATTGGTTTTGTTCCTTCTTCAAGCTCTTTAAGGGTCTCTGGAGAGAGTCCGCTTCTGGCGGCAAGTTCCTGATAACTCCAACCTGCTTTTTTTCGTAAAAGGCAAATCTTCTGTCTGGCTTGTCCGGCCAATACGCGCTGAATAAAAGCATCTTCATCTTGTTTCATCATAAGAGTTCTCCATGTTAGACTCGCTCTTTCTGTATCAGTTTTACGGCATCAAACCAATGAATTGCTTTTTGTTTAGAGGTTTTGACATCTGCTCGCGTCAAAGGGCAAGGACGATATTTGCCGACAAATTTTTTAGCTCTTTTTCTAAGCCCGTTGAATTTATTAATATAACCCTTCTTTTCAAAAAAATCTATTCTGGCCTGAACAAAAGCATTATAAAAAGCCTCTTGTTCTTCGTTAGAGCAGTTGTTTAGGAAAGGAGGAATCTCTTTCCAATTTCGCGGACGTTTTTCAAGGTCTTCGCCACGCATTTTCATTACTGCAATCAGCCCCTCTTTGGCAAAGTTTCTGAAAGTGCTATAATCATGATTATAAACGGCATCAAGGAGCATTTCTGCCAGAGAAGCATTGTTGAGCTCATTGAGTTTATAGTGCTCATAAAAAGCCACACGCATAATAGTCTTTGCCTGAAACACAGAAAGCTCTTTTACTGTTTCGGGAAAACCTTTTGCATCATCAGGATATTTTTTCTTAAAATCTTGGAGAGTTGTGTTGGTAACACCAAATTTTGTTTCTTGGTCGGTTTTTGTTCCGTCATCATAATAGCCTTCTGATATAAGAAGTTCTAATGCAGCCCAATCAAAATGCGAAGATTGACAACCTTTAATTCCACCTAAAGAAGCACCCGCAATCAACGTTCCGTAAAGAAAGCTCTTTCTGTTACGGCGAATTTTTTCCAAAATCGTTGCGCGACTCTTTCTCATATACATAATATAATCTATAGAATGCTTTCTGTCTATGCACAAAAAAGACCCGATATTTTGACAATATCGGGTCTTAACTAATAGGGCATCAAGAGAGAGCTCTAAGATGACTGTCCAAGAGTTTAATTACCTCTCCGTATTTTGATTGATAATCCGGCTCAGCCATCAACTCTTCCTTAAGTTTTACAACAATATCAGAACCATATTCTGATATTATTTTTTCAATTTTTGCAGCCAGCTGAATATCTCCCTCAAGCAAAAATTTATTTACTTCAGAAAAGACATCGGCAAAGCTCATAACACAGACATTACAGTTCCGTCGCTGAAACTCTTTGCTTATTTCTTTTTCAACAGCGTTCCAATAAGTCTTTTCAACAAAAGCATTAATACCTCTTTGCGGAGCAAAATAGGCTTTATATCCCTGCACAATGGCAAGAAGTTTTGCCAGCTCCTTAATATCTAACGCTTTGAGGTCTTGAGACTTGAGGAAGTCTTTGAGCTCCTCAGGTATCATTTTTTCAAAATTAACCATAATTCAAAAGGTTAGATTAATTTAATATCACCATACGCTTGCGCATTTGCTGGTGTACTTCTTCCATATAAGGCTCATAAAGCGGCTTGTTGGAATACAAAACTTTTTTAATTTCGCATTCCACACGTTTTAAGGCCTCTAAATCGAGAGTATCAAGAATTGAATAAGCCTGAACTTGAAAGTCTTCATCTTCCATATTCAGGAGTTCAATGGCACTTTTGCCTTCGTTTCCTTTTTCAATTCCGACATAGAGCATTTGCAAGCCGCGACCGACAACTTCATCATTAATTAAAAGCAAGGCGGCATCCCACCATTTTCTTTCTAATGCAGCGTCCATTCCGCGAGCACCCTGAAGCTTAAAAAGCTCGGAGTTTACATAACCGAACAAATCAGCAAGCTCTTTTTCGCTCAGCTTTTTGAGTTTCGCTTTTGTGCAGAGCTTTTTGACTTCCTTGGTCGAGAGGTCTTTAATGTTTCGCATTTAAGGTTTTCTCTTTTGGGCTCCATATTTTCAGGAGCTTTTTTTTCTACAGCGCAGACAACATTGTCTGTAAAACACAATACCACATCCAGAGGTGCCTCATCAATAAGAGCCAGCACTTCTTCTTCGCCAACGATATTATTCATCGTTTGGGCAAAATCCAAAGCACATTCCTCTTCTTCCGGCAAGTTTCCTCGAAATGCCAGATAGCGTCTGTCCAGCTCTTTCTTAATATTTTCAATAAGGTCTTCCAAAAGAATTTTTTTCTCACAAGATTCTTTGTCTTCCTCAAAGAACGCCTCATCAAAAAATACGAGGGTATTAAGGTTATTAAAAGCCTCTAATTGAGCTTTCAGCAAAACAGTCGTTGGCATTAAATAAAAGCCGGATAAATTTTCAGTTGCAAAAAAATAAGCACTTTTCATAAGAAATATTTTTTAGTAAAACAATAGGTTAACTTAGAAAATATCGTGTCTTATGCCAAAAAAGAAAACGAAAAAAAAGTCCGTAATCATTCATCATAAATCCACAATAATTTTCTTTAATCCTTATGCGATAGCATATTTTTAGACAAAAAACAACAAAAAAACCGCAGATTTTTCTGCGGTTTTCAAAAATATTATTTTTAAGCTAAGAGGCTTTATTGAACAAATCTTTGATTTTATCAAAAAATCCTTTGGTTTCCGGCTGGCAGGAATCATCTTTGCTGATTTCTCTAAACTGCTCCAACAGCTCTTTTTGCTTAGCTGAGAGATTAACCGGTGTCTCCACCCGATATTTAACAAACAAATCACCACGCCCTTTGGAGCGAATAACCGTCATACCCTGACCGCTGATTTTCTGAATCTGGTCAGATTGCGTTCCGGCTTCAACCTCTAGCTCAATGCTGGAACCGTCGATAGCCGGAATTTCAATTTTTCCGCCCAAAGCTGCGCAAGCCATACTGACCGGCACACGCATATAAAGGTTAGCTCCTTCGCGGCTAAAGATTTTGTGTGGTTTAACATTAACAAAAACATACAAATCTCCGTTTTCGCCGCCTCTGATACCGGCTTCACCAGCTCCGGGAATCCGCATTCTGGTGTCATCCTCAATTCCGGCCGGAATTTTAACTTTGAGGGTTTTATCTTTATTGATAATACCGCTACCGCCGCATTTTTTGCAGGCTTCTTTCACCAAACGACCGCTACCTTTACACTTAGGGCAGGTTGTTTCCACAATAAAGAATCCGCCTTGCTGCTGATGAACACGTCCCGAACCGCCGCATTTGTCGCAAACGGGAGCTTCCGAGCCGTCTTTTGTGCCATGACCATGGCAGGCTTCACAAGTTTCGGTAGATGGCAGCGTAATTTCTTTTTCCACGCCGTTAAAAGCCTCTTCAAGGCTGATTGATAGGTTGTATCGCACATCGGCACCGCGTTGTGCATAGGAACGTTGACCACCGCGAGAGCGTCCGCCACCCATAAATTCAGAGAAGACATCCGCAAAAATATCAGAGAAACCGCCGGCACCGAAATTAAACTCAAATCCGTTAAACGGGTTTCCGCCACCGCCGTTAGCAAAAGCCTGATGACCGTAGCGGTCATAAGCCGCACGTTTTTGGCTGTCTTTAAGCACATCATAGGCTTCGTTGATTTCCTTAAATTTTGTTTCAGCTTCTTTATCTCCGGGGTTACGATCCGGATGATATTTCATTGCCAAGCGTCGATAAGATTTCTTAATCGTATCGCCGTCCGCATCACGAGAAACTTCCAATAGTTCGTAATAGTCTTTTTCAGTCATTTTTTTGCGCAAATATTAATATTAAACAAACTTTACCCTTATTTAGGTTGAATAAAACCAAAACGCAAGAGCTTTTAAGCAGATGTAAGGTATTTTTTAATAATTTTTCGCTAAAATTCAGACAGTAAATAGATTTAGACAAAATATATTGCCAAAATACACAAAATATGGTAATGTAAAGTCATATTAAAAAATTTTTAGGAGAGTTTCCAATGGCTGATATTAAAGAAGTTTATGCACAAAGCAAAGAATATCAAGATTATGTGCGTTATAGTGGCGAGAAAGAGCCCACGGTAGACAAGTTCTTAGATACTCTGAACCCATCTCAAAGAGAAGAATTTATAAAGAAATACGGACAAGAAAATCAGTCTGAAAAAAACGATAAAGAAGATACCTTTATGGCCGAATATAAGGGCGACCATACGGAGGAAGAAAGATATAAGCTGGCTGAAAATTTGTATGACAAACTTCGTGAAGTAGATTCTCTGGAAAAATTGGAAACATGGTTTGCTTTGAGCTATGATTTAGTCCGCAATGCTAAAAATGCCGGAGAATTAAGAAAAAGAACTCCGAGTAAAGAAATCAACAGCTATTTTGAAAAAGCAGGCTTTTTTGCTTTAAGTTCCGGTCAACATAGCCCTGAGGAAGAAAAGAAGTTACAAGCTATGCTTTCTGAGGTAGCGGGAGACGGAAAAGAATTTAAGATAGACAGTAAAGAAAATGCATTGTTTTCTTATTGTCTTCAAGGAATGAAGGATTCTTATTATCCGATTGAGTATTCAGAAGAAAGAGTCAAAAAACTTCCCACAAGCGGCAAGTCCAATAAATATCTGGATGCCATTTTTAAGGCCGGTGCCGAATATAATAAGAGCAAGCAAAAAAACAGCGTTTTAGATGACAAACAGCCTAATAATAACGAAATTAGTGACAATCAATTTGAAAAGAATGAACTGGAAGATGTTTTGGGTAAAGAGGAGTATGAGCGCATTGAGAGCATGTATTCCGACCAGAACGAAGTTTGGCTTGACCGCATTCGTGTTAAAGTTCTCCAATCCATGAACAAAGTGGACGGTAGCATAAAAGTTGATGACTTGCCGGTAGAAAAACTGGTTGATGAGGTCAAAAAAGCTGATGAGCTAAATGATAAGGAGCGTGAGGAATATCGCAAACGCGTTGAACAACATTTGCAAATGGAAATAAACTTTGACCTTGTTCCGCCCAAAGCTCTGGCACAATGGGAAAGAAACCTCAATAAGGATATTGCCGAAGCTAAGAAAAAAGATGCCAAAGCCAACACCAGCAATGAGGACGCGGTTTTAGCGGCTATCCATGAGCGTATGGATAGTATGATTAATGATATGGCTAACCATACGGGTTACTACTTTGTAAATACAAGCAACATTGCTGATGTTTATGACGGTTATGTTGAGATGATAGACATCCGCAACCAAAATAAAAACGGCAAAGCTGCCAAAGGCATTTTGGATGAATGGATGACCAAATATGAGCAAGATTTCGGCTTATATGGCAAAACGCAAAAAGATGCCGAGAAATTGGACGCCATTGCCAAAGATACCGAGCAAAAACTGGCTGATTTCAAGCTCAATGCGGATAATCAGAAGATTCTTGACGCCTTAAGTGTTAAGGGCGTAAGCAAGGAAGAATTAGCCGAAGTTTTGATGCTTACCGCCAAGAGCGATGCCTTGGATGATCAGGTTTTGATGGAAAGCAAAACCGCTGACAAAAAAGACATTCATGCTTCAGCCAATGATGAGTTTTTGAAGAGCGTATTTATGTTTGTTAATGCAGATCGGAAAGCACAAAAACAAGCTCCGATTCCTTTTAACAAGCTAAAGACTGACTTGCTCAATGGTCAAACTTATACATTTTCTGCAGAAGGTTGGGATGGTGCTAAAGACAAATGGGTCAACCAAAAGACTAGTAAGTTTGTTCGTCTGGGCAAGAAAATTGGCAAACAAACTTCGATAATCAATCGCTTGTACGCGCCGGTTAGCAAGATAGACAAACTAGCCAACGCCCGTTTTGAAGAAAAAGCCGATACCAAAAATTTCCGCAAAAACTTCTGGAGAGGCTTAGCCGGAAACGCAGCCTTGGTTGGCGGTATTTCTGCAAGCTTTGCCGTCGCCAGCCGCATTCCTGGTGCGCAAGCTTATTGTGCTTATGCTTCCGCAGGTTTAGCTCTTGTCGGTATGACGGTTGCCTATCAGCAACGCCGCCGCGCCGCCCATGCCCAAGGCAAGAAATACAAGTTTTATAAAGACCCTGAGCTCTTGAGTAATATGCTTTTGAGTGCTACGGCCTATGGTGCAGTTGCATGGGGACATCCGGAAGGTTTATATTCCGTCATGGGCGCAAATATGGTCAGAAACGGTTATTTCTCCTTTAAGAAAGCCAAGAAAGCCGGGATTAAGACAGGTGAGGCCACATTAATGACGGTTGCCTCTGTTGCTATTACGCCTTTGGCTGCTTGGGGTGGTCATGAAGCCGGCAATGCCATCGGTAATGCCCTTTCTGGCGAAAACGGACTTTTCGGTCATTGGTCAGAGCAAGACGGCGAAATCATCCCCGGTGAAAAGCACGAGGTTAAAACCTATGACCAAAAACACATTGACAAAGCCGAAACCTGGAACAACAGCGATGGCGTAAGCCATGGTGCGCGTTATACGCCGGATGGCTCTCAGCCGATGGAATCAGCTTTCCATGCTCACGGAACTTATAATGAGGCTTTGAGCAATTTACAACAACATCACACGGGCTGGGCACCTGAAGCCGCGGATGTTAACCTTGCCAAGCTTGAAAACGCTCATTTGTTAGGTGCGCCGGATACACCTTTGGCGCAAGACCCGTCTCGCACTTTGGGTGATATTATGGGAGTAACCGATGCCAACGGCAACCACATAACTTATGAAGATGTCTTCAAGCACTTGAGCACCAACCCGCAACAACCATTAAGTCCGGCAGAAATACAGGTTATGGATAAAGTTGCATTACATATCAGTGCTGATGCCAATGGTCACATGGGACACTTAATCCCTGATGTTGGTATCAAACCGGAAGACTTATATTCTTATGACCCATCTCGTCCGGATGGTATTCAGTATGACAGATGGCAAGATGAGGCTGAAACTATCCCCGGTAAGAGAGTTTGGGTTCCGAATGAGCCGGAAAATATTGTTCCCTACATCCCGCCATACTTCTTTGCTCAAGTAAAGAAAGTTAAGTTGATGAAGGAAAAAATCGGTTCTATCGCCGACCGCATCATAAAGAGAAAGAAAGCTCAGGACGACAAACAACCTGGCAAGGATGATAAGAAGCAGGGAAGAATCATCATCACTCCGGGTAAAGATGATAAAAAGCCGGCGCCTATAACAACCCCAGACCCCAATAACCCAGAAACATTTAATTTATCTATGGTACAAGGTGATAATGTTTATTATGGTCCGACATCAGGTGAGGTTGCTTATAATGAGGTAGAAGGTTTGGAGGAAAAAGCTGAATCTAAGAAAAACACCAAGCCGGAAGATAAAAAACGCTATGAACTGACGGAAAAAGATAAAGAAACCAAAGAATATAGCGAAGCTTTATCAAAAGCTCTGAGCGGAGATAAGAACGCTATAGAAGCTTATCGCCAAAAACGCGAGAAAGAAGAAGCTCTCAGAGCAGAAGCTCGTGAACAAGTTCAAAAACAAAAAGAGGTTTTGAAGGCGCGCCAACATGAAAATAAAGACAAAATGCATGGTGCCGTTGTTGCCGACCGCTTTGCCGAGGAGGACATCCATGGCGTTGAAATCTCCGAGAACACGCCCGAAGGCTATAAACAAGCTCAAAAGCAGCGCGAAGCCGATAAGAAAGAGTTTAAGGAAACCGGCAAAATCGCCCGCTTTATGAAAATGTTCACAAAGGAGAAATAATCTTTAACCCCGAATGCCGAGCCTGATGCTCGGCATTCGTTTCACAAAATTAACTTTAATTAAATTAAAATTATGCCATAATGTCTTTCCGACATCACTTTGGTAATTGAGGTAATATATGCTGACACTGAAACATCTGCCCATTCACTCGTTTAATGAAAATTTGGCTTACGTCCATAAAGATTGTACGGCTTATAAGGTGGATGATATTCGTTCTTTAACCAAAGTTGAAATTCATGGTGGTGTCAAAACGGTTTTTGCTTTTTTACAAGTTGTGGATGATCCCAAACTATGCAAACCCAATGAATTGGCCCTAAATACAGAAGCTTATGAGCAAATAAATTTACCTGAGGGCGCAAATGTTTCTCTGACCTTATCATCTCCGCCGCCGAGCTTAGCCTCAATCAAACGCAAAATTGCCGGCAATATTTTAAGCTCGGGCGAATATAGCGCCATCATTAACGACATTGCCTCCAAAAGATATTCTAATATGGACATAGCCTCATTTTTGGTTGCCAGCGGTTCATTTATGAGTGCGCCGGAGGTTCTGGCTTTAACTGAGGCCTTAATCGGCGACAAAGTTTTGCATTGGGATAACGAGAGCATTGTGGTTGATTGCCATTGTTTAGGCGGTGTCCCAGGAAACAAGACGGATATCATCACCACAGCGATTGTTGCGGCCTATGGTTTGCCGATTCCCAAAACCTGTTCTCATTCTCTGACTTCTTGTGCCGGTGTCGCGGATACTTTTGCGGTTTTGGCCAATGTAGATATTAATGAAAAAGAGCTCAAGCAGCTCATCAAAGAAAACAGAGGGGCTATTGCCAGTTACAACTCATTAGACATTGCACAAGCCAACAAAATAGTATCTTCGGTCGAAAGACAAATCGGCATCACGCAACAAGAGCACATTGCTGCCTCTATCTTAGCCATCAAACTTTCGGCAGGTATCACACATTTGGTTGTAGATATTCCGGTAGGACCGAAATCGCGGATTAAGAACACTAATGAGGCGATGCGTTTAAGGAAACTCATTGAATATGTAGGCGATATGCTTTCCATAGAGATAGATGCCGTAATCACCGATGGTTCAGAACCCATAGGCAACGGTGTCGGCGCGGTTTTGGAAGCCAGAGATGTTATGAAAGTTTTGCGCAACAAGGAAGACGCACCGCAGGATTTATTAGAAAAATCGCTGTTTTTGGCTGGCAGAATGTTAGAGTTTGACCCCAAACTTCGCGGCGGACAAGGCTATCATGTCGCTAAAGAGATTTTGACCTCTGGGCGTGCGCTTGAGGTCATGAACCAGATTATTCATGCCCAAGGCAAAGCACCGCAACCTCAGCTCGGACATTTGACTAGAGACATAGTTTCCAATGTTAGTGGTGTTGTTGAGGCCATTGACAATGCGCGCATCAACAAAATTGGCATTTGGGCGGGCGCGGGTCAATACCCCGGAGCCGGACTGGACTTAATGAAAAAAGTCGGAGATACGGTCGAGCAGGGCGAAACCTTGTACCGCATACATTCATGCAATTCGACGGATTTTGCTTTTGCCAATTCGGTTGTAGATGGCTATACCGGCTATGAAATCTCCGGTCGTGGAGCTTATTAAAAGAGGCGAATATGAGCAAAATCAAAATAGCCATCATCGGCTGCAACAATATGGGACAAAAACACCTCAAAACTCTGCGAGAGAACTTTGCTGACAGAGCAGAAATTGCGGGAATTTTGAACTCAACGGAAGCATCTTCCGCCCGCCGCGCGGTAGAGTTGAATGTGCCGTATTTTAAGAGTTTGGAAGATATAACCAAAGACAAAGTAGATGCCGTAATCGTTTCAACCCCAGGGCCGACACATACTAAGATAGGAGAAAAATTGCTTCTAAAAGGTATCCCCTGTCTGATAGAAAAACCTTTGGCAACAACTTTGGAGGGTTGCAAAAGGCTAATGGCCGCAGCCAAGGTTGGAAATAGCTTGATTGTTACGGGGCATACCGAAAATTACAATCCTGCCGTAGAACGCTTAAAAACAGAGTTGCAAGCACCGATAACCAAAATTGAGGCTATCCGCACCAGCCGCAATGCGGGTAATAAAACCGGTATAAGTGCCGTTCAGGAACTGATGATTCATGATTTGGCGATAGTTTATTCTCTGTTAGGAGATGACTTAAAAAGCACCAAAACCACTAAAAGACCGGATTTAAGTTGGGAAAATCATGCCGTCGCGGAAATGGAATATAAAAACGGCGCAAAAGTAAAATTGGAAGCCTTACGGGAAGATAAAGATATTGAAAGATATATGAAGATAGAAGATGCCCAAGGCAACAAATTCCGCATAGAATTTATGAACAGAAGTCTTTATAAAAACGGCAAACTTTTAACCGAAGGCGGAAACTCGTTGCAAAATGAGCAGGAAAATTTTCTAAATTGTGTTGAGGGCAAAGAAACACCTAAAGTCAACGCCGAAGAAGCCACGAATATCTTAAAACTTTGCCTGAAACTGGAGCAAAATCCTTCAATAATTGAATATTTCAAAACATATCAGGTTCGATAAGATAAATCCTTGACTTTTTTGTCAAACTTTTGCAGTTTAACATCAAACGTTAAACTTTAATTTTTTATAATTATGGAAGAAGAATTAGGATTTGGACGCGCAATCTCACTAGACGTCATTAAAAAACGTGTATGGTATGCTCCATGGAAGAAAAAAACAGTGGGCATTCGGTTTAATTTGTTCTTCATTAGTTTGAAGCAACCTAAACCAAACCTTTTCCATAAGGCAACAATAAAGAGTCTCTGGCTTGTTCATTGGAAAGAACATGGTCGTTTAGGCTCCACCTGGTGTTGGCAAAGAATCTATGAGGAGAAAAATACCATTGATGATTTTTTGATAAAAAATGGTGGCGACCCTCTTCCTTCATCGGTAATGACGGAAGATGCCGAAATTTATTATTCTAACGGGGATTTTTACAGCATCCCCGAAGGCGCATTGGAATATGAAAAATATGATTATCGCCCGATAGTCAAAAGGCCGATGCGTTACACATAAAAACTGCAAAAAAGAGGGTTTGAAACATCTTGTTTCAAACCCTTTTACTTTTTTTTCAAAAAAAACATAAAAAAAACTCTTCAAACCTTGCTTAACCGTTTTTGGCTTCCTATATAAGCAATCAGAAAGGAACAAAATTCATAACAAATTGAGGATATAAACAATGAGCAATAAAGTTATTGGTATTGACTTAGGTACGACAAACTCTTGCTTTGCCGTTATGGAAGGCAAAGAAGCCAAGGTTTTGGAGAACTCTGAAGGTGCCAGAACCACCCCTTCAATGGTTGCTTTTACGGATAACGAAAGACTGGTTGGCTCTGCAGCAAAACGTCAGGCAGTAACCAATCCGGAAAACACACTTTTTGCCATCAAACGTTTGATTGGCCGTCGTTTCAATTCTCCGGAAGTCTCCAAAGACCGCGCACAAGTTCCGTTTAAGATTATTGACGGCGACAACGGCGATGCTTGGGTTGAAGTAAAAGGCCAAAAATATGCACCTTCTCAAATCTCCGCTATCGTTTTGCAGAAGATTAAGGAATACGCCGAAAGCTATCTTGGCGAAAAAGTAGAAAAAGCCGTTATTACCGTTCCGGCATATTTTAACGATTCTCAGCGTCAGGCAACAAAAGACGCCGGTAAAATTGCCGGTTTGGAAGTTTTGCGTATCATCAACGAGCCAACCGCTGCGGCTTTGGCATATGGTATGGATAAAAAAGCCAATGGTACGATTGCGGTATACGACCTTGGTGGTGGTACCTTTGATATTTCTATTTTGGAAATTGGCGACGGTGTATTTGAAGTAAAATCTACTAATGGTGATACCTTCTTGGGTGGTGAAGACTTCGACCAACGCATTGTCAACTATTTGGCAGATGAGTTCAAGAAAGAATCAGGCATTGATTTGCGTGGTGACCGTTTGGCTCTGCAACGTTTGAAAGAAGCAGCCGAAAAAGCCAAGATTGAGTTGTCTTCCGCAACCCAGACAGATGTTAACTTGCCGTTCATTACTGCAGATGCAAGCGGCCCGAAACACCTCAACATCAAATTGACCCGCGCCAAACTTGAATCTTTGGTAGAAGATTTGATTGACCGCACGGTTGAACCCTGCAAAAAAGCTTTGGCAGATGCCGGCTTGAAAGCAAGTGATATTGACGAGGTTATCTTGGTCGGTGGTATGACTCGTATGCCGAAAGTTCAGGAAAAAGTTAAAGAAATCTTCGGCAAAGAACCGCATAAAGGCGTAAATCCGGATGAAGTTGTTGCTGTCGGTGCTGCCATTCAGGGCGGTGTCTTGATGGGCGATGTTAAAGATGTCTTGTTGCTGGATGTAACCCCGTTATCTTTGGGTATTGAAACCCTGGGCGGCGTCTTCACCAGATTGATTGACCGCAACACAACCATTCCGACCCGCAAGTCTCAGGTATTCTCAACCGCTGAAGATGGCCAGACAGCCGTAACCATTCGCGTCTTCCAAGGCGAGCGTGAAATGGCCGCAGATAACAAATTGCTTGGTCAATTTGACCTGGTTGGTATTCCGCCTGCACCGCGTGGTATGCCGCAGATTGAAGTAACCTTTGATATTGACGCTAACGGTATTGTAAACGTTTCCGCTAAAGATAAGGCTACCAACAAAGAGCAAGCTATTCGTATTCAGGCCAGCGGTGGTTTGTCTGATGCCGATATTGAGAAAATGGTAAAAGACGCAGAAGCCAATGCTGAAGCAGATAAGAAGAAGAAAGAATTGGTTGAAGCCAAGAACCAAGCAGAAGGTTTGATTCATACAACGGAAAAGACCTTAAAAGAAAACGCAGATAAAATCAGCGCAGCCGACAAGACCGCAATTGAAGATGCCATCAAGGCCTTGAAGACCGGTGTTGAGGCAGAGGACTTGTCTGTCATTAAAGAAAAGACAGAGGCTTTAATGCAAGCATCTCTGAAACTTGGTGAGGCAATGTACAAACAGCAAGCAGAAGCTGCCGGTGCACAACAAGGCGCGCAAGCCGGCGCAGATGCAGGAGCTTCCAGCCAGCAGAACGGCGACGAAAAAGTCGTAGACGCTGACTTTGAAGAAGTCAAATAACCAACTTTGGCTTAATCCTCAAAACGACACCCCCGTTAATCTTAGCGGGGGTGTCGTTTTGTTTCTTAACTAAAATTATTTTTTTGTGATGAGGTTGATTTTAGCTTTAAGATAATCGAGCTGTTCTTTTGTTCTATAAGATTGCTTTGAAACATTTTCAAAGGCTTCTAAAATAGACCGAGCATAACGGGTTTCGTTTAGCGCGATGTTTGTAAGATTATATACGGCAGCTTTAAAAATTTGGTCATCTTCCACATGCAATTGTTCAACAATATCCAGATAAGGGGGCGTGACCTCAAGTTTATCTTTGCCGTGGCTCAAATCATAAGCCGAAACCTGAATTTTTTTTGCAATAGTTTCAGAGATTCCAAAATCATTATGCTTTTTGAAAAAAGATGAGCTGGTTTTTTTGACCAGAGATTTAATTTTATGAATGAGATTAAATTGTTGTGCAAGCTGCGTCATGACAAATCCTCACTTTCTAAACCCCAAGCATAAACAAAGTTAAGCCAAAAATCCAGTAAAATAATTTTAGAAGCAAATATCTTGACAAAAAGACAAAAAAACATACAATCGCCTCAAACATAATTAGGGGAAATGGCGTGAAAGCTTATAACAAAGAACGCATAGAAAGTTTACAAGACATATTTTGTGCTTGGATGGGAGGTTATCCCTCAGAACAAGCAGAAATTCAAAATTTTTTACAGACATCAGGTCTTGAGCAATTGATTTCTGAAAAAGATTTAACCGCAGTAATAAATGAAGAGGCATATTTCTCAGAGGAAACGATGTTGTCGGTTTATGCTTTGCTTCCGGTTAAGCTCAAGGCCGGAAAAAAAGAGTTTGCCATTTTTCCGCAAGAGTTCAACAAGCTGAATAATAAGGCCTCAAAGCTTGAAGGTCTGCGTCCCATAAACATAGATTTTTCCAAAGCAGCAAAAGTTTTGGATGAATATTATCCTGCAAAATATAATTTTTTGGTTGAGCAGAAAGAGGCTTTGCTCAAAGGGAACAAAAAAGCCAAAGGCAAGGCGTATTCTCCGGAAAAATATAGGTTATATCAAGCTTCGCTTTCAGAAGAGAAAAAGGCCGAAATAAGAGAGAAAGCTCGTCAGCGCATGCAACGCCTGAGAGCTGAAAATCCCGAGAAAGCAAAGGCCGATTCTAAAAAATATTGGGAACAAATGCCAAAGGATAAGAAAGATTTTTATCGTATTGCCAGCCGAGGCCGGAGCAAAAAATATCTGGAAGCCAACAAAGAAGAAATTTATAGCAAGCGCAATGAAAAACGTCGCAAACTCAAGGAAGAAAATCCGGAGTTGTTAAAAGAGATAGATAAACGCCACAACCAAATGGGCAACCGAAAAGAAGTTTCCCATAACTATTATCTAAAGAACAAAGAAATTATTGCGCAAAAAGCAAAAGAAAATCCCAAAACTAAGGAATACAAACGCCGCTACAAGCTCAAACAACGGTTTAGAAAATCCACGGGCAAAACCATATTGGGTTTGTTGCAAGCAATTGCCGATTCGAAATCTAATTCTTAAGATATTTTGCTATCTGCTCTTGCAGGTTATGTAGCCAACCGGTTTTTTCTTCGCAAGTTTTTGTGGTATCATTCCAAACGCCGCCGTTTTGTTTGCACAAATTGGCATCTTGATTAATGTAATTATAATAAGAGAAAACCACAAAACCACCCAAAAGCAGAACAAGCAGGAGCTTGATGATACTTTTGGCGACAAACCACAAAATCCAAAGACAGATAACGCCCAGAGCTGCCGTTTGATTCAAAACCGGTGAATTATCCAAAACATAAGCCTGAAAAGCAAAATAAACCAATGCCACGCCCAAGAGCGTATTGACCGGCGAGGTTAATATTAGAGTCAAAATTTTGCGTCCGAATCCGATTTTCTTTTCAGTATTTGTGTTCTCAGCCATAAAATTTCTCCTTATTTAAGTGATAATATAGCACACCGATTTTGTCGGAAAATAGCAGAGCAGAATAAATTGTTGTTTTGTGGATAAAAATATGCTATAAACGCTATGGAAAAATTTTAAACATTATGAAAAAGCTATTATTTATTGTGATGTGTGCCGCCATGTGCGCATGCTCACAGAACAAAGAGAAAAAAGCCCAAGAGGCATTGTTTGACCAAATTCATCAAGACTATGTTGAGAGCACCAAGTATCAAGGCATAGTTTTGAAAGAAAATGCTGATGATGCCGAGCAAACCCTTGATGTTTATATCAAAAAGGGAGAAGAAATAACCGACATGACGGTTTTATCGGAAGATAGCCGCTGTGTGCAGGTTGTTTTCAATAATTACGAAAGAGTATACAATATATTCTTTCCTAAGGGCGAAAAGATACTGACTTGGGGGACTGAATTCATTAAGACCTCAGATAGAGCAGTAAAACTGAACCTGATTTATGAAAAATAAGTCAGGGGAAGTAATAAGAATAAAGGCAGTCTGTAAAAAAAAGGCTGTCTTTTTCATTTTAAAAAACAAAAAACCCAACTCAAGAAAGTCGGGTTTTAGATGGCGGGAGCGACGAGGCTGAAGGTTCAAAAACAAAAAACCCAACTCAAGAAAGTCGGGTTTTAGATGGCGGGAGCGACGAGGCTGAAGGTTCAAAAAAGTTCCTGAGGAAGTTTTTTGAGCGTTCAGGTGAAGTTTTGTTAGCCTGCAAGCAAGCGGCAGCGAGCGGCGCAAGCGTTACAAAACGAATGACCGCAGCGAGTTAGTCTTGCGAGCGGAGGGATGCAAGACTTAAGAGCCAGAAGAACTCGCGAAGCGAGGGCGAGCCGAAAAGGGATTGAAGAACTCGCGAAGCGAGGGCGAGCCGAAAAGGGATTTGGATAAACAAAAAACCCAACTCAAGAAAGTCGGGTTTTAGATGGCGGGAGCGACGAGGCTCGAACTCGCGACCCCATGCGTGACAGGCATGTATTCTAACCAACTGAACTACGCCCCCATCTGATGACGAATATTCTTATACATAACAAAAAAAATAAATGCAAGCACTTTTTTTCAAATTATGACATTATTAACGAAATTTATGATACAATCCAACTTATACACATAAGATGCCGGAGTTTTCTTGGCTTTTAGGGCTAAGGAGCATAATATGCTTGAAAATATTTTAAATATAAGGCAACTTACTCTGGTGCAAATTATATAAGTGTGAAATTGTATGGATTTACAGCGTATTATAAATATTGGGCAAAACCCCCGCAACAAACACCGCTTGCTTGCTTTAGGCTATGCAACGGCGGTTACTTTTGCGTTTATGCTATCCTTGACCAACAACAACAGTGTTAAGGCATCAGTTTCTCGTTCGGATAAGTTTGATTATCTGATGATGGAAAATTCATTAAGAGAAGAAATTGATGCTTCTGAAACCATATATCCGGAGAGTTCTGTAGAAAATATAAAATCTTTGTATGATATGGTTAATTATGGCGACAGAGAAAAAACTGTTGAGAAGGAGATTGAAATATCAAAGGGCGATACGCTCATCAGCATATTATCTGATTTGGGTCTCGAATACAATGAAGCACACAATATTTATACAGTATTAAAAAAAGTTTATGACCCGCGCAATCTTCGTATCGGGCAAAAAATTAATATTACAACGACGATTGATCCTAAAGAAAATACACTTTTATCTCTAGATAACATAACAATCTCCCCCTCTCTTGGTAAGAGGTTCATTCTTGAAAAAAATGAAACAGAGGGGTACGAAGCACGTGTTGAACAAGATGAACTGTTAGAAGAGATAAATTCTGCCTCGGGAAGCATTAGCGGAACCTTGTCCGCCTCTATGCAAAAACAAGGTGTTCCAAGCCGTGTTGTTGCTAATTTTATCAATATTTTTTCTTATAGCGTAGATTTCAGACGCGATTTACGCAAAGGTGATAAGTTTGAGATTATTTATGAAAATCAGATAACCCCGAATGGCGAGACCGTTAAATCCGGCAATATTTTGTATGCCGCTTTGCAGCTGCGTAAAGACAAAATCGCCCTTTATCGTTTTGAAGACAAAAAAGGTAACGTTGATTATTACAACGAGAAGGGTTATGCCATGAAAAAGACGTTGGACCGGAAACCGATGTCCTTCAAGCAAGCACGCATATCATCCCCGTTTGGTCGTCGTTTCCATCCGATTCTTAAAAAATACAAAGTACATTGGGGTGTTGATTATGCCGCCCCAAAAGGCACCAAGATTTATGCCGGCGGAGACGGTGTTGTCCAGATGGCAAAGTATAACGGCGCATATGGCAACTATGTTAAGATTCGCCACAATTCTGAATATTCCACCGCATATGGGCATATGTGGAAGTTTGCTAAAGGCATTCGCCCCGGTGTAAGGGTCAAGCAGGGCCAAGTTATCGGTTATGTCGGCTCAACCGGACGCTCGACGGGTCCTCACTTGCATTATGAGGTTTTGCAAAACGGCAAACGAGTTAACCCCTTAAAAATTAAGGCGGCAGCAGGTGAAAATCTTACAGGGCAAAATTTGGCCAAGTTCAAAAAGAGCATTGCCTTGTTAAAAGAAAGCCACAAAAATATGTTTGCACAAGCAGATAAAAAACAATTGGCTTCTGCGGAAAAATAAAAAAGTCGTTATTAAAAACTAGGCATGTCCGACCCGAGAACTTAGGTGTGCAAGGTCAATACCGAGAGATTCTATGGCTTTTTGCCATTTTTCTTCATCTTTAGTCCGAAAAACAAGTTCAGGCGTCGGGTCGGCGACCAGCCAAGAGTTGTTGCGGATTTCATTTTCAAGTTGTTGAGGAGCCCAACTGGCATAGCCCAAAGCAATCAAATTTTCCTTAGGACCAATACCGAAAGCGATGTCCGTAATAACATCAATAGATGAGGATATAGCCATTTTATCATCAATAACAACGGTATCAGGCTTGATATAATCTGTAGAATGCAAAACAAAACCGCGAACTTTTTCAAGCGGTCCTCCTTGATGGAGGTCAATGGGTTCCACCGGTCGAACAGTATTTATCGGAAGTTGGTTGGCTAAATCAGCAAAGGAGAACTCTTTAATTTTTTTGTTAACCACAAAACCCATTGCCCCTTCTTTAGAATGTGAGCAAATATAAATCAAGGTGTCAGCAAACCGCTCGTCATCCATATTCGGCATGGAAACAAGACATTTACCCGTAAGATATAAACCACGATTGTCTGCCATCAATTTAATCACCATCATAATTACTTTTTATTTACCCAACAGTGCTAGTATATCATAAAATTGAGGAACATGAAAATATTTTTTAAGGCGAGAAGAGAGATTTATGAAGTTTTTTTTGCAAAGCATAAGTTTTATATGGCTCCTTTTAAGCGCACAGATTTGCGCCGCCGAAGTAATATTAGATTTAGATGACACGGAAACGATAGAAAAAGAAACACCGACATTTCCCGAGATTGTTGATGGCTACATTTCCATCGGCAAATATTTCAATGAAACCTATCCGGGCAATGAGATTGAAAAAGATTTTTCGGAAGATGTGGCGCAAAAGTTTCCAAATTTAAGCCAACAGGAAGTTTATGACCGAGAAGCCACGATTCGTTGGTTGATAAAATTTTATCGTTATGGAAAAGAAGTTTACGAAGATATCAAAGCAAAATTTTTGCTACCGGAAGAACCTCCGCTGATTGTTGCAGAAACAGAATATGACCTTCCCAAAAAACAAGAATATATTCCGTCAGATGATTTGGTTGTTGTAGAAGACTTCAAAAAGGTATTGTCTTACGGGGGCAATGTTCGTGATTTTAAGGCCTATAAGGCCAGATATGAAAGAGAAAAACAAGCTTCATCTCAAAACGAAGGTTTTGCAAAACTAAATACGATGCTCAAAAAACTGGAATGGAAGAAGCTGCTGTTTTACGGTGTGATATATGAAGACCCTTTTGTCGGCAAACAAGGAACCGGAAAATGGGTTAAATCAGACAATGTCGAAATAAGACTTATTACCGAAGACAGTACCATAAACAACAAAAAGGATATTAGAGGCGGCATCCATTTTGATTTGAAAGCAGATTATTTTATTCTGGCTCAAAACTATAAAGAATATAAAAAACCGACAATTTCTTTTGCCGATTCCAAAAATTTGGTTAAAGCGACTTATGATTTTCCCGTCCCGCTCAGGCTTTCAAGCACAGACGGGCAAACGGCGGCAGTCTGGAAAGGGAACTTTATGTTGCCCCTAAGGCTAGCAATAAAAGATATTAATCAGCCGTTGGAGCTCAAAGCCAAAGCCGAATTTACAATTTGTTCAAGAGAATTTATTTGTAAAGAGGAACAAGTAAACCTAGAGCTAAAATTAGAGGCTGGCGAAGGTTTTTATTCGTCAGTAAATAATTTCATCATCCAGAGTTTTTATCGTCAACCCCAAGAAAAAACTTCTGTATTTGAACTAAAAAAGGCGGTCGTCGATGAAGTTTCTCCAACAGAAGAAGTTCTAAGATTAGAATTTTCCACTAAAGATGATTTGAATAATTTTGATGTATATGTCGAAGATGAGGATAACATACTGTTTGAACGACCGAGAATTTCAGTAGGTGACAATGGCATTACGGCCAGACTTTCTCCGGTAAACAAAACTCAAAAACTGGAAAATCATAACTTTACGATAACGGCAAGGCTTAATGATGAGGAATACTTACGCAAAAGCATAAATGTTCAAAAGGCCTCCGGCTTTGATTATCAGATAGGACACCTCTCGCTGAGCTTGATTCTTATGGCTGTTATTGGAGGATTTTTACTAAATTTTATGCCTTGCGTTTTTCCTGTTCTTTCAATTAAACTTTTGTCTTTAACAAAATTCGGAGCCACATCACCCGAAAAATTACGCCGCAATTTTGCTTTGACTATTGGCGGGATATTTGCCTCTTTTGAGCTTATTGCCATTATGTTAAGCCTTCTCAAATTTGGCGGAAAAAGCATCGGCTGGGGAATGCAATTTCAAAATCCGATATTTTTGATTATAATGATTTTTGCCATTACGATTTTTATGGCGATAGTATGGAATTGGTTAGGAATCAAAACCCCGCAATGGCTAAAACAACAACTCACCCCAAAAAAGAAAACAGCAGATATCGCCCACTTTTTTACGGGAGCCTTGGCCGTTCTGATGTCCACACCTTGTACGGCGCCATACTTGGGAACAGCCATCGGTTTTGCTCTTGCCGGAAGCATAATGGATATATGGCTTGTTTTGAACGCTGTTGCACTTGGATTATCTTTGCCTTACATTCTGGTGTATTACTTCCCGAATATTGTTGATTTTATGCCCAAACCGGGCAGTTGGATGGAACGTCTGAATAAAATAATGGGCTTTATGCTATTTTTAACCCTTGTATGGCTTTTAAGCATCTTATATGCCCAAATGGGATGGAGTGCTACTTTTAGGACTATACTTTATATCGGTGCGTTTTTGTTCATTTTATATTATCGCCATCAGTTATTAGATGCTGTTGATGAAACAGACTTTGAGCCGGAGGTAAAAGAAAGAGTCTTTTGCTGGTACAATCGCAGCATAATATCTGTATTAATCGTCATATTGAGTATAGCTTTATTTGATGGCGTAAGAAGTTTTAATACAGAACAAGAAATCAGTACTTCAGGCAAAGAAGAAATCATAAACTATGATAAAATTTCGGCAAGAATCAAAGAAGGTAAGACAGTGATTGTTGCTGTTGGAGCAGATTGGTGTCTCACCTGCAAATATAACGACGCAACGGTTTTTGATAATGCCATTATTGAGAATTTCTTAAAAAATAACAATGTGGAGCTCATAGAGGTAGATTGGACATCGTATAATAAGGAGGTTCTGAGTTTTATGAAGAAGTTCGGACGGCAAGGGTTGCCTTTTTATGTTGCTTTTTCGCCGATGGTTCCGGACGGAATGGTTCTTCCCGAAATTTTGACCGAACGTAATTTAAGTAAAATATTGCGAAGCATTTCGGAATAAATTAAAAATAACGCTGTAAAAAACCGCGAAAAACACCTGTAGCAGGTGTTTCTAAAAAATCAGAAAGCCGTACATGGAGACGAGCCAAGGTTGCCGGATTAAGCGTTACATTTTTTTCTGAAATAATATGCTCTTTCTTTAAACCATAAATTTTTCCGCTTACTTTCGGAAGTTGGCTGAGTCTTATTTTTCCGCCATGCCACATAACATTTCCGACAACTTCAAGGTTACTAAGGTTCATATCACGCATAGGAACGATACAAATATTTTTTTGCACCGTAATTTTATCCTTTTTAACAAGGAAATGACCGTAAGCATTATGCTGCAAAAATTCTAAGATATTATCGGGCATCGGTAAATCACCGCTTATGCCATAACTTGTTGTAGGAAGTTTATCGTAAGATGAAACAAGGGGAGTTGAATCGGAGGGGTCGTTGTTAAAGCAAAACTGCCTTGCGCGGATTTTGCTCCAGTCCAAACCGGAAACCACATTTTTCCCGTTAGCCGTCACACGACCGTTAATATACTTTATATGGCTTTTTTCGTCATATTTCTTTTGGCTTTCCAAGAGTTGTCCGCTTTTTATGAGAAACTCAAAAAACTCACGGACGCTTTTACATTTCTTGTTATCAAGCTCCATTGAGAACCACCATAATTATTAAAGCTAGACAAATACTAGCAAAATTATGTCCAATTGTCAACTTTTTTGTAGAATATTGATGTAACTCTATGAATTTTCAGGTTTTTTTAAGGAGAAAATAGCATCGCGAGCCAGCTGGTCAACGCGTTCATTTTCAGGATGTCCGTTATGTCCTTTGACCCAAACCCACCGAATCTCATGCCCCTGAGTCAGCATGTCCAACTTCTGCCAAAGGTCCACATTTTTCACGGCAGATTTTTTGTTGCTCGTTTTCCAGTTATTTTGTTTCCAGTTTGGCAACCATTTTGTAATACCGTCCATCACATAGCGGCTGTCGGTATAAAGCGTAATGTTACAAGCTTTTTTTAAGGCTTTTAAGGCCTCAATAACCGCGGTCAACTCCATACGATTATTTGTTGTTTCAGCTTCTGCACCGCTGAGCTCTTTTTCCGTATCTTTATGACGAAGCAATGCTCCCCAACCGCCGGCTCCTGGATTGCCTGAGCACGCACCGTCGGTAAAAATCTCCACGCGTATCATTCTCACTCGCTCCTAAAATATTCGGTAAAGAACTCTTGCTCCAACAGATAGGCATCTTCACCCTCGCGCATAGCTTTTGCCACAAAGGAGCGGAGCTTGTTTTTCGGCAGATAGATACGAAAATCTTTCGGAGCGGCGTGGTCTGCGCCGATAACACCGTCCATAATAAAATCTTCCTCGCTGTAGGGAGAGAAAATGATGGTTACTTTGGCAAAACGAATAATTCCGCGCGGCGGCAAACGCAAGTCAGGTCTTGTAATCAGGTTGAGCTGCCCCTCAATTCCGGGGATTGAATCCATTTGGTTATAGTTTGAGAACCGAACTTTGTTATAGTCCCCGCCTTTGCTGCTGCAAGAACAAGAAAGATACATTTCCCGCGCAATCACATTGCTCTCATTTTGCCCACAAATCGTAAAACTCAGGCGCATATATTTTTCCGGCGGATTATTAAGTGAGGAAGGATAAACCATATCCTCATCTGCATTATCCAAAATCTCCAAACTTCTGTCAGCCACAATCAGTTCAATATTCGGTTGCGGACGTTTTCCGAACATTCCGGCAATAACAGAGTAGGGAGCCGGCACATTATTTGAGCCGGAGCGGATATAAATATTGTTTCCCATTGTGGTCATCAAAGGAGCCAAATCAGACTTAGGAATATAAGTAGCCACAAAGCCGTCGCCGTTTTCATCAACACTGATAATATGGTTGCGAACCCGATTATGGCTGGGAATAGTGCAGCCGGAAATAGCATTTTCCAACCAGCTTAAAAAGCGGTGCACATTTTTGACCTTAACTTTGGCTTTGGCAACATCGCCGATTTCATAATCACGGCTGCATTCCACGCCCCAAACGATAACGCCGCCTTCAGAGTTTCCGAAACCAGAGATTCCTTTAGCCAGATTTTTGCGGTCATCTTTATGAAGACTGGTACCGTTCTTGCCTGTAGATACGGCTTGTTTGAAGTCTAAGAACAACTCTTCGGTTTGCAGATTGACAATAAAATCATCAATGGCATCTTCCCCAAAATAAATCAGTTTCTGAAAAATATCTTCGGCACGGGACATCAAATTTTCTCCCTAAATCTTAAAATTTGCATTCTCTTTAACAAAGCATACAGGATGAATATTAATTTTATCATAATGTTTTTGTAGTTCCTGCAGCAGTTCTTCAACCAATTCCTCTGGGGCAGAGGCTCCGGCGCTGATACCGACGCTTCCTTTAATTTCTTCAAAATCAAGTTCATGAGCTCTGTCTATTAAAAAAGCTTTTTGTGCGCCGTTTTTAAGAGCTGTCTCCTTAAGTTGTCTTGAGTTTGAGGAGTTTGCCGAACCGATGATAATAATGTTTGGCGTCTTTTGTGCCAAAGCCTTGACTGCGCCTTGCCGATTTGTAGTAGCAAAACAAATATCGCTTTGGCTCATAGACATCAGGTTATCAAATTTTTGTTTCAGGACATTGATGATTTCGGCAGTATCATCAACCGAAAGTGTGGTTTGAGTAACAAAACCGATTTTGCTATCTTTAGGTAAGTTTATTTTTTGAGCCTCTTCCACAGAGCAGATAACAATAGCTTTTTCGGGATTTCTGAGCTGACCTATGGTTCCGATAATCTCAGGATGATTTTTTTTGCCGATGACGATGATTTCCGCCCCAGATTCTTCCAAACGGGAGATTTGCTTATGCACTTTGGCAACTAATGGACAAGTTGCATCCAAGATGTTTAGCTTGAGATGTTTGGCTTCCTCAATAATCTCAAGCCCGACCCCATGCGCCGAAAAAATTACCGGACGTTCGGGAAGAGCATCAGCCAGGTCATCAATAAAGATAACACCTTTGCCGCGCAGATATTCCAACACAACCTTGTTATGTACAATTTCGTGGCGTACATAAACCGGTGCGCCGAATTTTTCAAGAGCATCTTCCACAATACCGATAGCTCGGCGCACGCCGGCACAAAAACCTCTGGGTTCTGCCAAATAGACATCTAAATTATTTTCGCTCATTTAATCATCTTCTCAAGTTCGTCTGCAGTCGGATATTTTTTGAGGGCGCCGACCAACGTATAAGTCGGCTTAGAGCCAAAAATACGACAAGCCGTTTCCCGAATATCCTCTAAGGAAACTTTCTCAATTTTTTCCACGATTTCTTCTACTGACAACACACGGTTAAATATCAAAGTTTGTCTGGCCATAGACTCAGATGTCGCGGAAGAGCTTTCCAGAGCCATCAGCAGGCTGGCTTTAATTTGCGCTTTGGCGCGTTCAAGTTCTTTCGGGCTGACTTTTTCCTGACAAACTTTCTTAATTTCGTCAGTTACGGCAGGAATAAGCTGCTGTAGTTCATCCGGCGTCGTTCCTGCATAGATTCCGAAAGTTCCGCTTTGCGTGTGGGTGTTAACGAAGCTGTAAACCGTATAAACCAAGCCTCTCTTTTCCCTGATTTCTTGGAACAATCTGGAGGACATTCCGCCGCCAAACAAGGTCGAAAAAATCATTGTCGGATAATATCTGTCGCTGAAATAATCAACACTCTCAAAGCCCAAAGCCAAATGAGTTTGCTCTATCTCGCGCTTTTCGGCATAAAAACCGCCGACATATTTTTGCGGCAATATTTGAAAATCAACGCTTTTTCTAAAATTTTGGAAGCGTTGCCGACACATTTCTGCAAATTTTTCGTGTCGAATATTGCCTGTGGCGCAAAGAACAATATTTTCGGCAGCATAGTTAGATTTAAGATAAGAATTAAGCGTTTCGGAGGTAAAAGAGCGAACTTTTTCGGCCGGTCCTAAGATTGCTCTGCCCAAAGGCTGATTCGGAAAAGCCTTTTCTTGCAGATAGTCAAAAATAATATCGTCCGGCGCGTCAAAGGTTTGCTTAATCTCTTGCACAACCACTTCACGCTCCTTAACCAATTCTTCTTCGGGAAAAGTCGGACAAAGAATAAAATCGGCAATAACATCTAAGGCAAGTTCGGTGTCTTCTTTAAGCATTTTTGCATAGAAAGCTGTACATTCACGCGATGTATAAGCATTACTTTGCCCGCCCACATTTTCAATATCTTCCGAGATTTGCAAAGCAGAACGATTTTTTGTGCCCTTAAAAACCATATGTTCCAAAAAATGCGAGATTCCGTTAACCTCTTCTTTTTCGTAAGCCGAGCCGGTCTTAATCCATGCGCCGAGCGAAACCGTTTCTGTGTTCGGTCTGTCGCAAGTAATAATGCGCAAGCCGTTTTCAAGAGTTGTTTGCTGTGTTTGCATAAAAAGTCCTTAGAATTGAAAATTAATTTACATCTGATATCCCGTAGTATATATTGAGCAAAGTCTTAATGCAATAGTTCAAAACAAAGGAGACAAAAATTATGGAGAGCCCCAGATTTGCGGTTGTACTGTCAGGTTGCGGTGTGTTTGACGGCAGCGAAATTCATGAAGCTGTCAGTGCCTTGTTGGCTATAGACGAGGCTGGTTGCACTTATCAGTGCTTTGCCCCCAACACTTGGCAAGCCAAAACAGTAGACCATTTCACCGGAGAAGCAACAGCCATTGCCGGAGATGCAGACAATCGTAATGTTTTGGCAGAATCTGCACGCATTGCCAGAGGTCAAATTTTAGATTTAAGCGAGTTTGATCCCAAGGATTTTGATGCTGTCATTTTCCCCGGCGGATTCGGAGCAGCTTTAAACTGGAGCAATTTTGCAGTCAAAGGTCCGGCTTGCGAGGTCAACGAGGAAGTTGAGCGCGCCTTAAACGAGAGTTTTAAGGAAGGAATTGTTATTGGAGCAATGTGCATTGCGCCGACTGTTGTTGCTCGTGTCTTAGGCAAACACAAGGTTAAGGTAACCATTGGTAATGATAAAGCCATTGCGACGGGCATTGAAAAAATGGGAGCCATTCATCAAGAATGCGGAGCAACAGAAGTTTGCGTAGACGAGGAAAACAAGATTGTAACCGTTCCGGCTTATATGTTGAGCAAAAGCATCTCCCAAGTAGCAACAGGAGCACATAACCTCATCAGTGCCGCACTTGACCTAATAGAGGGATAGTAGGGGACATAAAACTCTTGCATTCCGCAATATTTGTTTTATGTTGTAAACAAAAACACTAACTTTTAGGTAGATAGGATATGAAAGTAAGAACCAGATTTGCGCCCAGCCCGACCGGCTATATGCACATCGGCAACTTAAGAACTGCTCTTTATGAGTATCTGATAGCCAAAACCAACGGAGGAGACTTTATTCTCCGTATTGAAGACACCGACCAAAAACGCTTTGTTGAAGGTGCGGAAGAAATTATTTATAACACGCTCAAAAGAGTCGGTATGAACTGGGATGAAGGTCCGGATATCGGCGGAAATTATGGTCCTTATGTCCAATCCGAGCGCAAACCTCTTTATGCTGAATATGCGCATAAACTGGTAGAATTAGGCGGTGCGCATTATTGCTTTTGTTCAGCCAAAGAGGCAGATGAACAAAAGGATGATGAACAAAACATCAAGTTCAAAGATCCCTGCAAACATCTGAGCTTGGAAGAAGCCCGTGCCCGTATTGCCGCAGGCGAGCCCTATGTTATTCGTCAAACGGTTCACAAAACCGGAACATCTGTTTTCCATGATGTTGTTTATGGCGACATTGAGATAGATTATGACGAGTTGGATGAAGGTGTTTTGCTCAAGTCAGACGGCTTCCCGACTTATAACTTTGCCAATGTGGTTGACGACCATTTGATGGAGATAACCCATGTTGTCCGTGGCAATGAATATATTTCATCAACCCCGAAATATAACCTGATTTATGAAGATTTCGGCTGGACCCCGCCGGTTTATGTCCATGTACCGCAAGTTATGAAAGATGCTCAACATAAGCTTAGCAAGCGCAACGGCGACGCTTCTTTTCAGGACTTAGTAGCCAAAGGCTTCTTGCCGGAAGCAGTTTTGAACTATATTTGTTTACTGGGTTGGAACCCCGGAACAGATGAAGAAATCTTCTCTCTTGAGGACTTGAAAAAAGTCTTTAAGATGGAGCGTATTAACAAATCTCCGGCTATCTTTGACATCACCAAACTAACTTGGATGAATGGTTGCTATATCAGAGCTTTGAGCCCTGAGGCTTTCCATGAGATGGCTTTGCCTTATTATAAGCAGGTCATAACCAGAGAGCTCAACTTCAAGGTCTTGAGTGAAGTTTTGCAGCCTCGTACCGAGGTTTTGGGACAAATTCCGGAAGAAATCAAGTTTTTGGAAAATGTGGCAGATTATTCGGTTGAACTTTACAATAACAAGAAGATGAAAACCGACCCGGAGGTTGCCAAAAAGACTTTAGCTCTGGCTTATAATGCTTTAGAGGGACAAACCTCTTGGGATAATGATACTTTGTTTGCCGCCCTAAAAGCACTGGCCGAGAAAGAAGGCTTAAAGAATGGTCAGATTCTTTATCCGGTCAGAATAGCTTTGTCGGGCAGGGAGACCACCCCTGGCGGAGCAACCGAATTGGCAGTGATTTTAGGCAAGGAAGAAACCTTAAAACGCATTTTGAAAGCCCTGCAAAAACTAGGTTAAAAAACAAAGCCCTCTTTAATGGAGGGCTTTAGTTTTTATTTTTAACATTACTTAGGGCTCATGCCTATGATATCCCTCTTTCCCGTTATCTTTCCATCCTTCTGTCATTCTCGGGCTTGACCCGAGAATCTTAAGACACAAGGCACTCACACAAGATATGCACGTCGGAAGCATCGCGGTTCAACAAAGGTCGCCAAAGCAGCCATTGATGCGGTCAAGCTGGCTACAGCTTGCATCGTTCTGATAAGTAAAATGACAAAAAATCTATAACAGCACAAATTACTTTCCATATTGTATTGTAATACAACTTAATATACAGACACAATAAAATATAACAACTTACATTACCTGAGCCGTTCCCCCCCAACTTCCGCCAGGACGTAGATTTGGATTACCTATGGGCTTCCAAGCACAACTTGTACCCGATTCGGTATAACCAGAATTACAGCTCCAAGAACTAATTTTAGATGGACAATCTGAGAAATAGGAGCAACTTGCATTTGCGGGGCAAAATGAAATAACAGCAATCCTATTATCACAAGGATCATTTTTAACACAACCATCAGCAGATTTTTCATAGCCAGAGTTACAAGCCCAAGCTGAACATTTAGAAGAACAATCAGAGTAGTATGATGTACAACGTGCGTTAGAGGGAACACTTACAGCAGTTCTGTTTCTGCAGTTGTCAGAGTAACAAGTTTGACATTTAGAAGAACAATCCCCCCAATATGTTTGGCAACCGTAAGAGCAACTTGCATTGCTTCTATTATGACAATTGGTGGTGTAAGGAACTTCACATTTAGTATCGCAATCTTCCCAAACTTTTTCGCAACCATAATCTCCGGTATTATCCGGGCGTATATGGCAGTTGTCAGAATAAGCTATTTTACAAATGCTGTCACAAGGATAAGGATAATATTCAGCACAACCAAACTCTCCTTCATCAACACCTTCAGGACAAACACATTCGGTATATTTTCCGCCACATTCATCACCGGTGGTTGATTGCGGATAAGCACAGTTATAAGCATCATATTGGTATTCTGCTTTACAAACACAAGATTCATATTTCCCGCCACATTCCGCACCTTGGCCATCTTCTTTAGCCGAACAAGTCTTCAAATTCGGGTCGCAGACACAAGAAGCATACATCCCGTTACAGCTTTCTCCGACACCAACTTGCCCTGCCGGACAAGTAATCAATCCGGGTTTACATTTGCACCCGCGACCATAAGCGGAGTTATAAGGACAAACACCGTCAATTGTTTGAACAGAGTTACAGCTCTGTGGAGTAAAACCTTCATTCAGACATTGATTGCTGGTGTTAATATCAAAATCTTCATCATCACCACCACCGCTACTCGGAGCTGAATTAAAGCCGGCACTCGGAGCGCAGTCGCCGACACCCAAAAAACAAACACCGGCAGTCTTATAAGCGGAGCCGCGATTGAAACCGCCGGTACCACAAGTAAAGTTACAGTTGATAAAAGCAATTTCTGCATGGCTATTCTCCCATCATTCAAATATTGAAACCCATATCTGAATACTAGAATAACCTAATTTGCGGTGAAAGTCAACTCTTGATGAGAGAAATATTATTTTTGTCAGGATATAGAAACCCCACAAAGCCACAAGGCACAAAAGCAAGATATGCACGTCGGAAGCATCGCGGTTCAACAAAGGTCGTCAAAGCAGCCATTGATGCGCTCAAGCTGGCTACAGCTTGAGCTCAAGGTCGTCCCCTTGTCAAGAGGGCAACAGCTTGTGGCAAGAGCTCAAAAAAAAACTCCGGCAGATAACCGGAGTTTTTTTAATGCAAGCTTAAAGATTAAGCGTTTTTCTTCAAAGCTTCGCCCAAGGCATCACCCAAAGCAGAGTTAGAAGAACCTGCAGAAGCATACTCTTCCAAAGCTTTCTTTTCTTCTTCGATTTCGAGAGCTTTAACAGAGAGACCAATCTTGTTGTTCTTCTTGTCTACAGAGGTAACTTTAGCTTCCAGAACATCACCTTCTTTGTAGTTTTCGGGGTTCTGAGCAGCTTTGTCCTTAGACAGGTCGGCTTTTTTAATCATTGCGGCAACGCCGTTAACTTCAACATTAACGCCTTTGTCATCAATAGAGGTAACAGTTGCTTTAACAACATCACCTTTTTTCAAGCCTTCCATAGCTTCAGCCATAGCGTTTTCAGACAATTGTTTGATACCGAGGCTGATGCGTTCTTTTTCAACATCAACATCAATAATCTTAGCCTGAATATCCTGACCCTTGGTAAAGTCTTTAACGGCTTCTTCACCAGACTTATCCCAAGAGATATCGGACAAGTGGATCATACCGTCGATTTCATCAGACAAACCAACGAACAAACCGAACTCGGTAATGTTTTTGATTTTGCCTTCAATAACAGATCCGACCGGATGCTCTTCAACATAAGCAGCCCAAGGATTCGGAGTGCATTGTTTAATACCGAGGCTGATGCGGCGTTTGTCAGCATCAACTTCCAAAACCTTAACTTCAACTTCCTGAGAAGTAGAAACGATTTTGCCCGGATGAACATTTTTGCGTGTCCAGCTCATTTCAGAAACGTGAACCAGACCCTCAATACCGTCTTCGAGTTCAACGAATGCGCCGTAATCAGTAATGTTGGTAACTTTACCTTTGTAAACTTCGCCAACTTTGTACTTATCGGCAACAGCCTGCCACGGATCGCTTTCAAGCTGTTTCATACCCAAACTGATGCGTTGGTTGTCTTCGTTAAACTTAATAACCTGAACTTTAACAGTCTGACCAACAGACAAAACTTCAGCCGGATGATTGATTCTCTTCCAAGAGATGTCGGTAACGTGCAACAAGCCGTCAACACCGCCGAGGTCAATAAATGCACCATAATCGGTAATGTTTTTAACAACACCTTCAAGAACAGAACCTTCTTTAAGCGTATCAATGAGTTCGGCGCGAGCTTCTGCGCGAGTTTCTTCCAAAACAACGCGGCGAGAAACAACGATATTGCCTCTAACCTTGTCCATCTTCAAAATCTGGAAAGGCTGAGAAATGCCCATCAACGGAGTAATGTCGCGGATCGGGCGAATATCAATCTGAGAGCCGGGCAAGAAAGCGATTGCACCGTTGAGGTCAACGGTAAAGCCGCCTTTAACACGACCAAAGATAATACCATTAACTCTTTCACCGGAGTTAAGGCATTTTTCCAAATCTTGCCAAACTTCTTCACGGCGAGCTTTTTCGCGAGAAAGAACGATTTGACCATCTTTGTCTTCATAGCGGTCGACATAAACTTCAACTTTGTCGCCAACTTTGAGTTCTGCGTTTTGACCAAATTCACGCATCGGAATACGGCCTTCAGATTTAAGACCAACATCAACGATTGCGAAATCAGGGGTTACACGGATAATTGTACCTTTAACAACGGAACCGGTAATGCCTTTATCACCGAATTGTTCATTCAGGAGGGCTTCAAAGTTTTCGTTTGTTTCAGGAATTCTTAATTCTGCATTAGTCATAAAATATTTATATTTCAAAAAATGCCAACTCCCATAATCATAAAGCGGAGCGGACTTGTGCGGGTTAAAAAAGATATGCCGGCGCACCCCGAAACATATCGGGTTTGTTTATACACCGAAAATATTATTTTTCAACAAATTTTTTCAATGATTATCAATAATTTCGCGTGCTTTGGCAACGACTTGTTCAATGTCCAAATCAGAAGTATCGATAATAATGGCGTCCTCAGCAGGTTTTAGGGGAGCGGTAGAACGTTTGGAATCTCTTTCATCGCGAGCAATAATATCCGCTAAAACCTTTTCATAAGGTGTGTCCATGCCTTTTTCTTGCAATTCTTTAAAACGACGTTTTGCCCGAACTTCTGAAGATGCGGTAATAAAAAACTTTATGTCGGCATTCGGGCAAACAACCGTTCCGGTATCTCTACCGTCATAGATGGCACCGTTTGCGGGTGTTCCGTCGGCAAAAGTCGGATTCTTGGCAAAATCTTGCTGCATTTTAAGCAAAGCTGCTCTAACCTTTGGAAAAGCAGAAACGACAGAGGCGGCAATTCCACCCTCGGAAGAACGAAACTCTTTGTTTTTAGAGAGCTCCATCATTTTAGCAAAGGTTAAAGATTTAGCAGAAATTTCGGCAAGGGTTTCATCGTTAATGTCTTGTCCTTTAAGGCGCAAATCCAGACCGACAGCCCGATAGACCATACCGGTATCAAAATAAGCCAGTTTATATAATTCAGCCAAAGTCGAAGCCAAAGTACCTTTTCCGGCGGAAGCGGGACCATCAATCGTAATAATCATAATCATCACCCAGTTTTGCAAAAATTATTTATTCCTTAACATATCTGATATAAACTGGAATGTGTAAGGATATTTTGAGTTTATACCAAACTTTTGCAAAGAAAGGGATGTGCATGAGGTTATTGCTTTGGGTTTTGGCGTCTTTAATCTTGTCGAGTGCGACAGTTTCTGCTCAAAAAAACAGGCATAATATTGTCGTACAAAAATATCAGGAAGTTCAAAAAAGTGATATGTTTGAGCCGGGGTTTGGTCAGGTGCCTGTTCCGGAACAGCCCAAAGGACCTCTGATTGCGGTTGCGGATCCCAATGAAAAACCTGCAGAAGATTACAATGACAACATTGCTGCCGAACTTTTCAAGAAAGACACTTCTGTTGTCGTTGTAGAACTAGAAAAGTCTAAAGACAGCATACGGCTGGATGTGGGGCAGCCATTGCAAATTGTGCTCTCCGAAGATGAAAAAAAGTCAGCTAAATGGCATTATGAAGGGAACGACTTTAAGCGTTTGAAAGTTGTTGAGGATTTTCACAATGAGGGACAAAGAATTATAAACATAGCAGTAGTAAAAAAAGGCAAAGAAAAAATCTTTTTTGATCTTATAGACGATTCTTCAGGAAATATAAAAGTTCTGAAGTCAAAAGTTTTAACGGTAACGGCGGAATAAATGAGCAAAAGAAAAACAAAAGTAAGATTATATGTTGATGCCCCTTTGGCAGAAGGCTCTGAAATAATATTGCAGGAAAAACAAGCGCATTATTTATGCAATGTTATGAAGTTGGAGACCGATGATGAAATCCTAACTTTTAATAACGGTCAGGGAGAGTTTTTATGCGCCTTGGCGATAAGAGGAAAAAAAGACGTAAGACTAAGAATTATAAATCAAAGCAGAGCTTATGAAACTTGTCCGGATATTTGGTTGCTGTTTGCACCGGTAAAAAAAGACCAGACTGACTTCATTATTCAGAAGGCAACGGAGCTCGGTGTCGCTAAAATCATCCCTGTCATTACGGCGCATACAATAGCGGACAAAGTAAAAAAAGAAAGGTTTATTGCACAAAGCATAGAAGCAGCGGAACAATGCCGCCGAGTAGATTTGCCCGAAATTTCTGATGCCCAACCCTTGGAAAAAATACTTAACTCTTGGGACAAGGAGCGGATTTTGTATTTTATGGACGAGACAAGACAATCGCTGCCGGCAACCCAAGCCATTATGCCTAATGCAAAAAAGGCAGCTATACTTATAGGTCCAGAAGGAGGCTTTAGTGAGGCGGAGCTCAATGCCTTAAGACATTTGTCTTTTGCCAAGGGAGCAACTTTGGGAAAAAGAATATTGCGTGCAGAAACAGCTGTTGCCGCCGCATTATCAGTTTGGCAGAGCATAGCCGGAGATTGGAGTAAGGAGTAAAAAATGCGTATTTTGGTTGCCGATGATCATGAATTATTTTTAAAAGGATTGGAGTTTATCCTTGCCGACATAAGCGAAAACACGGAGTTGGTTTTTGCCAAAAGTTATACCGATATTTTTAATATCTTAGAAAAGGATACGGATTTCAATCTTATTCTGACGGATTTGGCAATGCCCGGAGCCAATTGGGAGGAAGCTATTGCCCGAATTCACAACACTTTGCCGGATACGCCCATAATCATTCTGTCAGCGGTTTTTGATAAAGAAATTGTTGAAAAAACAATTGAAATAGGTGTTTCTGGATATATTCCGAAAACATCTTCCAATGCGGTTATTATATCGGCGGTTAATCTGGTATTATCAGGCGGAGTATACATCCCGCCGGAGTTGCTTAACCGTAAGCTGCCGGATGAGTTTAATGATTTCAAACGCGTAGTTAATATTCCGGAAAATAAAACCATTGAGGAAAAAGTAAAAAATCTTACACCGAGGCAAGTTGATGTTTTGCGTTGCATCGCGCAAGGAATGTCCAATAAGCAGATAGCTTACGCCTTAGGCCTAACGGAAGGAACCGTAAAATTGCATGTTACGGCGATTCTGAAAATGCTTAATGTTTATAACCGAACATCTGCCGTAATAGAAGCATCAAAACTGGGGTTGATAAATAAGAATGAATAATTTTAATCAGCAGATATTATCGGAGTATGGCAAAGAGCTGGGCATAAGAAAAATGCAATCCTTATGGCAGGAATTCTCAGAAAACGCGGAACATTTTTTTGAAAACGCATCAAAAATGCCAAAAACGGAAATAAGGCTAAAGTTTCATAATTTACGTTCCGGAGCTTTAGTTTTTGGGCTTGAGGAATTTTCATCTTTCTGCGCCGAAGTTGAGCAAGAAATTCTTCAAAATATCTCAGATAATCTTTTGAATAGCAGAATAAAAGAAGCTAAAAAAATTTTTAAGCAACAGCAACAAAATATAAAAACTTATTGGGAGAACCACAATGATTAATGCGGAAAATATATCAAGTGAAGAAGAGCTTTTAAATGCGATGGATGATGGAGAAGAAAAGAAAGTTGTTCTGCCCAAATATTTAAAGGCCATTTACGGAAAGATTTATGAAAATCCCAAAGTGAGCAAGTTTTTAGATAATGCGCGCCTGCTTAAAATTTTCACTTTGGGAAATAGCTCGCGTTTGATAGATGCCGCATTAAAAGAGATCAAGCAAAACCAGAAGGTTCTGCAAATAGGCGTAACTTTTGGCGACCAAATAGAACAAACCGCAGACCGTCTGGGACACCGTGGCAGATATGACTTGGTTGATGTCAGTCAAACACAGTTAAAATTAGCCGAGGAAAAATACAAATATCTTTACTCCAATATGCGTTTTTTGCATCTTGACGGCAGAGAACCGATAAACGAAAAATATGATGTTGTTTTGGTTTATATGTTGTTGCATGAGTTGCCGATTTTAAGCAAGATTAAGGTTATCAATAACGCCCTAAATTGTACCAATAGCAAAGGTAAGGTTATCTTCATTGATTATCATAATCCTCAGCCGTGGCATCCGCTGCGTTATGTCGTAAGAATGTTTAATCGCTTGTATCAGCCTTTTGCGGAAAAACTTTGGGATAGGGAGATTTATAGCTTTGCAGATAAGAAAATGAAGTTTTTCTGGCGCAAAAAAACATATTTCGGAGATATGTATCAAAAAGTTGTCGCCTCGAGAAAAGAGGAGCAAGACTTTTTAACTCAGGATAGTGAATAAGAAAAAGCCGGAAGTTATCTTCCGGCTTTTTTGTTTTTACAATTTACTTATTTTTTCGGCAACTTCATCAGACGGATTAAGACATTTCGCCGGTTTGAAGTCTAAGACATCAGGGCTATCAACATGGATAGCATAGCCGCCATCGATTAGTGATTGAACAAAGCGTTCATGTTTCGGTGTCAGCCAATTGCTGCCTGTAAATACAAATACCGGCTTGCCTGAACCGCAACTTTCACAAGCCATCGAAACGGAATCCCCGGTAACGAGAATATTGTCAGCCAAAGCCCAAAATCCTTTAATCGGATTATCTTTCTTCTCACCCCACCAATAAGTATATGCCGGAATATCTTTAACTTCGTTTTTTATAATCTTTTCGGCCTGCTCACCGGTTCTGCGTGAAGTTGTAATCAAGATGGAGCCGCCCGTATTTTCTTTGAGCTTTCTGATAGTTTCACCCAAACTGCGTGCGTTTTCATCTGTGAACGGCTTGTTTTTAATGGAACCGCCTATGATAACGGCAGTCCAAGGTCTGGGCAGGTTAGCAAAGGCTTCTGTCCACTTTGGAGCTTCTTCCGCAAGGCTTTGTGGCGTAACTCTGTGCGGACAACCTGTTATATATAAAATATTATCGGAATAAGCTTTATTCTTATCATGTTCAGGAACAACGACCAAAGAAAATTCCTTCAATCCGGTTTTTCCTGGGTGCATAAGCTGAACAAGTTTAGTTTTTCCTTGAGATGCTTTTTTTATAAATCTGGCAACAGGAACTGTCCTGCGGCTGATAGAAACAACAATATCAGGAAAAGGAGGATTATTAATTTCTTTTTTTGTTTCGGCAGTAACACCGAGAAGTGTCTTGCCCAAGATAAAATTAGGAAGGTCAGCAAGTCTGTTGTAAACAATTTTTTTCTCGACGATGTCAAAAGCATTTGTGTCCAAAGCCTGCATAATGCCTCTTGCTTGTCCGACACTGCCCATACGATTATCTAATAAGAACCAAATAGTTTTTTTCATGTGTACACTCTAAAAATTAAATAGTAAAAAAATACAAATTATTATATTCTTGCATCATACAAAGGTCGAATAATTAACGCAATGCTTTTTTTATAAGGGGCGCAAAAATGAAAAAAATCTGTCTGTTTGTCGTCATAATAAGTTTTTTCTGTTTAGCTGAAGCAAAAGCTCAGTATAGCTCCCAGAATGATGCAAAATATATTGCAACACTCAAAGCTGTTGTTAATTATAAGATTGATGATAAAGAGAATATCAAAGATATAGAGGCTTTGCGGCAAAACCGTCAGTTTAATCAAAAATTGCAGCGTATGTTGGACAAATTGAGCAACGAACGTACTAAAGATGCAAAAAACCGTCAGGTTCTAAAGATTTTGGAAAAAGCAGGTGAAGATATTTATAAAATTTTGGATTAAAAAGGGGCGCAAAGGATGAAAAAATTTTGGAGTATAGCTTTTCTTTTTTGTTTGGCATCTTGCGCTTTGAGGCAAAATAACAAAATTGAAGATGATTATTACAGCAACAATATAGAACGTTTTATGCAAAACGTCTCAATAAAAGAAGAAACTCCGCGCTATGTTATATATGAATATAAAGATGTCCGGATAGATGAAGTTGCATCCATTGCCGCTCACTATTGCGCAAAACACGGAGATAAAAAAGCTTTTTTGCGGCAAAGCATTACTTACCGCAATCATCTGCGTCGAGCAACATTTGATTGCGTAAACTTGCAATAATCAGGCACTGTTCCTATATTAAAATTAAAGAATAGAATTTAGGAAAGCGCAAAAAATGAGCAAAAATTTATATCATATTTTAGGTGTTTCAAAAGACGCAAGCGATACGGAAATAAAATCAGCCTATCGTAAATTGGCACGTAAATATCATCCGGACTTGAATAAAGATGACAAAGACGCCGCAGAAAAATTTAAAGAGATTTCTTGCGCCTATGATATTTTGGGCGATAAGGAAAAACGCAAGAAATATGATAATAATGAGATAGATGCCGACGGTAAACCAACGGGCTTTGGTGCTGGTTTCGGACAAGGTGGCTTTGGCGGAGGAAATCCGTTTGGGCAAGGCGGAACCCGCACTTACTATAGCGGCAATGGCGAAAATTTTGACTTCTCGTCTATTTTCGGAGATGATATTTTTTCACAATTTGCCGGAGGCGGTGCCTCAGGCTTTCAAGGATTCGGCGGCAATACCCGTCGTCCGCGCAAAGGTCAAGACATTGCTTATTCTATGCGGGTAGACTTTTTAGATGCGGCCCAAGGCGCAGAAAAAGGCGTCATCATAAACGGTAAAAATATTAATGTTAAAATACCGGCAGGCATGGAAGACGGGCAAACTTTGCGCCTTAAAGGTTTAGGTTATGAAGGTGCAAACGGCGGCTCAAACGGCGATGTCTTGATAACGGTAAATGTAGACAAACATCCCTACTTTACAAGCGAGGGATTAAATATTTTGCTGGATTTGCCGATTACCGTAAAAGAGGCGATTCTTGGTGCCAAGATAACCGTGCCGACCATCAGCGGTAAGGTTATGGTCAATATTCCGCCTTATGCATCTTCCGGCGAGAAATTGCGCCTAAAAGGCAAGGGAATTAAGAAAGGGAGCGCGCAAGGCGACCAATTTATAACGCTCAAAATTGTTGCACCCAAAACCCATAATACAGAACTAGAGAAGGCTTTGGCCGCAATGCCGGATGAAACAGTCAGGAACTTTTAATGTTTTTGGAACAACTACGCGACTTTGAATGGTATAACGAACCCGCAGATGTCTCTTTTGAAGAAAGAGGCTTGCGGGTATTAAGCCGCGCGGGAACAGACTTTTGGCAAAGCCTGCATCATAAGTTTTCAAAGGATGACGGTCATTTCTTTTTTGCACGCAAGGTAGGTAATTTTACTTGTACGGTTAAATGGAATTTTGAAACCAACGGCAACTTTGACCAATGCGGCATAATGCTCAGAATTGATGAAAGGAATTGGGCCAAAGCTTCCGTAATGTTTGAGAACTTTCGCGCCCCGCTTTTGGGCACTTGCGTAACCAACGCAGGCTTTTCTGATTGGGCCTCGCAAGAGATTCCTCGAGGACTAAATCAAGTATGGTATCGTATCAAAAGAATAAATGGTGATTGCTTGCTCCATATTTCATTAGACGGCAAAGTTTTCAGACAGGTCAGAATGTTTCATTTGCTAAATGATAGTCCGGAGGTTAAAATCGGAGCATATATATGTAGCCCGCAACGAGACAACTTTGAGGCAATTTTGTCGCAAATAGATTTTGAGTAAAGGAAGATAATTATGAAGAAATATAAATTTTGGATGTTTTTGTTGTCTGCGATACTTATATCAAAGGCAGCGGTGGCAGAAACGGTTGTTAAAAAGCTCCCCGCACCGATAACAACGGGCGGCAAGGCTTTGATGGATGTTATTAGCGAACGTAAGACGATTCGCGAATTTAAGGCTCAAGATATTGATGACCAAACTTTAAGTGATATTTTGTGGTCGGCTTGGGGCATAAGTCATGATGGAAAACGCACGATTCCAACCGCGATGAATCAGCAAAATCTGAAGGTTTATGTTGTCAAAAAAGACGGAGCATGGCTTTATAATGCGGCAGAGAATAATTTGACCCAAGTTACAACGGAAAATTTAATGCCCTTGTTTGCCACACAGGACTTTATGCAAAATGTTCCTATAAATTTGGTCTATGTAGGGAGTGATGAAAAATATTCGCCGATGCACGCCGGCTCAGCGTACCAGAATGTCGGGCTCTATGCTGCTTCTAAAGGTATGCATAATGTTGTTAGAGGTTACTTTGACCATGATGGTGTAAAGAAAGGGCTGAAGCTGGAAGACGGCGAACAAGTTATCGTTTCCCACGCTATCGGTTGGTAAGAATAAAGGCAAACCATCGTTGTAGAAGTGGTTTGCCTTTTATGCTTTTTATATAAATGAACAAGGGCAAGCTCTTCTGCCACAGTCTAGGGTATTATCACATATACATTTTCCACAATTTGGGTTAGTTGATTGCCATAAATATTTAGCCGGCCTATAGAAACAATCAGCACTTGAGAAATTGTATTTATATCCGGCAGTGCAAGGAGGATAACATTGCACACAAGTTCCACCGCATCCATCGCTAATTGTTTTAGAACCCCAAGAACAGTTAGTTTGGTTTGTGCAACTAGGTGTACAAGACTTAACACAACTGTTACCAGATTTTTCATATCCAGAGTTACAAGCCCAATCAGAGCATTTCGAAGAACAGTCTGAATAATGAGCTGAGCAGTATCCATTTGCGGGAACATCTACCGCCGTTCTGTTATCACAGGGGTTAATACAGCTATTTCCTGATTGAATATAGCCTGCATTACAAGCCCAAGCTGAGCATTTCGAAGTGCAGTCGTCATATGTCGACGTACAATGTCCGTTAGCAGGAACATTAACGGCCGTTCTTTTACGACAATTGTCATAGTATGGGATTTCACATTTAGTATCGCAATCTTCCCAAACTTTTTCGCAACCATAATCACCGGTATTATCTTCGCGTACATGACAATTATCCGCATAAGCAATTTTACAAATGGTATAACAAGGAACAGGATAATATTCTGCACAACCAAACTCTCCTTCATCAACACCTTCAGGACAAACACATTCGGTATATTTTCCGCCACATTCGTCCCCGGAAGTTGATTGCGGATATGTACAGTTATAAGCATCATATTGATATTCTGGCTTACAAACGCAAGATTCATATTTCCCGCCACATTCCGCACCTTGGCCATCTTCTTTAGCCGAACAAGTCTTCAAATTCGGGTCGCAGACACAAGAAGCATACATCCCATTACAGCTTTCTCCGACACCAACTTGCCCTGCCGGACAACTTATCAATCCGGGTTTACATTTACATCCACGGCCATAAGCTGAGTTATAAGGACAAACACCATCAATTGTTTGAACAGAGTTACAGCTTTGAGGGGTAAAACCTTCATTTAAGCATTGAGATGTTGTATCA